>JACFNP010000037.1 GCA_019454835.1 Rubellimicrobium sp.
AGGGAGAAGCCTATCGAACAGCCGGATGAACAACACACTTGCCCGATGTTGTGTGTGAGCGGTCGGGGTTGCTTCGGCTGCGCCTCGCAATGACGGGGTATGCTGATCGCCCGGCCTGCCATACCCCGTTGACTCGGGGGATGCGCGGTGTAGAAGACCGCCGATGAACATGACGCGGGGCCGCCCGAGCGTGGCGCCTTTGCGGAACAAGGATTGCAGAGATGGCCAAACCCACGACGATCAAGATCCGCCTGAACTCGACCGCCGGGACCGGGCATTTCTACGTGACCAAGAAGAACGCCCGCACGATGACGGAAAAGATGACCGTGCGCAAATACGACCCGGTCGTGCGCAAGCATGTCGAATACAAGGAAGGCAAGATCAAGTAAGCGATCCTGCCCTTGCCAATGTCGACAGGCCGCCTTCGGGCGGCCTTTTGATTCCCGGCACCCGCAAACGAAAAGGGCCGCCCGAAGGCGGCCCCGCATCCTTTGTTTCCTGCGCGGATCAGCGGCGGTCGCCGAACAGTTGCAGCAGGAACATGAACATGTTGATGAAGTCGAGATAGAGGTTCAGCGCCCCCATGATCGCCGACTTTTCCAGCCAGTCGGTGTTGCCCTGCGAGGCCATGGCGACGTAGTTCGACTTGATCGCCTGGGTGTCGTAGGCGGTCAGCCCGGCGAACAGCAGCACGCCGATGGCCGAGATCGCGAACATCAGGCCCGGCGATTGCAGGAAGATGTTGACCACCATCGCCACGATCAGCCCGATCACCCCCATCATCAGGAAGGTGCCCATCGCCGACAGGTCGCGCCCGGTCGTGTAGCCATAAAGCGACAGCCCGGCAAAGGCGACAGCGGTGATGAGGAACACCTGCACGATGGAAAAGCCGGTGTAGACGAGGAAGATCGACGACAGCGACAGGCCCATCAGCACCGCGAAGACGTAGAAGGTCAACTGCGCGGCGGGTGCCGAGATGCGGTTGATCATCGCGCTCATGCCGAAGACGACGACGAGCGGCGCGAAGATGATCAGCCATTGCAGCGGCGAGGCGAAGATCGCCGTGCCGAACGAGGTCAGCATCACGCCGTTGGGCAGCATCGCCGCAGCGGCCGCCGGATCGGTCGTCTGGGCAAGGCCCGAGACCGCCCAGGCCGCAAGTGCGGTGATGAGCATGCCCACGGACATCGTGCCGTAGACCTTGTTCATATGTGCACGAAGGCCCGCATCGATCGCTTGGGCGCGGGCGCCGACAGCGGTGCGGATCGTCGTATGGTCAGCCATGGGCTCCCTCCGGATAAAGATTGCGCCGCCGGTGGCGACGGTTGTCCTGCAATATCGGCGAGCAGGGCCTTTGTTTCAAGTCTCATGGTCGTGTGTCGACACAATTCGACGTGGTTTGCCTGCTCCGACCCGGCCCGCGTCGCCTCGGGGTGGTGGCGGCATCCTGCCAAAAAGTCAGGATGACAATTGCAACCGCTGCGTGTCAGATAGCGGTGTTTGGCCGCACTGTGCGGTGCGCACTGTGCTGTGGATGTGTACGAGTGCAAGTGTGAGGCAGTCATGACACACCCGGTTGATGTTCATGTCGGCAAAAGGATCAGGCACCGCCGCTGGCTGACCGGGGTGACCCAGCAGCAGCTTGCCGAGAAGGTCGGGATCAAGTTCCAGCAGATCCAGAAATACGAAACCGGCACGAACCGGGTCAGCGCCTCGCGGCTCTGGGACATTGCCGTCGCGCTGGATATCAGCGTCGCGTTCTTCTTCGAGGGCCTTGACGGCGATGTGACGGACACGTCCGGGGGCCTGCCCGACGGCCTGGCCCGCGACCGCGAGGCGCTGGAGCTTCTGCGCTTTTATTACGCGATCCCGCCCGAGCAGCGGCGCAGCCTCTTCGATCTCGCCCGCGTCCTTGGCAACGTCGCCTGATCTGACGGGGCCGGGCGTCGCCTGCCCCGCACGGGTTTCCCCGAACGCAGGGCGCCCGCCGCGAGGGGGCTGCCTTGTTAACATGCGCCTGTCTGATGTGGTGGGCTGTGCAGGGATCGAACCTGCGACCCGCTGATTAAGAGTCAGCTGCTCTACCGACTGAGCTAACAGCCCACGAGGCGGCGGATAGAGGCTGCTCGCGGCAGGGTCAAGGGGATTTCCGGGTTTGCGAAGATATGAGCGCGGCCCCCGTCATTGCGTGTTCCGTCATTGCGAGGAGGCGTAAGCCGACGAAGCAACCCGAAGGTGTGTGTGAGCGGTCGAGGTTGCTTCGGCTTGCGCCTCGCAATGACGGGAACGCGCCGCGCGTCCGATTGCCCCGCTGGATTCGCCCCCTCGCTTGCGTTAATGCCGCGCCATGCCCGATCTGCGCGCCCCCCTGCCGTTTCTCAAGATGCACGGCCTCGGCAACGACTTCGTCGTCATCGACACCCGCGCGGGCGGGGAGGTGCCGGATGCCGCGCTGGTCGCCGCGCTGGCCGACCGGCGGCGCGGGGTCGGGTTCGACCAGTTGGCGGTGATCCATGCGGACGAGGGCGCCGACCTGCGACTCGAGTTCTGGAACGCCGACGGCAGCCGCTCGGGTGCCTGCGGCAATGCAACCCGCTGCATCGCTAGGCACGAGATGGCGCGGACCGGCAAGGCCGCGCTCGCCATCGCCACCGGCGGCGGGCTGTTGCAGGCGCGGGACGCGGGCGGCGGCCTCACCTCGGTGAACATGGGGCCGCCGCGCACCGGCTGGCGCGAGATTCCGCTGGCGCGCGACGTGGACACGCTGGCGCTGCCGATTCCCGGCGATCCGGTCGCCACCAGCATGGGCAACCCGCATTGCACCTTCTTCGTCGATGACGTGGCGGCGGTGGACCTCGCGGCCTTCGGCCCCGCGCATGAACATCACCCTTTGTTCCCCGAGCGCACCAATGTGCAGGTGGTGCAGGTCATCGGCCCCGACCATCTGCGGATGCGGGTCTGGGAGCGCGGGGCGGGCGTCACGCTGGCCTCGGGCACCTCGTCCTGCGCGGTCTGCGTCGCGGCGGCGCGGCGCGGGCTGACCGGGCGCAAGGTGACGCTCGACTGCGACGGCGGGCGGCTGTGGGTCGACTGGCGCGCGGATGGCGTCTGGCTGACCGGGCCGACCATGACCGTGTTCGAGGGGCGGCTGAGCGCGCAATTCCTGGACGCGCTGCGATGAACGCGCCGCCGGTGTTCTCCACCCTCGGCTGCCGCCTGAACGCCTACGAGACCGAGGCGATGAAGGAGCTTGCCGCCGCCGCCGGGGTCCGTGACGCGGTGGTGGTGAATACCTGCGCCGTGACCGCCGAGGCGGTGCGCAAGGCGCGGCAGGAAATCCGCCACCTGCGGCGCGAGAACCCCGAGGCCACCATCATCGTCACCGGCTGCGCCGCCCAGACCGAGGCCGCGATGTTCGCCGCCATGCCCGAGGTCGATCACGTTCTCGGCAACCGCGAGAAGATGGAGCCTGCGACCTGGGCGCGGCTGGCCCCCGAACGGATCGGCGCGGCGGAACCCGTCATGGTCGACGACATCATGTCGGTGCGCGAAACGGCGGGCCACCTGATCGACGGTTTCGGCACCCGCACCCGCGCCTATGTGCAGGTCCAGAACGGCTGCGACCACCGCTGCACCTTCTGCATCATCCCCTATGCGCGCGGCAATTCGCGGTCGGTGCCTGCGCAGACCGTCACCGACCAGATCGCGCGGCTGGTGGATCGCGGCTACCGCGAGGTCGTGCTGACCGGCGTGGACCTCACCTCATGGGGCGCCGATCTGGGCGAGGGGCTGCAACTGGGCGATCTGGTGCGCCGCATCCTGCGCACCACGGCAATCGAAAGGCTGCGCATCAGCAGCGTCGATTCGATCGAGATCGACCCCGCGCTGATGGAGTGCATCGCCACCGAACCGCGCCTCATGCCGCATCTGCACCTGTCGCTGCAGGCGGGTGACGACCTGATCCTCAAGCGCATGAAGCGCCGCCACCTGCGCGACGACGCGATCCGCTTCTGCGCGGAAGCGCGGCGCCTGCGCCCCGAGATGACCTATGGCGCAGACATCATCGCCGGCTTCCCGACCGAGACCGAGGCGATGTTCACCCGCTCGCTCGATCTGGTGGCGGAATGCGGGCTGAGCTTCCTGCATGTGTTCCCGTATTCCCCCCGGCGCGGCACTCCCGCCGCGCGGATGCCGCAGGTGCCGGGCGCCGCGATCCGCGAACGCGCGGCAAGGCTGCGGGCCGAGGGCGACGCCGCGCTGGCCCGCCACCTGCAGGCGCAGGTCGGGCGGCGGCATCGCGTGCTGATGGAATCACCCCGCATGGGCCGCACCGAACAGTTCACCGAGGTGCGTTTTGTCGAGGACCAACCCGAGGATCATATCCTTGAGGTGACCATCGCAGGCCATGACGGCAGGGCGCTGGTGGCGTGACGTTCAGCAGTCGGCGCACCCGTCATTGCGAGGAGGCGCAGGCGACGCGGCAATCCATGGGGCCGGGCGCTGCGCCCGGCATGGATTGCTTCACTTCGTTCGCAATGACGAGGGGCTGTCGTCATTGCGAGGAGCCGCAGGCGACGAAGCAACCCCGATGTTGCGTGTGAGCGGTCGAGGTTGCTTCGCTGCGCTCGCAATGACGGGGATGTAGTCCGCCCTCAGGCGAACCACCATCTTTCCGCGATCCGCCCCGAATCGAGCGGGCCGATCACCCCCAGCCCGTCATGCGCGAGGCGGGTCGTGCAGGCGGTGACGAAGGGCAGATGGGCGGTGGCGGCGCCCTCGAAGGGCCGGGCGCCGGGGAACAGGGTCTCGGCGCCGGTGCCGTAGCAGGCGGCACGACCGGCGCCGCCGGTCACGCTCCACGACGCATCGACCGCCATCACCGGCCCCGCAGGCGGCGGGCCGGGCAGGGGCGCAAGCCCGGCGGCCAGCGCGGCCTCTTCCTCGGCGGCGCCCAGCGCATTGCCGTAGCCGCTGGCCGCCACGACCTTCAGCCCGCGCCGCGCGGTGATCCCGGCCAGAGGCCCCGGCTGATCGACCGCATCGACATGGCCCGCGACCAGCGCGGCACGGCGGATCGCGGCCTCGGGCATCGCGCGCAGCACCACGGCATCGAACCAGCCCGCGCGCCCGTCGCGCCAGTGGTCGGCCACGCGCAGAAGCCGCATCCGTTCGCCGGGCGTGAATTCAGCCAGGCGGTAAAGGCCGCTGCCGATGCCGTCGAACCGCCCCTCGGGGGCGATCACCAGATGCGGGTCGGCCAGCGCCAGCGGAAAATTCGCATCCGGCCCGGTCAGGGTGAAGCGCAGTTGCAGCGGCCCGGTGGCGCGCATCCCGGCGATGCGGGCAAGGATCGGCGCGGCAGGCGAATCGCTGCGGTGCACGGCGAGCGAGGCCAGCACATCCGCCGCCCGCAACGCCCGCCCGTCGTGAAACGCGACCTCGGGCCGCAAGGTGACATCCCAGGTGCGGGCACCGTCGCCCGGCTCCCAGGCGACGGCCAGTTCGCCGACCAGTTCGCCGCCTGCGGTGATCTCGGTCAGTGTTTCATAAACGGCGCCCTGCCCCGCCACGCGCAGGAAGCTGCCGCGCGCCCGGCGCATGTCCCAGCCGTCCGCCGTGCCCGACAGCCCCAGCCGCAGCACGCCGCCGCGCGCCCGCGCCGCGACCGGAACACCCGATGCCGTCAGCACCCCGGTTGCCACCGCCGCCGAGATGAGATGACGGCGGCTGATCGCCTGCAAACTGCGTGCAGCGGGGCGCGCGGGGGGGCGGAGCGGGCGGTTCATGGCAGCCCGCCCGCGCCCGCCTCGGCCACGGCGCGCAGCAGTTCGGCGGTGATGCCCGGCTCGGACAGCGCGTGCCCTGCCCTGGCCACCATCACCAGCCGCGCCGCAGGCCAGCCCTGCGCCAGTTGCCAGGCCGAGACCGGCGGGCAGATCATGTCGTGGCGGCCCTGCACGATGACGGCGGGAATGTCGGCGATGCGGTCCATGCGGGCGAGGATCTGCTTTTCCGGCGGCAGGAAGACATCGTTGACGAAATAGTGATTCTCGAGCCGCGCAAAGGCGCGGGCGTGGTCGGCGGCGCCGTGGGCGCCCGCGCCGTTCGAATCGATGGACGCCAGCGCGTTCTCCCACCCGGCCCAGGCGCGGGCGAATCGCCCTTCCTCAAGCGGATCGCCGCTGAACAGCCGCCGGTGATAGGCCGCGATCAGGTCACCGCGTTCGTCCTCGGGGACCATCCCGGCGAATTCGGCCCAGAGATCGGGCCAGAACCGCCCGGCGCCGCCGCCGTAGAACCAGTCGAGTTCCGGCCGCGTGCCCAGGAACACGCCGCGCAGGAACAGGGCGCGCACCCGGTCGGGGTGCTCCTGCGCGTAGATCAGGCCAAGGGTCGCGCCCCAGCTTCCGCCGAACACCGCCCAGCGCGTAATCCCGAACGCCTGCCGGATGCGCTCCATGTCCGCGACCAGATGCCAGGTGGTATTCGCCTGCACCTCGGCATTGGGGGTCGAACGGCCGCAACCGCGCTGGTCGAACAGCACGACCTGCCAGCGCGCCGGGTCGAAATAACGCCGCATCGCGGGCGAGGCACCGCCGCCCGGCCCGCCGTGCAGCACCACGACGGGGATGCCGTCCGGGTTGCCGCAGCGTTCGACATGCAGGCGATGCCCGTCGCCCACGTCGAGCATCCGCCGCTCGAACGGCTCGATCGGCGGGTAGAGGCCGACATGCTGACGCTGTTGCCACGGGACACGGTCCATGGGACTCTCTATAGCCGGTGGCGCGGGCCTGTGCCACGGCCCAAAGCGAGGGAACCATGCCAGCCGACACCATCGACCCCGCCGAAGTCGCCAAGTTCGAGGCCATGGCCGCCGAATGGTGGGATCCTGCGGGCAAGTTCCGGCCCCTGCACCAGATGAATCCCTGCCGGCTGGACTACATCACCAGCCAGATCGCCGCCGAATTCGACCGCGACCCCGGCACCGCCCGCCCGTTTCAGGGGCTGCGGGTGCTGGACATCGGCTGTGGCGGCGGGCTGCTGGCCGAACCGATGGCGCGGCTGGGGGCGCAGGTGACGGGGGTGGATGCCTCGCCGCGCAACATCGAGGTGGCGCGCATCCATGCTGCGCAGACCGGGCTGGAGATCGACTACCGCCACGGCACCGCCGAGGCGCTGGCGGCGGCGGGCGAACGCTTCGACGCGGTGCTCAACATGGAAGTGGTCGAGCATGTCGCCGACCCGCTGGCCTATCTGACCGCCTGCCACGACCTGCTGCGCCCCGGCGGGCTGCACGTCTGCTCGACCCTGAACCGCAATCCGAAAAGCTGGCTGTTCGCCATCGTCGGCGCCGAACATATCGCCCGCTGGCTGCCGAAGGGCACCCATGACTGGCGCCGGTTCATCACCCCGGACGAGCTGTTCGACCTGCTCGCCCGCGCCGGGATGCGGCCGGTGGACCGCAAGGGGATGGTGCTCGATTTCCTGCGCAACGAATGGAAGCTGTCCGACCGCGACCTGTCGGTGAACTACGTCACCGCAGCGCTGCGCCCCGAGGGGTAATCCCCGCCCCCCGTCATTGCGAGGCGCAAGCCGAAGCAACCTCGACCGCTCACACACGACATCGGGATTGCTTCGTCGGCTGCGCCTCCTCGCAATGACGGATGCGCTGCCCTCTCAGCCCGGCGGCGCGAAGACCCGGTCATGGGCCAGCGCCGGGATGCGGCGCCTTGCCTCGGCCACCTGCGCGAGGTCGAGATCGACCACGACAACCCCCGGTTCCGTGCCTGCATCGGCCAGCACCTCGCCCCAGGGCGACACCGCCAGCGAATGGCCCCAGGTCCGGCGCTGCGGTCCCGTATCGCGGCGCGGATGGCTGCCGGTCTGGGCGGCGGCCAGAATGAAGGCGCCGGATTCGATGGCACGGGCGCGCAGCAGCACCTCCCAATGCGCGCTTCCGGTGGGGACGGTGAATGCCGAGGGGTTGAGGATGATCCCGGCCCCGGCCTTGGCCAGCGCCCGGTGCAGATGGGGAAAGCGCAGGTCGTAGCAGATCGTCAGCCCGATCCGGACCAGCGGCACATCCACCACCACCGCCCGGTCGCCGGGGCGGAAGGCGGACGATTCGGCATAGGTCTCGCCCTCGCCGAGGACCACGTCGAACATGTGGATCTTGTCGTAGCGCGCGGCGATCCCGCCTGTCGGGTCGATGAGAAAGCTGCGGTTGGCGAAGCGCGCCTCGTCCGCGACCTTCAGGCCCAGCGAGCCGACCGACAGCCAGATGCCGTGCCGCGCCGCCGCATCGCGCAATCCGGCGAGGGTCGGGTCGTCGTCCTCGTGGCGCAGCACCATGGCCTGATGCGCGCGGTCGCTGCTCATGCAGTTGGTGTTCTCGGGGGTGCAGACCAGTTGCGCGCCCGCGCCCGCCGCCCGCGCCACCAGCGCCCGCGCCATGACAAGATTCGCGCCCGGATCATCCGAGGCGGTCATCTGGACCAGCGCCGCCCTCATGCCGCGAGCAGCGGGTCGAGCCTGCCCGCCCGGTCGAGCGCGTGAATTTCGGTGCAGTCGCCGATATGCTGCCCGTCGACGAAAATCTGCGGCACCGTATGGCGCCCCGGCGCGCGCTGCATCATCTCGGCCCGGCGTCCGGGTTCGATCCCGATGTCGTATTCGGTGAAACCGATGCCCTTGGCGGCCAGCAACGCCTTGGCGCGATGGCAGTAGCCGCAGGTGGCGCGGGTGTAGATTTCGACATTCGGCATGGCGTGCCTCCGCATGATCCGGCGTCAATCTAGGCATCCTTCCCGACGCGCGCCAGAACCTGCACGACGACATCGCCGGCCCCCGCCGAAAGCAGCGCCCCGGTCGCCGCCGCCAGGGTGGCGCCCGAGGTCATCACGTCATCGACCAGCAGCACCGGGCGCCCGGCAATCCGCCCGGCCCGCCGGGGGTGCACGGCAATGGCCCCGTCGAGCGCCGCGAACCGGGCCGCGCGCGTATGGCCGTCAAGCGGCCGCGTGCGGCGGGTGCGGACCAGCGCATCCGGCAGGTGTGCGATCCCCGCCTCATGCGCGAGCCACCCGGCCAGCAGCGCCGCCTGGTTGTAGCGCCGCCGGAACAGCCGCCACGGATGCAGCGGCACCGGCACCGCCAGCATGTCCGGTCGCAGCAGCGGCGCGGCCGCCTTTGCCATCCACGCGCCCGCCGGGCGGGCAAGGTCGGTGCGGTCGCCATGTTTCAGCGCCAGCACCAGCCGCCGCCCGGTGTCGCGGTACAGCAGCACCGCCCGCCCGGCGGCCCATGGCCGCGCGACCTGCAGGCAGTCGTCGCACAGGATGTCCTCGCCGCGATCCTCGCCCGGCAGGGGGATGCCGCAATGGTGGCAGACGAGGCCCGAAATGAAATGCGTATCGCGCCAGCACGACCCGCAGAGCGCGAATTCGGATTCGGTCAGCACCCCGCAGGCCACGCATTGCGGCGGGTAGAGGGCGCGGATCGCACTTTGCAACCGGGTCGTTTTGCGCATATCAGCCTGCCCATGCCCGCGACGACCCCGCCCCGCCTTGCCGACCGCGCCGCCCTGCAGCGCAACCGCACCCGCGCCGCCCGTGCGCCGGTGACCTTCCTGCGCGAGGCGGTCATCGCCGATATTCAGGAAAGACTCGGCGAGGTTAACAGAACCTTTACGGCGCCCGCCGTGGTGACGCCGTTCCCCGAACTCTGGGCCGATGTGCTGCCCGGCGCCGTGACGGTGCCCGACGACGAGACGCTGGCGCTGGCCCCCGGCGCGCATGACCTGCTGATCCACGACCTCTGCCTGCACTGGGCCGACGATCCCGTGGGCCAGCTCGTGCAGGCCGGGCTGGCGCTGAAACCCGACGGGCTGCTGATCGCAACCCTGTTCGGCGGCCTGACGCTGCAGGAGCTGCGCACCTCGCTGGCCGAGGCCGAGGCGCGCGTCACCGGCGGGCTGTCGCCCCGCGTGGCGCCGATGGGGGAAATCCGCACGCTCGGCACCCTGCTGCAACGCGCCGATCTTGCGCTGCCGGTGGCCGACAACATCATCTGGACGGTGGATTATCCGTCGCCCGTCGCACTCATGCACGACCTGCGCGGCATGGGCGAGGGCAATGCCCTGATCCACCGCCTGCGCCGCCCCACCGCGCGCGGGGTCATCGAGGCCGCCATCGAGACCTATGTGAACCATTTCGGCGCGAACGGCCGCGTGCCCGCAACATTCGAGGTGGCGGTGCTGACCGGCTGGACGCGGCACCCCGACCAGCAGCAGCCGCTGCGCCCCGGCTCGGCGGTGGCGCGGCTCGCCGATGCGCTCGGCGTGAACGAGACGAAGCTCGACCCCGGCCCGTGACCTGAAGGAACCCCAGATGCCTGCAAGCGACCGCCTCCCCCCCGGCCATCCCCCTGCGCCCCATGGCCGGATCGGTGTGCTCATCGGCAATCTCGGCACCCCGGACGCCACCGATTACCGGACGGTGCGCCGTTACCTGTCGGAATTTCTCTCGGACAAGCGGGTGATCGACTATCCGGCGTGGAAATGGCAGCCGATCCTGCAACTGATCATCCTCAGCACCCGCCCGCAGAAGACCGGGGCCAATTACCGGCTGATCTGGAACGAGGAGCTGGACGAGAGCCCGCTGCTCACCATCACCCGCGCCCAGGCCGAGGCGATCCGTGCCGATCTGGCCGCCGATTACGGCGACCGGGTGCTGGTCGATTTCTGCATGCGCTACGGCAACCCCTCGACCGCGTCACGGCTGCGGGCGATGGTCGAGGCGGGCTGCGACCGGGTGCTGTTCCTGCCGCTCTATCCGCAATATTCCAGCGCCACCACGGCCACCGCCAATGACGAACTGTTCCGCGGCCTGATGCGCGAGAAGCGGCAGCCCGCCGTCCGCACCGTCGGCGCCTATATGGACGATCCGGCCTATGTCGCGGCGCTTGCCGCCTCGGTCACGCGGGCGTTCGCGGGACGCGAGCCGCCGCAGCGGCTGATCTGTTCGTATCACGGCCTTCCCGAGCGGTTCCTGACCGAGGGCGACCCCTACCATTGCCATTGCCAGAAGACGACGCGGCTGCTGCGCGAGGCGCTGGGCTGGCCCGAGGAACAGGTGGTTACCACCTTCCAGTCGCGCTTCGGGCGCGAGGAATGGCTGAAACCCTATACGGTCAAGGAGGTGGCCCGTCTTGCCGGCGAGGGCATCACCCGCATCGGCATCCTCGCCCCGGCCTTCGCCGCCGACTGCATCGAGACGCTCGAGGAAATCCAGGGCGAAATCCAGGATGCCTTCAAGGCGGCGGGCGGCGAGGAATTCACCTATGTCCCCTGCCTCAACGACGCCCCCGACCACATCGCGGCGCTGACCGGAATCGTCCGGGCGAATCTGCGCGGGTGGGTCTGAGGGCGGGCAATCGGGCGAACACCATCTCCCGTCATTGCGAGGAGGCAAAGCCGACGAAGCAACCCCGATGGTGTGCGCAAGCCGTCGGGGTTCCTTCGGCTGCGCCTCGCAATGACGGGATTATCGGGCGGCGACGCCGTGCCCGCCCGTGCAGAACCGTTCGCCCGATTGCCCTGCGGGCGGGGGCGGCTGTCATCAGGTGTCAGGCGTAAAGGCGGTCATCGTCCCCGGTCGCGTGACTGCGGGCGGACCATTCTTGCGCGGCGGTGCGCTCAAGCTCGCGGATTCTGGCCTGGGCCGCCTCCAGTTCATGCGCAAGGCGATCACGTTCCTCGACAACGCCGTCAAGCCAGGCGCGAAACCCGGCATGGGCGCTTTCGGGGGCGGGAATGGCGACCTTGCGTCCGATCTGCACCTCCATCCAGACGGCAAACGCATCAAGCGCGTTTCGGGCGGCCGCGTCCGGCGTCTCACCGTCCGACATGCATCCGGGCAGGTCGGGAAACCGGGCCATGTAACCACCGCCATCCTCATCGGATATGGGGCTGATGACCATGGAATATCGGTCCATCCTATCCTCTCCCCCGGCTTGCGTGCTCACGATGAGCAGCGGCGTAGCTGACCAGATCCCTGATGTAGGGCGCCTTGACAGGCCGGGCAAAGGGTATCGTCAGCACATCCCGTAAATACGGGCTTACCACGACGCGATGACTTCCGCTCGTCGGCTTTCTGAATTCGAGGCCTTCCTGTCTGGCAACCTTTTCCACGTCAGCGATGGTCCACCCATCGTGCGGGTTTCTCTTCATCCTGTCCAGTAACGGTAGCTTGCCTGCCAATGCAACGGACCTGCCTGCCTGCGGCAAGCATCTCACATGTGCAACCCCGCCTGCAACCCAGGATTGTGCCGCGCCGGACAATCGCGCGAACGCCATCTTCCGTCATTGCGAGGCGAAGCCGAAGCAACCTCGATCTCTCACACACAACATCGGGGTTGCTTCGTCGGCTGCGCCGCCTCGCAATGACGGGATTATCGGGCGGCGCCGACCCGCGCAGGGCAGTCCACCCGGTTGCCCCGTGCAGCGCGATTCCTACAGCAACACCACCTGCGTGCCGATCCTCGTCGCGTCATACAGCCGGATCGCGTGTTCGTTGAACATGCCGATGCAGCCGTCCGACGAGCGCCGCCCGACCTTGCGCGTGTCGTGCGAGCCGTGCAGCAGGTAGGCGGGCCAGCTCAGATACATCGCCCGGACGCCCAGCGGGTTCAGCGGATCGCCGCCGGGGATCTGCAGCGGCCAGTCGGGAAAGCGCTCCCGCTGCGAGGCGGTCGTCGTCCAGGTGGGATTTTCGGCCTTGCGCACGATCTCGGTGCGGCCACGGCGGGTCAGTTCGTCGGTGCGCGGAACGGTGGTCGGGAACAGGAAATAGGTGCTCTCGTCCTCGGACCAGAAATGCAGCGCCCGCTCGCCCACGTCGCAGAGGATCGCGCCGTTGCGCAGGTTCGGGAAGAAATCGCGCCAGTCGCGCATCTGCAGGGCCGAGACGTTGTGCGAGACCGAAGGCGCCTCGACCTCGACGGCGCCGACCGTTCCCTGCGCCCGCACGCTGCCCGCCATCCCCGCCGCCGCTGCGGCGACCATAAAACCACGACGATTCATAGCCTGCCTCAAGACCGTGACCCCAGTTGCGAATCGGTTCCCGATCCGGCGGCAGAATGCCGGAGCCGGGGAAGCATGGCAACGCGGGCACGGATAAGAAGGGCGTGATGCGGCAGGACCGGGCGGCACGATCACCGTGATCGTCATTGCGAACGAAGTGAAGCAACCCCGACCGCTCGCGCGATGTCCTCGGGGTTGCTTCGTCGGCTGCGCCTCCTCGCAATGACGGTTTCTGTCACGCCCCGCTCCGGCCCTTGCAACGGCGGGGCGAATCCCTATTGTGACCCCTACCTCGGGGGGCCTTCACAGGCTGAGACGCGCAAGCGGACCCGTCGAACCTGATCCGGGCAATTCCGGCGGAGGGAAGGTTGCATGTCACATCCGCTCGCAGACCGCCCGCATCGCATCCATCGGAGCGCATGATGAGACGAGCTGCATTCATCCTTTCGACACTGGCCTTCGCCGCAGGCCCCGCCGGGGCCGAGGCGCCGGTGCTGACGGTCTATACCTATGACAGTTTCGCCACCGAATGGGGGCCGGGTCCGGCCATCGCCGCCGGGTTCGAGGCGAGCTGCGGCTGCACGTTGCGCGTCGTCCCGGCGGGCGACGGCGCGGCGCTCTTGTCGCGGCTCATGCTCGAAGGCGCGCGCAGCGAGGCCGATGTGGTGGTCGGGCTGGACAATTTCCTCATGGAACGCGCGCGGGCAACCGGGCTGTTCGCGCCTTCGGGCGTGACGGCGGACTTCACCCTTCCCGTCGCATGGACGGACGACATCTTCGTCCCCTACGACTGGGGCGCCTTCGCCTTCGTCGCCGACGCGGGCACCCAGGCGCCCGGCTCGCTGCGCGAACTGGCCGACAGCGACATTGCGGTGGTGATCCAGGACCCGCGCGCCTCGACCCCCGGTCTCGGCCTCGCGCTCTGGGTCGAGGCGGCCTATGGCGACGGCGCCGCCGATCTCTGGGCGGACCTTGCCGACAATATCGTCACCGTCACGCCGGGATGGAGCGAATCCTACGCGTTGTTCCTGTCCGGCGAGGCGGATGCGGTGCTGTCCTACACCACCTCACCCGTCTTTCATGTGCTGGCCGAGGATGACGACAGCAAGGTGTTCTGGGACTTCGCTGAAGGCAATCCGGTGCAGATCGAGGTCGGTGCGATCCTTGCCCACAGCGGCAGGCAGGCGCTGGCGCGCGACTTCCTGCAATATCTCGTCAGCGCCGAGGGACAGGCGGCCATTCCCGAGACCAACTGGATGTTCCCTGTGCGCGAACCTGCGGGCGGCCTCGATCCGGCGTTCGACGCGGCGCGGCCCGCGAAGCCGCTGATCCTGACCCCTGACGGGGCCGCCGCGCTGCGCGAACGGGCCGTCGCCGACTGGCAGGCGGGCCTTGCGCGCTGAAACGCCATGGCCGGGGCGGGCAGCGATCACGCTGGTCGCGGTGCTGCTGGTCGCGCCGCTGGCGGCGCTGGTCTGGCGGGCGGCGGGGATCGGCGGGCTGACGGCGGGGGATGTCGCGGCGCTGCGCTTCACTTTGTGGCAGGCGCTGCTGTCGGCGCTGATCTCGGTCGCGCTGGCGGTGCCTGTGGCGCGGGCGCTGGCGCGGCGGCGGTTTGCGGGCCGGGGCGTGGTGATCGCGGTGCTGGGCGCGCCCTTCATCCTGCCGGTGCTGGCGGCGGTCGTCGGGCTGCTGGCGATCTTCGGGCGGGCCGGGCTGCTCAATCAGGGGCTGGTGCTGCTGGGCCTGCCGCGCCTGTCGATCTACGGCTTGACGGGCGTGGTCCTTGCCCATGTGTTCCTGAACCTGCCACTGGCGGTGCGCATGATCCTGACCGGCTGGCAGGCTATCCCCGAGGACCGCTTTCGCCTGGCCGCCAGTCTTGGCGTGCCGGTGCGCCGGGTTCTGGAATGGCCGATGCTGCGCGCGGTGGTGCCCGGCGCGGCGCTGGTGATCTTTCTCGTCTGCCTCACCTCGTTCACCGTGGCGCTGACCCTTGGCGGCGGCCCGAAGGCCACCACGCTCGAGCTTGCCATCTACCAGTCGCTGCGCTTCGATTTCGCCCCGGATCGCGCGGCGATGCTGGCGCTGGTGCAGCTTGGCATCGCGGGCGGGTTCGTCTGGCTGACGGCACGGGTGACGCTGGCGCAGACGCTTGGTCCCGATCCGGGGCGGGTCGTGCCGCGTCTTGACGGGCGCGGGCTGGCGGCGCGGCTGGGCGACACCGTGGCGGTATCCGCGGCGCTGCTGTTCCTGGCGCTGCCGCTGGCTGCGGTGGTCGCGCAGGGCGTGCCGGGTCTGGCCGCGCTGCCGCCCGCGACATGGCCCGCGCTGGGCCGCACGCTGGCGGTCGCGCTGGTGGCGACAGGCATCGCCATCACCCTCGCGCTGGCGCTGGCGGGCCATGGGGGGCGGCTTGCCGATCTGGCCGGGACGCTGCCGCTCGCGCTCTCGAGCCTTGTCCTCGGTGCCGGGCTGATGATCCTGACCCTGCCCCTTGCCGCACCGGCGCGGCTGGCGCTGCCGGTGACGGCGCTGCTGAACGCGATGGCCGCGCTGCCCTTCGCGCTGCGCATCGTCGCGCCCGAGGTGGCGCGCATCCGGGCCGACTACGGGCGCCTATCCGACATGCTGGGTCTGCGCGGGCTGGCGCGGCTGCGGCTGCTGCTGGTGCCGCTGGCCCGGCGTCCGCTGGGGCTGGCGGCCGGGCTGGCGGCGGCGCTGTCGGTGGGCGATCTGGGGGTGATCGCGCTGTTCGGCGACACCGGCACCCAGACCCTGCCGCTGCTGATGCTGTCGCTGATGGGCGCCTACCGGCTGGAGGCGGCGGCGGCGGTCGGGCTGATCCTGGCCGCCTGCGCCTTCGGGCTGTTTCTCACCTTCGATCTCTGGGGGCGCCATGAGCCTCGTCATTGACGACCTGTCGCTCACCTGGGGCGACTTCACCCTGCGCGGTTCGGCGACCGTGCCCGAAGGCGCCACCGTCGCCGTGATCGGCCCCAGCGGGGCGGGCAAGTCGACGCTGCTGGCCGCCATCGCGGGCTTTGCGCCGCCGGGCACGGGCCGCATCCTCTGGCAGGGCCGGGCGATCCACGACCTGCCGCCCTGGCAGCGCCCGGTGGCGGTGCTGTTTCAGGATTCCAACCTGTTCCCGCATCTGGACGTGGCGCGCAATCTTGGCCTCGCGCTGGACCCGCGCGGTCGGATCAGCGCCGCCGCGCGGGCGCGCATCGACGAGGTGCTGGCCTCCGTCGATCTGGCCGGTTTCGGCGCGCGGATGCCGGGGCAGCTATCGGGCGGCCAGCTCAGCCGGGCGGGGCTGGCGCGGGTGCTGTTGCAGGATCGCCCCGTCGTGCTGCTCGACGAGCCGTTCTCGGCGCTCGGCCCCGGCCAGAAGGACGAGATGCTGCGCCTTGCCGCCGGGCATCTGCACGCCGCCGGGCGCACGGTGCTGCTGGTGACCCACGACCCGGACGAGGCCCGCGCGGTGGCCGACGGCATCGTCACGGTGATCGACGGGGTGGTCGGCGGGCCGCATCCGGTGGCGATCCTCGACGATGCGCGCGGGCCGCTCGCGGATTATCTGGGCAGATGAGAAAGGCGCGGGATCGCCCCCGCGCCTGCCTCGTTCGCCGACCCGGAAATGCCGTCGCGGCGTTGCCGCCCCGCCGCCGGGCGGGTGCCATTCGCGGCGGGGCAATCGGGCGAACTGCAAACCCCGTCATTGCGAGGCGAAGCCGAAGCAACCCCGACCGCTCGCGCATGGCCCTCGGGGTTGCTTCGTCGGCTGCGCCTCCTCGCAATGACGGTATATGGATTACCCCGCTATTCGCGGTGCTTGTGCGGCGCCCAGAGGCGCTTGTTCGTCAGGTAGAACAGCACCGACAGGATGAGCAGGAAGATCACGCCCACCATGCCCGCATGTTTGCGCGCATCCAGATGCGGCTCGGCGGCCCACATCAGGAAGGCGGCGACATCCTGCGCCTCGGACTGGAGGTCGTTCACATGGCCGTCGTCGTAATCGACATCGTCGCCGTAAAGCGGCTGCGGCATGGCGATCCAGCTACCGGGCACCGTATGCTTGCCCGCCTCGTCGACGCAGCTTTCGGCGTAGGCGCCGCCCTCGAACACGGTGTTGTAGCTGAGGCCCGGCACCCCGTCCGGCGCGCAGTCGGGTTCATCCGCATAGCCGTTCAGCAGCGAGGCGATGTATTCCGGCCCGCCCATGCCCCGGAAAAGCTGCGAAAGCCCGGTCCCGTAGGGGCCGTGAAAGCCCGCGCGCGCCTTGGCCATCAGGCTCAGGTCCGGGGCGTTTTCCATGCCGGAATGGCCGAAATGGTCGGCCGGGGTAGCGGGAACGAAGTCGCCGTCCGGAGTCTCGACATCGAACTGGGCCGCATAGGCGCGCATCTGGTCCTCGGGCAGCATCGGCCCGCCCTCGTCCGAGAGGGTGCGGTAGGCGACGAAGCTGAGGCCGTGGCAGGCCGCGCAGACATCGGTAAAGACCTTCAGCCCGCGTTGCAGTTGCGCGGTGTCGTAGCTGCCGAACGGCCCCTCGAACGAGAAGGCATAGTCCGTGACACCACCCTCGCCCGCCGCCATGGCGCCGCCGGTCGAGAGTGCAAAGGCCGTCAGCGTGGAAAGCGCGAATTTCCTGAACATCTGGGTCATTCCCGTTCCTGTCACTTGGCCTCGGGGCCGTAATGGGCGTTGAAATCGTCCTCGATCGTCGCGGGCGGGGTCTCGGGCTTCTCGATCACGCCCAGAAGCGGCAGGATGATCAGGAAGAACACGAACCAGTAGGTCGCGGCGATGAGCGAGATCCAGTCATAGGGGAACTCGGTGCTCTGGGCACCGACCCACATCAGGACCACGAAATCGACGGCCAGCAGCGCGAACCACCAGCGGAACATCGGCCGGTAACGCCCCGAGCGCACCGACGAGGTATCCAGCCACGGCGCCAGTGCCAGCACGAGGATGGCGCCGAACATCGCCAGCACGCCGAAGAATTTCGCATCGACGATGCCGAAGGTGATCCAGTGCGCGAACTGCACCGCCCAGACATCGGCGGTGAAGGCGCGCAGGATCGCGTAGAACGGCAGGAAATACCATTCCGGCACGATATGCGCGGGCGTCGCCAGCGGGTTCGCCTGGATGTAGTTGTCGGCGTGGCCAAGGTAATTCGGCATGAAGCCGACGATGGCCATGAACACCACGAGGATCACGACCAGCGCGAACAGGTCCTTGATGACGAAATAGGGCCAGAACGGCAGGGTGTCCTTCTGCGCCTCTTCCTTCGAGCTGCGGCGCACCTCGACCCCGGCGGGGTTGTTGTTGCCGGTGGTGTGGAAGGCCCAGACGTGGACGATCACCAGCCCCGCCAGGATGAACGGCAGCAGGTAGTGCAGCGAGAAGAAGCGGTTCAGCGCCGGTTGCCCGACCGCGCCCGCGCCCAGCAGCCAGGACTGGATCGTCTCGCCGACCAGGGGAATCGCCCCGAACAGGCCGGTGATGACCGCCGTGCCGTGGAACGACATCTGCCCCCAGGGCAGCACATAGCCCATGAAGGCGGTGCCCATCATCACCAGGTAGATCAGCATCCCGACGATCCAGGTGATTTCACGCGGGGCCTTGTAGCTGCCGTAGTAGAGGCCGCGGAAGATGTGCAGGTAGACCGCGAAGAAGAACAGCGAGGCGCCGTTGGCGTGGAAATACCGGATCATGTGGCCGGAATTCACGTCACGCATGATGTGTTCGATCGAGGCGAAGGCCATATCGACATGCGGCGTGTAGTGCATCGCCAGCACGACGCCGGTGGCGATCTGCAGCACCAGCGCGAAGACGAGGACGACACCCCAGATCCACATCCAGTTCAGGTTGCGGGGCGTGGGGATCATCAGCGTGTTGTAAAGCAGCGAGATCGCCGGGAGGCGGCTCTCGAACCACTTCTCGAAGCGGGTCTTCGGCTCGTAATGGTCGTGGGGGATACCGGACATCTGGTTCTGCCTCAGCCAAGCTCGATGGTGGTGTCGTCGACGAATTTCGCAACCGGGATTTCCAGGTTGCGCGGCGCGGGGCCTTTGCGGATGCGGCCCGCCGTGTCGTAATGCGAGCCGTGGCACGGGCAGTACCAGCCGCCGAAGTCGCCGCTCTGTCCGATGGGCACGCAGCCGAGGTGGGTGCAGATGCCGATCTGCACCAGCCAGACGCCGTCATCCGAAAGCGCGCGGTGCGCGTCGCTGGCGTCGGCTTCGGCGGACAGGTTGTCGTTGCGCGCCTCGGTGTCGATGAGATCGGTCAGCGGCGTGTTGCGCGCGGCCTCGATTTCCTCGTCGGTGCGGGCGCGGATGAAGACCGGCTTGCCCTGCCACAGCACGGTGAGCTGCGACCCCACATCGACCGACGAGACATCGACCCGGATCGACGCCAGCGCCCGCACGTCCGCCGAGGCGTTCATCTGGTTGACCAGCGGCCAGACCGCCGCCCCCGTCGCCACGACCGCCGCGCTGCCGGTCGCATAGTAGAGAAAATCGCGGCGGTTGCCCTGTGGATCGTCTGCATGTGACACGGGTCGTTCTCCGTTTCTCTGACCGCAGCCTCCTGCGATCACGGCATTTCGACGCCGGAAAGGCGCCCGGCGGGTTCGCCCGAGCTTTAGCCACCTCTTTCCGGCACGTCCAGCGCCGAGCGGCGCGAAATGCGGCGCCGGTGCGGCGGGCGCGTCACGAAGGCCACAGGCCGCGCGGCGCCGCCCGGACCGTGCAGGGCAATCGCACATGCCCTGCGCGGGTAGCCGCATGTTGCAACGGTGGGGCAGCATGACCGGCGCCCGCACCGGGGGTGGGCGCGGATGCGCCCGCCCTGGGGGGCGGGGCGGGCGCCGGTCGTGCTGCGCACGCCCGAAAGGGGAAATCTGCGGGCCGCTCGCCGCATGGTCGGCAAATGCGATTGCCGTGCCCGGACCGGGGCCGATCAGTCGGGGCGGGTCGCCCCCATGCTGCTGCGGCCCGAGAAATCCGCGAACCATGCCGCCAGTTGCGGATGCCCCTCGCGCCAGCCGCGCGCGTCGTGGCGGAAGTCGAGATAGGCCAGCATTGCCCCCAGCGCGATCTGCCCGGCATCGAGCGGCCGCGATGCGATACGTTCGGCATCGCGCTCCAGCATGTCGAGCGCGTGGGTGATCTTGGCCCAGTGGGCGTCCAGCCATTCGGGCCATTGACGATCAGCCGGGCGCAGGCGCGTCTCGTAGGTCATCAGCGCCGCCGAATCGCCGATGCCGTCGGCGGCGGCTTCCAGCGTGAGCACCTCCCAGAGCCGGTCGGCCGGATAGAGGCCCACGCCCCAGAGTTCGTCGAGATAGCGGGTGATGACCCGGCTGTCATGCAGCGGCACCGCATCGTCGCGCAGCAGCACGGGGATACGCCCGGTCGGATGGGCCGCATTCACCTGCGGGTCGGTCTGGATCGCATTGGTCGTGACGCTGATTTCCTCGACCGCATCGAGTTGCCCCGCCTCGCGGACAAGGATGCGGACCTTGCGCGCGAAAGGCGAGGTCGGCGACATGATGAGCTTCATCGGGGACTCCGGTCAGGCGCCGACCATCAGGCGCGTCGGCGCGCGCACACTAGCGCCGGTTCCGCTCAGGGCAAGGCCGGGCCGCAGGGTCGGCATGTTCCGTCATTGCGAGGAGCCGAAGGCGACGAAGCAAGCCCGAGGGCATTGCGCGAGCGGTCGAGGTTGCTTCGGCTTGCGCCTCGCAATGACGGGTGCCCGGCATGTCGCCATCGCACACCGCCCGCCGCCCCCCCGGTCAGACCCGCAGCATCCGCAGCCCCTGGGTCACGTCGCCGCGCACCGCCAGCCGCAGGCCGGGTTCGTCGCCCGCGCGCAGGGCGGCAAGGATCAGCCGGTGGTGCGGCGGCGGCTCCTTGCGGTTCATCCGCCCGTAGAGCGCCCGCATCGTCGGGCCGAGCTGCAGCCAGACGGTCTCGGTCAGCGCCAGCATCGCCGGGGCCTGCGCCCGCAGATAGAGCATCCGGTGAAATTCGAGGTTCACCCGGATATAGCCCGCCGCATCATGGCGCGCGATCATCTGCGCGATGCCCTGGTTCACCGCCTCGAGCCGGTCGATCAGCGTGAAATGCGCCCTGGGCAGCGCGCGCGAGGCCAGTTCAGGTTCGAGCATGGCGCGCAGCGCGGCCAGTTCCTCGATCCGCTCGTTCGAGAGCGCGGGCGTCGCCACCCGCCCCGAGGCGGACACCACCAGCGCCCCTTCGGCGGCCAGCCTGCGCACCGCCTCGCGCGCGGGGGTCATCGAGGTGCCGAAGTCGCGCGCCACGCCGCGCAGGGTCAGCCCCGCGCCGGGCGGCAGTTCGCCGTGCATGATGCGGGTGCGCAACGTGCGGTAGATGCGGTCATGCTGCGCGCCGCTGCCCTCGGGCGCCCGCGCGACGGGGGCGGGCGGGATCATGGCGCAAACCGCAGGCGATGCAGGCGCGGGCCTTCCTCGCGCAGCCAGCGCCGTTGCGCCGCATGGCCGGGACAGAGCCGCGCGACGACGGCCCAGAAGGCGGGCGAATGGTTCATCTGCGCGAGATGCGCGACCTCATGCGCGGCGACGTAGTCGAGCACCTCGGGCGGCGCCATCACCAGCCGCCACGAGAACATCAGGTCGCCGCGCGCCGAGCACGACCCCCAGCGCGAGCGCGGATCGCGCAGGGTGATGCGCCGGAACGGGCGACCCAGCGCCGCCGCATGACGGTCGCAGGCCTCGGCCAGCCGCGCCCGCGCCTGGGTCCGCAGGAAGACCTCGACCCGGCGGGCGACGCGCGGCGGATCGTCGGGCAGTACCAGCGCATCATCCTTCAGGACCGGGCCGCGCACCGGACCGGCGACCAGCGGCAGGCTTTGGCCCAGAAAGGGGATCGTGCCGCCCAGATGCGGGGCCTCACCCGTCTCGACCTGCGCGAGATGGCGACGCAGCCAGTCGGCCCGCGACCGGGCGAAGGCCACCCCCTCGTCGCGCGCGACATGATGCGGCAGGGTCAGCGTCACCCGCCCGTCAAGCCGCGAGACGCGCAGCGACATCCGGCGCGCGCGAGGCGAGCTGCGCAGCGCCACGCGCACCGGCGGATCGCCCGCGATCACGAGATCGTCCATGAACCGCCCCGCAAAGGCTTTGACATGCACTTGCGCTTATGGCAGGGCGCGCCCACTTCCCGCAAGGGACAGCCTCCCGACCGCTGCAAAGGACCACGCCATGCCCGATCCCGACTGGGGCACCAAGCGTCTCTGCCCGACGACCGGCAAGCGCTTTTACGACATGAATGCCAATCCTGTCATCAGCCCCTATACCGGACAGGTGGTGAATATCGACACCGGGCGCAACCGCACCATGGTCGCCGATGCCGAGGACCGGCAGGGCAAGAAGGCGGCCAAGGACATCGAGGAAGACGATCTGCTGCTCGACGATGACGATGCCGCGCCGGACGCCGATCTCGACGACGAGGTGCTCGAGGACGACGAGGACGATACCGTCTCGCTCGACGACCTGGCCGACGTGCCCGCCGACGACGAATGACCGCCGCACGGGGGTGCCACGGGGCCGATATTGCCCCTTGCGCCCCCCCGCGCGCCCGACTAGAGAGCGGCACGCACGGACGCCACCACGGCGCCCGCAGCGCCGGTCGGGGCCATAGCTCAGCTGGGAGAGCGCTTGCATGGCATGCAAGAGGTCAGGGGTTCGATCCCCCTTGGCTCCACCAACCACCTGAAATTCACCTCGTTTTTCGACATGACCGGGTGTTTGCCGTCTTTTGCGGGCAAGCCCGGCAAGGACACTGACCCCCCGCCACGGACTGCGCATCACAGTATGCGCGTGGTGCCCGGCGCTCGGGCACCGGACGGCAGACACCGCGCCTGACGGTTGGTGCGATTCGTCACCGGGCCGGCAATAGGCCCGATCGCGCACCCCCCCGCCGCTTCACAATTCTTCACACTACCCCCATACCCCGGCAACATCGCCCGGCCATATCCCCGTATCAGGGCGGCGCTGGTGCCGCGTTCAGACAAGGAGAGGCCGGATGACCACCGGGACCCCGAAAAGCCCCCGCAAGAGCCGCGCGCTGCGCAATGGCGTCATCGCCGTCGCGGTGCTCGGCGTGATCGGAACCGCCGGGATGGTGACCGCACAGGGCATGGGAATGCGCATGGGCTTCGACCCGTTCGGCGGCAGCATGATGGCGCGGATGATGGATGCCGCAGACGCCACCGATGCGCAGGCTGCCGAGATCGGCACCATCATTGAGGCCACGCGCGGCGACATCCTGCCGTTGATCGAGGCGATGCCGGAGCGGCGCGCGCAGGTGATGGAACTGCTCGGGGCCGAGACGCTCGACCGCGATGCGTTCGAGGCGCTGCGGCAGGAGATGCTGGCAACCGCCGACCGGGCCTCGGCGCGGGCGATGGAAGGCTTCCTCGACGCCGCCGAGGTGCTGACCCCCGAACAGCGCGCCGCCGTCATCGCCGATGGCGAACGGATGCGCAGCCGCATGGAGCAATGGCGCGGATCGCGCGACGGCCACGGCTGGCGCGGACACCATGACGGGCACGGCCCGCGCCACGACCGGACGCCGGATCGCGGCTGACGACCGACGCCCCCGCCGCGTGCTTGCCACAGGCGGGGGCGGTGCCGGAGCGGGTCGCGTTTTCGCGGATTCGGCGGACCTGCTTTGGCACTTTGTTCTTGCGCATCGTCGCGGGTGTCAGATGCAGGGCAGTCGGGCAAACTGCCCTGCGCGGGTCGCCACGGCGTCGCCGCCCGCAAACCCCGTCATTGCGAGGCGAAGCCGAAGCAATCCCGACCGCTCGCGCTCGACATCGGGGTTGCCGCGTCGCCTGCGGCTCCTCGCAATGACGAAATATGCAGTTCGCCCGATTGCCCTTGCGTCGAATGTTTCCATTCGACCGCGAAATGTTCAGGATGGACCGGGCGGCGACCACCGCCGACAGGCGGGATACGGCATGGCCGAGCGGCTGCTCATCATCGACGACGACACGCGGCTTTCGGCCATGCTGCGCGACTATCTGTCCGATGCGGGCTACGCCGTGCGCACCGCCGCGACCGGGCAGGCGGGGTTGCAGCAACTGGCGCGCGACGGGGCCGATGCGCTGATCCTCGACGTGATGCTGCCCGACATCGACGGCTTCGAGGTGCTGCGGCGCCTGCGCGCGACATCCGACGTGCCGGTGCTGATGCTGACCGCGCGCGGCGACGAGACCGACCGCATCGTCGGGCTGGAAATCGGCGCCGACGACTACCTGCCCAAGCCGTTTTCCCCGCGCGAGCTGCTGGCCCGCATCCGCGCCATCCTGCGCCGCCGCGCCGCCCCTGTGGCGGCGGATGTGCTGCGCTTCGGGCGGCTCGAGATCGACCCCGGCGCGCGCGAGGCCCGTCTCGACGGCCAGAGCTGCGACATCACCGGCCACCAGTTCGACATCCTGCTGGCGCTCGCGCAGGGCGCCGGGCGGATTCTCAGCCGCGAGCAGCTCATCGACCGGGTGCGCGGCTCGGGCGGCGATGCGTTCGACAGGTCGGTCGATGTGCATGTCTCGCGCATCCGCGCCGCGATCGAGGACGACCCGAGGCACCCCCGGCGTATCCTGACCGTGCGCGGCGCGGGCTATGTGTTCGCGCGCCGGCAGGACGACGACTGATGCGCGCGCGGCTGTTCTGGAAGATTTATGCCACCGTGCTGGGCGCCATCGCCACGCTGGCGCTGGCGGGCGGGCTGGTCGGGGCGCTGTTCCTCAGCCGCGCCTGGGAGGAACATGCCCGCACCGATCCGCGCGCGGAGCTGATGGCGGCGGCGCTGCCCGAGGGCGGCGCGGCGGCGGTTCAGGCGGCCCTTGAGCGGATCGCACCGGCGGCAGGCGCCTGGGTCCGGGTCCGCGATGCGGCGGGCGACATTGTCGCCGCCTGGCCCGAGGGCAACCCCGGACGGGGCGCCGGACCCGAAATCACCGCGCCGCTGCCCTCGGGCGGCACGCTGGCGGTGCGCTTCACGCGCGGCAATGCGCCGCCCTTCGGGCCGATGCGGCGCAACCCGCTGTTTCTTCTGGCGTTCATCGCCGGGCTGACCGCCCTGGTCGCCTGGCCGGTGGTGCGGCACCTGACCCGCAGGCTCGAACATCTGCGCCACGGGGTCGAAAGCTGGGGCGAGGGCGACCTGTCCCTGCGCATTCCCGTCGAGGGCCGCGACGAGATCGCCGCCGTCGCCGACAGCTTCAACGCCGCCGCCGCGCGCGTCGAGGCGCTGGTCGAGGCGAATCGTGCCTTGCTTGCCAATGCCAGTCACGAATTGCGCTCGCCGCTGGCGCGGCTGCGCATGGCGGTGGACCTGCACGAAGCGGCCCCCGACCCGGACCGCCGCGCCGAGATCGCGCGCAACCTTGCCGAACTCGACGAGCTGGTCGGCGAAATCCTGCTTTCCAGCCGCCTCGCCCATGGCGCGCCGGAGGAACCGTTCCGGCCGCTCGACCTGCTGGCCCTCGCCGTCGAGGAGGCGGCGCGGGCGGGTGTCGCCGTCAGCGGCGATCCGGTCGAGGTCACGGGCGACGCCCGGCTGCTGTCGCGCCTGCTGCGCAACCTGATCCAGAACGCGCTTCGCCACGGCAGGCCGCCGGTCACCGTGCAGGTGGCGCGCCGGGGCGCCGAGGCGGTGCTTTCGGTGCGCGACCACGGACCGGGCGTGCCCGAGGCCGACCGTGCGCGCGTGTTCGAGCCGTTCTACCGTCCGTCAGGTTATGGCGAGTCGGCCGGAGGATGGGGCCTCGGCCTCGCGCTCGTGCGCCAGATCGCCACGCATCACGGCGGCGAGGTGCATGTCGATCCGCTGCCGGGCGGCGCAAGGTTCGTGGTCGTGCTGCCGGTCGCGGCGGACGGGGCGGCGAATGTCAGTGCCGGTTAACCTGATTGTAACCTTGCGGCGGCATGAAGGGCCGGATGCACGAACGCCGCAAACCGGATCGGGGCGCGGATTTGCCATGGTAACATCGGGGTTGGCCGTGTTATATGTCAGCAAGTGGGTCATCCCGTCTGGAGGTCGTCAGATGAAAGCTGCAATTTCCGCCGCCGTCGTGGCAACGCTGTCCGCGATGCCCGTGCTGGCCCAGGGGCCGGTCAGCGACCCCTACATGCAGGCGGCCATCGACAGCGGCGTCTGCGGTGACGCTGACGTGCGCACCGCCGTCTTCAACGAAGAACGCAACATCATCGAGGTCACCTGCGAGGATGAACCCGCAGGCATCTTCCCGATCATCGGCGGCCTTGGCCCGGCGCTGGGCATCGGCGCCGCCGCGCTGGGCGCGCTGGCACTGGGCGGCTCGGGCGCGTCCGGCACCAACTAGCGCGGGTCGCGTTTTCACGGACCCGGCGGGCCCGCCCGGCCCCTTTGTTCCTGCGCATTGTCGCGGGCGTCAAATGCAGGGCAATCGGGCGCCCGGCATATTTCGTCACTGCGAGGTGGCGCAGCCGACGAAGCAACCCCGATCCATCTCGCATAACATCGGGGTTGCTTCGGCTTCGCCTCGCAATGACGGGTATTGCGGGCGGCAACGTCGTGCCAACCCGCACAGAGCCGCTCGCCCGACCGCCCTGGCATCAACTGTCGCCATTTGACTGCAAGCTGCCCTAGCAGGCCGGATAGCCATAGCGCAGCATGTCCGCGCCGCTGATGCGGTAGATGCTGCGCGTCTCGAACCGGGCCGTGGTCAGGAACCACTGGCGCAGCCCGTCAGGGTAATAGCGCGCCATCACCCTGCTCCAGCGTTCCGCATCGTCTGCCGACATCGGGCGCCCGTCGCGGGTCGGCCCGTGAAAGCCGAATGTCGTCTGCGGGCTGATGCAGACATCACCCGCGCCCAGATACATCGTGCAGGCCGAATAGCAGATGCTGCCGCGAATCTCGACCCGCACATGCGCCGCACGCATCTGCTCGACCAGCCGGGCGCGCGTGTTCAGGCCGCCGCCGCGATCATCGCCGATGATGATGGTCTGGTTTGCCTGAACCTGCGCACCGGCCAGCGCCAGCACGACGCCGAACAGAATCGCCCGCGCAGGCCGAAGCCGCGGCAGACCGTTCCCCTGCATGTCCCACTCCTGCATTCACGGCCGCAGCCGTGCGTTCCACCCGCAGGCAGGATGGGGGGAGAATCCGAATGGCAGCTTAACGTGCTGTTTTTATGATATTCTTAGGGATATGGTGCGCCGGATGGTCACCGTGACGGGACGCCGCCCCCGTCAACCCTTTACGCCAAGTCACCCTGTGCAACCGGACGCCGACCGTGCTAAGGGCAACACGGAGATGTTACCGGGGCGGCAACGCCGACGGCGAATATTCAGGTCGACGGTGGTTCGGATTGGGTGAATGAGCGCGCATCTCGACAACACAAGGCCGGTTCTGTTCACCTGCCGACCGGGCTTTCTGCGCTTCAAGCGGGTCTTCGATCTGCTGGTCTCGCTGATCCTCGTGCCCGCGTTCCTGCTGACCGGCCTTGTGCTGCTGATCGTCAACCCGTTCCTGAACCCGGGGCCGCTGTTCTTCGCGCAGGACCGCATGGGCCGGGGCTGCCGACCGTTCCGGGCGTGGAAATTCCGCTCGATGCTGGGCGCTGCGGAAATCGCGCGCGGCCCCTACGATCCGGCCGAGGACCAGCGGATCACCACCCTCGGCCAGTTCCTGCGCCGCACGCGCCTTGATGAACTGCCGCAGATCATCAACGTCCTGAAGGGCGAGATGAGCCTGATCGGACCAAGGCCCGACTATCTTGCCCACGCCCGCCGCTATCTCGAGGAAATCCCCGGCTACCGCGAACGCCATGTCGTGCGTCCGGGCATCAGCGGCTATGCCCAGATCACCGTCGGCTACGCCGAGACCCCTGAGTCCGTGCGCGAGAAGGTCGCCGCCGATCTCTGGTATATCCGCAACGCCTCGATCCGGCTCGACTGCTGGATCGCCTGGCGCACCTTCGTCACCGTCCTGCACGGCCTCGGCAGGTGATCGCGGATGCGACGCGGGCAGACACCGGCCGGGGGCAACGAACCCTGTGACATGCGCGACCGGACCGGCTATCGGAACCGGATGCGCCATCTGCTGCTTGCCCTCTGCCTGACCTGCCCCGCCCTGCCCGTGCAGGCGGACCCCGTCGCGTGGCAGGCAAACACCTACGGGATGCCCGGCCTGATCGACATGCCGCAGGCGCTGCCCTTCGAGGATGCCACGCTGTCATTCACGAGCAGCCATTTCGCCGACCAGACCCGCCATTCGCTGACCTTCCAGATCGCCCCACGCCTGACCGGCAGCTTCCGGTATTCGCTGCTTTACGGGATCAGCTTCGATGGCGGCCACTATATCTACGACTACGTCTTCGACCGCAGCTTCTCGCTGCAATACCAGATCGCCCGTGAAGGGCGGGTGATGCCCGCCATCGCCGTCGGCATGAACGACCTGCTTGGCACCGGCCTTTATGCGTCGGAATATCTGGTGGCCACGCGCAGCGTCGGCGATCACGTCCGCGCCACGGTCGGCCTTGGCTGGGGGCGGCTGGCGGGGGTCGGCAGTTTCGACAACCCGCTTGGGTTTCTGGGCGACGACTGGGCTACCCGCAACCGTTCGGCCTATCGCATCAACGGCGGTCAGCCCCTGCTGGATACCTGGTTTCACGGCCCCGCCGCCCTGTTCGGTGGCGTCGAATGGCGCCCCGATGACGACTGGACGCTGACACTCGAATATTCCTCCGACGCCTATCCGCTGGAAGACCCCTATGACTTCACCCGCCGCTCGCAACTGAACTTCGGCGCCAGCTACCGGCTCAACGACCACTGGACGCTTGCTGGGCATTATCTCTACGGCAGCGAGATCGGCGTGCAGCTCACCTGGGGCATGAACCCGCGCCATCCGCGTCGCCCCTCGGGGATCGAGACCGCCCCCCCGGCGGTCGGCAGCGGCGGCAGCGGCGACACCGGGACGGTCATCGCCCGCAGCCGCACCGCGCTGGCGCGTGACGGCATCACCCTGCACGGGCTGACCGTCAGCGGCAGCACCGCCCGCGTCGAGATCGAGAACACCCGTTTCCGCGCCAGCGCCGAGGCAGTGGGCCGCGCGGCCCGCGCCCTGACCGCGACCCTGCCCGCCGATATGCAGACCATCGCCGTCACGCTTGTCGAACGCGGCATCCCCGTCAGCACGGTGACGGTGAACCGCGCCGATCTTGCCGAACTGGAATATGCCTTCGACAACGCCTGGAGCATCCAGGCCCGCGCCGACATCGCCGGGGCGATGCCCGGCACCACGCCGCTGCCCGGTCGCTATCCGCATTTCTCCTACGCCATCACGCCCTATCTTGCGCCTGCGCTCTTCGACCCCGACAACCCGGTGCGCGCCGATTTCGGCGTCGAGCTTTCCGCCGACTGGGAGATCGCCCCCGGCCTGATCATCTCGGGCGCCATGCGCCATGCGCTGCTCGGCAATCTCGACGAATCCACCCGCGTCTCGGATTCCGTGCTGCCGCATGTGCGCTCGGACGCCTGGCTTTACGACAAGGCCGACTGGCCGGTCACCCGGCTGACCGGCGCGTGGTATTTCCGGCCGTCGCGCAACACCTACGGGCGCGTCACCTTCGGCCTGCTGGAGCGGATGTTCGCCGGTGCCTCGGCCGAACTGCTCTATTATCCCGCAGGCTCGCGCCTCGCGCTTGGGGCCGAGATCGCCCATGTCGTGCAGCGCGACCACGATCAGGGCTTCGGGTTCCTCGACTACGAGGTGACGACCGGCCATGTCTCGGCCTACTGGGACATGGGGCGCGGCTATCATGCGCAGCTCGATCTGGGCCGCTATCTGGCCGGAGACTGGGGCGGCACCTTCGCGCTGGACCGCGAATTTGGCAACGGCTGGAAGGTGGGGGCGTATTTCACGCTGACGGATGTATCGACCGCCGATTTCGGCGAGGGCGCCTTCGACAAGGGCATCCGCATCTCGATCCCGCTGGGCTGGAGCAGCGGCCAGCCGCGCCGCGACAGCACCGATGTCCTGATCCAGCCGATCCTGCGCGACGGCGGCGCGCGGCTGGCCGTGGACGGGCGGCTTTACGACCTGGTGCGCCCGGCGCACACAAGCGCGCTGACCGACGGCTGGGCGAGGTTCTGGCGATGATCCGCGCGCTCGCCCTGCTGGTCCTGCTGGCCGGTTGCGCCGCCCAGGGGCAAAGTGCCGCGCAGATCCGCGCCGGGCTGACGCCCGCGCAACTGGCGCGCGCGCCGGGGCCGGTGCTGCTGGCCGACATCCCCGACGCGGGCCTTGCCGCGACCTTGCAGATCGCGGGCACCGCCAACGGGGTCGAGACCTGGCGCAGCGCCGGGAACCAGACGCTGAGCTTCCGCAGCGGCGTGCTGGTCGCCACGCGCGGGCTGGGCGACGACCTGATGGGCGCCGACGTGACCGGCACGCTGGCCGCATTGCGCGGCGCCGGGCAGGCGGATTATCCGCGCCTGCTGTCCTATCTCGACGGCGAGGACCGGACCCTGTTGCGGGCAATGACCTGCACGATGGCCCCGCCGGTATCCGCCACGGTGCCGGGCATCGCCCGCAGTTTTCCCACGGTGCTGCGGGCCGAGACCTGCCACACCACCGGGCTTACGGTCAGGAACCGTTACTGGCAGGATCAGGACGGCACGATGCGCCGGGCCGAACAGTGGATCGGGCCGGGGATAGGAATGCTCGTCACCGAGCGACTGACGGATTAGGACCACAGCCATGATGCGAGGCCCCATGACCATTCTGCGCACCCTCGCCGTCACGGCGGCCCTGCTGGCGCCGTCCGGCTGCGGCATCACCTATATCAGCACGCGGGTCAGCGACGAGGCCGAGGGCATGGATGTCCGCGTCGTGCCGATCACGCCCGAAATGGTGCTGATCGCCAACAGCCAGCCCTACGCCCCCCGGTCGCTGCCCGCCGCCTTCTATCAGACCGCCGGCATGGGCAGCCCGCGCGGCACCGGCACGCTGCCCGAACCGCCCGCGTTCCCGCAGCTTGCGCCGCAACCGCTCGACCTGCGCCCGCCGCCCAGGGTCGAACCCGGCCCCTACCGGCTGGGCACCGGCGATGTCCTGCGCCTGGTGGTTGCCGCCGGACAGCAGATCGACCCGCTGACCGGCGCGACCGAAGGCACGACGACCATGCAGGAGCTGACGATCCGCGACGACGGCGCGGTGTCGATGCCGCAGGTCGGGCCGGTCGACATGGCCGGGCTGACGGTGGAAGAGGCCGAGAACCGGCTCTTCTCGCGCATGATCGACGCGGGACTCGACCCGAATTTCAGCCTTGAAATCTCGGGCTACAACTCGCAGCGCGCGGCGGTCGGCGGCGCGGTCGGATCACCGCGCACCGTGGCGCTGACGCTGAACCCGCCGACCCTGAACGAGGCGCTGACCGCCGCAGGCGGGATCACCGCACGCGATGCCGAATTCGCCTCGATCCGCATCTACCGGCAGGGTGAACTTTACCAGATTCCGCTGGACGATTTCCGCGCCCGCCCCGACCTGCAGGGCCTGCCCGTGCTTGCCGGTGACGCGATCTACGTCGACACGACCTATGATCTCGACCGCGCGCAGACATTCTACCAGCGCCAGCTTGACGTGATTGCGCTGCAACGCACCAACCGGCAGGCCGCGCTGTCGGAAATGCAGACCGAGATGAACCTGCGCCGGTCGGTCCTGGGCGAGCAGCGCGACAATTTCCGCACGCTGTCCGATCTGGGCGCGGTCGAGCGCGACTATGTCTATCTCGCGGGCGAGGTCACGCGGCAGACCCGCTGGCCGTTGCCCTTCGGCCGTCAGGCGACACTGGCCGACGCCTTGTTCGACACCGGCGGCTTCCGCGCCGACACCGGCAATCCGGCGCATATCTATGTGCTGCGCGCCTCGACCAACCCGGCCGAGTTCGGTGCCGTGACGGCCTGGCACCTTGACGGCCGCAGCGCCGCCGCCCTTACCCTGGCCACGCGCTTCCAGATGCGGCCGGACGACATCCTGTTCATCGAGCAGCAGCCGGTGACGCGCTGGAACCGTGCCATGCAGCAGACGATCCCGTCGTTCATCAACACGGTCGTTGCGGCCACCGACAACTGACGGTGGGCACCGCATTCTTCGTCGTCTCGAAACTGGTCTGGGGTCTCGTCAACCCCGGAAGCTGGATCGCGCTGGGGCTGGCGCTTGCGGTTCTGGGCGCCGCGCTGCACCGGCGCCGCCTTGCGCTGTGGGCGGGGCTGCCGACGCTGGCCTTCGTCGTGACGCTGTCCATCGTGCCCCTGGGCGAGATCATCGCCCGGCCGCTGGAGATGCGCTATCCGGTGGCGCCGCCGCTGGCCGAGGTCACCGGGATCATCGTGCTGGGCGGCTCGGAATGGCCCGCCTATGTCCACGGCGGCCAGCCGCAGGTGAACGCGGCGGGCGAGCGGCTGATCGAGACCGCGACCCTCGCCCGGACATGGCCCGAGGCGCGGGTGGTCTTTACCGGCGGCGACGGCGGCCTGAACCCGTCCGGGCGGGTCAGCGGTCACGCCGCGATGGCGCGGGCGCTGCTGGTGCAGCTTGGCGTGGCCCCCGGACGCATCGAGCTGGAATCGCGCAGCCGCAACACCGCCGAAAACGCGACCTTCAGCCATGCGCTGGTCGACCCGCAGCCGGGCGAGACCTGGGTTCTGGTCACCTCGGCCAGCCACATGCCGCGCGCCATGGCCAGCTTTGCCCGCGCGGGCTGGGAGGGCGTCATTCCCTGGCCGGTCGATTACCGCAGCACCCTGTGGGGCTGGTCGCCGGTCTGGGATCTGCCGCAGAACCTGTTCCAGTTCACGCAGTCGCTGAAGGAATATGTCGGGCTGGTCGCCTATGCGCTGTCGGGGCGCTGAGCGTCACCCTTCGTAGTAACGGCGCATCCGGTTCGTGTAGCCACCGTAGCGATAGCCGTAGCCGTAGCGGCGCATCCCCTTCGGGTCGATCTGGCTGAGCACCAGCCCCGTCACCGGGATGTTCACCGTGCGCAGCATCTTCAGTGCATCGTCCACCAGCCCGCGCGAGGTGCGGTCCCAGTTCACCACAAACAGCACCGCATCGACCAGCGGCGCGATCACGCGCGCGTCGGGCACGGCCAGAACCGGCGGCGTGTCGATGACGATATGGTCATAGCTCTCGCGTATCCCGGCGATGAAATCGCGGAACCGATCCGACGACAGCAGGTCGGCGGCGTTCACCGACACCTTCTCGCCCATCAGCACGTCAAGTTTCAGCGCCGGGTCATGCCAGAGCGCCTCGGCCAGCGGCACGTCTCCGGCAATGACCGACAGCAGGCCCTTCTGCCGGGTCGCCTCGGGGAAATAGCTGGCGAAGGTGCGGCGCCGCAGGTCGCCCTCGATCAGCAGGACGCGCTTTTCCAGCCCGGCAAGGTTCTGCGCCAGCGCGATCGACACCGTGGTCTTGCCCTCGCCCGGCACCGCCGATGTCGTGAGGATCACCTGCGCCGGGCGGTCGACGTTCGACAGCAGCACCGAGGTGCGCAGGTTGCGCACCGCCTCGGCGACGGCCGAGGCCGGGCGCGTAGTCAGCCATGCGATCTGTTTTGCCCGCGCGCGCACCGGGATGCGGGGAATCTGGCCGAGGACGGCGATGCCGGTGCGGTCCTCGAGTTCACCCGCGCTGCGGAAGCCCTGATGCATGAGTTCGCGCACCAGCACGATGCCGATGCCGATCATCAGGCCGATGACCAGCGCCAGCGCCATGATCCGCGCCTTGCGCGGCGCGACCTGACCGGCGCCGATCGCATCGGACAGGATGCGCACGTCCGACTTCTGCGACCCGAGCTGCAACGTCACCTCGCGCAACTGGGTCGAGAACGTATCGTAGAGCAACTGCGCCGATTGCAGATCCTGTTCCAGTTGCCGGATGTCACCCGCAGCCTCGCCGGTGCGGGCGATCTGGTCGGTCAGGGCGGTGATCTCGGTATTCACCGAGGCCAGCGCCGCCGTCAGCCGTTCCACCTCGCTTTGCGCCTGCTGCTGCAACTGGCCGAAGCGCAGGTCGAACCGCGCCTGTGCCGCATCGTCCCCGGCAGTGATGCCGCGCGCCAGCGTGCGCAACTGCGCGTCACTGGCGGCCTCGGCCCGCACGTCGGCCCCCTGCCCCGCCGCCGCATCCAGCCGGGCGACGGTCTCCTGCGCCGCCGACAGCGCGCGCTGGGTGTCGAAGCGGCGGCCCTCGGCGGTGGCGAGCTGCGTCTGGAAGCCGGTCAGGCCCGAATCGCTGGTCGTCAGCGCATTCTCGGCGCGCCGCGCGTTGATGTCGGCCTGCCGTCCGTCGATCTCGCGGCGCAGTTCGGCAACCCGGTCCGACAGCCAGACCGCCGAGGCTTCGGCAGCGGCGACCTTCTGCTGCTGGTTGTCGTCCCGGTAGACCTCGGCCATCACGTTCGCCAGACGAACCGCTTCCAGCGGATCGGGTGTCGTGGCGGTGATGAAGAACAGGTAGCTGCGGTCGTCGAAACTGGCCGAAAGCACGCCCTGCAGCATCGAGATCGTGTCCTGCCGCTGCTGTTCGGGCGTATCGACGGGTTCGGGAAACATCTCGCTGATCCCGTCGCTGGCGGGCCTGCCGAAGATGCCGGTCAGCGCATCGCGCACCAGGCCCTTCGCGTCGCCGACCAGATGCCGCAGCGAGGCGAGGGCCTCTTCCACCGGCCCGGCAGGTTCCGGCGGCGGCGCAAGCCAGGGGTTGTAAAGCGGCGATGCGGTCAGATCGAGCCGGTCCACCAGCTTGCCCACCACCTCGCGCGAGGTGACGATCGCCATTTCGGTGCTCATGGCGCTCTGGTTGACGCCGCCGTAGCCGAAGAAGGCCGATGTCGCATCGGTGGCGCGCGGGTCATTGTCGCGCGTCACCATCATCGTCGTGGTCGCGCTGTAGATCGGGACCGAGGCGATGTTGGCCCTGTACCAGCCGACGACCACGGCAATGGCCGCGCAGAGCAGGATGATCGGCCAGCCGCGCCACAGCGTCCGGGCCAGCGCGAGCAGGTCGATCTCGTCATTGTCGTCCCTGCCGACATCCACCGCCGGGGCGGCAACCGAGGACTTCCTGCTCACGACCGATGCATCCACACCCGCGTTCCCACGCAATTACCGTCAGATTTCCCTACCCACCACGGACCGAAGTGTCACGACCCTATCGGACAAGACCGGGCAATCGGACGCACGGCATGTTCCGTCATTGCGAGGAGGCGCAGCCGACGAAGCAACCCAGTCCGTTCGCTTTATGT
>JACFNP010000068.1 GCA_019454835.1 Rubellimicrobium sp.
GGCGGTGTGCAGGCGGGCGGCCCGCAGGTTGCCCCCTTCGGGCGTGCGCAGCACGACCGGCGCCCGCCCCGCCCCCCAGGGCGGGCGCATCCGCGCCCCCCCTCGGTGCGGGCGCCGGTCATGCTGCCCCAGCGTTGCAACACGCGGGCAGTTGCGCAGGGCAAATGCGATTACCCTGGCGGCGCGGGCGGCTATCGGGCGAACCGCAAATCCCGTCATTGCGAACGAAGTGAAGCAACCCCGACCGCTCACACACGACATCGGGGTTGCTTCGTCGCCATCGCCTCCTCGCAATGACAGAACATGCGGCGCGCCCCATTACCCGCCCTCCGCACCGCTTGCGGGGCGGGCGGGGGTGCGTGATAATCGGGTATGGAGCTGCCCCCGACATTTCTTGATGAATTGCGATCCCGCGTCTCGCTGGTGCAGGTCGTCGGGCGCAAGGTCGCGTGGGACTTGCGGCGCTCGAACCAGGCGAAGGGCGACTGGTGGGCGCCCTGTCCGTTCCATCAGGAAAAGACGGCGTCCTTCCATGTCGATGACCGCAAGGGCTTCTACTACTGCTTCGGCTGTCACGCGAAGGGCGATGCGCTGACCTTCCTGCGCGAGAGCGAGAACCTGTCCTTCATGGAGGCGGTCGAGACGCTGGCGCGCGAGGTCGGCATGGAGATGCCTGCGCGCGATCCCGGCGAGGCGCTGCGATCTAGCCAGCGCCGGGGCCTGCGCGACGTGGTCGAGGAAGCGGTCCGCTTTTGCCAGTTGCAGCTCAAGACCGGCGCGGGGCACGCGGCGCGCGGCTATCTCGACGGGCGCGGGCTGAACGAGGCCGTGCGCGAGCGCTGGCAGATCGGGCTGGCGCCGCCCGCGCGCGACGCGCTGCTCGGGCACCTGACCGGCAAGGGGATCGCCGTCGCCGATGTGGTGGCGGCGGGGCTGGCCATCGTGCCGGACGGCGGCGGCGCGCCCTACGACCGCTTTCGCAACCGCATCATCATCCCGATCCGCGACGCGCGCGGGCGGGTGATCTCGCTGGGGGGGCGGGCGCTCGATCCCGGCGAGAAGGCGAAATATCTCAACGGCCCCGAGACGGAGATCTTCGACAAGGGCCGGGTGCTGTTCAATCTCGACCGGGCGCGGGCGCTGGCGGGCAAGGCCGGGCCGGTAGTGGTGGTCGAGGGCTACATGGACGCCATCGCCCTGCACGAGGCCGGCTTCGCGGCGGTGGCGCCGCTGGGCACAGCCGTGACCGAGGAACAGTTGCGCCTGCTGTGGCGCGTGGACGACGAGCCGGTGGTGGCCCTCGACGGCGACCAGGCCGGCATGCGCGCGGCGCTGCGGCTGGTCGATCTGGCGCTGCCGCTGGTCGAGGCGGGCAAGGGGCTGCGCTTCGTGCTGCTGCCCGACGGCATGGACCCCGACGACCTGATCCGGGCGAAGGGCGCCGGGGCGATGCGCGCGCAGGTCGAGGCGGCGGTGCCGATGGTGCAGCTTCTGTGGCAGCGCGAGACCGTCGGCCGCGTCTTCGACAGCCCCGAACGCTGGGCGGCGCTGGACCGCCAGATCGAGACGCTGCAGGGCCGCATCCGCGACCCGGTGGTCCGATCGGCCTACCGCGACGCGCTGCGCAACCTGCGCTTCGGCCTGCAACAGGAACGGCGGCAGGGCGCGCGGCGGGGTGGCCGCAGGCAGGCGGCCGCCGTCGCCATCCCTGCGCCGGTCCCCGAGGAAGACCTGCGCGAGGCGGTGATCCTTGCCGTGCTGATCTCGAATCCGGGGATCATCCCGGAATTTGTCCACGATCTGGAAACGATGGACTGGCAGGGCGCGGGCCACGCGCCGATCAGCGGCGGAATCCTTGGCCATGGCGCGCAGGATGGCCTGCGGGCCGCACTGGTGGCACAGGCGGGCGCCGCCGCCCTTGAACGGCTGTTCGCCATTCGCCATGTGATGCTCTGCCCGGCGGTGGCGCGGCCGGGCAATGCCGATCTTGCGCGCCAGACGGTCAGCGAGGAACTCGTGCGGCTGCGCGCCCGGCGCGGTCATCGTCTGGTGATCGAGGAGGCGATGGCGGATATCGCGGGCGTGGCCGACGAATGGCTGACCCGCCGCCTGTCGGAAGCTGCGGCTGCGGTCGACGTGACGCGGCCGAAAGAGCAGGACGACCTGCGCGAGGTCGACGTGGCGTCGAACGGCCTTGCCGTCGACCGCGAGGAACGCGAATCGCTCGACCGCCTGGTGGAGGGGATCGAGTTTCGCCGCAAGGGCGGGCGCTGACGGACACGCCCCCGCAGCTTTGCGCGCCGAAGCATTGCGAATCACCGCCCGTGCAGGTTGATTCGCGCCCGACCCGCCAGGGCGAATCACTGATTCGCCCCGCGCCCAGCGTTCCGGCCGTATCCCGGCCGTGCAGACAGGAGTACCCATGGCCGCCAAGGACAGCGACGACCAGCCCGCCGAGGAGACCGAAGCCGATGTCTCGATGGACGTGAGCCAGTCGGCGGTGAAGCGCATGATTGCCGAGGCCCGCGAGCGCGGCTTCATCACCTACGACCAGCTCAACGCGGTCCTGCCGCCCGATCAGGTCAGCTCCGACCAGATCGAGGACGTGATGTCGATGCTCTCGGAAATGGGCATCCAGGTCACCGAAGAGGACGAGCCGGACGAGGTCGAGGACGTGCAGTCCGTGACCTCGCGCGAGCTGGCGGTCTCGGATTCGGGCAGCCGCTCGGTTGCGCTGGGGGGTGCGGCCGCCGAAAAGCTGGACCGCACCGACGATCCGGTGCGCATGTATCTGCGCGAGATGGGTTCGGTGGAACTGCTGTCGCGCGAGGGCGAGATCGCCATCGCCAAGCGCATCGAGGCCGGGCGCAACACGATGATCGCCGGGCTGTGCGAGTCGCCGCTGACCTTCCACGCCATCACCATCTGGCGCGACGAGTTGCTGTCCGAGGACATCCTTCTGCGCGACGTGATCGACCTCGAGGCGACCTTCGGGCACCACATGGACGGCGAGGGCGATGACGAACCCGTCGCCGAGGGCGGCGACAGCGGCAGCCCGCGCGAACGTCGGCAGGAAACCGAACTCGACGCCGACGGCAACCCGATCAGCCGCGACGACGACGACGATGACGACGATCCCGCGAACATGTCGCTGGCGGCGATGGAATCGACGCTGAAGCCGCGCGTGCTCGAGACGCTGGCGCGGATCGCGCATGACTTCGGCCTGCTCTCGGACATGCAGGACGCAAGGATGAGCGCGACCCTGAACGAGGACGGCACCTTCACCGCCGGGGACGAGGCCACCTACCAGACCCTGCGTTCCGAGGTGGTGGAACTGGTGAACTCGCTGCACCTGCACAACAACCGCATCGAGGCGCTGATCGACCAGCTCTACGGCATCAACCGCCGCATCATGGTCATCGATTCGGCGATGGTGAAGCTGGCCGATCAGGCGCGGCTGAACCGACGCGAATTCATCGACGCCTACAAGGGGTCCGAACTCGATCCGGCCTGGCTGGAACGGATCGCGGAAAAGCCCGGCCGGGCCTGGGCGGCGCTGATCGAACGCTCCAGCGACAAGATCGAGGAATTGCGCGCCGAGATGGCGCAGGTCGGCCAGTATGTCGGCGTCGACATCAGCGAATTCCGCCGCATCGTGAATCAGGTCCAGAAGGGCGAGAAAGAGGCCCGCCAAGCCAAGAAGGAAATGGTCGAGGCCAACCTGCGGCTCGTCATTTCCATCGCCAAGAAATACACCAACCGGGGCCTGCAGTTCCTTGACCTGATCCAGGAAGGCAACATCGGCCTGATGAAGGCGGTGGACAAGTTCGAA
>JACFNP010000038.1 GCA_019454835.1 Rubellimicrobium sp.
GCTGGCCGGGCTGAACCCTTCGGGCGTGATCTGCGAGATCATGAACGAGGACGGCACCATGGCGCGGCTGCCCGATCTGGTGGCGCTGGCGCAGCGGCTGAACATCCGCATCGGCACGATTTCCGACCTGATCGCCTATCGCCGCCGCCACGACAATCTGGTGCGGATGGCTGCGGCGCAGCGGGTCACCTCGGCCTTCGGCGGCGAATGGGAGATGCGCATCTGCACCGATGTCACCCATGGCGCCGAACATATCGCGCTGGTCAGGGGCGACATTTCCGGCGACGCGCCGGTTCTGGTGCGGATGCACACGCTCGACCCGCTGGCCGACATCGCCGGGATCGGCCCCCATCACGGCACCTTCGGCGCGGCGATGGCCGAAATTGCCCGCGAGGGGCGCGGCGTGCTGGTGCTGCTGCGCGACACGAACATGCAGCTTGCCAGCCCCGGCGTGGTCTCGCCCCATACGTTGCGCCAGTATGGCATCGGGGCGCAGATCCTGTCGGCGCTCGGCCTGCACCGGATCGAGCTTCTGTCCAATTCACCGCAGCCGCGCGTGGTCGGGCTTGATGCCTACGGCATCGAGATCACCGGCACCCGGCCCATTCCCGAGGACAAGTGACATGGCCGGAGTCACGGAATACAGCCTGCCTGCGCCGGTCTTCACGCGGGCGCCGAAGCTGCTGATCGTCACCGCGCCGTATTACCGCGACATCGCCGATGCGCTGCTGGCGGGCGCGCGCGCCGCTGCCGCCGCCGTCGGGGCGACCATCGAGGAGATCGAGGTGCCCGGCGCGCTGGAAATCCCGCCCGCCATCGCCGCCGCCGCGCGGCTGGCCGAACATGACGGCTATGTGGCGCTGGGCTGCGTGATCCGGGGCGAGACCTCGCATTACGATACCGTCTGCAACGAATCGGCGCGCGGGCTGATGCAGCTCGGCCTGGCGGGGCTGGCGGTGGGCAACGGGATTCTGACGGTGGAAAACCACGAACAGGCCCGCGTGCGGGCCGTGGATCAGGACAAGGGCGGCGGCGCGGCGCTGGCGGCGCTGCATCTGGTCGCGCTGGGCCAGCGCTGGGCCGGGCAGGGCAAGGGCGTGGGTTTTGCCCGCGACCGGATCGCGCCGGGTGCGCCCGCATGAAGAAGCCCGGACGCAACGACGCGGCGCGGCGCGCGCGGTCGGCGGCGCGGCTCTACGCCGTGCAGGCGCTGTTCCAGATGGAGGCGGCGGGCCAGTCGGTGGATTCGGTGGTCCCCGAGTTCGAGACCCACCGTTTCGGCGCCGTCTATGACGGCGACGAGATGGCCGAGGGCGATGTCGACCTGTTCCGCGCGCTGGTCGGCGAGGCGGTGACCCGTCAGGCCCGCATCGACCAGATGACCGACCGGGCGCTGGTGGCGACATGGCCCATCGACCGGATCGACCCGACCCTGCGCGCATTGTTCCGTGCGGCGGGCGCGGAACTGGTGGCCCGCGACACGCCGCCGCGGGTGGTGATCACCGAATTCGTCGAGGTGGCGCGGGCGTTCTTTCCCGAAGGCCGCGAGGCCGGGTTCGTGAACGCCGTCCTCGACCACATGGCCCGCGAGGCGCAGCCGGGGGCCTTTGCGGGCTGACGCGGTGGCGGGAACCGCTGCATCCGTGGGGCTGATGATTCCCGAGGACCTGCATGTACAGGTGGGCGCCAGATAACCGGGCCAGGGCCCGGACAGAGCCAGCTCCCTCGGAGTTGGTTACGGCCACTGGAAAGATGCAGCCGGACACGAGAAGAGCAGAAACCCGCCGCGAGGGAAGGTAGGGCGGCGGGGGTGCGCGCGCAAGGGGCGCGGCGGCGGGCGTTCGATTTGTGCTCGGACGGGCGGGGGAGAGCGGGCGCGCGGCATGTTCCGTCACCCGCGAGGATTTCGTCATTGCGAGGAGGCGCAGCCGACGAAGCAACCCCGATGGCATTGCGCGAGAGGTCGAGGTCGCTTCGGCTTGCGCCTCGCAATGACGACCACCAACCCCCGTCATTGCGAGGAGCCGCAGGCGACGAAGCAACCCCGATGTTGGGTGTGAGCGGTCGAGGTTGCTTCGGCTTGCGCCTCGCAATGACGAAATATGCAGATCGCCCGCTGGCCCTGTCGGACAGGCACCCCATGTTGCGCGAATTTCCGCCGTCCGGGCGGGTGGGTGTGCGTTCTTAACCTGAAATAAACCTTTGGCGGACAACAAATTTCTGGAAATTTGTTAGGCCAAATTTGGTGGAAACGCGATCTCGCCCCCCTACCGCCTTTTGCGCCCGCGCCCGCCGCCGCTGCCATGTGCCCGCGCCGCGCGGGCGGCCGCCACGATTTCCTCGGCGATCTCGTCGGCCTCCTCGGGCGTGAAATCCATCGGTATCTCGGTGCTGCCCGACTCGACGAACAGCCGCACCATGCCGTGATCGGTGGGGCCGATCTGCAGGTTGGCCTCGATGTCGCGCTCGTTGTTGATGCCCATGTCGCCCTCCGGTCCCGGTGTCAGAACCCATGCCGGGCAGGGCGCGGCTTGGCAAGCCCGACCCTTGCAATCACCCCGGCCTGCCGTTAAGTGCCGCCCTCGAGTGCCGCCTTAGCTCAGTTGGTTAGAGCGCTAGATTGTGGATCTAGAGGTCCCCCGTTCAAGCCGGGGAGGCGGTACCATTCCCGAACCCCTCCTGATGCGCTGCGGCAACACGTCCCGGCCCGGACCTTCGCGCTTGCGCATGGCTGCCATGCGGTTAGACAGGGCGCCCAGTGGCAGAGGTGGATTGTGGAGGTCGGCGCGTGAAGATCGGAGCTGCGGGGGAACGTTTCCCCGGCGAGGCGCGTGTGGCGATGACCCCCGCCTCGGTGAAGGATCTGGCAAGGCTGGGCCATGAGGCGGTGATCGAATCCGGCGCGGGTGCCGCCGCCGGTTACCGCGATGACGACTATGCCGCCGCAGGCGCAACCGTCGTCGCCGACGAGGCGGCGGTGCAGGCGGCAGCCGATGTGCTGGTCCGCGTCCGCCCGCCCGAGTCTAGCGAAATTGCCGCGCTGCGGCCCGAACAGACGCTGATCTCCTTCTTCTACCCCGGCCAGAACGAAGCGGCGCTGAAGCAGGCGGCGGCCACCGGGGCCACGGTCATCGCCATGGACATGGTGCCGCGCATCTCGCGCGCGCAGAAGATGGACGCGCTGTCGTCGATGGCGAACCTCGCGGGCTACCGTTCGGTGATCGAGGCCGCGAACAATTTCGGCCGCTTCTTCACCGGCCAGGTGACGGCGGCGGGCCGCATCCCGCCCGCCCGCGTGCTGGTCGTGGGGGCGGGCGTCGCCGGGCTGGCCGCCATCGGCGCCTCGGTCTCGCTGGGGGCGGTCACGCTCGCCTTCGACGTGCGCCCCGAAGTCGCCGAACAGATCGAATCGATGGGCGCGGAATTCGTGTTCCTCGATTTCGACTCCGAGGCCCAGGACGGCGCCGCCACCGGCGGCTATGCCGCGCCCTCGTCGCCCGAGTTCCTTGCCGCACAGCTCAGGAAATTCCGCGAGCTGGCGCCGTCCATCGACATCGTCATCACGACCGCGCTGATCCCCGGCCGCCCCGCGCCCAAGCTGTGGACGCGCGACATGGTCGAGATGATGAAGCCCGGCTCGGTCATCGTCGATCTGGCCGCCGAACGCGGCGGCAACTGCGAGCTGACCATCCCCGACGAGAAATTCGTCACCGAGGGCGGCGTCACCATCATCGGCTATACCGATTTCCCCTCGCGCATGGCGCAGCAGGCATCCAGCCTTTATGCCGCCAACATCGCCCACATGATCGCCGACCTCACGCCGGGCAAGGACGGCGTGCTGGTGCAGGACATGGAGGACGATGTCATCCGCGGCGCCACCGTGACCCACGCGGGCGAGGTCACCTGGCCGCCGCCGCCGCCGAAAGTGCAGGCCATCGCGGTGCAGAAGCGCGAAAAGCCGAAGGAACTGACGCGCGAGGAAAAGATCGCGCTGGAAAAGGCGGCGTTCCGCAAGCAGACGGTGACCCAGGTGGCCACGCTGGCCATCGGCGGCATCCTCATCCTGCTCGCGGGTTATTTCGCGCCCGCCAGCCTGATGACCCACCTGACCGTGTTCGTGCTGGCCTGTTTCATCGGCTTCCAGGTGATCTGGGGCGTGGCCCATGCGCTGCACACGCCGCTCATGGCGATCACCAATGGGATTTCCTCGATCATCATCATCGGCGCGCTGCTGCAGATCGGCTCGGCGGGCTGGCTGGTGCTGGTGCTGGCCGCCGTGGCGGTGGCGCTGGCCGGGGTGAACATCTTCGGAGGTTTCCTCGTGACCCGGCGGATGCTCGCCATGTTCCAGAAGTCGTGACGGAGGCCGCGTGATGGATATCGGTTTCACCACGGCCGCCTATGTCGTTGCGGCGGTCCTGTTCATCCTTTCGCTCGGCGGGCTGTCGAACGAGGAAAGCGCCAAGCGCGCGGTCTGGTATGGCATGGTCGGCATGGCGCTGGCGGTGTTCGCCACCATGGCCGGGCCGGGGCATGGTCTGTGGCCGCTGTCGCTGGTGCTGCTGCTGATCGGCGGCGCGGGCGGCGCGGTGATCGCACAGCGCGTGCAGATGACGGAAATGCCGCAGCTTGTCGCCGCCATGCACAGCCTCGTCGGGCTGGCGGCGGTGCTGATCGGCTTCAACTCGCAGTTCGAGGAAATCCGCATTGCGGCGCTGGACGGCACCGCGCGCGGGGCGCTCGAAGGGTTCTCGGCGGTGATCGCCGCGAAAAGCCCGGCGGAACTGTCGATCCTGCGGGTCGAGACCTTCCTCGGCGTCTTCATCGGCGCGGTGACCTTCACCGGCTCGGTGGTGGCCTACGGCAAACTTGCCGGTCGCATCAGCGGTGCGGCGAAGAAACTGCCCGGCGGCCATGTCTGGAATGCGCTGGCGGCGCTGGTCTCGGTCGTGCTGCTGGTGGTCTATTTCCAGACCGGCAGCACATGGTCGCTGGCGGTGATGACCATTGCGGCGCTGTTCATCGGCTGGCATCTCATCATGGGGATCGGCGGCGCCGACATGCCGGTGGTGGTGTCGATGCTCAACAGCTATTCGGGCTGGGCGGCGGCGGCCATCGGCTTCTCGCTGGGCAACGACCTGCTGATCGTCGTGGGCGCGCTGGTCGGTTCCTCGGGCGCGATCCTGTCCTACATCATGTGCCAGGCGATGAACCGCTCGTTCATCTCGGTGATCCTCGGCGGCTTCGGCGGCCCCAAAGGCCCCGCGATGGCGGTCGAGGGCGAACAGGTCGCCATCGACGCTGACGGCGTGGCGGCGCTGCTGCAGGATGCGAAATCGGTCATCATCATCCCCGGCTACGGCATGGCGGTGGCGCAGGCGCAGCAATCGGTGTCCGAACTCGTCCGCCGTCTGCGCGCCGAGGGCAAGGAGGTCCGCTTCGCCATCCACCCGGTCGCGGGGCGTCTGCCCGGCCACATGAACGTGCTCCTGGCCGAGGCCAAGGTGCCTTACGACATCGTGCTGGGCATGGACGAGATCAACGACGACTTCCCGGCAACCGATGTCGCCATCGTCATCGGCAGCAACGATATCGTGAACCCGGCGGCGCAGGACGACCCCAACAGCCCCATCGCCGGGATGCCGGTGCTGGAATGCTGGAAGGCGGGCACCGTCGTGGTGCTGAAGCGCGGCCAGGGCACCGGCTATTCGGGCATCGAGAACCCGCTGTTCTTCAAGGAGAACACCCGGATGTTCTTCGGCGACGCCAAGAAGTCCATCGACGATCTGCTGACCCGGATCAACTGAAGCATTTCGCAGTCAAATGCAGGGCAATCGGGCGAACGGTATATTTCGTCATTGCGAGGCGGCGCAGCCGACGAAGCAACCTCGATGTCGTGTGCGAGCGGTCGGGGTTGCTTCGGCTTCGCCTCGCAATGACGGGATTTGCGGGTGGCGACGCCGTGCCAACCCGCGCAGGGCCGTTCGCCCGATTGCCCTGCAGTCAAATGGTAACATTTGACGCCCGCGACAATGCGCAAAAACAAAAACTCAGAGCGGGTCCGCTGAATCCGATCGGGCGAGACCCGCTCTGAAACTGCGCGCGGGCGCGGGGCGGCGCGGGGCGGTGACCTCGCGCCATTCGCCCGGCGCCAGCCCGTCCAGCGTCCAGTCGCCGATCCGCCAGCGCACCAGCCGCAGCGTCGGAAACCCGGCGGCGGCGGTCATGCGGCGCACCTGGCGGTTGCGGCCTTCGGAAATGGCGATCTCGAGCCAGCGGTCCGGCACCGTCAGCCGGTGCCGCACCGGCGGTTCGCGCGGCCAGAGCGCGGGTGCTTCGATCAGCCGCACCCGCGCGGGCTGCGTCGGGCCGTCGCGCAGGGTCAGGCCCCGGCGCAGCGGCTCGAGATCGGCCTCGGCGGGCGCGCCCTCGACCTGGGCGAGATAGGTCTTTTCCATCCCGTGCCGCGGCTCGGCGATCCGCGCCTGCAACCGGCCGTCGTCGGTCAGGATCAGCAGCCCCTCGCTGTCGCGATCAAGGCGGCCCGCCGGATAGACCTGCGGCGGCAGGCCGAACCGGGCGAGGGTGCGCTGTTCGCCCTCGCCGGTGAATTGCGACAGCACGTCGAAGGGCTTGTTGAACAGGATCAGCCGCGCCATGGCGAATCTCTAGCGCAAAGCGACACGCCCCGTCACCCCCGGCAATCGGGCGCACCACATATCCCGTCATTGCGAGGAGGCGCAGCCGACGAAGCAACCCCGATGGTGTGTGAGCGGTCGGGGTTGCTTCGGCTTCGCCTCGCAATGACGGTGCACCAGGGCTATCGCATATGCCCGGCGCGGCAGGGGGCGCCGCGACCTTGCGGCGCGCCGGGGCGGGTGGCAGAGTCGCGCTTCATCACGGAGAACATGATGCCGGTCCGCAATCGCTTTGCCGAACTCCTGCCCGAACTGACCGCCTGGCGGCGGGACTTTCACGAGAACCCCGAACTGCTGTTCGACACGCACCGCACCGCCGCGCTGGTGGCGCAGAGGCTGCGGGATTTCGGCTGCGACGAGGTGGTGACCGGCATCGGGCGCACCGGGGTCGTCGGCGTGATCCGGGGCCGGGCGGACGCATCGGGGCGCACCATCGGCCTGCGCGCCGACATGGATGCGCTGCCGATCCCCGAACAGACCGGCGCCGACTGGGCGTCACGGACGCCGGGCGCCATGCATGCCTGCGGCCATGACGGACATACGACGATGCTTCTGGGTGCGGCGCGCTATCTGGCCGAGACACGCAATTTCGACGGCACGGTGGTGGTGATCTTCCAGCCCGCCGAGGAAGGCGGCGGCGGCGGCCGCGAGATGGTCGCGGACGGGCTGATGACCCGCTGGTCGATCGACGAGGTCTACGGGATGCACAACTGGCCCGGCCTGCCGACGGGCAGCTTCGCCATCCGCGCGGGCGCGTTCTTTGCCGCCACCGACCAGTTCGACATCACCATCGAGGGGCGCGGCGCCCACGGCGCCAAGCCCGACGAGGGCATCGACCCGGTGGTCGCGGCCAGCCAGATCGTCACCGCCCTGCAGAGCATCGCCAGCCGCAACACCGACCCGCTCGATTCGGTCGTGGTGTCGGTCACCGCCTTCGAGACCTCGTCGAATGCCTACAACGTCATCCCCGCCCGCGCGATGCTGAAGGGCACGGTGCGCAGCCTGGCGCCTGCGGTGCGCGACATGGCACGGGTGCGGCTTGTCGCGCTGGCCGAAGGCGTGGCGGCGGCCTTCGGCGCGCGCGCCGAGGTGGACTATCGCCCCGGCTATCCGGTCATGGTGAACGCTGAACGCGAGACCGGCTTCGCCCGCGAGGCCGCCCGCCGCGTCGCGGGCGCCTGCGCCGAGGTGCCGCCGACCATGGGCGGCGAGGATTTCGCCTACATGCTGGAGGAACGCACCGGCGCCTATATCCTGGTCGGCAACGGCGATTCGGCGGGGGTGCATCACCCGGCCTACGATTTCAACGACGACGCGATCCCGGCGGGCTGCTCGTTCTGGGTCGAACTGGCCGAGGGCCGGTTGCCGGTCGGGGGTGCGTGAGGTGTCATTGCGAGGGGCAGGCGACGCAACCTCGCCCTGTCGGCAGGGCGCCCGACCCTCCGTCATTGCGAGGAGGCGTGAGCCGACGAAGCAACCCCCGATGTCGTGTGTGAGCGGTCGGGGTTGCTTCGGCTTCGCCTCGCAATGACGAATCCCCCGTCATTGCGAGGAGGCGCAGCCGACGCGGCAATCCATGAACCGGGTGCCGTGCCCGGAATGGATTGCTTCGCCTGCGGCTCGCAATGACGAATGAAGCCCCGTCATTGCGAGGAGGCGCGGCCGACGAAGCAACCCCGATGGCATTGCGCGAGCGGTCGGGGTTGCTTCACTTCGTTCGCAATGACGGTGCAGGGGGCGGTCACCCCGCCAGCAATTCTCGATAAATCGCGTTCAGCGCGGCGGCCTCGGCCTCGATGCGGAAGGTCTGCGCGACATGCGGGGCGCAGGCGGCGGCCCAGCGGGCGCGGTCCTCGGGGTGGTCCAGCGCCCGCGCGATGGCGGATTGCAACGCCTGCGGGTCACCTGCGGGCACGATCAGGCCGGTGCCCTCGTGCACGACCAGTTCCTCGAACGCGCCTGCGGTGGTGGCGACGACCGGCGTGCCGCAGGCCATGCTTTCCAGCGGGGTCAGACCGAACCCCTCATGCCGCTGCGGGGCGACGTAGAGGTCGATGGCCTGGAACCACGGAGCAATGGAGAAACCGTGATCCTCGGGCAGGAAGCGGATGCGGTCCGACAGGCCCGCTGCCGTTACCTTTGCTTTCTGTTCGCGCACGAAGCCCTCGAATTGCGAGGTGATGCCGCCCATGATGATCGCCTGCACACCGGGCCGCTCGGGCAGAAGCGCGATCATGGCATCGACGAACAGATCGGTGCCCTTCTGAGGCCGCTGCCGCCCGAAGCAGCCGAGGATCACGGCATCTGGGTCGAGGCCGAGCCGACGGCGCAGCGCGGCGCGGTCATCGGGCGGGGCGAAGGTGGCAGTGTCGATGCCGTGGTGGAGGACCACGTGAGGCACTCTGAGGAACGCTGCCGACCGCGCCGAAGTGGCGACGACACGATCCATGCGCCGGATGAGCCAGCGCGTATAGGCGCTGTGCTTACGCTGGGCTGCGGATGTGAACATCAGCTTCAGCCGTTTGCGCAGCAGGTTGCGCAGCGCCAGCCCGGCCAGCATCTCGATGTTGCGCCGCGCGTGCCAGACGCGCGGGCGGCGGTCGAGTGTCAGCACCTGCCACAGGTTCAGGCGCGGCACGTCCCCAGGCAGGCGCGGGCCTGCCGAGGCGATGCCGATCTCGCGTGCCTGCAACGGCACGAGGCGCACGACCGTGGAACTGACGCCCGACCAGCGGCGCTTGAAATTCGGGGCGATGACCTCGATGCGGCTTGCGTCGACCTTCATGGGGCAGTCTCCGGCAACAGGGCGAGCAGCGCTTCGGCGAGCGCCGCGACGGAATGTGCGTTGCGGTCGGCAGCCGCCCTTGCGGCGGTCTGCATGGTCCGCAGCCGCTGCGCGTCGCCAAGCAGGCCCGCGACGGTCGCGGCCAGCGCGTCGCGGCTGACCTCGACCGCCCCGCCTGCCGCATCGAGCGCCGCCCATGCGGCGGCGGCGTTGCGCACGTCCGGCCCGTGCAGAAGCGCCACGCCAAGCTGCGCGCCTTCCCAGGGGTTGTGACCGCCGACGGACCCCAGCGAACCGCCGATGAAACAAACCGGCGCGAGGCGATACCAGAGGCCGGTTTCCCCCAGCGTATCGACCAGCCAGACTGCCCCTTCCGGCCCTTCCCCCCGGCTGCGGCGGGTCATCGGCGCAAGGGCGGCAATGGTGTCCGCGCGCGCGGGGTGGCGCGGGCAGAGGATCAGCAGCGCGTCGCGCAGGGTGCGGCGCAATGCGTCATGTGCCGCGAGGATTGCCGGTTCCTCGCCGTCATGGGTCGAGATCGCCGCCCAGACCGGGCGCGGGCCGATCAGGGCGCGCAGCCCGGCCAGCGTGTCGGCATCGGCAGGCGGAGGCAGGGCGGCGGCCTTCAGGTCGGGCGCCGTCTGCACGTCTCGCGCGCCAAGCCCGGCCAGCCCCCGCGCCGTTTCCCCGTCCTGCGCCGAGACGATGGCGAACGGTGCCAGCAGCCTGCGCGCCGTGCACGGCATCCGCGACCAGCGCCGCAGGCTGCGCTGCGACAGCCGGGCGTTGACCAGTGCGCGGGGAATACCCGCCCGGTCCGTCGCGTGCAGCAGGTTGGGCCAGAGTTCGCTTTCCACCACCACCAGCAGATCAGGCCGCCAGTGGCGCAGGAAACGCCGCACATAGCGCGGTGCATCGAGCGGCGCGAACAGGTGGAAGGCGCCATCGGGCAGCCGCGCCGCCATCATCTGCGCCGAGGTCGCGGTGATCGTGGTCACGAGGCATGTCACCCCCGGTCGCGCCGCCTGCAGGGCGGCGATCAGCGGCAGCAGCGACAGGCTCTCGCCGACGCTCGCGGCATGCAGCCAGATCAGCGTGCCCTCGGGCCGCACGCGCGAGGCGATGCCGCGAAATTCTCCCAGCCGTGCCGCCGCGACACCCTCGGCCCGGCGCCGCGCCGCGACCCGCAGGGCCAGCACCGGCCCGAGCAGCGTGGCGATCCCGCGCCACAGCGCCAGCATTCAGCCGCCGGTGTGGTTCATGTGGCGGCTGATCTGCCCGCCGACCGTGCCGCGCGAATAGTCGAAGTCGTGGCCCTCGGGTTTCAGCAGGATCGCCTTGCGGATCGCGCGTTCCAGAGGCTCGTTCGACTCGGACGACCGCAGCGGGCCGCGCAGGTCCAGGTGGCCCTCCTGCCCGAGGCAGGTATAGATTTCCCCGGTGCAGGTCACCCGCACCCGGTTGCACGATTCGCAGAACTTGTGCGACAGCGGCGTGATGAAGCCGATGCGCTGGCCGGTTTCCCCGACCCGGACGTAATGCGCCGGGCCGCCGGTCGAATCGGGCAGGTCGGTCAACGTGTACTCCTGCGCCAGCGTCGCGCGCAGGTCGTCGAGCGACCAGTATTGATCCAGCCGGTTCTCGTTGCCGAGATCGCCCATCGGCATGACCTCGATCCAGGTCTGGTCCATGCCGCGCGCGGCGCAGAATTCGGCCAGCGCGAAAAGCTCGTCCTCGTTCACGCCTTTCAGCGCGACGGTATTGATCTTGACCTTGAGGCCCGCCGCCTGCGCCGCGTCGATGCCGCGCATCACCTGCGCGAACCGGCCCCAGCGGGTAATCGCCTTGAACTTGTCCTCGTCCAGCGTGTCGAGCGAGACGTTGATGCGCCGCACCCCCGCCGCATAGAGATCGCCCGCGAACCGTTCGAGCTGGCTGCCGTTGGTGGTGACGGTCAGTTCCTTCAGCGCGCCGCTTTCGACATGGTGGCCCATGGCGTTGAAAAACTGCATGATGTTGCGCCGCACAAGGGGCTCTCCGCCGGTGATGCGCAGCTTGGTGATGCCCAGCTCGATGAAGGCCGAACACAGGCGGTCGAGCTCTTCCAGCGTGAGCAGGTCGCGCTTGGGCAGGAATTCCATCGCCTCGGACATGCAGTAGACGCAGCGGAAATCGCAGCGGTCGGTGACCGAGACGCGCAGATAGGAAATCGTGCGCCGGAACGTGTCGACAAGGGGGGGGCGGGTCATGGACATGCCCCGAGTCTAGGCCCGCCCCCCGCCGCCCGCAAGGGCACCACGACGGCGCGGGGTGCGCCATTTTCCGTCATTGCGAGGAGCCGAAGGCGACGCGGCAATCCCGATGTTGTGTGTGAGCGGTCGAGGTTGCTTCGGCTGCGCCTCGCAATGACGATTACCTCCCGTCATTGCGAGGAGCCGCAGGCGACGAAGCAATCCACGGGGCCGGGTGCCGCGCCCGGTGTGGATTGCTTCACTTCGTTCGCAATGACGAGAACTGCCGTCATTGCGAGGAGGCGGAGCCGACGAAGCAACCCCGATGTTGTATGTGAGCGGTCGGGGTTGCTTCGGCTTCGCCTCGCAATGACGGGAAGAACGCCGTCATTGCGAGGAGCCGCTGGCGACGAAGCAATCCACGGGGCCGGGCGCTGCACCCGGTGTGGATTGCTTCGGCTTGCGCCTCGCAATGACGGGAGGTGCCGCCCCCGGCCTTGCGGCGTCGCCCGGTGTGGCTAATGTCGCCGCGATGTCCGTGCCGCCTGCCATATTCGCCGCGCGCCTCGATCTGCCCGACGAGGGCGCGACCGCCGCGCTTGCCGCCCGGCTTGCGCCGCTGTTGCGGCGCGGGGACGTGCTGCTGCTTTCGGGGCCGGTCGGGGCGGGCAAGACCAGTTTCGCGCGCGCCCTGATCCGCGCCGCGACCGGCAATCCGCGCGAAGACGTGCCCTCGCCGACCTTCACCCTCGTGCAGACCTATCCGGTCCCGGCGGGCGAGATCTGGCATTTCGACCTCTACCGTTTGCACGACGGGCGTGAGGCGCTGGAACTGGGCCTTGATGACGCCATGGAGCAGGCCATCACCCTTGTCGAATGGCCCGAACGGCTGGGCGATCTGGTCCCGCAAGGCGCGCTGTCGCTGGCCTTCGCGGCGGGAGAGGCGGGCCATGCGGTCACGCTTGACGGCGACGGCGCCTGGGCCGCGCGGCTGGAGGGGCATCTTGGCTGACCCGGCACCCCCGGCCCGCGCGGCGGTGATCGCCCGCTTTCTGGCCGCCTCGCCCGCCGCCGGATGGCAGGGCAGCCCGATGGCGGGCGACGCCTCGGCGCGGCGCTTTCTTCGTCTGGGCGGTCCTGCGGGCGAGACGGCGATCCTCATGGATGCCGACCCCGCGACCGGCGAGGATCTTGCTCCCTTCCTGCGCATCGCCCGCCATCTGCGCACGGCCGGGCTGGCCGCGCCCGCCGTCCTTGCCGCCGACACCGGGGCCGGGCTGGCGCTGGTCGAAGACCTTGGCCCCAACCATGTCACCGCCTGGCTCGCCCGGCACCCGCAGGACGAAGCCGCGATCTACGGTGCCGCCGTCGATGTCCTTGTCCGGTTGCAGGGCGTGCCGGTGCCCGAGGGTCTTGCGCGGCTGACGCCCGAGCATGGCGCCGCGATGCTCGCGCCGTTTTTCGACCATTTCCGGCCCGGCCATGATGCCGACTGGCGGGCGAGGGTCGAGCGCGCGATGCGCGGGGTGCTGGCCGCCCGCGCGCCGCAGGCCCGCACCCTGTCGCTGCGCGATTTCCACGCCGAGAACCTGATCTGGCGGCCGTGGCGGGCGGGGGATGACCGCATCGGCCTCATCGACTTTCAGGACGCGATGGAGACGCCCGCCGAATACGACCTTGCCTCGCTGCTGCGCGACGCGCGCCGCGACGTGGCGCCCGATCTGCGGGCGCGGATGACCGAACGGTTCGCGCAGGCCGGCGGGCGGGCCTACGCCGAGGTCGAGGCCGCCGTCGCCGTGCTGGCCGTGCAGCGCAACCTGCGGATTCTTGGCATCTTCTCGCGCCTCGCGGCAACGGGCAAGCCGCGTTATCTGGCGCTGGTCCCGCGCGTTCTGGCGATGCTGCGCGAAGATCTGCGCCACCCGGCGCTGGCCCCGCTCGTGCCGCTGCTACTGCCGGTGCTGGGGGCCGCGCCGTGACGCCGCGCGCCGCGATGATCTTTGCCGCCGGTCTGGGCACCCGGATGGGGGCGCTGACCCGTGACCGCCCCAAGCCGCTGATCGAGGTCGCGGGCCGCCCGCTCATCGACCGCACGCTCGATCTGGTGGAGGGCCGCGATCTGCGGCTGGTGGTGAACCTGCATTACCGCGCCGCGATGCTGCGCGCGCATCTGGCCGGGCGCGGGCTGCTGTTTGCCGACGAAGGCGAAAGGCTGCTGGAAACCGGCGGCGGGCTGAAGGCGGCGCTGCCGCTGCTGGATTCGGACCCGGTGTTCACGCTCAACAGCGATGCGGTCTGGACCGGGGCGGCGCCGCTCGACACGCTGGCCGCCAACTGGGACGATGGCCGCATGGAGGCGTTGCTGCTGCTGATCCCGCCCGGCGCCGCGACCGGGCACGGCGGGCCGGGCGATTTCGCGCTGGCCCCGGACGGGCGGATCACGCGCGGCGGGCCGTTCGTCCATTCGGGCGCCCAGATCATTCGCACCGGGCCGGTGGCGGCGGAACCGGGCGCGGTGTTCTCGCTCAACCGGGTCTGGGACGGGATGCTCGCGCGCGGCACGGTCTTCGGCGTGGTCCACCGGGGCGGCTGGTGCGATGTCGGGCGCCCCGAAAGCATCGCGCTGGCCGAAGCGCTGCTGGAGGGTGCATGACCGCCCGCGTCTTTCACCTGCCGCCCGGCGTCGATTTCGCCGCCGGGGTGGTGCGCGGCCTTGAGGAGCGCATGGTCGCCGCCCCGCCCGAGGACTGGGCGCGCGTCGAGATCTGGGCCAACACGCCGCGCATGGCGCGGGCGCTGCGTGCCGCGTTTGAAACCGGCCCGGCGCGGCTGCTGCCGAAGCTGCGCCTGCTGGGCGCGATCACCTTGCCCGAACTGCCCGCCCCGGTGCCGCCTTTGCGCAGGCGGCTTGAACTGGCGCAACTGGTCCGGGCGCTGATCGCGCGCGAACCCGAACTGGCCGCGCAGGAGGATGTCTTCGCGCTGGCCGATTCGCTGGCCGCGCTGTTCGACGAGATGCAGGGCGAGGGCGTGGCCCCCGAGGTGCTGGCGGAACTCGATGTCTCGGACCTGTCCGGGCACTGGGCGCGGGCGCTGCGGTTCGTGGGGATCGCGGCACAATATGCGGGCGACAGCCCCGATCCCGAAGGGCTGCGCCGCCGCGCGGTGCTGGAGCTGGCGCGGCGCTGGCAGGACCGCGCGCCCGCGCATCCGGTCATCGTCGCGGGGTCCACCGGCTCGCGCGGGACCACGGCGCTGTTCATGGCGGCGGTGGCGCGTCTGCCGCAGGGCGCGGTGATCCTGCCGGGCTTCGAGGCGGCGACCCCCTGGAACGATCTTGCCGATGTGGCGACCGGCGAGGATCACCCCCAGTTCCGCTTTCGTCGCCTCGCCGATCTTCTGGGCATCGACCCCGCCGCGATCCCGCTCTGGAGCGCGACCGAAGCCGCCCGCCCGCGCCGCAACGCGCTGGTGTCGCTGGCGCTGCGCCCCGCGCCGGTCACCGACCGCTGGATCGCCGAGGGTCCGCTGCTCGGGCCGTTGGCGCAGGCGGTCGGCGGCATGACCCTGCTCGAGGCGCCGTCGCCCCGGATCGAGGCCGAGGCCATCGCCATGCGGCTGCGGCAGGCGGTCGCCGACGGCATCGGGGCGGCGCTGGTGTCGCCCGACCGGATGCTGACCCGGCAGGTCACGGCGGCGCTGGATCGCTGGGACATCCGGCCCGACGACAGCGCCGGGGTGCCGCTGGCGCTGTCGCCGCCGGGGCGCTTTCTGCGGCAGGTGGCCGACCTGATGGCCGGGCCGGTGACGGCGGCGGGGCTGGTGGCGCTGCTGAAGCACCCGCTCTGCCATTCCGGCGCCGGGCGCGGGCAGCATCTGCTCGACGTGCAGCGATACGAACTCCACCTGCGCCGCAACGGGCGGATATTCCCGACCGGCGCCGACATCCATGCCGAGGTCGGCGCGGGCTGGCGCGACTGGCTGTCGGGGATACTCGATGACCTGCCGTCGGCGCCCGAGGCCCCGCTTGTCGCCCGTGTCGCCCGCCATCTCGCGCTGGCCGAACGGATCGCCGCCGGATCGGCGGCCACCGGCAGCGGCGGGCTGTGGGACGAGTCGGCTGGCCGCGAGACGCAGGCGCAGATGGATGAACTGGCCCGTCAGGCCGATGCGGGCGGCGCCATGTCGGCACATGACTATGCGCGGCTCGTTGCCGACATCATGGCCGGGGGCGAGGTGCGCGACCGCGACGCCGGGCATCCGCTGGTGCGCATCCTCGGGCCGCGCGAGGCGCGTGAATGTGCGGCGCCGCTGGTGATCCTTGCCGGGCTGGACGAGGGCACATGGCCCGCGCTGCCCGCGCCGGACCCCTGGCTCAACCGCGCCATGCGGCTGCGCGCCGGGCTGCTGCTGCCCGAACGGCAGGTCGGGCTGTCGGCGCATGACTTCCAGCAGGGGATCGCCGCGCCGGAGGTCTGGCTGACCCGGTCGGTGCGCTCGGACGATGCGCAGACAGTGCCCTCGCGCTGGCTGGCGCGGCTGACCAACCTGCTCGCGGGCCTGCCCGGCCAGGGCGGACCCGAGGCGCTGGCCGCGATGCGGGCCGAAGGCGCGCGCTGGATCGCCGGGGCCGAGGCGCTGTCGGTGCCGCCCGCCAGCGTGCCCGCCGAACCCCGCCCCTCGCCCGCGCCGCCGGTCGCGGCAAGGCCGGTGCGGCTGTCGGTCACCACGGTCGAGTGGCTGCTGCGCGACCCCTACGCGATCTATGCGCGCCACATCCTGCGGCTGAACCCGCTGGACCCGCTGACCCCCGCGCCCGACGCGCCGCTGCGCGGCACGATCCTGCACCGGGTGTTCCAGACGGTGTTCGAGGACGGCTTCGACCCCGCCGCCCCCGATGCGGCGGCCCGTCTGGTCGCCACCGCGACGCGCGTTCTGGACGAGGATTGCCCCTGGCCGCTGGTGCGCCACGTCTGGCGCGCGCGGATGGAGCGGGTGGCCGCGTGGTTCGTGGACGGCGAACGCGCCCGGCGCCAGAGGGCCGAGCCGCGCCTGTTCGAGCAGCGAGGCGGCTACGACATCCCCGGCACCGGGGTCACGCTGACCGTCAAGGCCGACCGCATCGACATCGCTGCGGACGGCGCGGCGTTCCTCTACGACTACAAGACCGGCGTGCCGCCCTCGGAAAAGCAGCAGGGCGCGTTCGACCGGCAGTTGCTGCTTACTGCCGCGCTGGTCGAGGCGGGCGGCATCCGTGATCTCGGCCCGGTGCCGGTGGCGGGGGCCGAATTCATCGGCCTTGGCACCAGCCCGAAGATCGTCCCCGCGCCGCTGGACGACCACCCGCCCGCGCGGGTGCGCGAGGAACTGGCGCGGCTGCTGGCGGCCTGGGCCGACCCCGCGCGCGGCTATACCGCGCGCATGGCGCTGATGAGCGAACGCACCGCAAGCGATTTCGACCATCTCTCGCGCTTCGGCGAATGGGACCTGTCGTCCGACCCCGTCACGCAGGTGCTGGAATGATCCGCGACGACGCCACCGAAGCGCAGGCCCGCGCCGCCGATCCGGGGGTGTCGACCTGGCTGACCGCCAATGCGGGGTCGGGCAAGACCCGTGTGCTGACCGACCGGGTGGCGCGGCTGCTGCTGGCCGGGACCAGCCCGCAGAACATATTGTGCCTGACCTACACCAAGGCCGCCGCCGCCGAGATGCAGAACCGCCTGTTCCTGCGTCTGGGCGAATGGGCGATGCTGGATGACGATGCGCTGCGGGCGGCGCTGCGCGACCTGGGCGAGGATGTCGCGCCCGGCGGGCTGGCGGCGGCGCGACGGCTGTTCGCGCAGGCGATGGAGGTGCCCGGCGGGCTGCGCATCCAGACCATCCACGCCTTCTGTGCCAGCCTGCTGCGCCGCTTCCCGCTCGAGGCCGGGGTCAGCCCGGACTTCACCGAGATGGACGACCGCACCGGCGCCCTGCTGCGCGACCGGGTGGCCGAGGCGCTGGCGCTGGACGATCCGGCGCTGACGGATGCCTTCCTCGCCCATGCCTCGGGCGACGACATCGACCCGATGCTGCGGGCGATCACCGCCGCGCGCGGCGCGTTCGCGGATGCCTTTGACGACGCCGCGCTGCGCGATACGCTGGAAATCCCCCCCGACCTGACCCTCGAGCAGCTTGTGGACGACCTGCTCGGCCCCCGGATGCAGGCGCTGCTGGCGGATCTGGTGCCGCTGCTGCTGGCGGGATCGACCATGGACCAGCGCGCCGGGCAGGCGCTGCGTCAGGTGCAGGCGCGCGCGGACGATTTGGCGGTGCTCGAGTCGGTGTTTCTCTACGGAGCCACCGCCAAGGTGCCGTTCGGCGCGAAGATCGGCGCGTTTCCGACGAAGGCGACGCGCGAGAAAGCGCCCGGCGTGATCGTCGAACTCGAGCATTTCATGGCCTGGGTCGAAGGCGCCCGCGACTGGCGGCGCGGGCTGCTGGCGCTGGAACGTGCCAGGGCGCTGCATGACTATGCGCACGCCTTCCTTGCCCGGCTCGACGCCGAGAAGCTGCGGCGCGGCATGGTGGATTTTGACGACCTGATCGCGCGCGCGCAGGCGCTGCTCTCGAATCCGGCGGTGGCGCAATGGGTGCTGTGGAAGCTCGACGGCGGCATCGACCACATTCTTGTCGACGAGGCGCAGGATACCTCGCCCCGGCAATGGGCGGTCATTCGCGGGCTGGCGCAGGAATTTGCCGCCGGACAGGGCGCGCGCGACGTGACCCGGACGATCTTTGTGGTCGGCGACCGCAAGCAGTCGATCTATTCCTTCCAGGGCGCCGATCCCGACGAATTCGACCGGATGCGCGGCCATTTCGAGGATGAACTCGGCAGCGCGGGCGCCGGGCTGCGCGACGGGCAACTGGCGTGGTCGTTCCGGTCCGCGCCTGCGGTGCTGCGCGCCGTCGATGCGGTGTTCCACGGAGAGGCGCAGACCGGCCTTGGCGAATCCGCGCAGCATTTCGCCTTCTGGGACGCGATGCCGGGCCGGGTGGACCTGTGGCCGCCGGTGCCGAAGGAACAGCCCGAGGAGGCGCCCGAGGACTGGACCGCGCCCGTCGACCGCGTCAGCCCGCGCGACCCGGCGCAGGTGCTGGCCCGGCGCGTCGCCGCCGAGGTCGCGCGGATGGTCCGGGGCGGCGTGGTGGCCACCCAGAAGGACGGGCTGCGGCGGATCGGGCCGGGGGACATCCTGATTCTGGTGCAGCGCCGCTCGGACCTGTTCCACGCGCTGATCCGCGAACTGAAGGCGCATGACGTGCCGGTGGCCGGGGCCGACCGGCTGCGGGTCGGGGCGGAACTGGCGGTGCGCGACATCGGCGCGCTGCTGCGGTTCCTGGCGCTGGCCGATGACGACCTGTCGCTGGCCGAGGCCCTGCGCTCGCCGCTGCTGGGCTGGAGCGAGGCCGAACTTTACGCGCTGGCTCAGCCGCGCAAGGGGACGCTCTGGCAGGCGCTGCGGGCGTCGGGGCGGGCCGACACGCTGGCGGTGCTGGATGATCTGCGGCGGCAGGCCGATTTCCTGCGGCCCTATGACCTGATCAACCGTTTGCTGGTGCGCCATGACGGCAGGCGGCGCCTGCTGGGGCGGCTGGGGGTCGAGGCCGAGGACGGCATCGACGCGCTGCTGTCGCAGGCGCTGGCCTACGAAAGCGTCGAGGTGCCGAGCCTGACCGGCTTTGTCGAATGGATGCGCACCGATGCGAGCGATTTCAAGCGCCAGATCGACGCGCAGGGCGGCGCGCTGCGGGTGATGACCGTGCATGGCGCCAAGGGCCTTGAATCGCCGGTGGTGATCCTGCCCGATTGCGCCGTCCGGCGGCCGGGGCGCGGGGCGGCGATCCTGCCGGTCGCGGGCGGGGCGCTCTGGGCCGCGCCTGCGGCCGATGCGACTGCCGTGCAGCGCGCCTTGCAGGAGGAGGCCCGCGCCCGCGACGAGGCGGAACGGCGGCGGCTGCTCTATGTCGCCATGACGCGGGCGGAAAGCTGGCTGATCGTCGCGGCGGCGGGCGAGACCGGCGCGGGCGGCGAGAGCTGGCACGCGATGGTCGAGGCCGGGCTGGGCCATGCGGGCGCGGTGACCGCGCCGATGCCGGGCGGCGCCGGGCTGCGGCTGGAATCGGGCGACTGGGGGCAGGCGGCGCGCGTGGGCGAGGCGGCCGCGCGGGCGACCCCGGTGCAGGTCGATCCCGCGCCCGTGGTGCAGCCCCCGCGCCCGGCCGTCGTCTCGCCCTCGGACCTTGGCGGGGCGGTGATCCTGCCGGGCGAGGTGGACAGCAGCCGGACCGGCGCGTCGCTTGCGCGCGGGCGGCTGATGCACCGGCTGCTCGAGCACCTGCCCGAGGCGCCCGAGGGTGATCGCCCCGCGCTCGCGCAGGCGATGGTCGGGCGCGACCCGGATGCGGTGGCGGCGGGCGCCGACGCGGTGTTCGTCGCGCAGGCGCTGGCCATGGCGGCGCTGTTCGCGCCGGGCGCTCTGGTCGAGGCCGGGATCACCGGGACGCTGCCCGACGGGCGGCGGATCAGCGGACAGGTCGACCGGCTGGAGATCGGCGCGGGCGCGGTTGTCGTGACGGATTACAAGTCGAACCGCACCGTCCCCGCCCGCCCCGAGGACGTGCCCGAAGGCATCCTGCGGCAGATGGGCGCCTATGTTCATGCGCTGGCGGCGATCTGGCCGGGGCGGCGGATCGAGGCGCGGATTCTCTGGACCGCGACCGGCCTGCTGATGCCGCTGCCCCACGCCGGGATCATGGCTGCCTTGCAACGGGCCTGCGCGCCTTGACGGCAGGGGGGCGGGTTCTTAGCTTCCGGCCTGATCCCGTATCAAGGAGTTGAGATATGGCCACCGTTGCCGTCACCGATGCCACCTTTGACGCCGAGGTGCGCCAGTCCGAGGTTCCCGTCGTCGTCGATTTCTGGGCCGAATGGTGCGGCCCCTGCCGCATGATCGGCCCCGCGCTGGAAGAACTGGCCGAGGAATACAAGGGCAAGGTCAAGATCGCCAAGGTGAACGTGGACGAGAACCCGTCCCTGCCCGCGCAGATGGGGGTGCGGGGGATTCCCGCGCTGTTCATCTTCAAGGGCGGCGAGGTGGTCTCGAACCGCGCCGGGGCGGCGCCCAAGGCGGCGCTCGAAAGCTGGATCAAGTCGGCGATCTGATGGCTGATCCGGCATCTCCGGGCTGGCACGGCACCACGATCATCGGCGTACGCAAGGGCGGGCGCGTGGTGATCGCGGGTGACGGACAGGTGAGCCTGGGCCAGACCGTCATCAAGGGCACGGCGCGCAAGGTGCGCCGTCTCGCCCCCGGCGGTCACGAGGTGGTCGCCGGGTTCGCGGGTTCGACGGCGGACGCGTTCACGCTGCTGGAACGGCTCGAGGCCAGGCTGGAATCGGCGCCGGGCCAACTGGCACGGGCCTGCGTGGAACTGGCGAAAGACTGGCGCATGGACAAATACCTGCGCAACCTTGAAGCCATGCTGATCGTGACCGACGGCAAGGCGCTGTTCGTGCTGACCGGCGCGGGCGACGTGCTGGAGCCGGAACACGATGTCGCGGCAATCGGGTCGGGCGGCATGTATGCGCTGGCCGCTGCACGGGCGCTGATGGACGGGGAACTGGACGCCGAGGCGATCGCGCGCCGGGCGATGGCGATTGCGGCGGAAATCTGCGTCTACACCAACGGCGAGGTGACGGTCGAGGGGATCGGCTGAGCCGTTTCGGGGCTGGCGTCATTGCGGGTGACGGCGGGTAGGGGGAGTCGTCATTGCGAGGAGGCGCAGCCGACGCGGCAATCCCGAGGGTATTGAGCAAGCGGTCGGGGTTGCTTCACTTCGTTCGCAATGACGGCGGGTATGGGGACTCGTCATTGCGAGGAGGCGCAGCCGACGCGGCAATCCCGAGGTTGTGCGTGAGCGGTCGGGGTTGCTTCGGCTTCGCCTCGCAATGACGGACGCTGGCCATGCAACCGCCCTGCCCGGATCACCCCGCTACCTTCTGTGCCTCCATATAGGCGCGCAGCACGGCGTTCATCCGAGTCTGATACCCCTTGCCCTGCGCGCGGAAGAAATCAAGCACGTCGGCATCGACGCGCAACGATATGGCCTGCTTGGGTTCGGGGATGACGAGTTCGGCGCGTGACCAGTCGACCTCGAATTCCTCGGGGCCTTCGTAGTCCCCCTCGCGGCGCAGACGCTCCCAGTCAGTTTCTCCTTTCATCCGCCGGATCTGTTCCAGCGTGAAAGGCCCGGAAATATTCTCTTTCATAGCGCCTTGCCCTCCGGGCTGTAATGATGCGGATTCTGTCACCCCGCATGGTGTAGATGACGGCGATGATGGTGCCGTGCAGCACACCTGCCACTGCCCTGCGCAGTTCAATGTCGCTGCGCGCGGGCAGGTGCAAAACGGGCCCGTCAAAGATTTCCACCGCATCCACGAAGTCGATTCCGTGCTTGCGGATCGTCGCCCGGCGCTTGTCCTCATCCCATTCAAACTCCACGGATGGCCCCCCTCTGTCGTGGGGAGTCCTATCCGCAGAATGGTTAAACGAACCTTAAGTGCCGCCCTCGGGTATCGCTCTCCGGCGCCGCCAGCGCGTATATACATACCGTCCCAACGCGCGTCAACCCGCTACCTTCTGCGCCTCCATATAGGCGCGCAGCACGGCGTTCATCCGGGTCTGATACCCCTTGCCCTGCGCGCGGAAGAAATCGAGCACATCGGCATCGACGCGCAACGATATGGCCTGCTTGGGCTCGGGGATGACAATTTCGGCGCGCGACCAGTCGACCTCGAATTCCTCGGGGCCTTCGTAATCCCCCTCGCGGCGCAGACGCTCCCAGTCAGTGCGGTCCTCGAACTGGCCAATCTCCTCGAGGGAATAGGGACCCATAATTCTCCCGCTCATGTCGTCTGGCCCTCCGGGCTGTGATGATGCGGATGCTTTCGCCCCGCATGGTAAAGATGATGGCGACGATGACTCCGTCAAACTCGCCTATTGCCGTCTCGCGTGGCTCGATATCGCTGCGGGCCGACCCCCGAAGGTGCGGGCCACCAAAAACCGAAAACGCCGCGCGAAGGAAATCGATCCCGTGCTTGCGCAGCGTCGCCTCGCGTTTCTCCTCATCCCATTCAAACTCCACGGATGGCCCCCCTCTGTCTGGGGCTTCCTATCCGCAGAATGGTTAAACGAACCTTAAGTGCGGCCCTCCGGCACCGCTCTTCGGCATTGCCTGTTCGTATATACATACCGTCTCCACACCCGTCAACCCTTCAATTCCGCCCCCGCGCTGGCTATCTGGCCCCTGACACGTCAAAGGACCGACCCATGACCGACCTGACCCCGCGCGAGATCGTCTCGGAGCTTGACCGCTTCATCATCGGCCAGCGCGAGGCCAAGCGGGCCGTGGCGGTCGCCCTGCGCAACCGCTGGCGGCGCAAGCGGCTCGCCCCGGAAATGCGCGAGGAGGTCTACCCCAAGAACATCCTGATGATCGGCCCGACCGGCGTGGGCAAGACCGAGATCAGCCGCCGCCTGGCGCGGCTGGCCAAGGCGCCCTTCATCAAGGTCGAGGCCACGAAATTCACCGAGGTCGGCTATGTCGGCCGCGACGTGGAACAGATCGTGCGCGATCTGGTCGACATCGCCATCGGCCAGACCCGCAGCGCGATGCGCGAGGATGTGAAGGCGCGCGCCTGGGCCGCCGCCGAGGACCGCGTCATCGCCGCCGTGGCCGGAACCGACGCGCGCGAGGCCACGCGCGAGATGTTCCGCCGCAAGCTGAAGGCGGGCGAACTGGATGACACCGTGATCGAACTCGAGGTCGCGGATACGTCGAACCCGATGGGGTTTGAAATTCCCGGCCAGCCCGGCGCGATGGGCGGCATGATGAATCTGGGCGACATCTTCGGCAAGGCCTTCGGCCAGCGCCGCACCCGCAAGCGCATGACCGTCGCCGAAAGCCATGACCTGCTGATCGCCGAAGAGGCCGACAAGCTGCTCGACGACGAGGCCGTGACCCGCGCCGCGCTGGAAGCGGTGCAGGAAAACGGCATCGTGTTCCTGGACGAGATCGACAAGATCTGCGCCCGTTCGGACGCGCGCGGCGCCGATGTCAGCCGCGAGGGCGTGCAGCGCGACCTGCTGCCTTTGATCGAGGGCACCACCGTCAGCACGAAACACGGGCCGGTGCAGACCGACCACATCCTGTTCATCGCCTCGGGCGCGTTCCATGTGGCGAAACCCTCGGACCTGCTGCCCGAACTGCAGGGGCGGCTGCCGATCCGGGTGGAACTCGGGCCGCTGCACGAAGAGGATTTCGTCCGCATCCTGACCGAGACCGAAAACGCCCTGACCCGGCAATATGTGGCGCTGATGGCGACCGAGAATGTGACGGTGCGCTTTACCGACGACGGGGTGGCCGCGCTGGCGCGGATCGCCGCCGAGGTGAACCGCACCGTGGAAAACATCGGCGCGCGGCGGCTGCTGACCGTGATGGAGCGGGTGTTCGAGGAATTGTCCTTCGCCGCCCCCGACCGCGCGGGCGCCGAGGTGGTGGTCGATGCGGCGATGGTGGAACGTGAACTGGGCGAACTGGCGCGCTCGGCGGACCTCAGCCGTTATGTGCTGTAGCGGGTGAGGGCGCTTTATTCGCGTCATTGCGAGGAGGCGGAGCCGACGAAGCAACCTCGATGTTGTGTGTGAGCGGTCGGGGTTGCTTCGCCTGTCGGCTCGCAATGACGCACGTGCGGGGTGCCGCCCCTCACCGCCGCCGCAGATAGACATACAGCGCGCCCTCGCCGCCGTGGCTTTGGTGGGCGGTCGTCACGTCCAGCACCAGTGCATCGAGCGGCGGCAGGGTCAGCCAGTCGGGCACTTGTTCACGCAGCAGGCCGCGTTCGGGTGGCAGCGGACCGGCCTCGCGCGGGCGGCCCTTGCCGGTGATGACCAGCACCAGCCGGTGCCCGGCGGCGCGTCCCGACAGGACAAAGCCGATCAGCGCCCGATGCGCCTGCGCCAGCGTCATGCCGTGCAGGTCGATGCGCGAGTCCGGCGTCAGGCGGCCCTTGCGCATCCGCCCGTGGGTGCGGGCGTCCATGCGCGGCGGCTTGCGCGGCGCGGGCAGCGCAAGGGCAGGGGTCGCGGCGCTGCCCCGCCCGGCCCGTTCGCCGATGTGAAATGCCGGGATCGGCGGCGGCGGGTCGTGGCGGAGTTCCGGGGCTGATGCAGGTCGCGGCGCCGGTTGCGGCGGCGGCGCGGGCAGGGGGGCGCGCGGGTGGCGGTGCATCGGTTCGGCGCTGCGGGCGACCTGTTCCCACAGGGCGCGTTCGTCGGGTGAAAGGTGGCGGCGGCGCATCAGACGGCCCCCGGCCGCAGCACCGCAAGCCGCCCGCCCGCGCGCTGGCGCCCGGCGCGGCGGCCTGCCGCCTCGCCGGTGCCGAAGAAGATGTCCGCTCGCTGCGCCCCCCTGATCGCGCCGCCGGTGTCCTGCGCGACCATGAGCCGCCGGAACGGGGTGCCGTCGGTCTCGGTCTCGACCAGCACCGGCGCGCCAAGCGGCACATGCGCCGGATCGACGGCCAGCGACACCAGCGCGCCCAGCGGCACGCCTGCGGTGCCTATGGGGCCGTCGTCGGGGGCAAGGCCCGCGACCACGCGGAAATAGACCCATGACGGGTTGAGCGCGAGAATCCCGTCGGTCCGGTCGGGATGGGCGGCAAACCAGGCGCGCATCGCCCCGGCGCTTATCCTGTCCGCCGCGATCAGGCCGCGCGCCACCATCTCGCGGCCCAGCGAGACATAGCGCGCGCCGTTCTGCCCGGCATAGCCCACCCGCAGCGTGCCGCCGCCGGGCAGGCGCAGGCGGCCGGAACCCTGCACCTGCAGGAAGAACAGCGCGACCGGATCGGCAAGCCAGGCGATTTCCAGCCCCTGCCCGGACAGCGCGCCGCCAAGGATCGCCGCGCGCGTCAGGTGCGGATCGGGCGGCAGCGCATAGATCGGATGGGCAAAGCCCGCCTCGGGCGCCAGCCGGGCGTCGATCTCGGGTTCGTAATAGCCGGTGAAAAGCGAAGCTCCGCCGTCGTCGGGCACCGAGGCGCGAAACGCCGTGCGGAAGAAATCCGCCGCCGCCTGTCCCGGTGCGGGTTCAGGCCAGCCTGCGGGCCGCGAGCGCAGATAGGCGGCAAGCGCCGCCTGTGCCTCGGGTTCGGGCGGATCGCTCAGCATCACGCGCGGGCCACCGCGTCACTCGCCGGTGGCGACCAGCGACCAGTTGGGGTTGTCCGATCCCATCGTGCGGCCAAAGGTCCAGACATCGCGCTGACGGCGCAATTCGCCTGCGCCGCCCTCGATCACCTCGCCCTGGGCGTTGCGGACCACGCGGGTCATCTCGCCGGTGAAGACGATGGCAAGCTCTGCCTCGCGCGTGTTGGCGTCGAATTCGGCGTCGCGGAGCTGCAGCGACGAGATGCCCTGGAACTGGGCCTCGACCTTGTTGCCCTGGGCGTTGCGCGCCGCGATGGCGTCGGTCAGCGTCGCGGCCACGTCGGGGGCCAGCCAGCCGCGCACCTCGTCGATATTGCCGTTCTCGAAGGCCATGAGGATCGCCTCATAGGCGGCGCGGGCACCGATCAGGAAATCGTGAACCCGGAACGACGGCTCGACGCGCTTCATGTCGGCCAGCGCCCTGGCCGCCGGGCTGCCTTCGGGGACGTTGTCCACGATGTCGCGGTCGGGGCCGCCCTCGATCACCTTGAGATCGCGGGCGCTGGCGCGTGCATGTTCGACCGGCTTCGCCTCGGGCGGCTTTTCAAACCCGTCGCGGGTGCCAAGCACCGAGCGCAGCCGCAGGATCAGGAAAATCGCGATCCCGGCGAGGACGAGAAGCTGGATGATGGGCGAGTTCATGCTGTCCTCTTGGCCGCGCGCAGCGGAACGGGTTCGCATTCCGCTCCGGTCCTGCCTATGTAGGAGAGCCGCTGTCACAAGTCCACCGGGCGACACCGTTTCGAGAGGAGGATTGCGCATGATACGCCTGATTTTCATTGGCACGATCCTCGTCGAGATCGTCCTTTTCGTGCAGATCGGCGGCCTGGTCGGGGCGGGCGCCACGGTGGCGCTGGTCGTGCTGTCGGCGCTGGCCGGAAGCCTGCTGCTGCGGCGCGGCGGTGCCGGGGCGATCGCGCGCGCCCGGCAGGCGCTGGAATCGGGGCGCGATCCCGGTGACGACATGGTGGACGGCGCGCTGCTGCTCATGGCGGCGATCCTGCTGATCGTGCCGGGGTTCGCGACATCGGCGCTTGGCCTGCTGCTGCTCGTGCCGGGGCTGCGGGCGATCATCGGGCGCCGGATCCGGCAGCACTGGACCGCCGTGACCCCGGCGGCGCCGCTGCGCACCGGGCGCGAACAGGTGATCGAGGGCGAATTCGTCGACGTGACCCGGTGCGCGGACGACGGGCCGCGCAGGCCCTCGGGCTGGACCGGGCATTGACGGCGGTTGAGAACCCCCGGCCCCGGTGCTAGAGGCCGTCCAGCGGCACAGAAGGAAGTGATGATGACCGACACGCCCGATCCGACCAGCCCCGCCACGCCTGCGCCCGCACCCGGTGCCGCGGCGGCGCCCAAGGTGACGATGCGGGTCATCGGCCAGTATATCCGCGACCTGTCGTTCGAGAACGTGCTGATGCAGAAGGGCCTGACCGGCGAGTTGCAGCCCGAGATCTCGGTGCAGGTGAACCTCGATGCGCGCAAGCGCCCGGTCGAGCACCAGTTCGAGGTCATCACCAAGCTGACCGTGACCAACAAGGCCAAGGGAACGGAATCGGTGCTGTTCCTGCTGGAGCTGGAATATGCCGGGATCTTTCAGGTCGAGGGCCTGACCGACGAACAGTTGCATCCCTATCTGATGATCGAATGCCCGCGCGTGACCTTCCCCTTCATGCGCCGGATCGTCAGCGACGTGACGCGCGACGGGGGCTTCCCGCCGCTGAACGTCGACATGATCGACTTCATGCAGATCTACCGCGCCGAAATCACCCGCCGCCTGCAGGCCAAACAGGCCGCCGAAACCGCGCCGGTCGGCAACGCCTGAGGGCGGGGGTAAGGCTGCGCAATCCACGCCTGTCATTGCGAGGCGCAGCCGAAGCAATCCATGCCGGACAGGTGGATTGCCACGTCGCCTTCGGCTCCTCGCAATGACGGATGGTGGCGGGGGCCGCCGTTTCCCATCGTCATTGCGAGCCGCAGGCGAAGCAACCCCGACCGCTCACACACAACATCGGGGTTGCCACGTCGCCTTCGGCTCCTCGCAATGACGAAGTGGTGACGGCCCGCCCTTACGCCCGTCATTGCGAGGCGCAGCCGAAGCAATCCATGCCGGGTGAGCGGGTTGCCGCGTCGGCCTTGCCGCCGCGCAATGACCGGCCCGCGACCGCTACCCGTCCTCGCCCTTCTTCAGGAACGCCGCGAAGGCGCGCAGGCTGGTGTCCGAGACGTGGTGTTCGATCCCCTCGGCATCGGTCTCGGCCACTTCGGCGGGCACGCCCAGCGCGCGCAGCACATCGACCACCATGCGGTGGCGGGCGCGGGCGCGGTCGGCCATGGCCTTGCCGTCGTCGGTCAGGAACACGCCGCGATAGGGGCGCGACACGGCCAGACCCTCGCGCTTCAGCCGCGCGACCGCCTTGGTCGCGGTCGGATGCGCCACGCCCATATGGGCGGCGATCTCGGTGACGCGGGCCTCGCCCACGGCGGCCAGCAGGTCGTCGATCAGTTCGGTGTAATCCTCGAGCAGGGCCTGCGCCTGCGCCTTGCGCGCCTGATCGAACCGCCGCGAGCGCGGAGCGGGGTCGGGCGTGGCCTCGTCGGGCCTCGGCTGGGGGGCGTCGTCTGGCATCGGCACGGGCATTCGGTCGGGGCAGGTCGGGCGGTCGGGGCAGGTCGGGTGGCAGACTAGGGCATTTCGCCGCCCAATGGAACATTTGGCGTCCGAGACAATTCGGCGGAACGGGATGTCACAGCGGGGCCGCTGAACCGGAAGGAACGAGCCTCGCGTCAGGGCCGGGGCGGGGCAATCGCACATGCCCCTGCGCGGCGGGCCGCATGTTGCAACGGTGGGGCAGCATGACCGGCGCCCGCACCGGGGGTGGGCGCGGATGCGCCCGCCCTGGGGGGCGGGGCGGGCGCCGGTCGTGCTGCGCACGACCGAAGGGGAAATCTGCGGGCCGCTCGCTGCATGGTCAGCAAAGGCGATTGCCCTGAGGGCCGGGGCGGCGGCGGCACAACCTTTTCCTCGCAGCCTGTTGACACTCATGTAGCCTTGGCTACATGAACGAGCCAGATGCACGGCAAGCGATTCACCCGATGTCCCTGACCAACCCGCCCGACCTGACCGCCCGCACCCGCGCCGGGCTGGCCGAAGCCCTTGCCGGGCGCGGCGGCAGGCGTTCGTTCCTGCTGTTCGTCGGCCCGGCGCTGATCGCCTCGATCGCCTATGTCGATCCGGGCAATTACGCGACAAACATCCAGGCAGGTGCGCGCTATGGCTATGCGCTGCTGTGGGTGGTGCTGGTGGCGAATCTGGTCGCCATGCTGTTCCAGGCGCTCTCGGCGCGGCTGGGCATCGCCACGGGCCGCAACCTTGCCGAACTATGCCGCGACCATCTGCCGCGCCCGCTGGTCTGGGCGATGTGGGTAGTGTCCGAACTCGCGGCGATGGCGACCGATCTCGCCGAGTTTCTGGGCGGGGCCATCGGCCTGTCGCTGCTGTTCTCGCTGCCGCTCTTCTGGGGCATGGTGGTGACCGCCGTGGTTACCTATGCGCTGCTGATGCTGGAAGGGCGCGGATTCAGGCCGATGGAGCTGCTGGTCGGCGCCTTCGTCGGCATCATCAGCCTGTGCTATCTGCTGGAGCTGTTCATCGCCCCGGTCGACTGGTCCGAAGCGGTGCAGGGGATCATCTCGCCCGCGCTGCCCGATGCGGCGGCGCTGACCATCGCGGTCGGCATCATCGGCGCGACCATCATGCCGCATGCGATCTTCCTGCACTCCGGCCTGACCCAGAACCGCCTGCCGGGGGCCAGTGTCGCGCAGAAGCGCCGTCTCGTGCGGTTTTCCAACATCGAGGTGGTGGTGGCGCTGGCGCTGGCGGGGGCGGTGAACATGGCCATGGTGCTGATGGCGGCGGCGGCCTTCCATCAGGGCCACCCCGAAGTGGCCGAGATCGAGACCGCCTATCATTCCTTGACGCCGATCCTCGGCGGTGCGGCGGCAACGGCGTTCCTGGTGTCGCTGATCGCCTCGGGGGTCTCGAGTTCGGTCGTCGGCACGATGGCCGGGCAGATGATCATGCAGGGCTTCCTGCACATGCATATCCCGGTCTGGCTGCGCCGCCTCGTCACCATGCTGCCCGCCTTCGTGGTGGTCGGCCTTGGCGTCAATGCAACGCAGGCACTGGTGCTGAGCCAGGTCGCGCTGTCCATTGCCCTGCCGGTGCCGATGCTGGCGCTGCTGTGGTTCGTCTCGCGCCGCGCGGTGATGGGCGAATTCGTGCCCGCCCTGCCGCTGCGGGCACTGGCCGGGCTGGGCGCGGTGGTGGTGCTGGCGCTGAACCTCGTGCTGCTGGCCGAGGCCGCGGGCTGGGTGGCGCTGGAGATGTGAGGGCTACCCCCCGCGCCCCCACAGCGCGCCGTCGCCCATTGCCGCCACGAATTCCGCGTGCGCCGCGCGTTCGGCTTCGGTGATCCGGGGCGGCAGCGGGTGCGGGCGCGGGCCGTGCTGGGCGGGGCCGGTGGTGGCGCCGCTGCGGGCGGTGGCCGTGCCCGACAGGCCGAAGTCGGGCTGCCTGCCGCCGATCAGTTCCAGATAGACCTCGGCCAGGATTTCCGCGTCCAGCAGCGCGCCGTGCAGGGTGCGCGCCGAATTGTCGATGCCGAAGCGGCGGCAGAGCGCATCGAGGCTGGCGGGCGACCCCGGAAAGCGGCTGCGGGCGATCAGCAGCGTGTCGATGGCGCGGCGATCAGGCAATGCGGGCAGCGACAGGCGGGCGAGTTCGGCGTTCAGGAACCGCATGTCGAAGGCAGCGTTGTGGATGACCAGTTTTGCATCGCCGACGAAATCCAGAAACGCCTGCCCGACGGCGGCAAACAGCGGCTTGTCGCCCAGCGTGATCTCGCCGGGCCTCACCGTGCGCGGCGGCACCAGCAGGTCGGCGCCCAGACCGTGAACGCCGAAGGCGCCCTCGGGCATGTCGCGCGCGGGGTTGATGTAGCGGTGGAACGTGGCGCCGGTGGGCATGTGGTTCACCAGCTCCAGCGCGCCGATCTCGACGATCCGGTCGCCCTGGTCGGGATCGAACCCGGTGGTTTCCGTGTCCAGCACGATCTCACGCATCGATGCCCCCCTTGCGGATCGCGGCAATGATCGCCCGCACCCGTGCGCGGGCGGCGTCAAGGGTCAGGGTCTCGATCACCCAGGTGGCGCGGGCGCGCTTTTCGGCGTCGGGGATCTGGCGGGCGAGCATCATCGCCAGGCGCATCCCGTCCATGCCGGGGCGGGCGAGGGCGCGGTCGCGCTGCACCGCCTCGGGGACCGAGACGACCGCGATGCCGTCGCAGAGCGCGTCGGTGCCGGTCTCGAACAGCAGCGGCACGTCGAGGACGACGATGTCGGCGGTGGCACCGGCCAGAAAGCCCGCGCGGTCGGCGGCGACCAGCGGATGCACCACGGCCTCGATGCGGGGCAGGGCGCCGGGGTCGGCGGCGGTGATGCGCGCCAGCGTCGGGCGCGAGATGGCGCCGTCCGCCAGCGCCTCGGGGAAGGCGGCGGCAAGGGGTGCGACGGCGGCGCCGCCTTGCGCATAGAGGCGATGGACCACGGCGTCGGCGTCCCAGACCGGCAGACCCTCGGCGGCAAACAGCGCCGAGGTGGTGCTTTTCCCCATGGCGATCGAGCCGGTGAGGCCGAGGACATAGCTCATGCCAGCACGGCGGCGCGGGCGGCGTCGTCCACCTCGGGGCGGCGGCCGAACCACGCCTCGAACCCCGGCGCGGCCTGATCGAGCAACATGCCCAGACCGTCGACGACGGTGGCCCCGGCGGCCCGCGCGGCGGCCAGCAGCGGGGTTTCCAGTGGCGCATAGACGAGATCGGTGACGGTCTGGCCCGCGTGCAGCCCGTCGAGCGGCAGGTTCAGCGGCGGCTGGCCGGTCATGCCCAGCGCGGTCGTGTTCACGACCAGATCGGCCTTCGCCAGCCGGTCGCCCGCCTCGTCCCAGTCGGTCGCGGTGACGCGCGGACCGAAGGCGGCGGCAAGGTCGTCGGCCCGCGCGCGGGTGCGGTTGGCAAGCGCGATCCGCGCCACGCCCGCCTCGATCAGCGCGTCGAGCACCGCCCGCGCGGCCCCACCGGCGCCCAGCACCAGCGCACGGGCGTTGAAGGCGCGAAACGCGGGCGCGCCGCGCACGAGATTGGCGGCAAAGCCGTAGCCGTCGGTATTGTCGGCGACAAAGCCGCCGCCCGGCAGGAAGGTCAGCGTGTTCGCCGCCCCGATCCGCCGCGCGCGTTCGGTGGTCTGCGCGGCCAGCGCCAGCACCGCCTGCTTGTGCGGGATGGTGACGTTGCAGCCCCGGAACCCCATGCGCGGCATGGCGGCAAGGACGGCGGCAAGGTCACCGGGCGCGACATCGAGCGGGACATAATGGCCGGGGATGGCGTAGCGCGCCAGCCAGTGCCCGTGCAGGCGCGGCGACAGCGAATGGGCCACCGGGTGGCCGAGGACTCCGGCGAGGGGGATGACGGACATGGTCTCACTGGCGAGGTCAGGGGCAGCCCAAGGATAGCGGCGCTGACCGCGAGAGGGAAGGCATGGCGGGCGCGAGGGCAGGGCAATCGGGCGGATGGGGCTGCGCGGGCTGGCATGGCGCCGCAGCCCCGTAAACCCCCGTCATTGCGAGGCGCAGCCGAAGCAACCTCGACCGCTTGCGCGATAATATCGGGGTTGCTTCGTCGCCTCCGGCTCCTCGCAATGACGGGGATTTCTCGTCATTGCGAACGAAGTGAAGCAATCCATGCCGGGCGCAGCACCCGGCCCCATGGATTGCCACGTCGGCTTCGCCTCCTCGCAATGACGGGGTTTCTCGTCATTGCGAACGAAGTGAAGCAATCCATGCCGGGCGCAGCCCTTGGCCCCGTGGATTGCCGCGTCGGCTTCGCCTCCTCGCAATGACGGAATATGCGCCGCCTCGCGGCTGGCGGAAGACACCGCGCCCCGCTACACCCGGAACTGCTTGGCCAGCTTCAACCCCTGGCCCTGATAGTTCGACGCGATTCCCGCGCCGTACAGCCTTGCGGGCGGGGTGGCCATGCGTTCGTAGACCAGCCGTCCGACGACCTGCCCGTGTTCCAGCGCGAAGGGCGCCTCGTGGGCGCGCACTTCCAGCACCCCGCGCGACCCGGCGCCGCCTGCCGCCGCATGGCCGAAGCCGGGGTCGAAGAAGCCCGCGTAATGGACCCGGAACTCGCCCGCCATGGCCAGATAGGGCGCCATCTCGGCGGCGTGGTCGGGGGGAATGGTGACGGATTCGCGGCTGACCAGAATGTAGAAGGCGCCGGGGTCGAGGATGATGCGGCGGTCCTCGGCATGGACCTCTTCCCAGAACTCGCGCGCGGGGTAATGGCCGATCCGGTCGAGGTCGATCACCCCGGAATGCGGCTTTGCCCGCCAGCCCGCCAGCGTGCCCGCGCGCGGCGCCAGATCGACGGAAAAGCCCAGGCCCCCCGAGATGAGCGCCGCACCGTCGACCAGCGGCACCTTCGCGTGCAGCGCCGCAAGCGCCGCGTCGTCCAGCACCGCCTGCCCGCGCCGGAAACGGATCTGGTTCAGCCTTTGCCCGGCGCGCACCAGCACGGAAAACGAACGCGGGCAGATTTCCGCCCAGAGCGGGCCGGTATAGCCCGGCTCGATGCGGTCGAATTCGGTTCCGCCGTCGGTGATGGTGCGGGTCAGCAGATCAAGCCTGCCGGTCGAGCTTTTGGCATTGGCGACGGCGGAAATGTCGTCGGGCAGCGCAAGGCTTTCCATGAGCGGGACCAGATAGACGCAGCCCTTCTCCAGCACCGCGCCTGCGGCGAGGTCCATGCGGTGCATCTCGAATTCGGCGATGCGGTCGGCGACCCGCCGTCCGGCACCGGCCAGAAACGACGCCCGCACCCGGTAGGCCACGGCGCCGAGCCGCAGGTCCAGGCTGGCGGGCTGCACCTGTCCGGGCAGCACGGGAGCGGCGCCGCAGACGGCACCCGAGGCGACCAGTGCCTCGATGTCCTGACAGGGAAGGACGCCGGTTGTCATGGACCCCCCTTTGCGGCGGGGACGGGCCGTTGGTCGGGCTAGCAGGACTTGAACCTGCGACCTTCTGTCCCCCAGACAGACGCGCTACCAGGCTGCGCTATAGCCCGACTGACGCGCCTTCTAGCGCATGGGACGCCAAGGGCAAGGCGAAAGTGGACCATCGGGCGGACGGCATCTCCCGTCATTGCGAGGCGGCGCAGCCGACGAAGCAACCTCGACGGTTGTGCGCGAGCGGTCGGGGTTGCTTCGCCTTTCGGCTCGCAATGACGAGAACTGCCGTCATTGCGAGGAGGCGCAGGCGACGAAGCAACCCAGTCCGTTCGCTTTATGTGATAAGCGGGTTGCGGG
>JACFNP010000039.1 GCA_019454835.1 Rubellimicrobium sp.
TCGTCGGCTGCGCCGCCTCGCAATGACGGGAAATGCCGATTGCCCTGTTGCCTCGGCAGGCTGGCTTTCCCGATGCGCGGCACTGCGCTAAGGTCGCGGGCATCACGACACATCAGGCGAGGTTTGCGCGCTTTGACCCGGTTTCCCCTTCCCGCCGTGGCCGCTGGCCTGGCCGCTGTCGTCGTCCCGCTGGCCGTCGCGGGGCCGGCCCTTGCGCAGGACACGTTCCAGCTTCCCGAAGGCTGCACGGCCTATGTGACCGAACAGCAGCGCTCGTGCATCGTGAGCCACCACTTCACCTGCACCGACGATCCCGCAGGCTGGCAGCGCCGTGTCGACATCGACGAAAGCGGGGTGATCTACATCGGCGCCATCGACGCCGAGACCCGCTGGGTCGAAAGCCTCAGCCCGCAGTCGGGCATCGTCGAGGTTCTGGGTGACGACGAACGCGACCCGGCCTCGTTCTCGACCCTGACTTCCACCGGGATCGACACGTTCGATTTCACCACGCGCACCGACCCCGACGGGATCGTGACGCGCTTCACCGGGCAGGACCGGCTGACCGGCGAGACGGTGACGATAAGCGGCGTCATCCTGGAACGCACCGAGTTCTCGATGATCGCCCGCGACGAGAACGGCGCCGAGGTCTGGCGGGCCGAGGGGCGCGAGTTCATCAACCGCGACTGGCGCACCTTCTTCGGGGGCACACGGACCACGACCATGGGCGACGAAAGCTGGGATGCGGACACGTCGCCGATGGCCTTCATCTTTCCCGGCGAGCCGGGATTCCTGTCCGCAAGCCCGCGCTATGACTGCGGCGCGCTGCTGTCCAAGGCGCCGGTGCCGGGCGCGCGCGAATGAAGGGTGCTGTCGCTGCCCTGCTGCTGCTTGTCCCGGCGGCGGGTGCCGGTGCGGTTCCCTTCACCCTGCCCGAGGGCTGCACCGCCTGGCTGACGATCCAGTCGCGCGGCTGCAGCGTCAGCCATCACTTCACCTGCGCGGGTGATCCCGAAGGCTGGCAGCGGCGCATCGACTTCGACGCCGGGGGCATGGTCTATTTCGGCACCACCGACGCCGAGACCCAGTGGATCGAAAGCTATCACGCGCTGTCCGATCACTCCGAACGCCTTGAAAAGGCGCCCGCCGACCCGGCTTCGCTGACGACGCTGATCGAGACGGGAATCGACACCTGGGACTTTCGCACCCTGTCGCCGGAAATCGGCGCGACGCGCTATGTCGGGCAGGACCGGCTGACCGGCGCGACCGAGACCATCGACGGCGTGCCGCTCGAGGTGACGGAATATGCGATCACCGCCTATGACGAGGACGGCGCCGAGATCTGGCGCTCGGAGGGGCAGGAATACGTCAGCCGCGCGTGGCGGATGTTCCTGTCCGGGGTCTCGGCCACGACGGTCGGCACCGAATCCTGGACCACGGACGACCGCCCCGCCGATTTCATCCTTCCCGGCGAGGCGGGGTTCCTGTCCCCCGTGCCGACACGCGGCTGCGGTGTCGTGACATCGGGCCTGCCTGCGGGGCCCGATCCCGCGGCCCCGGCCCGGCGCTGAACCCGTCGTGGCGCGCGAGGCGAAGGCGAAACCGGCAGCCAGGGGCGGGCGCGGCAGGAAGCGGCAGCGCAGGCCGTCGCGCTGGCAGCGCGCGCGCCGCTGGCTGGGGCGCGGGGCGCTGGGGGTGGTCGGGCTGGTCGCGGCGCTGGTGCTGCTCTGGGCCGTCGTGAACCCGCCGACCACGCCCTACATGTTCGCCGAGGGCCGCCGCCTGGGCGGTGTCGCGCAGCAATGGGTGCCGATGGAACGCATCGCCCCGGTGATGGCCCGCGCGGTCGTCGCCGCCGAGGACGCCAATTTCTGCACCCACTGGGGGTTCGACCTTGCCGCGATCCGTGCCACGCTGGACGCGGGCAGCCGACGCGGCGCCTCGACCATCGACCAGCAGGTCGTGAAGAACGTCTATCTCTGGCAGGGGCGAAGCTGGCTGCGCAAGGCGCTCGAGGCCGGGCTGACGCCGCTGGTCGATCTGGTCTGGTCGAAGCGGCGCATCCTCGAAGTCTATCTCAACGTCGCCGAATTCGGCGAAGGCGTGTTCGGTGTCGAGGCCGCCGCGCGGCACTGGTTCGGGACCGCCGCCGCCGACCTGACGCCGGTGCAGGCCGCGCGGCTGGCCGCGATCCTGCCCGATCCGAAGCACCGCTCGCCCGCCAGCCCGACCGATGCCCTGCGCCGCCGCGCCGCCCGTATCCTCGACGGCGCCGCCACCATCGCGGCGGACGGGCGCGCGGCCTGCTTTCAGGCTTCTTGAAGCCGGGGCGCCCTTGGGGCTAGATCGCACCATGCACCCCGACCAACCGACCAACCGGCTCTATCACTATCCGCTGTCGCCCTTCTGCCGGAAGGTGCGGCTGACGCTGGCCGAAAAGCGCATCGAGGTCGAGCTGGTCGAGGAACGCTACTGGGAACAGGACGGCGAGTTCCTGCGCCGCAACCCGGCGGGCAAGGTGCCGGTGCTGCGCTACGGCAACCGGATGCTGAGCGAATCGCAGGCGATCTGCGAATATCTCGAAGAAAAGGTGCCCGACCCGCCGCTGATGCCGCGCGACGCCGACGCGCGGCACGAGGTGCGCCGTCTGGTCGCCTGGTTCGACGACAAGTTCAACGCCGAGGTGACCACCAAGCTGATGGGCGAGCGGGTCTTTCGCAAGGTGCAGGGCACCGGCTACCCGGACAGCGCCAACGTCAAGGCCGGGGCGCGGGCGATCAAGCATCACCTCGACTACATGCACGGCTTGCTGGAATCGCGGCGCTGGCTGGCGGGCAACGACCTTACGCTGGCCGATTTCGCCGCCGCCGCGCATCTGTCGTGCCTGGACTACATATCCGATGTGGACTGGCACCGCTCGGACACGGTGCGCGACTGGTATGCCAAGATCAAGTCGCGGCCCGCGTTCCGGTCGATCCTCGCCGACCAGATTCCGGGCTTCCGCCCGCCGCCGCATTATGCCGATCTGGACTTTTAGGCGCGAGGGGGGCGCTGCCCCCCGGCCCTGCGGGCCTCCCCCCGGAGTATTTGGGCAAGGATGAAGGAGCAAGCCGATCTGCGCGCGCGCCTTGAGGCGAAGGCGCTGGACGAGGGCTTCGTCGCCATGGGCATCTGCCGCCCCGGCGCGATCCCCGAGGCCGCCGGGCGGCTGCGCGACTATCTGGACGCGGGACGGCACGGCGACATGGCATGGATGGCCGAGCGGGTCGACTGGCGCGGCGATCCGGCGGCTTTGTGGCCCGAGGCGCGCTCGGTCATCATGCTGGCGCAGAGCTACACGCCCGAGGAAAACCCGCTGCCGCTGCTGGACGAGCGTAGCAAGGGCGTCATCACCAGCTACGCGCGCGGGCGCGATTACCACGATCTGCTGAAGAAGAAGCTGAAAGTCGTGGGCCGCTGGCTGATCGAACAGGCGCCGGAGGCCGCGATCAAGGTCTTTACCGACACCGCGCCGGTGATGGAAAAGCCGCTGGCGCAGGCGGCGGGTCTGGGCTGGCAGGGCAAGCACACCGTCGTCATCTCGCGCGATTTCGGCAACTGGGTGTTTCTGGGCGCGATCTTCACCACGCTGGAACTGCCGGTCGATGCGCCCGCCGAAGAACATTGCGGCACCTGCACCGCCTGTCTGGATGTATGCCCGACGCAGGCGTTCCCGGCGCCGTTCCAACTGGATGCGCGGCGCTGCATCTCCTACCTGACCATCGAGCATCGCGGCCCGGTGGACGAGGAACTGCGCCCGCTGCTAGGCAATCACGTGTTCGGCTGCGATGATTGTCTGGCGGTCTGCCCGTGGAACAAGTTCGCGGTGCAGGCACACGAGATGCGCTATCACAAGATGGCGGGCGCGCTGCCGCTGGCCGAACTGGCGGTGCTGGACGATGCGTCCTTCCGCGAGATGTTCGCGGGATCGCCGGTCAAGCGCACCGGGCGCGACAGGTTCGTGCGGAACGTGCTCTATGCCATCGGCAATTCCGGCGATCTGTCCTTGCGCGCGGTGGCGGCGGGGCTGGTAGATGACGCCGACGAGGCCGTGGCCGATGCCGCACGCTGGGCCGTGGCGCGGCTGGACGGGGCCGGGTGAGCTGCCGTCATTGCGAACGAAGTGAAGCAATCCATACCGGGTGCGCGGTTGTGGCATGGATTGCCACGTCGCCTGCGGCTCCTCGCAATGACGAATGGGGGCGACCGTCATTGCGAGGCGCAGCCGAAGCAACCCCGACCGCTCACATACAACATCGGGGTTGCCGCGTCGGCTGCGCCTCCTCGCAATGACGGTGGGTTACGTCATTGCGAACGAAGTGAAGCAATCCATACCGGGTGCGCGGTTGCGGCATGGATTGCCACGTCGCCTGCGGCGCCTCGCAATGACGGATGATCGCCTCTGGCCGCTGCGGCGGGTTGGTCTATGCTGGCCGCGTCATCCGGGCAGGTCACAGATGCAGCCTCTCAGGGCCATCGCGCTCAAGGTCATCTCGGTCGTGGTGTTCTTCGCCATGGCGACGCTCATCAAGCTGACCTCGGACCGGATTCCGCCGGGCGAGGCGGTGTTCTTCCGTTCGGCCTTCTCGATCCCGGTCATCGTCGTCTGGCTGGTCTGGCTGGGCGAATGGCCGCGCGGGCTGAAGACATCGATGCCGATGGGCCATGTCTGGCGCGGGGTGATTGGCACCACCTCGATGGCGCTGAACTTCACCGCGCTGGGGCTGCTGTCGCTGCCCGAGGCGACGATCATCGGCTATGCGGCGCCGATCCTGACCGTGGTGCTGGCGGCGATGTTCCTTGGCGAGGAAATCCGCGCCTTTCGCATCAGCGCCGTCATTCTGGGCCTCTGCGGCGTCATTATCGTCATGGCGCCGCGCCTGACTTTGGGCGGCGACGAGGTCGGCCTGCGCGAGGCTCTGGGCGCCACCGTCGCCTTTGGCGGCGCGCTGTTTGCCGCGCTGGCGCAGGTGCAGGTGCGCAGGCTGGTGGCGACGGAACATACCGCCGCAATCGTGTTCTGGTTCCTGACCACCGCCGCGCTGCTGTCGCTGCTGACCCTGCCCTGGGGCTGGGCGATGCCCGGTCCCGGCCTGTTCGCGCTGCTGGTGCTGACTGGGCTCTTGGGCGGCACCGGGCAGATCCTGCTGACCGCCAGCTACCGCTACGCCGACATGAGCGTGATCGCGCCCTTTGAATATGCCTCGATCCTGCTGGCGCTGGTGGTCGGCTGGCTGGTGTTTGCCGAAGTGCCGACCCTGCCGATGCTGGTCGGAGCGGCCATCGTGATCCTGGCCGGGTTCATCATCCTGTGGCGCGAGCGCAGGCTGGGGCTGGACCGGGCGCGCGCCACGCAGGGGGTGGGCGGGCAGGTCGCGGCGCCGGTGCTCAGCCCGGCGGATGCCGGTCGTCCGGCTCAGGATCGTCGATGAGCGGATCGGGACCGGCCAGCGCGGTCAGCCGCGCCGGATCGGTGATCGTCACCCGCGCCCCGTCGATGCGCACCCCGTCCTCGCGCAGGCTGCGGATCGAGCGCGACAGGCTTTCGGCGGTGATGCCGAGATAGGACGCGAGGCGGCGCTTCTCGACCGGCAGGACGAAACCGGCGGCGCCGCCGAGATGGGTCGACTCGCGCAGCACCCATGCGGCCAGCCGTTCGCGGGCATTGCGCAGCTTCATGTTCTTGGCGTGGCGCACCATCACCCGGTAGCCGCGCGCCATCTCGTCCATCGCGGCCATGGCGAAATCGGCATCCCGGCGCATGGAATGGCGCAGGTCGTCGGCGGGGATCAGCACGATGCGCGAGCGCTCCAGCGTCCGCGCCGACATCAGATAGGCCCCGTCGCGCACGCAGGCCGCGATGATGAAGGCCGAGACCGGCTGCACCACGCCCATCACGGTCTCGCGGCCGTGCCAGTCGCTGTGCAGTTCGACCGTGCCCTCGATGAGCACATGCAGGAAGTCGGCGTTCTGCCCCTGGGAAAAGAGATCGAGCAGCGGCGGAAAGTTCTGCGCGTAGGACACGTCCATGAGCGTGCCGAAGGTTTGCTCCGACATCTCGCGGAACAGCGGCAAACGCCGAATCCCCGGTCTCTCCTCTTCGCGCATCCCGACCCCCTGCTTGCCCGCTTGATTATTATCAAATGGTGAGTCCCGGTCTGTCAATGTGCGGCGCACGATATGTTGGCCAGTAATCTGCATCCATGGCGCCGTCGCATTGCATCACGTCAAGTCAGGTCGCTTTTCTGCCGATCGCGGGCCGGACTTGATCCAAGTCAACAACGCGGAGCGCCCGCCGCGCATTCTGGACCCGTGCGCCGCGCCCCTTCGGGCCGGTGATGTGAGCGGAGCCTCGCGATGACGACCATTTCCGAACCCGACAACGGGCAGCGGCAGCAGGCGCTGGCGCTGTCCACTGTTGCCTTCACCATCTGCTTCGCCGTCTGGACCATCTTCTCGATCATCGGCCTTTCGGTGCGCGAGGAACTGGGCCTGAGCGATGCGCAATACGGCCTGCTGATCGCCACGCCGGTGCTGACCGGCTCGCTGGTGCGGCTGATCCTCGGCGTCTGGACCGAACGCTTCGGCGGGCGGCTGGTGTTCGCGCTGCAGATGATCCTTGCCGGTCTGGCGACCTGGGCGCTGACCTGGGCCACGACCTACGCGACCTTCCTGCTGGCGGCGCTGGGCGTCGGGCTGGCGGGCGGCTCGTTCATCATCGGCGTGGCCTATGTCTCGCGCTGGTTCCCGGCGGCGCGGCAGGGCACCGCGCTGGGCATCTTCGGCATGGGCAACGTCGGCTCGGCGGTCACCACCTTCCTCGCGCCCTTCGTCATGGTCGCCTGGGGCTGGGAGGCCGTGGCGCAGATCTGGGCGGTGGTCATCGCCGCGATGGGCGTGCTGTTCTACCTGCTGGCCAAGGACGATCCCGAATTCACCGCCCGCAAGGCGCAGGGCATCAAGGCGCCAAGCCTGGCCGAACAGTTCGCGCCGCTGCGCAAGCTGCAGGTCTGGCGCTTCTCGATCTACTATTTCTTCGTCTTCGGCGGCTTCGTCGCGCTGACCCTGTGGCTGCCGTTCTACCTGACCGAGGTTTACGGCGTCGACCTGCGCCTTGCCGGTATCGCGGCGGCGCTGTTCAGCCTTTCGGCCAGCATCTTCCGCGCCTATGGCGGCGTGCTGTCCGACCGCTTCGGCGCGCGCACGGTCATGTACTGGACCTTCGGCTTTTCGGCGCTGTTCCTGTTCATGCTGTCCTACCCGCCCACGGAATACATCATCCGCGGTCGCGGCGGGCCGATCCATTTCTCGACCGAGATGGACCTGTGGCCCTTCGTCGCCACGACCTTCGCGCTGGGCTTCTTCATGAGCCTCGGCAAGGCCGCCGTGTTCCGGCATATCCCGGTCTACTATCCCAACCATGTCGGCGCGGTCGGTGGCCTTGTCGGCATGATCGGCGGCCTCGGCGGTTTCGTCCTGCCGATCGTGTTCGGCGCGGTGCTGGACATCACCGGCATCTGGACCTCGGCCTTCGCGGTGCTGCTGCTGATCGTCGTCGTCTCGCTGGGCTGGATGCATTTCTCGATCCGCGCCATGGAGCGCGCCGCCGAGGGCCGGGCGCTGGACCGGCTGCCGAGCTTCCCCGAACTGGCCGAGGTCCACGACCCCGACCGCACGGTGATGCCGCAGACGATCCAGGACTGGCGCCCGAACGACCCCGCCTTCTGGGAGCAGAAGGGCCGCCGCATCGCGCAGCGCAACCTGTGGATTTCCATTCCCGCGCTGCTGCTGGCCTTTGCGGTCTGGATGGTGTGGTCGGTCGTGGTGGCGAAGCTGCCTGCCATCGGCTTCACCTTCGGGCAGGATCAGCTTTTCTGGCTGGCGGCGCTGCCCGCGCTGTCGGGGGCGACCCTGCGCATCTTCTACGGCTTCATGGTGCCGGTTTTCGGCGGCAGGCTGTGGACGACGATTTCCACCGCGTCCCTGCTGATCCCGGCCATGGGCATCGGCTATGCGGTGCAGAACCCGGAAACGCCCTATCTGATCTTCGTGTCGCTGGCGCTGCTCTGCGGGCTGGGCGGGGCGAATTTCGCCTCGTCGATGGCCAACATCAGCTTCTTCTTCCCGCGTTCGGAAAAGGGCAACGCGCTGGCGCTGAATGCGGGCCTGGGCAACCTCGGCGTGTCGGTCATGCAGTTCCTCGTGCCCATCGTCATCACCATGGGCGTGTTCGGCGCCATGGGCGGCCCCGCGCAGGAGCTGTCGGACGGCAGCCGGATGTGGATGCAGAACGCGGGCTTCGTCTGGGTGCCGTTCATCATCGCCTCGACCGTCGCGGCCTGGCTGGGGATGAACGACCTGGCGGATGCGAAATCCAGCTTCCGCGAACAGGCGGCGATCTTCGGGCGCGCCCACAACTGGATCATGAGCGTGCTTTACGTCGGCACCTTCGGCAGCTTCCTGGGCTATTCCGCCGGGTTCCCGCTGCTGATGGGGCTGGCCTTCCCCGAGGTGAACGCGCTGCAATACGCCTTCCTCGGGCCGCTGATCGGCGCGCTCAGCCGCGCGGGCACCGGCTGGGTGTCGGATCGCTGGGGCGGCGGGCGCGTCACCTTCTGGGTGTTCGTCTGCATGATCCTGTCGCTGCTGGTGGTGATGCAGGGGCTTTCGGCGGGCAATTTCGCGCTGTTCTTCGCCGGGTTCATGGGGCTGTTCTTCTTTACCGGGGTCGGCAACTCGTCCACCTTCCAGATGATCCCGGTCATCATGCGGCTGGAAATCCCCCGCCTGTTCCCCGGACAGGATACCGAACGCACCCGCCAGCAGGTCGAACGCGAATCGGCGGCCATCGTCGCCTTCACCTCGGCCATCGGCGGCTACGGCGGGTTCTTCATCCCCAAGGCCTACGGCTCGTCGATCAGCATGACCGGCGGGGCGATGGGGGCGCTTTGGCTGTTCCTCGGCTTCTACATCATCTGCCTTGCCATCACCTGGGCGCTCTACACGCGCCGGGGCGCCCTTCTTCACGACATCGAACGCAACCGCGCGCCGGTTGCCGTTCCTGCAAGCTGACCCAAGGAGACCACGATGAGCCACCTGCTTGACCGGCTGAACTTCCTGAAAACGCTGCGCAAGGACACGTTCGCGGATGGCCACGGCCAGACGACGATCGAGAACCGCGACTGGGAAGAGGTCTACCGGAACCGCTGGCGGCACGACAAGATCGTGCGCTCGACCCACGGGGTGAACTGCACCGGGTCGTGTTCGTGGAAGATCTACGTCAAGTCGGGCATCGTCACCTGGGAGACCCAGCAGACCGACTATCCCCGCACCCGCCCCGACCTGCCCAACCACGAGCCGAGGGGCTGCGCGCGCGGCGCGAGCTATTCCTGGTATCTCTACAGCGCCAACCGGGTGAAGAACCCGCTGATCCGCGGGCGGCTGATGAAGCTGTGGCGCGAGGCGCGCAAGACGCTGGAACCCGTCGCCGCGTGGAAGTCGATCCAGACCGACCCGGACGCGCGGAAAAGCTACACCCAGATTCGCGGCAAGGGCGGTTTCGTGCGCGCAAGCTGGGACGAGGTGCTGGAAATCATCGCCGCCGCCAACGCCCACACGACGCGCGAATACGGCCCCGACCGGGTGTTCGGCTTCTCGCCGATCCCGGCGATGTCGATGGTGTCCTATGCGGCGGGCGCGCGCTATCTGTCGCTGATGGGGGGCACCTGCCTGTCGTTCTACGACTGGTATTGCGACCTGCCGCCCGCCAGCCCCCAGACATGGGGCGAACAGACCGACGTGCCGGAATCGGCCGACTGGTACAATTCCGGCTATCTGATCCTCTGGGGATCGAACGTGCCGCAGACGCGCACGCCGGACGCCCACTTCTACACCGAGGTCCGCTACAAGGGCACCAAATCCGCCGTCATCTGCCCGGACTATTCCGAAGCAGCCAAGTTCGCCGACATCTGGCTGGGCGCCAAGCAGGGCACCGACGCGGCCATCGGCATGGCCTTTGGCCATGTGATCCTGCGCGAATACCACCTCGACCGGCAGGCCGAATATTTCGAGGACTACTGCCGCAAGTATTCCGACATGCCGATGCTGGTGCGCCTTGACGAACAGGACGGGCGGCTTGTCCCCGGTCGCCAGTTGCGCGCGGCGGATTTCGACGGCGGGCTGGGCCAGACCAACAACCCGGAATGGAAGACCGTCGCCCTTGACGAAAAGTCGGGCAAGGTCGTCGTCCCCAACGGCTCGATCGGCTTCCGCTGGGGCGAAGAGGGCAACTGGAACCTCGAGCAGAAGGCCGCAGGCGAGGACGTGCGCCTGAAGATGAGCCTGATCCTCGAACAGGACCGCGACGATGTCGCCGCCGTGGATTTCCCGTGGTTCGGCGGTGCGGCGGCCAACGGCTTCGTCATCGACGAACGCGCGGGCGGCATCCTGACCCGCAACGTCCCGGTCAAACGCATGACGCTGGCCGACGGCACCGAGGCGCTGGTCGCCACGGTCTTCGACCTGATGTGCGCCAACTACAGCCTCGACCGCGGGCTGGGTGGCGAGAACGTCACCAATGACTACGACGCCGACGTGCCCTTCACCCCCGCCTGGGCGGAAAAGATCACCGGCGTGCGCCGCGACAAGATCATCCAGGTGGCACGCGAATTCGCCACCAACGCCGAAAAGACCAACGGTCGTTCCATGGTCATCATCGGCGCGGGGATGAACCACTGGTACAACATGGACATGAACTATCGCGCCGTCATCAACATGCTGGTGATGTGCGGCTGCGTGGGTCAGTCGGGCGGCGGCTGGTCGCATTACGTCGGTCAGGAAAAGCTGCGCCCGCAAACCGGCTGGCTGCCGCTGGCCTTCGGTCTCGACTGGTCCAAACCGCCCCGGCAGATGAACGGCACCTCGGCCTGGTATGCGCACACCGACCAGTGGCGCTACGAAACGCTGGGCGCCGAAGAACTGCTGTCGCCGACCGCTCCGGCGGGCGACTGGAAGGACCTCAACCTCATCGACTACAACATCCGCGCCGAACGGATGGGCTGGCTGCCCTCGGCCCCGCAACTGAAGCAGAACCCGCTTGATGTCGCCCGCGCGGCAAAGGATGCGGGCGTTCCGGTCGCGCAATATGTGGCCGAAAGGCTGAAATCCGGCGAATTGCAGATGTCCTGCGAAGACCCGGATGCGCCGGAAAACTGGCCGCGCAACCTGTTCGTCTGGCGCTCGAACATCCTCGGGTCGTCGGGCAAGGGTCACGAATATTTCCTGTCCCACCTGCTGGGCACGCTGCACGGCGTGCAGGCCGAGGATCTCGTGACTGAGGGGCGCCAGAAGCCGGTCGAGGCGGTCTGGCACGACCGGGCGCCGGAAGGAAAGCTCGACCTGCTGGTGACGCTCGACTTCCGCATGTCCACCACCGCCGTCTATTCCGACATCGTGCTGCCGACGGCGAGCTGGTATGAAAAGGACGACCTGAACACCTCGGACATGCACCCGTTCATCCACCCGCTGCAGGCGGCAGTGGACCCGGCCTATGAAAGCAAGACCGACTGGGAAATCTTCAAGGCCATCGCCAAGCGCTTCTCCGAAGTCGCCCCCGAGGTGCTGGGCGTCGAACAGGACGTGGTCGCCGTGCCGATGCAGCACGACACCCCCGGCGAACTGTCGCAGCCCTTCGTCGCCGACTGGAAGCGCGGCGAATGTGACCTGATCCCCGGTAAGACCGCGCCGAACTACATTGCGGTCGAGCGGGACTATGCCGCGATCTACAAGAAGTTCACCTCGGTCGGGCCGCTGCTGGAAAAGACCGGCAACGGCGGCAAGGGCATCGACTGGGAGACCGCGCATGAGGTCGACCTGCTGCGCGCGCTGAACGGCGAGGTCGTCGAGGACGGCGTCTCGCAGGGCCAGCCGAAACTCGACACCGCCATCGACGCGGCGGAAATGATCCTGATGCTGGCGCCGGAAACCAACGGCGAGGTCGCCGTCAAGGCCTGGGAGGCGCTGAGCAAGCACACCGGACGCGAACACGCCCATCTGGCGCTGCCCAAGGAAGACGAGAAAATCCGCTTCCGCGACATCGCCGCCCAGCCGAGGAAGATCATCACCTCGCCTACCTGGTCGGGCATCGAAAGCGAACATGTCAGCTACAACGCCGGCTGGACCAACGTGCACGAGCTGATCCCGTGGCGGACGGTGACCGGGCGCCAGCAGCTCTATCAGGACCACGAATGGATGCGCGCCTTCGGCGAGGGCTTCGTCACCTGGCGGCCGCCGGTGGACATGAAGACGACCGGCCATGTCGCCACCCGCGCGCTGAAGGCGGGGGAAAAGCATGTGAAGCTGAACTTCCTCACCCCGCACCAGAAATGGGGCATCCACTCGACCTATTCGGACGTGCTGACCCTGCTCACGCTGAACCGTGGCGGGCCGGTGGTGTGGATTTCCGAGATCGACGCGAAAACCGCCGGTGTCGTGGACAACGACTGGGTCGAGGTCTTCAACGCCAACGGCGCCCTCGTCGCCCGCGCGGTGGTCAGCCAGCGGATCAAGGCAGGCTCGATGTTCATGTATCACGCACAGGAGAAGATCGTGAACGTGCCGGGCAGCCAGTTGACCGGACGGCGCGGCGGCATCCACAACTCGGTCACCCGCACGGTGGTCAAGCCGACCCACATGATCGGCGGCTACGCTCAGCTTGCCTACGGCTTCAACTACTACGGCACCGTCGGCTCGAACCGCGATGAATTCGTGATCCTGCGGCGCATGGATCAGGTTGACTGGCTGGACGACCCGGCAGGCGAAGGCGGCGCCTTCCAGACGCCCGGCCCCATCGTTTCCCACGACAATCCCCGGAAGGAGGCCTGAGCCATGAGGATTCGCGCTCAGATCGGCATGGTGCTGAATCTCGACAAATGCATCGGCTGCCACACCTGTTCGGTGACCTGCAAGAACGTCTGGACCTCGCGCGAGGGGGTCGAATACGCCTGGTTCAACAACGTCGAGACCAAGCCCGGCATCGGCTATCCCAAGGACTGGGAGAACCAGAAGCGCTGGAACGGCGGCTGGGTGCGCACCCGGTCGGGCGCGCTCCAGCCGAAGCAGGGGGCCAAGTGGCGGATTCTGGCGAATATCTTCGCCAACCCGAACCTGCCCGAAATCGACGATTTCTACGAACCCTTCACCTTCGACTACGACCACCTGAAATCCGCGCCGGAGATGGAGAACTTCCCCACCGCCCGCCCGCGCTCGCTCGTCTCGGGCGAGCGGATGGAAAAGATCGAATGGGGGCCGAACTGGGAGGAAATCCTTGGCGGCGAGTTTGAAAAGCGCAGCCAGGACTACAACTTCGAGGGCATCCAGAAGGAAATCTACGGGGAATACGAAAACACCTTCATGATGTATCTGCCCAGGCTGTGCGAACACTGCCTGAACCCGACCTGCGTGGCGTCGTGCCCCTCGGGCGCGATCTACAAGCGTGAAGATGACGGCGTCGTCCTGATCGACCAGGAAAAGTGCCGGGGCTGGCGGATGTGCGTATCCGGCTGCCCCTACAAGAAGATCTATTACAACTGGTCCACCGGCAAATCGGAAAAGTGCACCTTGTGCTATCCGCGCCTTGAATCGGGCCTGCCGACAGTCTGTTCCGAAACCTGCGTGGGCCGCATCCGCTATCTGGGCGTGATGCTGTATGACGCCGACAGGATCAAGGAAGCCGCGGCGACGCCGGATGAAAAGGACCTCTACGCGGCGCAGCTCGACGTGTTCCTCGATCCCAACGACCCCGAAGTCATCAAGGAAGCGCTGGCGCAGGGCATCCCCGCCGACTGGGTGAAGGGCGCGCAGAACTCGCCGATCTGGAAGATGGCGATGGAATGGAAGATCGCCTTCCCGCTGCACCCCGAATACCGCACCCTGCCGATGGTCTGGTATGTGCCGCCGCTGTCGCCGATCCAGAACGCCGCCGAGGCGGGCGCGGTCGCGGTGCAGGACGACATGCCCGACGTGCGCAGCCTGCGCATCCCGGTGCGCTATCTGGCCAACCTGCTGACGGCGGGGCTGGAGGAACCCATCGTCTCGGCGCTGGAACGGATGCTGGCGATGCGCAGCTACATGCGCTCGAAATCGGTCGACGGCGTCATCAACCTCGGCGCCGCGCAGCGTGTCGGCCTGACCCCGCGTCAGATCGACGAGATGTATCAGCTTCTCGCCATCGCCAACTACGAGGACCGCTTCGTCATCCCGACGACGCACCGCGAGGTGGTCGAGGATGCCTACGACCTGCACGGCGGCTGCGGCTTTACCGACGGCAACGGCTGTTCCACCGGGTCGTCGGGCAGCACGATCTTCTCGGGCAAGAAGTTCCGCAGCCCGCAGGAATTCATCGCGGGAGACGTGGGATGAGAACCTTCAAGGCAATCTCGCTGCTGCTGAGCTATCCGTCCGAAGACCTGCAACAGGCGATGCCCGCCATCCGCGAGGTGCTCGCGGATGAGGGGCTGGTGGCCGGGGGCGCGCTCGATGCGCTGACGGGGCGGCTGGAACAGGCCGACATCTACGCGGCGCAGGAGGAATATGTCCTGCTCTTCGACCGCTCGCGCAGCCTGTCGCTGAACCTGTTCGAGCACCTGCACGGCGAAAGCCGCGACCGGGGCAGCGCCATGGTCGACCTGCTGGAAATGTATCGTGAGGGCGGCCTCGATCTCGACGGCACCGAACTGCCCGATCACCTGCCGGTGCTGCTCGAATACCTGTCCACCCGCCCGCTGGACGAGGCGTGCGGGATTCTGGCCGATGCCGGGCATATCATCGCCGCGCTGCACGAACGCCTGACCCGGCGCGACTCCGACTACGCCGCCGCGCTGGGCGTGCTGGCCGCGCTGGCCGAAACGACCGTCGAGACCGCCGAGGCGCAGGCGATCCTCACCCAGCCCGACGACAACCCCGAAGACCTCGAGGCCCTTGACGCCGCCTGGGAAGAAACCGCCGTCACCTTCGGGCCGGACCCGAACGGCGGCTGTTCGCTGAAACGCGACCTGCTGGGCAAGATCGACCTTGCGCGGCTGGAATCGATCCGCGCGCACGAGGCCAAGTCCGCCGCCGCGAAAACCCCCAACCCCGCCTCGGCGGCCCGTTGAGAGGACGAGAGATGCAGAACTTCCTCTTCGGAACCTACCCCTACATCGCCCTGTCGGTGATGATCGTGGGGTCGATCATCCGCTACGAACGCGACCCGTTCACCTGGAAATCCGGCTCCAGCCAGATGCTGCGCAAGCGCATGTTCATCTGGGGTTCGGTGCTGTTCCATGTCGGCGTGCTGTTCATCCTCGGCGGTCATATCGCCGGGCTGCTGGTGCCGATCTCGGTCTGGGAATTTCTTGGCGTCAGCCATGGCGCGAAACAGGTGCTGGCGATGGTGTCCGGCGGGCTTGCCGGTCTCATGGCCATCGCGGGCGCGCTGATCCTGCTGGTGCGGCGGCTGACCGACAAGCGGATCATGGCCAATTCGACCATCGCCGATACCGGCATCCTGATCCTGCTGGCGATCCAGCTTCTGCTCGGCCTGGCCACGGTGCCGGTCTCGGCCCAGCATCTCGACGGCTCCGAGATGATGAACTTCATCGGCTGGGCGCAGGCGGTGGTCTATTTCGGCCCCGATCCGGCAAGCTGGCTGGTCGGGACAAGCTGGATCATCAAGACCCATGTGCTGCTGGGGCTGACGATCTTCCTGCTGTTCCCGTTCACCCGGCTGGTGCACATGATCTCGGCGCCGATCCGCTATGTCTGGCGGCCGGGCTGGCAGATCGTCCGCACCCGGCGGGGCGCGAAACCCAGCCCGCGCGGCCTCAGCCCGCTGCCGCGCGACATCGCCACGCGCGACGCGCTCGATGCCGCCCGCGCCCGGCGCGACATGGCCATCCAGCATCCGGCGGAGTGATCAGATGGGACAACGCAAGTCACTGCTCCCGCCCGTCAGCGTGAACGGCGTGGAAATCTCGCAGGAACGCATCGCCGACGAGGCCCAGAACCACCCGGCGCCCAAGAACAAGCCGGGCCTCGCCTGGCGGTCGGCGGCACGGGCGCTGGCCCTGCGCGAGCTGATGCTGCAGGAGGCCCGCGCGCGCGGGCTGGAACCCGACCCCGTCGAACTGGCCCCCGGCAAGTGGGAGACCGACGACGAGGCGCTGATCCGGCAGTTGCTCGAGGCCGAAATCAGCGCCGCGCCGCAGGATGATCGGGCGCTGCGCGCCATCTATGACGCGCATCCCGAACGCTTCCGCAGCCCTGACCTGTATCAGGTCGCGCATATCCTCATCGCCGCGCCAAAAGACGGCCCGGCGCGCGATCTGGCCCGCGCCGAGGCCGAGACCGTGCTGGCCCGCGTGCAGGCGCAGCCGCGTTCCTTCGGCGCCATCGCCCGCGATGTCAGCGCCTGCGAGTCGCGTGAAAACGACGGGATGCTCGGCCAGATCGGTTCGGGCGACACCGTGCCGGAATTCGAGGCGGCCCTGCACGACATGGAAGAGGGCGCCCTGTCCGCCGCGCCGGTGGAAACGCGCTACGGCTTCCATATCATCCGGCTCGACGCGCGCGCCGACGGCAAGCTGCTGCCGTTCGAGGCAGTGCTGCCGCATCTGCGCGAGGCGCAGGAAAAGGCCGCCTGGGTCGCCGCCAGCCGCGCCTTCGCCGAACGTCTTGCCGCCGCCGCCGAAATCAGCGGCGTCAGCTTCGCCAGCGCGGCCTGACACGGGGCCGGGGGGCCGCCCGCCCCCCCGCCTTCATCCTTGCCGAAATACTCCGGGGGTGAGAGGGCAGCGCCCCCTCAAATACTTCGCAGCCAAATGTTACCATTCAACCGCAGGGCAATCGGGCGAACGACATGTTTCGTCATTGCGAGGCGAACCCGAAGCAACCCCGATCACTCGCTCGATACCCTCGGGGTTGCTTCGTCGGCTGCGCCTCCTCGCAATGACGGGGTTTGCGGGCGGCGACGCCACGCCAACCCGCGCAGAGCAGTTCGCCCGATTGCCCTGCAGCCAAATGCGACCATTCGACCGCGACCCGCCTAACCCGCCCCGCGCGGCATCGGGTTGGTGCCTGCCTTGTAGGCCGACCAGTCCTGAATGTCCGGGTAGTGCTGGCGCCGCCACGCCCGCACCTTCGGATTCACCCGCCGCCGCCATGCGGGCGGGATCATCGCCAGCGCGGTCATCGGCGGATAGCCGGTCGGCAGTTGCGGGGCCTCGGCCTCGGTGAAGGACTGCAGCAGCGGAAAGCGCCGCATCGGGTGCAGGTGGTGGTCGGCGTGGCGTTGCAGGTTGATGAGCAGCAGGTTCGACACCCGATGCGTCGAATCCCAGCTATGCTGCGGCCCGACGGGTTCGTATCTGCCACCGCCCAGATGGCGCCGGGTCAGGCCGTAATGTTCGACATAGTTGGTCAGCTCCAGTTGCCAGATGGCGATGAAGGCCTGGAACACGAACAGTCCCACCCCCAGCCAGCCGCCGACCAGCCAGGCCGCGACCAGCGCCGCAAGCTGCAACGCGCCGTAACGCCAGAACGGGTTGCGCCGGTCCCAGACCGGGGCCTTGCGCCGCGCCAGCATGGCGCGTTCGGCCCGCCACGCCGACCCCGGCCCCTGCCACAGCACGCGCGGGAAGAAGCGCAGGAAACTCTCGTTGTATTTCGCCGTCACCGTGTCGCGCGGGGTGCCGACCCAGGGGTGATGCACCAGCAGGTGCTCGGTGCGGAAATGGCTGTAGAGGACGACCGCCAGCAGCAGGTCGCCCAGCCAGCGCTCGAAGGCGGCGGGCTTGTGCATGAGTTCATGCGCATAGACGATCCCCACCGTGCCGGTGGTGACGCCGATGCCGAACATCACCGCGAATTTCTCCCAGGTCGGGAAATCCGCGACATGGACAAGATACCAGATGCCGCCGAACAGCAGCGCGGCCTCGATCGGGAACCACAGCCAGGTCAGCAGCCGGAACCAGAACAGGTCCTTGTCGGGGGTTTCGGTGTCGGGGTTGCGCAGGTCGCGGCCAAGGATCAGGTCGAAGACCGGCATCATCACCCAGCCCCAGGCGGGGATGAGCACGATCCACCAGCCGCCGCGCAGGATCGCCATGACGGCGAGCGGCACGAAGGTCATGGTGATCCAGTAGGGCCAGGCGGCGGGGGGTGCGGTACGGGTCATGTTTCCCTCGGGGTCAGGCGCAGCCGGATGCCGTCGCGGCCGCGCACGGTAAGTTGCGCCACCGGCACGGGGTCGTGTCCCGGCACCGTCTCGACGCGGTAATGACGCAGGATCATGGCAAGCGCGAGCACGCCCTCGGTCATCGCAAAGGCCGAGCCGGGGCAGACCCGCAGCCCGGCCGAGAACGGATAGAACGCATGGCGCGCCGGGGCGCGGCCTTCGTCGGACAGCCAGCGTTCGGGGTAGAATCCGTGCGGGTCAGGCCACATGCGTTCATGCCGGTGGAGGTGCCACTGGCTGATGACCACCTGCGAGCCTGCGGGCACCTCGCGGCCCCGGAACCGTTCGTCCTTTGCCGCCTCGCGCAGCAGCATCGGGACGGGGGGATAGAGGCGCATGGTTTCATTGAAGGTCGCGCGGGTCAGTTTCAGCTTCGACACGTTCGAGAAATAGATCGTCTCGGGGTCGATGACGGCGCGCGCCTCGTCCGCGACCCGGTCCTGCCAGTCGGGGAAGCGCGCGCAGAGCCACAGCCCCCATGCCAGCGCCGAGGCGCTGGTTTCATGCCCGGCCAGCACGAAGATGCCGACCTGATCGACCATGTCCTCGGGCGAGAATAGCGTCCCCGTGACCGGGTCGGGCGTGGTCATCAGCCGCGTCGCCAGGTCGTCGGGCGCGGTGCCTGCGGCAATCTGCGCGACGCGCTGATCGACCAGCGTGCGGATCGCCTTGCGGATGCGGGCGGCGGTAGCCCGCGTGCGCCGCCCGTGCAGGCGCGGCGCCCAGCGCGGCAACCCCATGAGCGAGCCCGCATTCACCAGCGGGCGCGAGCGCTGGTGTTCGCGGAAGGCGGTGAAGATGTCCTGCGCGGTGGCATCCTCGACCGGGATCGAGAACAGCGCCCGGAAGATCACGTCCAGCGCGAAATGCCCGGTATGGGGTTCGGCGTCGAAGGGCCGGCCGTCGGCCACGGCGGCAAGCCGGTCCACCGCCGCGCGGGTCGCGTCCCACATCGCCGGAAAGATTTCGCGCAGCCGCCCTGATTCGAAGGCCGGATCGACGATGCGGCGCTGGCGGCGCCATTCCTCGCCGTTGGTGAGAAAGATCGAATGGCCCAGAAGCGGCGCCAGCCCCTCGAACAGGCGGGTGGACTTGGGGAAATCCTCGGGGCGGCCCGACAGGACCAGATCGACCAGATCGGGATCGTTGCACAGGAACGAGCGGAAGAACGGCGTGCGGAACTCGGCCATCCTGGCGCGGTAGAGCCGTTCCGGCTGTGCCGAAAGGATGTCGCGGCGGAAATAGCGCAGCCAGTCGACAAGCGACACATGCGCAGGTCGCGGCGCGGGCCGGGGCGGCTGCGCGCGTGCGGTATCGGCAAAGGGGCAGGTCGCGCCTGCGGTTTCCGGTCGTGGCTGATCCATCTCCCGCCCCTCTCCTCGCGCCAGAGGTGACGGGCGGGATCATGGCCTGTCAATGCGGCGAAATGACGGCTCAGGCCACCGCCCGCCGCCGCATCCCCTGCGCCAGCGTCCAGAGCAGCCCGAAGAACGCCAGTGCCCAGGCGGCAAGCGCCAGCAGGAAGAAGGCGCGCGTGAACCCCTGCAAAAAGCCGAAGCCCATCGCGTCATCCAGCCGCCAGGTGCAGGCGGTATACATGCCCAGCGGGAACACCGCGCCCCAGTAAAGCGGATCGTAGCGCAGCGGAAAGCGCTGGAACACATGCCGCCAGACGCCCAGCACCAGCAGCATCGGGATCCACCATGTCCCGGTCGCCCAGTAGAACAGCGTGAATCCCTTGATGAACGGCAACAGCGAGGTCAGGTAGGGCGCGTGCGGCGCCTCGAGCACCAGCAGGCATCCGGCCAGCGTCGAGATCGCCATCGCCCCCATGTTGATCCAGTAGGGCGGCGACAGGTCGCCGGGGGAAAACCGGAAGAAGGTGTAGCGAAAGAAGATCAGCGCCATCATCCAGATATAAAGCATCCCGCCGAACAGCCAGGCCGACAGCGCGAGGAAATTCAGCTCCAGCCGCGCAGGCTGCCCCAGATGCGAGGCGAGCAGCACGCTCGTCACCGACACCGCCTGCGTGGCGACCACCGCCAGCAGCCATGCCCCGGAAATCCCGCGCTCGAACGCGGGCTTGTCGCGGCGGATCGTGAGCGCGGTAAAGATCGTGTAGGTCAGCAGCAGCCACAACAGCACGGTCAGCGCCCAAAGCGCCGCGCCGATGGTGAAATCCTCGCGCAGGATCATGAACTGGCTGGCCACGATGCCGGTTCCGGCCACGGCGGTGAAATAGCCCGGCCCGGTGGCATGGGCGAACATGTCGCCGAAGAACCGGCGCGGGTAGCGGATCGCACGCAGCGCATAAAGCACCACCAGCACCGCATATTGCGCCACGTTCAGCCCGAACAGGACGCGGGCCAGCAGCCCGTATCCCAGCATCTGCGCCGCCAGCGAGATGATGCCCGTCGCCATGACAAGGCCGAAATAGGCGGGCGACATGCGGGCCAGCGCGCTGTCCTGCGCGGTGTCCGGGGCTGGCTGGCTGCTCATGGCTTGCGTTCCCGTGGCTTGCGGGCCGACTCTGCGCCGCCGGGACGGTGCGCGCAACGCATCATGCGCGGGTGCGACGACCTGTCAGGCCGGGGGCCTCACGGGATCAGGGTCGGAACAGCGGCTCGATGTCGATACCGGCAAGCCAGGGGTGCAGCGCGACAAGGACCAGCACCAGCGCCAGAGTGACCAGCGCCCGCACCAGCGTGCCCCATGCCGGGCGCAGCGGCGCGGCGCGGGTGGCGGCCACGGCCTCGGCCCAGGCAGCCTCGCCCATGCGGCGGCGGTTGCGGGCATCCAGTGCCAGTTTGCCGAAGATCGCGAAACCGACGAAGCCGCCGAACAGGATGACATGCGCGAGGTCTCCGTTCACCACCATATGCGCCAGCGCCCAGAGGAAGGCCGTCGCGAGCACCGGATGATGAACGAAGCGCAGCACACCGGCGCGCGCCGGATCGAAGGCGCCGCCGCTGCCGCCGAACGAGAACGGGTTGGGGCGGCCCAGCCCGAAGGTCAGGATGCCCAGCGCCAGCGTCATCATCGCCAGCACGAACCACGGCCCCCAGTCGGGGCGCGGCCACAGCCCGACAAAGGGCGCCCGCCCCGCCGCGCGCACCAGCCACAGGAAGATGACCACCGACAGGATCGAATAGGCGATGGTATAGCCACGCCGTCCCAGCATCCCGACCAGCCGCCCGCGCAGGCCGGGACGTGCCGGGATCATGTGCGACAGCAGGAACACCGCCCAGGCGGCGACATATTCAAACCAGCCGCCCATCCATCCGCTCATGCCGCGCGCGCCTTTCCTGAAACGGCCTTCTTCGCCAGCCTCGGCCCGGTGAGGATCGGCCAGTAGAGCACCGAGAACACCCCGAATGCCGCCACCCACAGCAGCGCCGCCAGATGCAGCAGCCCCATGCTGCCCGGCAGGAACCCGGCCGCCAGCCGTGCCGCGACCGACGCAGTCAGCGCGACATAGCAGGCGGCCAGCCACGGCCCGGCGTGCAGGGGTCGCCCGGTGTGACCGTTGGCGGCGCGGCCCATGACGGCCAGCGTCATCAGCCCGATGGCGCCCGCCATCCAGACATGCAGCCCGGCGGCATAGGGGACCAGCCCCAGCACGCCCGCCCCCGCCGAGATGAAGCCCAGCGACAGCAGCAGATAGCCCAGATGCAGCACCCAGAGCAGCGCCTCGGGGCCGGTGGCAAGGGGCCGCCAGCGCGATTGCCGCCACAGATGGGCGATGCCCGCGGCGACCAGCAGCCAGCCGGTCAGGGCCGCGCCCGGTGCCAGCACGAACAGCACCAGCGCGACACCGCTGCCCAGCAGGATCAGCAGATCGGGCCGCGACCACGGCTGCGGAAACACGGTATGTTTGCGCTGCGCCAGCCAGTTGCGGGTGAAGCTGGGGATGATCCGCCCGCCGATCAGCGAGATGAGCGAGATGATCGCCCCCAGCGCGAAGCGCAGCCCGTAGCCGTCGGCCGCCGGGTGTCCCAGCGCCGCCTCGACATGGAAGGCCACGTTGGCCAGCGCCAGCAGCGCCACCATCCCCACGACCGGCAGATTGCGCCAGTTCTTGCCCGAGACGATCTCGCGCAGGATCACCCCGGCAAAGACCGCCAGAAAGCCCACGTCGACCACGGCCACCAGCCACCACGGCAGAAGGCCCGAGACCAGCACCACGACGCGCCCGGCGATCCACAAGGCCGACAGCCAGGCCAGCGACCAGCCGATGACCGGCAGCCGCCCGCTCCAGTTCGGCACGGCGGTCAGGACGAAACCGGCGATCACCGCGCTGGTGTAGCCGAAGACGAATTCATGGGCGTGCCAGTCGAAAGGCGACCAGGCCAGCGGCAGCGCCAGCGCGCCGGTCAGCATCAGCACCCAGAGCACCATCGCCAGCGTTGCCCAGAGTCCGGCGAACAGGAAGAACGGCCGGAACCCGAAGGACAGGATCAACGGCCCCTGCCAGTTGCGCATCCGTTCCGACATGCTCGTGACCATGCTCGCCCCTGTTCCTGCCGCCGCCGAGAAACCCTGTCCCGGCGGCAAAGTCCAGCGTCGGGCTGTTAGGCCAGCAAAGATATATTGTAAATGTCTGTTTGCCCGTATCGAGCTGTCCGCGCCGAACTGCGACGCTCTGCCTCAGACCTGGCGGCCCTCTTCGGTGACGATATGGGTCAGCGCGATGTCGTGCGGTTGCGGGAAGATGGTGGCCAACCGCGCGTCATGCAGGCCGATGCCGACGGTCACGGGGCTGATCTGCGCCAGCGTCCGGTCGTAGTAGCCGCCGCCATAGCCCAGCCGGTAGCCCTCGCCGTCCCAGCCGAGGAACGGTGCGAGCGCCAGATCGGGGGTCACCGTTTCATCTGTCGCCGGTTCGGGGATGTTCCAGTGGCCGCGCGTGATCGGATCGCCGCGCTTCCACGGCTTGAACACCAGCGGCGCCTTCTGCACCGCCACCACCGGCATCGCGGTCACCGCGCCGCGTTCCTGCAGGCGGATCAGCCAGGGGCGCAGGTCGGGTTCGGACTTGATCGGCCAGTATCCCGCGATGACGCGGCCCGCGACCTCGGGCATGATCTCGGCCAGCAGCGCGTCCAGATGTTCGGCCAGCCTTTCCGCGAACACCTGCCGTTCGGCCACGCTCAGCGCCGCGCGCGCATCGAGCGCCTGCTGGCGCTGCGCCTTGCGCCAGCGCGCCACGTCGCGGGCGGTCTCGGCATCGACGGCGGGTTCCTCGCCGAACCAGCCGGGGGCAATTTCGCCAGCCATGCAGGCGGGCGAGGCGTAGCCTTTGGGCGTGTCGTCTGCGGTCATGTCGCTGCCTCCAGTCGTTCGAGAATCACGTCGCGCAGGATCACGGTCGCGCTGCGGTCGATGTCATGGGTCGAGGTCAGCAGCGCCACCGGCCCCTTGCGCGCCAGATCGAGCAGATGCGCCATGGCACCGGCATTGCCGTCCAGCTCGGCGCGGTAGCGGCGGCGGAATTCGGGCCAGCGAGGTTCGATGTCGGCGTGATACCATTTGCGCAACTCGTTCGAGGGCGCGATGTCCTTGAGCCATTCGTCGGGCCGGAACCTGTCCTTCGACAGCCCGCGCGGCCAGAGCCGGTCGACGAAGACATGCACGCCGGGATGCGCCTGCCAGTCGTCATAGACGCGCACCACCTCGACGGAAAACGGCGCTGTCACTTGTCGGCACCCTGCGGCGCGTCCTCGTCGAGGAACATCTGCAGCGTCTTGGTCGAATGGGCAAAGGTCGCGCCCGCGCGCATTTCGGCGGCGACCCAGATCGCCTCCATGATCTCCTCGCGGCTGGCGCCTTCACGGCGCGCGCCCTTCACATGGCCCTCGATGCACCACGGGCATTGCGTGACATGGGCGACGGCCACGGCGATGAGCTGCTTGGTCCTGGCGTCCAGCGCACCGGGCGTGAACACCGCCTTCGAGAAGGCACGAAAGCCGTCATCCGGGGCGGGGGCCAGCTTGTGACGCAGCTCGCCATGTTCGCGGGTTGCCTTGGGGAAATGGATGTCGGCCATGGTCAGGCTCCTTTCTGGCGCCGCAGCCGGAACCGGATGGGCGGCGGCGCGGCGAACCCCGTGACGGGGGCAACGGTCGGCGCGATGCGTGCGGGGACCACCTTCGAGATAGGTCGCGCAGCGTGACGGGTAAATACCCCGGCACCCTGCACGGTGTCCGCCGACAAAAGAAATATCAGGGATACATCTTGCCGATGCGGGGCCTGCCGGGCTATCCGGGCTTTTGGCACCAGGCGCATGTTCGCTCGAAGGAGACCCGCCCATGATCCAGTCCCTCAGTCTCGGAGAACGCCACAACGGCATGTTTCTCGCGGGGGCGCTGGCCCTGCTGGGCCTTGTCATGGCGGCGGTGGCGCGCACCGGGCCGATGGCGGTGCATGGCTGGATGGCGCTGGTCGTCGGCGTGGCGCTGGTCTTCGCGCTGGGCGGCGCGCTGACGGCACCGGACGCGCCCGCCGACCGGCTGGAACACTACTACGACGAACCCACCCGCTTCGGCATTTGTATGACGCTGGTGTGGGCGATGATCGGCATGTTCGCGGGCGTCTGGGTCGCCGCGCTGCTGTTCTGGCCCGAGGCGACGCCGCTGTGGGGCGCGACCAGTTTCGGCCGCCTGCGCCCGGTGCATACCACCGGCATCATCTTCGGCTTCGGCGGCAACGCGCTGATCGCCACCTCGCTGTTCGTGGTGCAGCGCACCTCGCGCGCAAGGCTGGCCGACAGCCTGTCGCCCTGGGTCGTGCTGGTCGGCTACAACCTGTTCTGCCTCTGGGCGGTGTCGGGCTACATGATGGGCCAGACCCAGTCCAAGGAATATGCCGAGGCCGAATGGTATGCCGACATCTGGCTGGTGGTGATCTGGGTCACCTATTTCCTGCTGTATATCCGCACCATCGCCCGGCGGCAGGAGCCGCATATCTACGTTGCCAACTGGTATTTCCTCGCCTTCATCCTGGTGGTGGCGATGCTGCATATCGTCAACAACATCGCCATCCCGACCGGCTGGGGCACCGGGAAAAGCGTCACGGTCTGGGCCGGGGTGCAGGATGCGATGGTGCAGTGGTGGTATGGCCACAACGCCGTGGCCTTCTTCCTGACCTCGGGCTTTCTGGGGATGCTGTATTACTTCCTGCCGGTGCGGGCGGGACGGCCGATCTGGAGCTATCGCCTGTCGATCCTGTCGTTCTGGGGCATCACCTTCTTCTACATCTGGGTCGGATCGCACCACCTGCATTACACCGCCCTGCCCTACTGGGCGCAGACGCTGGGGATGACCTTCTCGGTCATGCTGCTGGTGCCAAGCTGGGCCTCGGCGGGCAACGCCATCGCCACGCTGAACGGCGCCTGGCACAAGGTGCGCGACGACGCGACGTTGCGCTTCATGTTCGTGGCGGCGGTGTTCTACGGGCTGAGCACCTTCGAGGGGTCGTTCCTTGCCATCCGCCCGGTGAACGCGCTGTCGCATTACACCGACTGGACCGTAGGCCACGTCCATTCCGGCACGCTGGGCTGGGTGGCGATGATCGTGTTCGGGGCGCTTTATACGCTGATCCCGCATCTGGCGCATCGGGAAACCATGCGCTGGCCCGCTGCGGTGGAATGGCACTTCTGGCTCGCCGTGGTTGGCACGCTGGTCTATGTCGTCTCGCTCTGGAATGCGGGCATCACCCAGGGGCTGATGTGGCGCACCTATGACGAGGGCGGCTCGCTGCTTTACAGCTTCATGCAGTCGGTGATGGCGATGGCGCCCTATTACCTGCTGCGCACGCTGGGCGGTGGCATGTTCCTTGCCGGGGCGATCCTGTGCTTTGCGAACACCATCGCCACTTTCCGCCATGCGGGCGTGACCGCGCCTGCCCACGACATCCCCATCACCCGCGCCCCGGCTGCGGTTCCGGCGGAGTAAGACCATGGTGCTGAGACTCCACTACAACCTCGAGAAGATGTCGGTCGGCCTTGTCGTCGGCATCATCGTCGCCGCCTCGATCGGCGGCATCGTCGAGATCGCGCCGCTGTTCACCATCGACGGCACGGCGGATGTGCCTGCCGACATGCGGCCGCAGACCCCGCTGGAACTGGCCGGGCGCGAAATCTACATGCGCGAGGGCTGCTACGCCTGCCACAGCCAGATGATCCGCACGCTGGCCGATGAAATCGACCGCTACGGACCCTATTCGGTGACCAGCGAGAGCGTCTTCGACCACCCGATGCTCTGGGGGTCCAAGCGCACCGGGCCAGACCTTGCCCGGCTGGGCGAAAAATATTCCGACGACTGGCATGTGCTGCACCTGCTGAACCCGCGCGACGTGGTGCCCGACTCGATCATGCCTGCGTATCCGTGGCTGATGTCGCCGCTCGATACGCGCGACATCGGGCCGGAGATGGCGGTTCTGGCGACGCTTGGCGTGCCCTACACCGACGAACAGATCGCCAATGCGGCCACCGACGCCGCCGCGCAGGCGCGGCCCGACAGTTCCATCGCCGACGGCTTTGCCGACCGCTGGGGCGACCGCCCGGCGCTGCGCGCCTTTGACGGCGACGCGGACGAGGTGACCGAGATGGACGCGCTGGTCGCCTATCTTCAGTCGCTGGGCACGCTGACCGATGTGGCGTGGCAGAACCCTGCCGAAGAGGAGGGCGAGTGATGGACCTGCACGGCTTTCTGGTTCTCATGGCCAAGACCTTCGGCCTGCTGTGGATGATGGCGATCTTTCTGGGCGCCGCCTGGTATGCCTACCGGCCGAAGAACCGCGCCCGGCACGAGGCGGCCGGGCGCTCGGTGCTTGATGCGCAACTGGAGGCGAGGGGCCGGGAATGAGCAGCGGGGACACCTCCATGACCACTGATGTCACCGACCCGCGCGAGCTCGAGGGTGCCGATCCCCATACCGGCGAGCGCGGCGACGATCCGCTGCTTGAACACGGGCAGGAAATCGACCCGGTCACCGGCCACATCACGACCGGGCATGACTGGAACGGCATCAAGGAACTGAACACGCCGTTCCCGAAGATCGCGCTCTGGGCGCTGATCATTTCGGTGGTCTATTCGGTCATCACCTGGGTTCTGCTGCCCGCCTGGCCGCTGGGAAGCACCTATACCAAGGGCCTGCTCGGCGTGGACCAGACCACCGACGCCGATGCGGAACATGCGCGGCTGGTCGATCTGCGGGCGCACTGGCGCGAGGGATTTGCGTCGGACGACTTTGCCGCTCTGGCCGATGATGCCGACGTGATGGCGCTGGCGCTGCCCGAGATGCGGCGTCTTTACGCCGACAACTGCGCCGCCTGTCACGGCGCCGAGGGGCAGGGCCGGACCGGCCACGGGGTCGGCGGTGCACAGGGCGCGGGGTTCCCGGCGCTGAACGATGACGAATGGCTGTGGTATTCCGAACCCGAGGACATCGCCGATGTCATCCGCGTCGGCATCAACAGCGACCACCCCGACACCTATTTCGCGGAAATGCCCGCCTTCGGGCGCGACGGGATGCTGGAACGCAGCGACATCGACCTGCTGGTGCCGTGGGTCGCGGGGCTGTCCGCAGGCACCTCGGACCCCGACAGCGAGGCGGCGGGCATCTTTGCCGACACCTGCGCGGCCTGTCACGGCGACGGCGGCACCGGCGGCCTTGAATCGGGCGCGCCGTCGCTGGTCGATGCGGAGTGGATTTACGGCGGCTCCGAACAGGCGATCCGCGCGACGATCTGGAACGGGCGCAGCGGCCACATGCCCGCCTGGGAGGACCGGCTTTCGGACGAGGAGCGCAACATGCTGGCGCTCTACGTCGCCGGGCTGTCGCAGGCCGGGGCGCAATGACCGCCACCACGCAAAAGCGGCTGGCGATTGCCGGTGCGATTGCGGCGCTGGCGATCTTTGCCGGTGCGAATGTTCATCTGATTACCGTGTCGTTCAATTCCCACCCCGAATGCGCCCCGATCTCGACCGGGCGCGCGCCTGCGCAGGACATGTGTTAGGAGAAGAGATGCTGGAACCGCTTCCCACGATCGTCCCGCCGCAGAAGACCCGCGACCATCTGGCCAGGGGCCTGCCCGCAGGCGTTGCGATGCAGGCGCTGGCCAGGGGCTGGCGCGACTTTCGCCACAACCCCGCCGGAAGCCTTGCCTACGGCCTCGCGCTGTTCGTGCTGTCGGTCGTCGTCGTCTGGGCATTGTGGCGCTTTCACCTGCTTTATCTGATCCTGCCCGCGCTGGCCGGTTTCATGATCGTCGGCCCGTTCACCGCCATCGGCCTTTATCGCAAGAGCAGCGCCATCGCGCAGGGGCAGGAGATGCACCTTGAGGGGATGCGCCACGCGCGGCGCTCGTCGGCGGCGCAGCTTGCCTATGCGGGGCTGCTGCTGTGCCTGCTGCTGATCTTCTGGCTGCGCGCGGCGGACCTGCTTTATGCGCTGTTCTTCGGCCTCATCCCCTTTCCGGGCTATGAGGAGGCGTTGCTGAACACGTTCACCACGGCGCGCGGCTGGGGGCTGCTGGTCTCGGGCGGTTTCGTCGGGGCGTTCTTTGCGGGCTTTGCCTTCTCGGTCAGCCTGTTCGCCCTCCCGATGATCGAATTCGAGGGCCGCGACGCCCTGACCGCTATGGGCACGAGCTTTGCCATCGTGATGAAGAACCTCGTCCCCTGCTTTGCCTGGGGCGTCATCGTCACCATCGGCATCGGCCTGTCGGTCGTGACCGGGCTGCTGGGTCTCATCATCGTCTTTCCGGTGCTCGGGCACGGGACATGGCACATGTATCGCGCCCTGCGACCGGAAGCCGGCGCCTGAACCTGTGGCCATGAGCCTCGCGCTGCTGATACCGCTGTCGATCCTGATGGGGCTGGTGGCGCTGGGCGCGTTCTTCTGGGCGATGCGGGGCGACCAGTTCGACGACCCCGAGGGCGCCGCCTGGCGGGTGCTGGACCAGAAAGACCCGATGGAAGAGGACGGCCACGGCCTGCGGCCCGCGCCGGAATCGCCGGACGACTGAGGGCTGCGTCGTCGTCGCCCTGTCGTCATTGCGAGGAGGCGCAAGCCGACGAAGCAACCCCGATGCTGTGTGTGAGCGGTCGAGGTTGCTTCGGCTTCGCCTCGCAATGACGGCGGGGCCGGGCGCCGGGGGGCACGCCCCCCGGTCGTTGTCAGAGGCTGCGCTCGACGGTCTCGCGCTCGAAGATTTCGATCACGTCGTCGGTGCGGATGTCCTCGTAGTTCTCGAAGGCCATGCCGCATTCCTGGCCGGAATGGACCTCGGCCACCTCGTCCTTGAAGCGCTTCAGCGTCTTGAGCGTGCCTTCGTGGATCACCACGTCGTCGCGCAGCAGGCGCACGCCTGCCGAACGCCGGGCGACGCCTTCGGTCACAAGACAGCCCGCGACCTTGCCGACACCCGAGACCCTGAACACCTCGAGGATCTTCGCATAGCCGATGAACCGCTCGCGGACCTCGTCCTTGAGCAGGCCCGAGGCCGCTGCGGTGATGTCGTCCACCAGATCGTAGATGATCGAGTAGTAGCGGATTTCCACGCCCTTCTGGTTGGCGGCGGCCCGTGCGGGCGCATTGGCGCGCACGTTGAAGCCGATCACCGAGGCATTGCTGGCCTCGGCCAGCGTGATGTCGCTTTCGGTGATCGCACCCACGCCCGACAGCAGCACGCGCACGCGCACCTCGTCGTTGCCGATCTTTTCCAGCGCCTGCGTGATCGCCTCGGCCGACCCCTGCACGTCGGCCTTCACCACCACCGGCAGTTCCGCCACGTCCTTGTCGGCCCTGGCCCGCGCCATGAGCTGTTCGAGCGTCGTCGCCGATCCGGCTGCCGCGCGCTTTTCACGGGCAAGGCTTTCGCGGTAGCTGGCGATCTGGCGGGCCTGCGCCTCGGTTTCGACGACGTTCAGCACGTCACCGGCTTCGGGCGTGCCGTTCAGGCCAAGCACCTCGACCGGCACCGAAGGCCCGGCCTCGTCCACGGGTTCGCCGCGGTCGTTGACCAGCGCGCGGACCTTGCCCCACTTTTCGCCCACGACGAAGATGTCGCCCTTGCGCAGCGTCCCGTTCTGGACAAGCACGGTCGCCACCGGTCCACGGCCCACGTCAAGCTGCGCCTCGATCACCGCGCCGGTGGCCTTGCGTTCCGGGTTGGCCTTGAGTTCAAGGATTTCCGCCTGCAGGGCGATGGCCTCGAGCAGGCTGTCGATGCCCTGGCCGGTCTTGGCCGAGATTTCCACGTCCTGCACGTCGCCGGACATGGCTTCGACCACGACTTCGTGTTGCAGCAGGTCGGTGCGCACCTTCTGCGGGTTGGCCTCGTGCTTGTCGATCTTGTTGATCGCCACGATCATCGGCACGCCCGCCGCCTTGGCGTGGTGGATCGCCTCGACGGTCTGCGGCTTGACCGCGTCGTCGGCGGCCACGACCAGCACGACGATATCCGTCACCTGCGCCCCGCGCGAGCGCATCGAGGTGAAGGCGGCGTGACCCGGCGTGTCGAGGAAGGTCAGCAGCGCACCCGATTCGGTCTTTACCTGGTAGGCGCCGATATGCTGGGTGATGCCGCCCGCCTCGCCCGAGGCGACGCTGGCATGACGAATCGCGTCGAGCAGGCTGGTCTTGCCGTGGTCGACGTGGCCCATGATGGTGATGATCGGCGGGCGCGACTGCAGGTCTTCGGGGGCATCCGCCGCTGTCTGGATCACGTCCTCGACATCGGCAGCCGAAACACGCACGGCGCGGTGACCGAATTCCTCGATCACCAGTTCGGCGGTATCGGCGTCGATGGACTGGTTCTGCGTCGCCATGATGCCGTTGCGCATCAAGAGCTTGATGACATCGGCCACCCGTTCGGCCATCCGGTTGGCAAGCTCGCTGACCGTGATCGCCTCGGGAAGCTGCACGTCGCGGATCACCTTTTCGCGTTCCACGCGGCCGCCGGTCGCCTTTTGCCGGGCGCGTTCCTGCTTGCGCCGGATCGCGGCCATCGACCGCTGCCGCCCGCCTTCGCCGTCAAGCGCGCCGGTGAGCGTCAGCTTGCCGGAACGGCGCCCGCTTTCGCCGCCACGGGCGGGACGGGCGGGCTTGTCGCCGCGCGCGCTGTCGCGGTCGCGGTCGCCGGTGCGGCGCGGCGGGGCGCCTGCGCCCCGGCCCGCGCGGTCCTCGACGGCGGGCGGCGGCGCGGTGGCAAGGTCCGCCAGCGTCGCCTCGCGGCGGGCAGCGGCTGCGGCCTCGGCCTTGGCGCGTTCCTCTTCCTCGGCCTTGCGGCGCAAGAGTTCCTGGTGCTCGCGTTCCTCGCGCTCCTTGGCCTCGATCTCGGCGCGGCGACGCTCGCGGTCTTCCTCGCGGGCCTTTTCCTCGGCCTCGCGGCGGGCGGCATCCTCGGCTTCGCGGGCCCTGGCCAGCGCGAGGGCGCGCATCCGCCGTTCGAGTTCGGCCTCGGAGATGCCGGCGGGGCGGCGCGACGGGTCGCCCGCAACCGGACCGACGCCCTGCGCCGCAGGCTTGGCGCCCGGACGTGGCGTGATCACACGCTTCTTCTTGACCTCTACCGCGACACTTTTGGTGCGGCCGTGGCTGAAGCTTTGCTTGACAGCGCCGGGCCGGGCGCCCGAGGGGCGAATGCCAAGCGGTTTCTTGCCGTCGGTGTCGGTCATCAGGTCTCTGTATCCTCTCCGGCGGTCCCCTGACCGCCGTCCATGCTGCGCAGGCCGCGCAGTTTTGCGGCCTCCTCTACTACACGGTCGCTCAATGTGCCAGCGGCGAGCGCGCCGTGTATGACACTTTGCCGCCCGAAGGCCAGACCGAGTTCATCTGCGGTCAGGCAGTCGAAATAGCGCGCCCCGGTGGGGGTCCAGAGCTTGGACTTGCCCCTGGTCGAGCCATCGGACGCCTGCAGCAGCACCCGCACCCGTTCCTGGGCAAGGCGCTCTTTCACCTTCTCGAAGCCGCAGACGGCAAGCCCCGCCTTGCGCGCCAGCGCGATCAGGTCGGTGACCCGCCGGGCAAGCTGGTGCTCGACCTCGTCGGCCAGCCCTTCGGGCACCGTCACCTGCCGCCGTGCCGCGCGGGAAAACGCGCCGCGCGCCGCGCGTTCGATCAGCTTGCGGTCGGCCGTGACCCAGATGCCGCGACCGGGCAGGCGCCCGAGGATGTCGGGCACGACCCGGTCATCGGGACCGATGACAAAGCGGATCAGGCCGGCCTTCGGCTGCACATCGCCCGAGACGATGCAGCGCCGTTCCGGCTCGTCCTGTCCTGTCCGCTTTCCGCCGCGCGTCATCCGCCGCCTTTCCGTTCAGTGCGCGGGGGATCACTCCCCCGCCTCGTCCGTGGCTTCCGCGTCGTCCGCCTCGGCGGCGATCTCGTCCGGGTCGACCCAGCCGAGCATGACGCGCGCGGTCATCACCATGTTCTGCGCCTCGTCGAGCGAGACCTCGAACGGTTCGAGGATGCCGTCGTCCTTCACCCGCTCGCCGCCCTCGGTGGTCCAGCCACCGGCGATTTCCCAATCGGCCAGCGTGGCAAAATCCTCGAGCGTCTTCACGTCGTCCGCCGCCAGCGCCTCGACCATCTGCGGCGACAGGCCGGGGAACGAGATGAGGCTGTCCTCGGCGCCCAGCGCACGGGCACGTTCAAGCGCGGCCTGGTTCGCCGCCTCGATATGGTCGCGGGCGCGGGCCTGCAACTCCTCGGCGGTCGCGTCGTCGACACCCTCGATGGCGGTCAGCTCGTCGAGTTCGACATAGGCGACTTCCTCGAGGTTCGTGAAGCCCTCGGCGACCAGAAGCTGCGCGAAGAATTCGTCGAGATCGAGCGCCTCCATGAAGAGCCGGGTGCGTTCTTCAAATTCGGCCTGACGGCGCTGGCTTTCCTGTTCCTCGGTCATGATGTCGATATCGAGGCCGGTAAGCTGGCTGGCCAGACGCACGTTCTGCCCGCGCCGCCCGATGGCAAGCGAAAGCTGTTCCTCGGGGACGACGACCTCGATGCGCGATGCCTCGTCGTCGATGACGACCTTGGACACCTCGGCCGGTTGCAGCGCGTTGACGAGGAAGGTCGGGATGTCCTCGTTCCAGGGGATGATGTCGATCTTCTCGCCCT
>JACFNP010000040.1 GCA_019454835.1 Rubellimicrobium sp.
GCGCAGCGAAGCAACCCCGACGGCTCACACACAACATCGGGGTTGCTTCGTCGGCTGCGCTTCCTCGCAATGACGGGGGTTCGCGCAGTGGCGGGGGTTCTCGCAATGACGGGGGGGTCTCGTCATTGCGAGCGCAGCGAAGCAACCCCGACCGCTTGCGCAACAACATCGAGGTTGCTTCGTCAGCTTCGCTTCCTCGCAATGACGAAGGTTCTCGCAATGACGCCCCCACCCCACACCGCTGTTAGCGCCAACATTCGGCCATTGCATCTGTGCGCCGGGCGGGGCAAGGGTCCGGGCGATCCCCGGAACCGGGCCGATTCCGCCAAGGAGGACCCCCATGCGCGATATCCTGACCGTCACGCTGAACCCCGCGCTCGATCTGGCAACGCATGTCGGCGCCATCGTGCCGAACGTGAAGCTGCGCTGCGCGCCCGCCCATCTCGATCCCGGCGGCGGCGGCATCAATGTCAGCCGGGCGATCCGCATCCTCGGCGGCCAGTCGCGCACCTTCGTCGTCCTCGGCGGCCACAACGGCGAACACATGGCCAAGCTGATGACCGAGGCCGGGCTGAACGTCATCATCCATCCCGCGCGCGGCGAGACGCGGTCATCGCTGTCGGTCATCGACACCGGCACCGGGGAACAGTTCCGCTTCATGCTGCCGGGGCCGGAATGGAACGCGCTCGACATCACCTCGGCCTCGGCCTCGATCACCGCCGCCGCACAGCCCGGCGGCGTCGCGGTGCTGTCGGGGTCCATCCCGCCGGGCGTGCCCGATTCCATCCTGCTCGACCTGTCGCGCGGCCTGAACGCGCGCGGCGTCGATGTCGTCGTCGATACCTCGGGCGCGGCGCTGCACATCATGGCGGGCGCCACCGACAGCGCCGCCCATGTCCTGCGCATGAACGGCGAGGAAGCCGACGACCTGGCCGGGCGGCCGCTCGCGCATCTGGGCGAGAGCGCCGAATTCGCCGCGCATCTGGTCGAGAAGGGCGCGGCCCGCATCGTCATCGTCGCGCGCGGCGAGGAAGGCTCGGTCCTGGCGACCCGCGACCGCCGGATGCACGCCGCCGCCCCCGAAGTGCCGGTCCATTCGCTGGTCGGCGCCGGGGACAGCTTTGTCGGCGCCTTCACCTATGGTCTCGCGCTGGAAGAAGACCTGACGCAGGCGCTGTCACGCGGCGTCGCGGCGGCCAGCGCGGCGGTGATGACGGCAGGCACGAAACTCTGCCGCCGCGAGGACGCCGAAGCGCTGCTGCCGCAATGCACGGCGCGGGCGATCTGAGCAGATTCAGCGCCCGTCGTCGCGCCAGCGGTTCACCATCGGCCACAGACGCCCGGTGCCGAAGGCGGCATCGGTCAGCCGCACGCCCGGCGCGCCCTGGCGGCGCTTCCATTCGGCGGCATCGACCAGCCGCGCGACGCGCTGCACGGTGTCGGCATCGAACCCGGCGGCGATGCAGTCTGCCACCGGCTGCCCGCCCTCGATCAGGCGTTCGAGAATCGCGTCGAGCACCGCATAGGGCGGCAGCGAATCCTCGTCCTTCTGGCCGGGGCGCAGTTCCGCCGAGGGCGGCTTGTCGATGATGCGCGGCGCCATCACCTCGCCCGAGGGCGCCTTCATCCACGGGCGGTGATGGGCATTGCGCCAGCGGGCAATCTCGAAGGCGCGTGATTTATACAGGTCCTTCAACGGATTGAAGCCGCCCGCCATGTCGCCGTAGATCGTGGCATAGCCGACCGCGACCTCGGACTTGTTGCCGGTGGTCAGCAGCATCGCCCCGGTCTTGTTCGACAGCGCCATGAGCAGCAGGCCGCGCAGGCGGGCCTGGATGTTTTCCTCGGTGACGTCGGCGGCCAGCCCGGCGAACAGCGGCGCAAGCGCCTGCTCGACCGCCGCACGCGGCCCGTCGATGGGCAACGTATCCAGCGCGATGCCCAGCGCCCCGGCCAGCGCGGCGGCATCCTCGCGCGAGGCCGCCGAGGTATATTCCGAGGGCAGCAGCACGCCGCGCACCCGGTCCGGCCCCAGCGCATCGGCGGCGATCAGCGCCACCAGCGCCGAATCGAACCCGCCCGAAAGGCCCAGCAGCACGCGCTCGATCCCCGACTTGCGCAGATAGTCGCCAAGCCCGGTGACCATGGCGCGGTAATCCTGCTCCAGCGCATCGCCCTGCGCGGCCAGCGCCCCGGCGGCGGCGCGCAGCGTGCCGTCACCCTCGCGCGTGAACACGACATGGGCAGTCGCCACGTCGAACAGCGGCAGCATGGTCGCCATCGCGGCGCCGGGGTTCAGCACGAAGGAACCGCCGTCGAAGACCTCCTCGTCCTGCCCGCCGACAAGGTTCAGCCAGACCAGCGGCAGCCGGTTCTCGATCACGCGGGCAACCATGCGGTTCATGCGCCCGTCGCCGCCACCGCGCCGGTAGGGGTCGGCGGCGACCGCGACCAGCAGTTCGGCACCCGATTCCTCAAGCGACTCGGCCATGTCGGGCGTGTCGGCATCGGCGCCGACAAGAAAGCCCACCCGCACGTCGCCGATGGCCACCGGCCCCTGCGGCGGCCCGGCAGCGAAGGCGTCGCCGGTGGCCGCATGGCGCAACTGGCGGTGGACGACCTTGCCCGCCTGCATGATCCACAGCGCATCATGCAGCCTGCCGCCCTCGACCCAGGGGCCGCCGATGGCCAGCGCCGGGCCTTCGGGCAGGTCGCGCGCCAGCGATTCCAGCGCGGCAACCGCATCGGCCTGAAAGCCCCCGTGCCGGATCAGGTCATGCGCGGGCCAGCCGGTGGCGAACAGGCGCGGCAGCACGACAAGGTCGGCGCCCTCGGCGAAACCTTCGGCCCAGGCCGCCCGCGCGATTTCCAGATTGCCCGCAAGATCGCCAAGCGTCGCGTTGCGCTGGGCAAGGGTGATGTGGAAGGTCTCGGTCATGTCGTGCCCCCGTGCGTCGGCCCGCCTGCGTCGACCCGTCTCTAGCCGGATCGGCGCGGGGGCGAAAGGCGGGGCGCGCCCTACAGCGCCAGCGCGATGATCGCCGCCAGCCCGACCACGATCCGCCACCAGCCGAACAGCGCATAGCCGCGCCGCGAGACGAAATCGAGCAGCCACCGCACCACCAGCACGGCGGCGACGAAGGCCGCGACAAAGCCGACCGCAATGAGCCAGAGCGACGAGAAATCGAGCAGGTCGCGGCTTTTCCACAGATCGAACGCCACGGCGCCCGCCATGGTCGGCATCGACAGGAAGAAGGAAAATTCCGCCGCCGTGCGCTTGTCCGCGCCCAGCAGCAGCCCGCCGACGATGGTGGCCCCCGAACGCGACACGCCCGGCACCATGGCCAGGCACTGGCACAGGCCGATGCCGAAGGCGGTGCGCAGCGGCATGTCCTCGGCGCGGGCGTAGCGCGGGGTCAGCGTCATCCGGTCGACGACCAGCAGCACCACGCCGCCCAGCACCAGCATCACCGCGATGAGCATCGGGGTTTCAAACAGCACCCGCTTGATGAAGCCATGCGCCAGCACGCCGACCACCACGGCAGGCAGGAAGGCGACGATCACGCCCGCGATGAACCGCCGCGCGCCGGGATCACGCGGCGCGCGCGCGAACAGATCGACCAGCCGCGCCGCATAGACCGCCAGCAGCGCGAGGATGGCACCGAGCTGGATCACCACCTCGAAGGTGCGGCCCGTGCTTTCAAAGCCGAGGAAATGCCCAGCAAGCAGCAGATGCCCGGTCGAGGACACCGGGATGAACTCGGTCAGCCCTTCAAGCACGCCGAGCAGCCCGGCGATGAACGTGTCGGCGCCGGTCATGCGGCACTCCCGTCGGGTCAGTTGCGCAGGTCGCGCGCCGATTCCTTGATGGCGAGATACTGCCCCGAGGGCCGGAAGCGCCACAGGTACTCCGGCACGATCGCCGCCATCGCCGCCGGCTCGATGCCGAGATCGGCAAAGCCGCGCGCACCCTCGGACACGACATTGTCGCTGCGCAACTGCGCGACCTGGTCGATGGTCAGCAGGCGGGGGATGATGCCGATGCTCATGACATGGGCGAAGGTGATGACGCCCGCCACCGGCCTTGCCAGCCAGAACGGCAGGTTGATGATGACGCGGCGGCGGCGGATTTCGAGCAGCATGTCCTCCATCAGCTCGCGCAGCGTGGCGACATCCGGCCCGCCCAGTTCATAGACGCCGGGCGTGACATCGCCGGTCAGCGCCACCTGCGCCGCCTGCGCCACGTCATCGACCCAGACCGGCTGAAACCGCGATGCGCCGCCGACGATGGGCAGCACCGGGCCGGGCATCCCGGCGAAGCGGTTGAAGAAGGAATCGTCGGTGCCGAAGATCACCGAAGGCCGCAGGATCACCGCGCCGGGGAAATGCGCGCTGACCGCGTCCTCGCCCGCAGCCTTGGAGCGGGCATAGGCGCTGGCGCCCCCGGTATCGGCGCCGATGGCCGAGACATGCACCAGCCGCGCAACCCCGGCGGCGGCAGCCAGCCGCGCGACCCGTCCGGCGCCTTCATGCTGCACCGCGTCAAAGCCGTTGCGGCCCGAGGCATCGAAGGTGCCCACGCAGTTCACCACCGCATCGGACCCCGCGATGGCGGCGGCGACGCTGTCGTCGTCGCGGATATTGCCGAACACCGGCGCGACCTGGCCCACCACGCCGTAGGGGCGCACGAATCCCGCGAGGTTCGGATCGCGCGTCACCACGCGCACCCGCCAGCCCGCCAGCGCCATGCGCCGCGCGACATGGCGGCCCACAAAGCCGGAACCGCCGAAAATGGTGACAAGCTGCGCCATGGCCGGACCTTTCGAGCCGCTTCCGTCACAGGGGATTTACCCGCCCCCATCCGGGCAGACAAGGCACATTCCCGAAGCCCCTGCCAACCGGGGCGAACCGCCCTTTCCGTCACCCGCGAGGCGAAGCCGAAGCAACCTCGACCGCTTGCCCGACAACATCGGGTTGCTTCGTCGGCGCTGCCGCCTGCGATTCCCGTCATTGCGAGGCGCAAGCCGGAGCAACCCCGATCATTCGCTCGATGCTGTCGGGGTTGCTTCGTCGCCTGCGGCTCCTCGCAATGACGGGATTTGCGGCGCGCACGATCACCCTGTCCTGAAGCCCGCACGATGCCCCCGAATCCGCGTTGACACCGCCCGCGCCTGCGCATAGACGACGCCCACCACCTGCCCAGGTGGCGGAATTGGTAGACGCGCTGGTTTCAGGTACCAGTGGCCTAACGGCTGTGGAGGTTCGAGTCCTCTCCTGGGCACCATGGTTTCGCAGGGTTTCGACCCGCTTGCCGCCCTCACATCGTGCAGGATCAGCGGGACGCCTGCTTCAGCACCTCTTCGGCCCATTGATTCAGGCTCTTGCCCTCGAGTTCGGCGGCAATGGCGGCCTTGCGGTGGACCTCGGGTGACACCCGGAACATCACCTTGCCCGAGTAGGGTTTCTGCGGCGCGCGGCCAAGCCGGGCGCAGGTTTCGAGATAGTCGTCCACCGCCTCGCGGAAAGCCGCGCGCAGCCGGGCCACGCTGTCGGCGTGAAAGCCGACGCCATCGCGGATGCCTGCAATCTGGCCGAACAGGATGCCGTCCTCGTCGTCGTATTCGATCCGGGCCGAATAGCCCCTGTAGTTCATGACGTTCTTCATGGTGCAACTCCGAGACGGGTCAGGAAATCGCGGGCGGCGCGAATCTGATACCGTTTTGCTTCCCTGGCGGGGTGGGGGCGGTGAAAGCTCTCGATCTCGCCGTCCTTCTCGAACCGGACCCGCGAGCCGTTGCCTTCGATGATCCGGCACCCGACCGCGACAAGCAGGCTTTCCACCGCCGCCCATTCGATGGTGCCGGAAACCGGCTCGGCGAAGACGGCGGCCAGTGTCTTGCGCTGCCTGCTGTTCATGCTTGCAACATACGCTAGCTTGCATGCCCGCACAAGCCCGGCGCCCGTTCACTCCAGGGCAATCGCATTTGACCTGCGCAGCAACCCGCATGTTGCAACGGTGGGGCAGCATGACCGGCGCCCGCACCGGGGGTGGGCGCGGATGCGCCCGCCACAGAAACGCCCTTGGGGGGGCGGGGCGGGCGCCGGTCGTGCTGCGCACGCCCGAAGGGGGAAATCAGGGGGCCGCCCGCTGATTGTTCGGCATATGCGATTGCCCTGCGTTCACTCCAGCCCAATCGCATTTGCCTATCATGCCGCGAGCGACCCGCAGATGTCTCCCTTCGACCGCCCGCCCCGCCCCCGCGCCGCCCGTCACATCCTGTAACAAACCCCGCGTCCGAATCACCTGTGCGTGAGGGTTCTGACACATCCCGGCCCGCCCCTTGCCCGGACGGTGGTGCGTGCCACGTTGCAGCGGAAATGCCCTTCAAAGGAGGTTCCCCATGGCCCAGCTACGGAAAATCCTGCTCGTCGACGACGACGACGACCTGCGCGATGCGCTTGGCGAGCAACTGCTGATGTCCGAGGAATTCGACGTGTTCGAGGCCGCGACCGGCGCCGATGCGCTGGTGAAGGCGAAGGCCCAGCACTACGATCTCGTGATCCTCGACGTGGGCCTGCCCGACACCGACGGGCGCGAGCTGTGCAAGGTGCTGCGCAAGCAGGGCGTGAAATGCCCGATCCTCATGCTGACCGGGCAGGACAGCGACGCCGATGAAATCCTCGGGCTGGATGCGGGCGCCGACGACTACGTCACCAAGCCGTTCCGCTTTCCGGTGCTGCTGGCCCGTATCCGCGCGCTCTTGCGCAGCCACGAGGCCTCCGAGGACGCGATCTTCCAGCTTGGCCACTACACGTTCAAGCCCGCGCAGAAGATGCTGGTGACCGAGGACAACCGCAAGATCCGCCTCACCGAGAAGGAAACCAACATCCTGCGGTTCCTCTACCGGGCGGGCGATACGGTGGTGCCGCGCGACATACTGCTGCACGAGGTCTGGGGCTACAACGCCGGGGTCACGACCCACACACTGGAAACCCACATCTACCGGCTGCGCCAGAAGATCGAACCCGATCCGGCCAACGTCCGCCTGCTGGTGACCGAATCCGGCGGCTACAAGCTGGTCGCCTGACGAACCCCGCGGCGGCCGGGTCATGCCGCCTCTCCCTGTCGGACTGGCCCGGAGGCATGGCCTCCGGGCCTTTTTGCCGACATCGCTCCCCCGTCATTGCGAGGAGCCGTAGGCGACGAAGCAACCCCGAGGTTGTGTGTGAGCGGTCGAGGTTGCTTCACTTCGTTCGCAATGACGGGATTTGCGGGTGGCGAGGCCGCTCCCCCCGTCATTGCGAGCCGCAGGCGAAGCAATCCACAGGCCCTGACGCATGGATTGCCACGGCGGCGGCGCCGCCTCGCGGGTGACGGAGGCGGGCGGGGATTTCGGCATCCCGGCCAGGCCCGCCATCGGATTGCGTCTCGTGCAACCTCTGCCGATATTGGATAGCAGCCACCACCCGCCTATCTGCGATACCGACGCGGGCGATCCCTGCTGCCCGCACCCGCTGCCGAAAGGACACGCCCCGTGTCGAACCCCGTGTCGAAGACCTTGCCCCGTCTGGCCGCCGTGCTCTGTGCCGGTCTGGCCGCCGCGCCCGCCCTTGCCCAGGATGCGACCTGGGAGGTCGTGAACGATTCGCCGCTGACGCTGATGGAGCTTTACGCCTCGCCGGTCAGCGCCCCCGGCTGGAGCGACGACATCCTCGGCAGCCGCGCGATCGGGCCGGGCGAAAGCGGCGCGATCACCGTCGCCGACGGGCAGCGCCTGTGCGCCTACGACTTCCAGTTCGTGATGGAGGACGGCTCGACCATCGAGCGCCGCGCCGACATCTGCGCCGAGGGACGGTTCGTTCTGGAATAGAGCATTTCGCAGTCGAATGGTAACATTGAACGCCCGCGACAATGCGCAGAAACACAGGGTCAGAGCAGCCCGCCGGGTCAATGAAACCGCGACCCGCGCCAGCCACCCTTGCGGCCCGGCGCCCGATCCGCTTCGATGGGCGGGCACTGACCGGAGCCGCATATGCCCTTCACCATCGCCACCTGGAACATCAACTCGCTGCGGCTGCGCGAAGGGCTGGTGCTTGACCTGCTGCGGCAGGAAGCGCCCGACATCCTCTGCCTGCAGGAATGCAAGAGCCCGGTCGAGCTCATGCCGCGCGAGGCTGCCGAGGCACTGGGCTACCGCTGGTTCGTCGCGCGCGGGCAGAAGGGCTACAACGGCGTCGCCATCTTCTCGCGCCTGCCGGTCAGCGATGCGGGCGGGATCGACTTTGCGGGCACCGGCCACGCCCGCCATGTCGCCGCGACACTGGAGAACGGCGTCACGATCCACAACGTCTACCTGCCTGCGGGCGGCGACCTGCCCGACCCCGAGGCCAACCCGAAATTCGCCCAGAAGCTCGATTTCGTCGCCCATCTGCGCGACCATTTCCGCGCCGACGCGCCAAGGCGCGCGATCCTGGTCGGCGACCTGAACATCGCCCCGCGCGAGGATGATGTCTGGAACCACAAGGCGCTGCTGAAGATCGTCAGCCACACCCCGGTGGAAACCGACGGGCTGAACGAGGCCCGCGATGAGGGCGGCTGGGTCGATGTCACCCGCGCCGACATTCCCGAAGGGCCGCTGTTTTCGTGGTGGTCCTACCGCTCGCCCGACTGGGACGGGGCCGACAAGGGCCGCAGGCTGGACCACGTCTGGGCCAGCCGCGACATTGCGCAGGCCGCCCATTCGAGCCGCATCCTGCGCGCGGCGCGCGGCTGGGAAAAGCCGTCAGACCACGCGCCGGTGTTTGCGACGTTTGATTTGTAGGGCCGGGCTGCTTCGCCCGACCCGCGCTGCCCTGCGCGTCCCCCGCATCTGCCCTGCCGGACTGGCTGCTATTGCGGCACGCCCCGGTCCGGCGACAGGTCAGGCTCTTCAAGCGTTACACCCGTCGTTTCCTGATAATGGTCGAGGCCCTGGGTCAGCGCGGCTTTCAGGAGCATCGCCGTCTTGTGCGTCATGTGCACTCCGACCAGCTCCAGCGTGCTGCGGTCGAGCTCTTCAACGCCGAATATGAGCTTTATGCCATTGTCGCTTACCGCAAGGTTTATGGCATCGCAGGGGACATATCGAAAATCGCCTGACCTGCGGGTTTCCTTCCTTGAAGCATGCTCTAGAGTTCCCACAGGGTTCCTCCATCCTGCGACGACGCGCTTATGACGTATTGATTGCTGCTGACCCCGGCCTTGCCGGAACCTGCTTGCGGCGGAATTTGCTCATATTCGGGGGCCTCGATCATTTGCAGCCAATCCGGGTGCCGTTGATTCGATTTGCCACGGGCAAGCTCATCCCTCGCCTGCAGCGTGAATGTCTGCCCGCTCATCACGAAGATCAGGTCGCTGAGGGTGTCGAGCGTCAGGTTGCCGGGTCCGGCCAGCCAGCGCGTGATCTGTTCCGGTTTCTTGCCAAGCATGCCGGCGATTTCTGCCTTGCTCAGGCCGCTTTCCTTGAACGTATCAAGCAGAAAGCTGTGCGCCTTGTTCTTGTTGCGGGCACGTATCGCAGCCAGATCATAAAGATGGACGCGCGCGCCTCGATCAGGCTCAGACAGCGAGCGTCTTTTCAGAGATGAAGTCATCTATCCTCTCCCCCGACAGCCTCGGGTAACCTGGAAACAGGTTGTTCCATCGGGCTATTGCGTCTTCCCTTGCCGATGCCCATTCACGCGACGCCCTGCTACCCAGGTCTCGTCGCAATCTGGTTGTCAGCGCGACGAAAACGTCAATTTCTGCAAATGCTCCGAAGACCCTGATTGCGGGGCGGGGCGCCATACTTCGGATATCCCAGATGCCGTATTCCGCAGGATCAATCCTTGCCATGAACGCATTGTCGCTCTTGTCGTATGGATCGAATCCTACCGGGATCGTGTCTCCTGTTACGTATCGGTCAAAGTCACCGGCAAGCTGCCCGTAGCGATACGCCAGCGATGCGTCGTGCCAGGTCTCTTCATCAAACCCGTCGTTCACCTCGGCGGTTATGAATAACGTCCGCTTGTGCGAGTCGCCCGGAAACTGCGGCTCCCACAGTGCAAGATCGCCGCTCCGAACCCTGTCCGCCAACATGGTGCGCATTGACTTATAAGTCAACCCCATGAGGAAAGCCTTGCTTGGCGGCGCGATCCGCCCCCGGTTTGCAGCGTGCTTCCGGCGATGACGTTACCCCACCAGCCCCCGCACCGCCTGCGCGACCACGCTGCCGAATTTGCGGTGCATCTCAGGCTCGAAATGGACGCCGTCGGTGGCGCTCACCTCAATATGCGCGCCCGCGTCCAGAAAGCCGGTGCCGTAGACCTGCGCCAGGTCGCGATACAGGCCCGCCAGCGCCAGCGAGCGTTCGCGCCCGCCCCAGAACACGCCGGTCAGGCAGCCGGTCTCGCGCACCGGCGCGGGGGCGATCAGCAGCACGCGAAAGCCGCCGTGGCGGTCCTGCATCGCCTGCGACAGCGCGATGTTCAGCAGCGCCGCGATCCCGCCCGCGATCTGCACCGGCGGCACGGCGAAGCTGGCCTTGGTGTCGTTGGTGCCGAGCATGATGGTCATGGCGTCGATCGGCCCGCAGCTTTCCAGCGCGATGCGCAGCCCCGCGACCCCATTCATGTGGGCGCCCATGAAGGTGTCGTCGAGTTGTGCGGTGCGGCCGGGCAGGCCCTGCTCGACCACCTCCCAGCCGGGGCCGAGATCGCCGGCGCAGATGCGCGTCCAGCGGGTGTCAGGCCCGTAGCGGCGGTGCGGGTCGTTCTGGGTGACGAGGGGCACCGAACCATAGGTGTTCGAATCGCCAAAGCAGAGCAGGGTGCGGGTCATCTGGGCCTCCGGGTTTCGCGCTTCAGGCTAGGCGCGCGCGGATGCGGGGGCAAGACGGGGTGACATCGGCACCCGGCACCCCCACATGAAGGACAGGCAGCGAAGGGGGCGGACATGGCGCGTTTTGCCATCGGCGATCATGTGACGTGGAATTCCGAGGCGGGCCATGTCTCGGGGCACGTTATCGCCATTCACGAGGCGGATTTCGACTGGAAGGGCTATCGCCACCGCGCCAGCCCGGATGCGCCGCAATATGAAATCCGCTCGGACAGGACCACGCATGTCGCCGCCCACCGCGAGAGCGCGCTGACGAAACTGCGGTGAGCGCGCCGTTCTTCACCATCGGCCATTCGACCCACAGCGCGGACGAGGTTGTCGCCATGCTGCGCGAGGCGGGCGTCGGCGCGCTGGCCGATGTGCGACGGTTTCCGCGCTCGCGCAGCAATCCGGCCTTCAACATCGACAGCTTCCCCGAGGTGCTGGCGCAGGCGGGCATCCGCTACCGCCATTTCCCGGCGCTGGGCGGCCGCCGCAACCGGCAGGCGGGCATCGCCCCCGAGGTGAACGCTTTCTGGCACGAACCCGCGTTCCACAACTACGCCGACTATGCGCTGGGCGAGGAATTCGCCGCCGCTCTTGCCGGTCTGCTCGCATGGGCGGATGCGCAGCCGGTGGCCGTCATGTGCTCGGAGGCCGTCTGGTGGCGCTGCCACCGCCGCATCATCACCGACCACCTGCTGCTGTCCGGCCACCGGGTCACGCATCTCATGGCACCGGGCCACGCCGACGCGGCGCAGCCCACACCGGGCGCAACGCGCGACGGCGCCGGGCGGGTGACCTATCCGGCAGAGGGCTGAGGCGGGCTGTCACCCGCGAGGCGTGGGCCGAAGCGGTCCCGACCGCTTACACAACCCATCGGGGTTGCTTCGTCGCCTGCGGCTCCTCGCAATGACGACATTCCCCGTCATTGCGAGGCAAAGCCGAAGCAACCTCGATCATTCGCTCGATACCGTCGGGGTTGCTTCGCCTGCGGTTCGCAACGACGACCGGGGGAGCGCGCCGGGTCACTCCGCCCCGGCATCCCCCTCGTCCTGCGCTGCCGGTGCGTCCTCCAGCACGGTCAGCGCGCCGTCGGTCCATTCGCCCTCGGCCACCTGGCCTGAGGCATAGCGCATCACGCCGCTGCCCTGGCGGCGGCCGTTCTGGAAGGTGCCTTCGTAGGTGTCGCCGTTGGCATAGGTGGCGACGCCCTGGCCCGAGATTTCACCGTCCTGCCACTGGCCCTCGTAGGAAAATCCGTCCGGCATGGTGATCCTGCCCTGGCCGTGGCGCTGGCCCGCGACGAATTCGCCCTGATAGACGGTGCCGTCGGCATAGGTGGCGGTGCCGAAGCCGTTGCGCTGCCCGTCCGACCAGCTTCCGGTGTAGGTGTAGCCGTCGGCATAGGTCATCGTGCCCTCGCCGTCGTTGCGGTTGGCGCGGAACTGGCCCTCGTAGCGCAGCCCGTTGGCATAGACCGCGACGCCGGTGCCCTCGATGGCGCCTGCGACCCAGTCGCCCTCATAGGTCGAGCCGTCGGCGTAGGTGATCCTGCCCTTGCCGTCGGCAAGCCCGTTCGCAAGCGAGCCGACATAGACCGAGCCGTCGGCATAGGTGACCTCGCCCTCGCCCTCGATGCGACCCTCGACCCAGGTGCCGGTGTAGCGATAGCCGTCGGCGCCGGTGAAGCTGCCCTCGCCGTCGCGCAGGTCGTCATGGAAGCTGCCTTCGTAACGGTCGCCGTTGGCATAGGTGACGATGCCCTGTCCCTCGCGCTTGCCGCCGACAAGAGTGCCTTCGTAGATGTCGCCGTTCGCCTGCGTCAGCGTGCCCTCGCCCTCGATCTGGCCGTTCACCCAGCCGCCGGTGTAGGTCAGCCCGTCGGCCATGGTCAGCGTGCCCTGACCGTCGCGCTCGCCGGCCTTCATGCCGCCTTCGTAGACCGAGCCGTCGGGATAGGTGATCCTGCCTTCACCTTCCTTGACGCCGTTCACCCAGTCGCCTTCGTAGATGTAGCCACCCGGCGAGGTCATCGTGCCGTGGCCGTGGTGCATGGCGTTGCGGAATTCGCCTTCATAGCGGGTGCCGTTGGCATAGACGGCCACACCCTCGCCCTCGATCCTGCCGTCGACCCAGGTGCCCTCGTAGGTGCCGCCGTCGGCGAAGGTGATCCTGCCCTCGCCCTCGGGCTTGCCGTGGGCGAAGGTGCCCTCGTAGACCGAGCCGTTCGGGAACCGCGCGCGGCCCTCGCCGCGAATCTCGCCCTCGAACCATTCGCCGGTGTATTCGTAGCCGTTGGGCAGCCGGTAGGTGCCCTGCCCGTGCTGGCGGCCGTTGAGGAAGGTGCCCTCGTAGATGCCGCCATCCTCGTATTGCTTGGTCTCGACCGTCTGCGCCGCAAGCGGCACCGCGAGGACGATGGCGAACAGGGCTGCGTATGCGCGTGCCGACATGCTGTCTCCAATCCGGGCGCGATCCTGCGACCGGGAAAGAGTAACCGCTGCGACCGGGCACGGCAACGGGCTGTGCGGGGGTCGCGGGGTGGTCGGGGGAATGGCATGTGGCGTCACCCGCGAGGCGGAGCCGACGAAGCACCCCGATGTTGTGTGTGAGCGGTCGGGGTTGCTTCGGCTTCGCCTCGCAATGACGGGGTGTGCGGGCGGCGATGCCGTGCCAGCCCGCGCAGGGCCGTTCGCCCGATGGCCCTGCCGGGGGGCGCCGCGAATCCCGACTCCGGGCATGTGGTTCCTGCGCAACGCCCGCCCGGCGGATGGTGCGAATCGCCACAGACCAGCCGGGCAGCACCCGCACCGGACCACTCAGCTTGCCTGTTCCCCGGCTTGCAGGAAGTCGAAATCGCAGCCCGCGCTCGCAGGCAGCACCCGCTCGTTGTAAAGCCGCGCGTAGCCGCGTTCGGCGACCGGCTGGACCGGGCGTGGTTCGGCGGCGCGGGCGGCAAGCACCTCGGGGGCCACCAGCAGATCGATGCGCTTCTTGCGCGCCGAGAGACGGATGCGGTCGCCGTCGCGCACCAGTGACAGCGGGCCGCCGATGCTGGCCTCGGGGGTGACGTGCAGGACGATGGTGCCGGAGGCGGTGCCCGACATGCGCGCGTCCGAGATGCGCACCATGTCCTTCACCCCGGCCTGCGCCAGCTTGCGCGGGATCGGCAGATAACCGGCCTCGGGCATCCCCGACGGGCTTTTCGGCCCGGCGTTCTGCAACACCAGCACATCGGCAGCCGTCACGTCGAGATCGGGGGCGTCGATGCGGGCAGCAAGATCCTCGAGCGAGGTGAACACCACCGCGCGGCCCTCGTGCTCCAGCAACGCCGGGGTGGCGGCGGCGCGTTTCAGGATCGCGCCGCCGGGGGCCAGCGTGCCGGAAAGCGCGATCAGCCCGCCCTCGCGGGCGACCGGATCGGCGGCGCGACGGATCACCGCATGATCGACCGGATCGGCCAGCGGGCGCGCCAGCCGTTCGGCAAGCGTCTCGCCACTGACCGCGCTTGTGCCGGTCTCGAGCAGCGGCGCAATTTCGCGCAACACCCCCCCGAGACCGCCCGCATGGTGGAAATCCTCCATGTAGCCCTGACCCACGGGTTTCAGATCCACCAGCACCGGGGTCTCGTCGGACATGCGGTTGAACGCATCGAGGTCGAGCGTCATGCCGATCCGCCCGGCGATGGCGGCCAGATGGATCACCGCGTTCGTGGACCCCGACACCGCCAGCAGCACCCGCATCGCGTTGCGGATCGCCGCCGGGGTGACGATCTCGGCGGGTAGCGGGCCGCCCTCGCGCGCCATGCGGGCGACCAGCGTGCCGGTTTCCTCGGCGTTGCGCAGGCGGTCGGCATGAACAGCAGGGATCGCGGCCGAGCCGGGCAGGATCATGCCCAGCGTTTCGGCCAGCAGCGCCATGGTGCTGGCGGTGCCCATCACCGCGCAGGTGCCTGCGGTGACGGCAAGGCGGCCCTCGATCTGTGCGATCTCGTCACTGTCGATGCTGCCCGCGCGAAAGCTGCCCCAGAAGCGGCGGCAGTCGGTGCAGGCACCAAGCCGCTCGCCCCGGTGCCTGCCGGTCATCATCGGCCCGGCCACCACCATCGCCGCCGGTTTGCCCGCCGAGATCGCGCCCATCAGCATCGCGGGCACGGTCTTGTCGCAACCGCCGAGCACCACCACCGCATCCATCGGCTGCGCGCGGATCATTTCCTCGACCGCCATCGCCATCAGGTTGCGATAGACCATCGAGGTCGGCGACAGGAACAACTCGCCCAGCGAGATGACCGGAAACACGACCGGCAGCGCACCGGCGGCATGGACGCCGCGCTTCACCGCCTCGATCAGTTCGGGAAAGTGGCGGTGGCAGTTGTTGAACCCCGATTCTGAGGTGCAGATGCCGACGATCGGCCGTTCGAGCGCATCGCCGGTATAGCCCATCGAACGGGCAAAGCTGCGCCGCAGGTAGAGCGCGAATTCGCGGTCGCCGTAATCGGTCAGCCCGCCCGCCAGGCCCTGAGGCGCGCGGCGGGCCGGCCTGTCGGGCGGCGGGTTCGGGGATGTCATCGTCGCTTCCTTTCAGACCGCCGCAAGCCGGTGGCGGATGTATTTCGCCACCAGATAGTCGAGGATACCGAGACTGCCGCCCTCGCGGCCGAAACCGGACTGGCGGATACCGCCGAACGGAGCCTCGGCGGTGGCCAGCAGGGTCTCGTTGATGCCGACCATCCCGGCGTCAAGCGCATCGGCGGTGCGCTGCGCCAGCGCGGCGTTGTCGGTGAACACGTAGGCGGCAAGGCCGAATTCGGTCGAATTGGCGCGGGCAATCACCTGATCGAGATCATCCCAGCCCGCAATCGGCGCGACCGGGGCAAAGGGTTCCTCGCGCATGATCCTTGCATCATCGGGCACATCGGCAAGCACGGTGGGTTCGAGGAAATGGCCCTGGTTGAGATGCGCAGGCCGCCCGCCGCCCTCAAGCAGGCGGGCACCCCTCTCGCGCGCGTCCTCGATCAGCGACAACGCCCCCTCGACCGCGCGGGCGCGGATCATCGGCCCCGTCGTCACCGCCGGGTCAAGACCGTCACCGACCACGAGACCGCGCGCCACGTCGGCGAAGGTCTCCTCGAACGGCGCGAGGACGCTGCGGTGGACATAGAAGCGCGAGGGCGAGATGCAGACCTGCCCGCAGTTGCGGAACTTGGTGGTGGCGAGCTTGCGCGCCGCCGCCACCGGGTCGGCATCGGCATGGACGATCACCGGCGCATGGCCGCCAAGCTCCATCGTCACCTTCTTGATGTCGTCGGCAGCGATGCGCAGCACCTCGCGTCCGACCGCGACCGATCCGGTCAGCGAGACCTTGCGGATCACCGGCGAGCGGATCAGCCGCTCGGCCATCGGCACGGCGGGTCCGGTAAGGATCGCCAGTACGCCCGCAGGCAGCCCGGCGTCGAGCAGCGCCTGGCCGATGGCGAAACAGCTCCCCGGCGCCTCGCTGGCCGGGCGGGTGACGATGCTGCACCCGGCAGCCAGCGCGGCGGCGATCTTGCGCGCGGGCAGCAGCATCGGGAAATTCCACGCCGTCAGCGCAAGGCAGGGGCCGACCGGCTGCCAGATGACCGAGAGCCGTTCATCGGGGTTCCGGCCCGGAATGGTCTGGCCGTAGATGCGCTTGGCTTCCTCGCCCTGCCATTCAAACTGATCGGCGCTGGCCATGACCTCGCCGCGCGCCTCGGCCAGCGGCTTGCCGGTCTCGGCGGCCATGAGCCGGGAAAGGTCACCAGCCCGCGCGCGCAGCAGGTCGGCGGTGCGGCGCAGGAGCGCGGCGCGTTCCCAGGCGGGCACGGCAGCCCAGCGCGGAAAGGCGCGCCCGGCAGCGGTAAGGGCCGCGTCCTGATCAGCCCCGGTCGCAGCAGGAATGGTGCCCAGCACCGCCTCGGTGGCGGGGCTGTGCACCGTCAGCGTGGCCCCGTCCGCCGCCGGTCTCCAGGCGCCGTCGATCAGCAATCCGAAATCCCGATACATTGCCTGCCCTCTCAGATCAGTGTCCGTGCGTAGCGGTCCTCGACCTCGGCGCACCAGTTGCCCACGTTCCAGCTTCCCCAGGCGCCCATGCCGCCCTCGGGGTCGGGGCCGAAATAGACCGGCACATGCACGAGGCTCAGCCCCGGATGCGCATGGGCGCGCGCCAGCGCGGCCGTCAGCATGTCGGGCGCGGTGCCGCCGTCGAAGGCGGCCACCCCGGCCACGCTGCGCGCCATTGCCAGATAATCGACCGCGACCGCATCGCTGGTGCGCCAGTCGGTGCCGTATTGCGCGTCCTGCAGGCTCGAGATCGCGGCCATGCGGCGGTTGTCGAACAGCAGGATGGTGCCATGGGCGCCATGTTCGACCCCGTCGATCAGCACCTGCGGGTTCATCATGAACGACCCGTCGCCGGTGAAGGCGACACCATAGCGCCCGGCGCGCGCCAGCGGCTGTGACAGCAGCGCCGAGACTGCAAAGCCCATGTAGGAAGCGCCGGTCTCGGTATAGGTGGCGAAGGGCGTATCGTCGGCGACGACCTGGAAGCCGTTGGCCTGCACGTCGCCCGCATCAAAGAACTTCAGCGCCCCGATCCGGCGGCAGAAGGCATCGGCGGCGGCAATCGCCTGCGGCTGGGTCATCACCGGGCGCTGCCAGACCGGATCGAATCGCGTCGTGCCGGTGGTGCGCGCGGCACGCAGCGCCGCCCATTCAGCCTTTTTCGCTGCCGCTCTGGCCAGCCAGTCGGCCTTGCCTCCGGCCATCGCCCCCGCAGGCAGGGCCTCGAGCATCGCCACGAGCCGGTCTGCCACCGCCCCCGCATCGCCGGGCAAGGCGATGGTGGCGTTGTAATGCTGCACATCGGCGGGATCGGCGTTGATGTTCACCACCCGGCGCACGTTCGGCCAGCCGGTGCCGGAACAATCGGCCTGGCAGACCGCGCGGCTGCCGATGACGATCAGGCAGTCGGCCTCCTCCATCGCCCAGTTGCCGCTCAGCGATCCCTTGGAGCCGCCGACATGCAGGTTCTGCGGGTGATCCTCGGGCAGCACCCCGAGCGAGCCGGGCGACAGCACCACCGCCGCGCCCGCCGCCTCGGCCAGGCGGCGCACCGCACCGGCCGCGCCACGGGCACCGCCACCAGCCTTGATCGCCACCCGCGCCGATCCCGCGATGGCCTGCGCCGCCTGTATCAGCGCCGCGTCGCCCGCAGGCGCAAGCGGCGGATGCCGCGGGCGTTCGGGCAGCGCATCAAGGCGCAAAGTCACCGGCGCGGGCTGGGTGTTGATCGGCAGGTTCAGGTAGAACGGCCCCGCCCGCCACGGATGCGCGACCACCGAGGCCCCCTTGCGCAGCGCGTCGCGCAGGGCACCGGGGTCTGCCAGCGTGTATGAGGCCCACATCAGCGCGGTAATCTGCCCGAACAGCCCCTGCGCGGGCTTGGGCACCTGCTGCATGTTGTAGCCTTCGCCGCGCGTGGTCTCGTCGCCATAGAGATGCCAGACGCCGACGCCGTTGGAACTGGCCACCAGCGAGGCCGCCATCGCCTGCAGCGCCCCCGGCCCGATCGAGGTGACCACGGCGGGAATTTCCCCGTAAACCCACGACAGCGCGGTGGCGGCATGGGCCATCTCGATCTCGTTGCGGAACTGCCAGCAGCGCACCAGACCGGCGGCCTCGTAATGGCGCAGCACCTCGGCGATGGCGGTCGAGCCGTGGCCGAAGATTGCAAGATACTTGCTCACCCCCTGCCGCAGCAGACCCAGCACCAGCGCCTCGGCCAGCGGCAGCGTGACCGGACCGGACAGCGCATCGTCCGCGATCATCCGGTCAAGCCCGCCGCCCTGCGCGATGAACCGGGCACGGGCGGCGGCGTCGGGAAGGTCGGCGAAGCGGGGCGAGGCGGCGCTCATCTCGGCTCTCCTTCAGGCAGAAAGCCGGATCGCCCGGCCCTCGCGGGCCGATTGCTCGGCGGCGAGCGCGAAGCGCAGCACCTGCCGCCCCTGCCGGGCGGTCAGCACCGGTGGGCGGCCGTCGCGGATCGCGTCGATGAAATGGCGGGTGGACAGGATGAAACTCTGCTCCCAGCCCGAGGCCACGTCGTATTGCGTGATCGTGCCGTCGCGGTAGAGCGTCACAGGCGGCGTGGTGCCAAGCCGCCCGTGGCCGCCGTTGACGAAGATCACCCCGGCGCTGCCGGTGATCTCGACCCGGTCGTCCTGGGCATAGTAGCGGGTCGCCAGCTCCATTTCCGGGGAATGGACGATCTCGAGGTTGCCGATGCGATTGCCCGGAAACCGGAACGAGATCATCGCCGGGGCGTCGATCCTCATGCCGCCTGCCACCTCGGTCTCGCCGATGAAGGCATGGACCTCCTCGGGGTCGCCCATGAAGTGCCAGGCAAGCGCGAACTTGTGGTGGCCGTCATCGAATACCAGCGGCCCGCCGCCCGCATGGTCGCGCTCCTGCCGCCAGGCGTTGGCCGAGGCGGGCACATCCCAGGCGGTGGCGCTGCGGGCGGGGTTCGACTTGATGCGGATCGACAGCGGCGTGCCGATGGCACCGGCGTCGATCAGCTCGCGCGCCTTGAGCACCGGCGGATAGAAGATGAAATTCTCGAATATCTTCACCGGGCGGTCATGGCTTTCGGCAGCCTCGACCAGCCGGTCGGCCTCGGCCAGGTCGAGGCACATCGGCTTTTGCAGGCTGATGATCTTGCCCGCATCCATCGCCCTGAGTGCAACCGGCAGATGCAGGTGGTGCGGCAGCAGGATCTCGACCAGATCAACGTCGGGTCGCGCCAGCAGGCGGTCGATGTCATCCTCGACGGCGACATCCGGGATGCCCCAACCCCGTGCCCGCGCCTGCGCCTGTCCGGTATCGCGGTCGCAGAGCGCGACGATCCGGGCGCCCGGATTGGCAAGATATTCCAGCGCGTGCAGGTCCGAGATGCGCCCGGTGCCGATGATGCCGACACCCAGAGGATTTGCAGTCATTGCCGTGTATTTCCTTCCACAGGCGCCAGGTCGGCGGCGCTGACAATCTGGCCCAGTTCGCGCAGGCGGGCGTCGGTGACGCGCACCGAAGGCCCCGAGACCCCCACCGCCGCGATCATCACCCCGGCGGCATCGTGGATCGGTCGCGCGACGCAGCGGACGCCGGGGGCGTATTCCTCGTCATCGACCGAATAGCCCTGGGCGCGGATGTGGCCGATCTCGGTCTCGATCGCGCGCGGGCTGGTCAGGGTGCGCGGGGTGAACGCGGGCAGCGCATCGGGCAGGCGCGCATGGCCGAAGGCAAGGAACGCCTTGCCCAGCGCGGTGCAATGCAGTGGTGACAGCGTGCCGATCGGATGATCGACCTTCAGCGGCAGCGGACTGTCGACCTTGTCCACATACCAGACCCGCTCGCCCACCAGCACTGCGAGATGGGCACATTCGCCGGTCTGCGCCACCAGCGATTCGAGAATCGGGCGCCACGCCTCCTTGACCGCGACGATCTCCTCGAGCGTATGTGCGGCGCGCGCGGCCCCGGCGAGCTTGGCCGTGGGCAGATAACGGCGGCTGTCGTCCTGCACCGCGTAACCGGCCGCCACCAGAGTCTTGAGCAGATGCGCGGCGTTCGACTTGTCGATGCCCAGCGCTGCCGCAAGGTCGGTCAGGCGCACCGCACCGGGCTGGGCGGTCAGGTAGTCGAGGGCATCAAGCCCGCGAGTGAGAGACTGGAGAAGGCGCATCGCAGGGATCCGATCATTCGTAACTATTTGTGCTATGTTAAACTGAAAGTTTGACATGGCGCAAATGAATTCCCTGAAACTGCTTGTTCTTGTCCAAAATGCGTAAATCGCTGCCACATGCAATGCTTTTTGTTGACATAGGCGAGAAATATTGTTGAGTTCGCCTTCGACGGCAATGGAAGTGCCGCATGTGACAACTTTCGGGAGGATACGATGCAAAAGATCACACGGCGTGCCATGCTCGGAACCTCGCTCGCGCTCCCGGCGCTGGGCGTGGCGCGCATGGCCTGGGCGCAGGCGGGCGAGGTGACGATCAGTCACTATTTCACCGGCGACCTCGGCATGAACGCCTTCAACGCACAGGTCGAGAAATTCACCGAGGCGACCGGCATCACCCTGCGCGACAGCCCGGTCGGGCACGAGGACTTCAAGACCGACATCCTCGTGCGCGCGGCGGGCAACAGCCTGCCGGACGTGTTCAGCTACTGGGCCGGGGCGCGCGTGCAGTTCATCGCCGATGCCGGGGCGCTGCATCCGATCGACGACATGTGGGCGGCCAAGGGTCTTGACGACGTGATCGCCAGGCCGGTTGCGGACAGCGCCACGATCTACAACGGCCAGCGCTACCTCGTGCCGATGAACTATCATTACGCGGGAATGTTCTACAACACCAAGGTCATGGCCGACATCGGCATGACCGAGCCGCCCGCGACCTGGGACGATTTCCTTAACCTGTGCGAGGCGCTGAAGGCCGCCGGGATCACGCCGGTCGCGCTTGGCTCGCGTGATCGCTGGCCCGCGCAGTTCTGGTTCGACTACCTGCTGCTGCGCACCGCCGGGCCGGACTACCGCGCGCGGCTGATGGCGGGCGACGCCCGCTACGACGATGCCGAGGTCGCCGCCGCGATGGCGATGTGGAAGGACATGTTCGACCGCGACCTGTTCGCCGCCAATGCCAACGCCGACGACTGGACCGATGCCGCCGACAAGCTTGCGCGCGGCGAGGCGGCGATGACGCTGATGGGCACCTGGATCACCGGCTACTGGAACGGCAACGGCCTGACTCCGGGCGAGGATTACGACTTCTTTGAATTCCCGCAGATCACCGAGGGCATACCCAATGCCGCCGTCGGCCCGGTCGACGGGCTGGTGATCGCCCACAACGCCGCCAACATGGAGGGTGCCGAGGAATTTCTGGCCTTCATGGTTTCGGATGCCGGGGTTCAGGCCGCCTGGGCCGATGCGCAGGGCGCGCTGTCGGCGAACGTGAACGTCGACCCGGCCGCCTACAACGTGGTGATGCAGAAGGCCGCCGCGACCGTGGCCGCCGCCGAGGCGTTTGCGTTCAACCACGACCTCGCCACCCCGCCGCCGGTGGCCGAGGTGGGCCTGTCGATGTTCGCGCGCTTCATCGACGACCCGTCGCAGACCGGGGCGATCCTCGCGCAGGTCGCGGGCGATGCCGCCGCCGCCTTCGACGAGTGAGCGGTCGCCCGCATCCCGACCATCGCCCCGGACGGCCTGGCCGCCGTCCGGGGCCTTTCATTGCCGCCCCGGTCCTGTATGGCCAGCGGCACCCGGACGGACGGAGACGACAATGATCGAGGCGCGGCGGTGAACCGGCAGAACCGCATCTGGCGAACGGCGCTCCTCGCGGCGCCGCTGGCGGTCTTCGGGCTGTTCGTGGTCTGGCCGCTGATGTCGTCGTTCTACTACAGCTTCACGAACTGGAACGGCTTCAACCCGAACTACGATTTCGTCGGCTTCGCCAATTTCGGCAAGATCGTCACCGACCGGCTGTTCCTGAACGCGACGATCAACACCGCGATCTGGATGGTCGCCGCCATCGTGCTGCCGACCGCGCTCGGTCTCGGGCTGGCGCTGCTTCTGGATCGCAAGCTGCCGGGCGCGCGTTTCTTCAAGAGCGTGTTCTACCTGCCGATCTGCCTTTCGGCGGTGATCGTCGGACAGATCTGGATCTGGATCTATCAACCAGACTGGGGCCTGCTGAACACGGTCCTGCGCCACGTCACCGGCGCCGAGCACAACTGGGCCTGGCTGGCGCGACCAAATACCGCGCTGTGGTCGGTGATCGTCGCCTGGTCCTGGCAGCAGACCGGGCTGTCGATGGTGATTTATCTGGCCGGGCTGACCGGTATTCCCGGCGACCTGCTCGAGGTCTGCGAGATCGAGGGCGCAAGCCCCTGGCAGCGGCTGCGCCGGGTGGTGCTGCCGCTGCTGACACCCTCGACCGTGGTGGTGGTCGCGCTGTCGGTCATCAATTCGCTCAAGGGGTTCGACATCCTCTACATCATGACCGGCGGCGGGCCGTTCAATTCGTCGGACACCCTGGCGATGCACATGTACAACGAGAGCTTCGCCAAGTTCCGCATGGGCTACGGCTCGGCGATCTCGGTGGTGCTGTTCCTGATCGCCATGGTGGTGATCGGTCTCTACTTCCGCCAGTTGCGCAAGGTGGACCGCATCTATGGCTGAGAGCACGCCCATGCCCGCGCGCCGTTTCGACCCCTGGCCCGCCACGATCTTCGTCATGCTCGCGGTGCTGGCGGTGCTGTTCCTGCTGCCGACGGCGGGTGTGGTGCTGTCGTCGCTCAAGACCACGCACGACATTTCCATGGGCGACCTGTGGTCGCTGCCCGCGACGCTTTATCTCGGCAATTTCCGCGAGGCCCTGTCGAACCCTTCGGTGCATCGCTACCTGCTGAACACCCTGCTGGTGACGCTGCCCGCGACCACCGGGTCGATCACGCTGGGGGTGCTGGCCGGCTACGTCTTTGCCAAGCTGCCGTTCCGGGGCTCGAATGCGCTGTTTCTGGTGCTGGTGGCGGGGATGTTCTTCCCGCCACAGGCGATTCTGGTGCCGCTGTTTCGCATGTTCAACGCGGTGGGGCTGATCGACACGCTCTGGCCGGTGATCGTGGTGCATACCGCGCTCGGCATCCCGATCTGCACGTTGCTGATGCGCAACTTCTTCGCCACCGTCCCCAACGCGCTGCGCGAGGCGGCGATCATGGAGGGCGCGAGTGAGTGGCAGGTGCTCACCCGCGTGGTGCTGCCGCTGTCGCTGCCCGCGCTGGCGGTTCTGGCGGTGCTGCAATTCACCTGGATCTGGAACGATTTCCTCTGGCCGCTGATCTTCACGAAATCCGACGACAAGCGCACGATCATGATCGGCATCGTCAACCTCAAGGGCCAGTATTCGGTCGCCTGGGGGGTGCAGGGCGCGCTGTCGCTGGTGGCAAGCCTGCCGACGCTGGCGGTGTTCCTGTTCTTCCAGCGCTATTTCATCAAGGGAATGACCATGGGCGCGGTAAAGGGATGACACGGCATGGCTGAACTGACGCTTGACCGGCTGCGCAAGTCCTTCGGCAGCCAGGAGGTCATCAAGGGGCTGGACCTGACCATTGCCGACGGCGAATTCGTGGTGTTCGTCGGCCCGTCGGGCTGTGGCAAGTCGACCACGTTGCGCATGATCGCCGGGCTCGAGGATGTGACTTCGGGCGCGGTGCGGCTGGCCGGGCAGGACGTGACCCGCACCCGCCCCGCCGGGCGCGGCATCGCCATGGTATTCCAGTCCTACGCGCTGTTCCCGCATCTGAGCGTCGCCGATAACATCGGCTTCGGCCTGTCGCTGCAACGGCTGCCCCGCGCCGAGATTGCCGCCCGCGTGCGGGCGGTGGCCGAGACGTTGCAGCTCGGGCCGCTGCTGGAGCGGTTCCCGCGCGAACTCTCGGGCGGCCAGCGGCAGCGGGTGGCGATCGGCCGCTCGATCATCCGCGACCCGCGCGTGTTCCTGTTCGACGAGCCGCTCTCGAACCTCGATGCGGCCCTGCGGGTGCAGATGCGGCTTGAAATCGCGCGGCTGCACCGACGGCTGCGGGCAACCATGATCTACGTTACCCACGATCAGGTCGAGGCGATGACGCTGGCCGACCGGATCGTCGTGTTCAACGAGGGCCGGATCGAGCAGGTCGGCAGCCCGATGGCCTTGTATGAACGGCCCGCGAACCGCTTTGTCGCAGGTTTCATCGGCGCGCCTGCGATGAACTTTCTGGCGCCGGGATGCGCGCTGCTGGCCGGGCTGGCGGTGCCTGCAGGCGCGCGAGAGGCCGGGATACGCCCCGAACATCTGGCGCTGGTCGCACCCGGAGACGGCGCCGGGGGCAGCGTCGAGCTGATCGAGCGACTCGGTCCCGAGACCTTTGCCCATCTGCGCCTGCCCGACCTGCCGGACACCGTGACCCTGCGCCTGCCCGGCGACAGCGGCGTGGAACCCGGCACGGCTGTCGCGCTGCGCGCGCTGCCCGACAGGGTGCAATGGTTCGATGCGGCGGGGCGGGCACTGGCGGCGACTCGGGGCTGACCTCTGCGGCGTCACCGCTCGGGCACACGGACCTGTCGCTCAGGCCGCGCCGGTCGGCATGTGCCGTCGCGCAGGATCATCGCCTGTCATGTCGCCCAACACGACGATCCCGTGGCAGACGGCGTCCAGCATGGCGCGGTCGTGGCTGACCAGAACGACCGCCGCGCCCTGTTCGGCCAGTTGCGTCAGACCTGCCAGGGCCAGCGCCTTCTGTCTCGGGTCGAGCGCGCTGGTCGGTTCGTCCGCGAGCACCAGCGCGGGCCGGGCCATCAGCGCGCGGGCCATCGCCACGCGCTGCGCCTGACCCGACGACAGCATGTGCGGGCGCGCCGTAGGGGCGACCCGATCCAGCCCCAGCCGCGCCATCACCCGTGCCGCTGCCTGCGCGCGGGCGGGGCGCGCGGGGCGGGGACGGTGCAGGGTCAGCGGCTCGGCGATGATGCGCGCCAGCGGCCAGCGCGGGTTCATCGACGAGAGCGCGTCCTGAAACAGCGGCAGCACTTCGCCGGGGCGCGGCGCGCGCGGGGTGCCGTCGCGCAAAACCTGCCCGGAGGCGGGCGCAAGCGTGCCTGCCAGAACCGCGAGCAGGCTGCTTTTGCCGCTGCCCGAGGGACCGGCGATGCCGAGGATTTTGCCGGGGGCCAGGGTGAACGACAGGTCGTCGAACAGCAGGCGCCCGCCGCGTTGCAGGGCGAGCGCGCTGGCTTCGAGGGTCGGGGGCGCAGCGTCCGTCATTGCGAGGAGCCGGAGGCGACGAAGCAACCCCGAGTTCTCGGGCAGCAGATCGGGGTTGCTTCGGCTTGCGCCTCGCAATGACGAATGCTTTCGGGCGGCGGCGTCTCCCCGTCCCCCGTCATTGCGAGGAGGCGCAGCCGACGTGGCAATCCATTCGTCGCGTTGGTGGATTGCTTCGTCGCCTCCGGCGCCTCGCAATGACGGGGGGAGGGTGCACCGCCCGTGAAATCCGACATCGTGGACCCGAAACCCCGCACCCCCTCGACCAGCCGGCCTCGATCCATCACCAGCACCCGGTCGGCCACGTCAGCCATCAGCGCAAGATCATGGCTCACCACCAGCACCGCGCGGCCTGCGCCTTTCAGGCACCCCATCGCCGCGCGCGCGGTGTCGGCGTCCAGCGCCGAGGTCGGTTCATCCGCCAGCAACACCGGCGGGGCCAGCGCCACGGCGGCGGCGATATTGGCGCGCTGCAACATGCCGCCCGACCATTCATGCGGGAGCCGCGCCAGCATCTCGGGCGCAAGGCCCAGTTCGACACACAGCGCCGCGATCCGTGCCGGATCGGGGCGCAGGCGCAGGGCGCGCCAGGCCTCTTCGACGTGCTTGCGCACCGGGCGCAGGGGAGCGCAGGCGTCGAACGGGTTCTGCGCCACGAATCCCACCCCGCGCCCCAGCCGCGCGCGCAGGGCGGTGCGGTCGGCCATGTCGATCACGCGGCCCCCTTCGCGCAGCACACCCGACACCCGCGCACTGGCGGGCAGCAGGCCCAAAAGCGCCCGCAGAACGGTGGTCTTGCCGCAGCCGGACAGCCCGACCAGCGCCAGCGTCTCGCCCGCCGCCAGCGCGAAGCTGACCCCGCGCAGCACCTCGTCCCCGCCATAGGCGACGCGCAGGCCCTCGACCGCCAGCGCGCTCATGATCTTGCCTCGGGGGTGGCGATGTCGCGCAGGGCGTCGCCCAGCAGGTTCGACGCAAGGACCGAGGCAAAGATGCACAGGGCCGGTGCCACCAGCAGCCAGGGCGCGATGGTGAAGTGATAGCGCGATTCCGCCAGCATCGCCCCCCATTCGGCCAGCGGCACCTGCACGCCAAGGCCAAGGAAGGAAAAGGACGAGATCGCCGCGATCTGGCCACCCAGACCCAGCGTCGCCAGCACCAGCAGCGGCCAGAGCACCTACGGCATGACATGACGCGCCACCACCAGCCATTCCGGCACGCCCAGATGCCGCGCGACCTGCGCCGCCGGGCTGCGGATCGCGTCGAAGGCGCAGGCCCGCGCGATCAGCAGGTTGCCGTAACCCGGCCCCAGCAGGCCCAGCACGGCAAAGGCCACGATCAGGCCGGGCAGGGCCATGACGACATCGACCAGCCGCATGACGACGGCTTCGGTGCGCCCGCCCGCCAGCGCGGCCAGCGTGCCGACCACCAGCCCGATCACCGTGATCGCCACCGTCACCGCGACCGCGCCGCCCAAGGACCGCCGCGCGCCGTCGAGCAGCCGCGACAGTTGATCGCGGCCCAGCCTGTCGGTGCCCAGCCAGTGTGCGGATGACGGCGGCGCCAGTGCGGCGGCGTAATCGGGCACATTCGGCGGGTAAGGCATGACCCACGGCCCCGCGCCCGCCATCAGTGCCAATAGCAGCGCCAGCACCACCCCCCAGCGGCCGATGCGATGCGCGAGCAGCGCCGCCAGCAGGCCGGGCGGCGGGGCGACGGGGCCGATACGCTCGGCCCGGCGCCAGAGGGTAAAGGCGCTCATGCCGTCCTCTCGCGCAGGCGCGGGTCAAGCCACAGGGCAACGGCGTCGATCAGCAGGCTGGCGCCGACATAGGCCAGCGCCGCGATCAGCACGAAACACTGGATCACCGGCACGTCGCGCACCGACAGCGCCTGCAGCACCCATTGGCCGACTCCGGGCCAGGTGAAGATGGTTTCCAGCACCGGCGCGCCGCCGATCAACCCGCCAAGGCTGACGCCAACGGCGGTCAGGTAAGGCAACAGCGCGGGCGGCAGGGCATAGGTGACAAGGATGCGCCCCTCGCCCGCGCCGCGTGCGCGGGCCACATCCGCCGGGCCTCGGGACAGATGGTCGAGCAGGGTCGCGCGCAGAAGCTGGGTCCAGCCAGCGGCGCGGTCCAGCCCCAGCACCATTGCCGCCAGCAGCAAGGTCATCCCCGCGCCGCCCGACAGCACCAGCCCGAAGCCCGCGCCGACGACGACGAATTGCAGCACCAGCAGCGCCAGCACGAAGGACGGCACCGCCGCCGCGATGCGCGTATAGGCGAGCACCGCGCGATCCGGCCACGCGCCGCGCCAGCGCACCGAGACCAGCGCCAGAGCCAGCGACCAGCCGACCGACAGCACGAAGCCCAGCCCGACCAGTTGCAGCGTCGCGGGCAGACGCTGCGCGAACCCCGCCAGCACCGGCTGGCCCGTGCGCCATGACAGGCCGAAATCACCCCGCAGCACCGCGCCCAGCCAATGCACGAACCGCCACCACAGCGGCAGGTCCAGCCCGAAGCGTTCGCGCAATGTCGCAATCTGTTCGGCGGTGGGTTCGGTGATGCGGCGGGCGGCAAGGATCATCTCGACCGGATCGCCGGGCGCCAGCGGCAGCATCAGCCAGACCAGCACGCTTGCGCCCAGAGCCGCGAGCACCGCCTGCAGGATACGCGCCCCGGCCACCCGGACCGGGGCGCGCGCCGGGATCACCGACACGGTGCCGTCTGCCACGACACATGAAAGATGGTGAAGCCGGGCTGATAGCACTCATACCGGTCATTCACGACCACGCGGCCCTTGGAGATCGTCAGCGAGAACACGTAGGGGTCGTCCTCCTGCTGGATCTCCTGAAAGCGGTGCAGCAGGGCGATCCTCTCGTCCGCATCGGTCACATGCGGCAGGTCGGCGATGATCTGCGCGACCTCGGGGTTGTCGTAGCCGCCGAAATTGCGCCGCGCGCCGGGGGCGACGTAGGACGCAAGAAAGCCCTGCACCTTGCCCCAGCCCGCCGGGCTGTTCGACAGCAGCGCCAGATCCCAGGCATTGGCCGGGTTCATCAGCGCGTCGTTGATGCCGTCGAAGCTGACCACATCCGCCGTGATCCCCACCGTGGCAAGCTGCGCCTGCAGCACCGTGGCCAGCGGCACGAGGTCGGGTTGCTGCGGATAGATCGCCAGCGTGATGCTCAGCGCCTGCCCGTCGCGGCTGCGCATCCCGTCGGCGCCCGTGATCCAGCCCGCATCATCCAGCAGCCGCGCGGCCTCGTCGTGGTCGGTGCGGTAGTTTTCCAGCGTCCAGGGAAAGCCCTGCGCATAGAAGGAGGTGGCCTCGCCCACCGCGTCGCGGAACACGTCATGGGCGATCTCGTGGTAATCCACCGCGCGCAGCACGGCGCGGCGCACCGCCACATCCTCAAGCGCGCCGTGGCTGACGTTCATGTAGCCGACATAGCCGCCGGTCGACGGCACCCCGAGGTTGAAATGCAGCCCCGGCGTCGCCTGCACCGCAGGCATGGCGGCCAGCGGCGGATAAAGCGCCAGATCGGCCTCGTCGTTCTGCACCGCAAGGATGCGGGCGTTGGCGTCGGGGACGAAACGCACCTCGACGCCGGGCAGCGCCGGGGTGCCCTGCCAGTAACCGGCGTAAGCCTCGGCCAGCATCGCGTCCTCGGTCAGCGCGGTGACCTGGTAGGGGCCGGTATTGATACCGGCAGTGGTCAGGCTGGCCCAGTCGTCACCGGCGGCCTCGACGGTATCCATATCAAGGATCAGGAAAATCTGTTCATCGGCCAGCACGCCGGGCAGTTCGGCCCAGGGCTGATCGGTGGTGACGGTGATCTCCAGCGGCCCGGTCTGCGCAAAAACGGCATCCTCGGGCACTTCGGCGCGCGCCGAGGACGACATTTCCCGCGCGGCGGCGATGGCGGCAAGGATCGCGTCGGCATCGACCGGATTGCCGTTCTGGAAGGTCACATCCGGGCGCAGCTCCATCACCCAGCGAGTGGGTTCGGGGTTTTCCAGCCCGGCCAGCAGCCACGGGTGATGTAGCCCGTCGTCCCGGAACTGCATCAGCAATTCGGCCTGGCCGAATTCCTGCATCCAGAAGCCGTCCTCCCACGGGTTCATGCTGTCGATGGAAAACGAGGTGACGATGCGCAGAGGCGCAGGATCGTCGGCGGCGGCAAGGCCGGGCGCAAGGCCGAAGGCAAGCGCCAGCGCCAGCGCGCGGCGGGTGATTGCGGTCATGTCGGAATCCTTTCGGGAACGGGGGCTGAACGGGTTTGCGGGCGGTCTTCGAGCAGCAGGTCGGCCAGACGGCGACCCCGGCCGATGGCCTCATGCACGACGCGAACCAGCGCGGCTTCGTCGGACACGCGATACCACTCGCCCTGCGGATAAAGCGCGATCACCGGCCCCTGGTTGCAGGGATAGATGCAGCCGGTGGATGTCGTCAGGCAGCGCCGCGCCAGCCCGGCGGCTGCCAGTTGCGCCTTGAGCCGTTGCGCCAGCGTGCCTGCGCCGCGAAAGCAGCAGCGCGGGCCGGTGCAGACAAGGATATGGGTGTCGAAATCGGGCAGATGCTGCCAGCCGGGCTTGCCCAGGCTGGCGGGCACCGCTGCGGCGGGCAGCCGTGCGCCCGCCAGCGCTGCGCCGACCAGCGCGGGCAGAACGGCCTCGGGCGCGGGCGGCTGGCCCAGCAGCACCTCGACCCCCGGCCCCGCCTGTTCCTGCCAGTGCGAAACCGCGCCGGGCAGCCAGGCAAGGATGTTCGCCGCCATCGGCACGCCCAGAGGCTACACCAGAATCCGCTGCGCACCATCGGCGCGCCGCCTCCAGCGCCTCGGGCAGCGACGTGCCGTCACCTTCCAGCCGCACCGCCGTCACCGGGCAGCCCGCGCAGCGCGCCATCGCCGCGTCCCGCACCGATGCCAGCAGATCGCGCGCGGATATGGCCGACAGGCTGGGTTGCGAGAGGCAGAGGATGATGTGGTCGATCGCCCCGCCGCCCGAGGGCGCGCTCAATTCAGCCCCCGCCCGGCGACGGGGGTGGCAGGCAGGCCGCAGCCCTCGCAGGTGCAGCGCACCTCATGCGGCTCGCAGCGGAAATGCAGCACGCCGCCGCCTTCGGCCGCAGTCAGCGTGACCGAGACGCACAGCTCGAACCCTGCAGGCAGCACCGGTCCGGCCAGCGCCAGCGCGGCGGCCAGTTGCGCCGAGATGTCCCCGGCCCGGCGGCGGGCCTGCGGGTTATGGTCGCAGGGCTGATGCCTGCGCGGCAGCAGCCCGTGCGCCGCCGTCCCCGTTCGTCTGTCGTGAAACATGGCCCTTGCGCCCTCCGCGCATCTGCGAGGAGCGAGCGGGCCTGATGTCGGCGCGTGGCAATGCCTGCGTGGTCGTCATTTCAGCCTCCTCGGACCCCCCGTCCGATTAAGTTGCGTTGACGATGGCAGGTCTCCTGACTTGCGGGTCACCGCTTGCCTGCACCTTCCCGCCCCCGTCGGGGACAGTGGACTTGCAGGGTCGCTCGCCGCTCACAGTTGCGGGGGCAGTCACGGATTTGGCCGAAGCCGTCACCGTATTCCCTTTTCACCCGGATCATCCGGGAACCATCACGACGATGGGTGCCAAATGCCGGGCGGGGGGTCAAGAGGGTGCAGCGGGGCGACATGTTTCGTCATTGCGAGCCGCAAGCCGAAGCAACCTCGACCGCTCACACACGACATCGGGGTTGCTTCGTCGGCTTCGCCTCCTCGCAATGACGGGCGGCGCCGCGATTGCCCCAGCGTCA
>JACFNP010000041.1 GCA_019454835.1 Rubellimicrobium sp.
GTCACGCGGTCGATGTCGATCTACATCTACGAGGGGTTCTTCCGCTCGAACCAGATCGGCACCGCGCTGGCCGCGTCGATCCTGCTGTTCGGCGCGGCCTTCGTGCTGCTGAGCGTGCTTGTCCGGCTGCAGAGGAGCTGAGCGATGAACGCAATCCGCTGGCTGGTCTTTGCCGTCTTTGCCTTCACCCTGAACTTCCCGGTGATCGCCACCCTTGCCACCGCCTTCAAGAGCCGCGCCGAGATCAACCGCAACCCGTCGCTGTGGGTCGAGTCGCCGACGCTGGAAAACTTCGTCTCGGTGATGACCATATCCGACCGGCTGAACATCTGGGCCTATCTCTACAACAGCGCCGTGGCGGCGCTGATCGGGGCGATCCTGCCGATGGTGCTGTCGCTGCCCGTCGCCTGGGCCATGGCGCGGCGCGGCTACGGGATGCGCGTCCTGTTCCCGCTGGCGGTGAACCTGCGCGCGCTGCCGCTGATCGTCTTCGCGATCCCGCTTTACATGATGTATCGCAGCATCGGCCTGCTGGACACCCGCATCGGGCTGGGTCTCATCCTTGCGGTGGTGAACCTGCCGCTGACGCTGATGCTGCTGGTCAATGCGGTGAACGATATTCCGAAAGAGCTGGAAGAGGCCGCGCGCATGGACGGCGCCCGGCTGGGGCGGCTGCTGTGGCGCATCGTGGTGCCGCTGGCACGCCCGGCGATGATGACGGCATTCATCTTCGGCTTCATCACCGCCTGGAACGAATTCCTGTTCGGCCTGATGCTGACGACGCGCGATGCGGTGCCGGTGACGGTGGGCGCATCGTTCTTCTTCGCCTCGGCGGGCGGCGGCATCCAGTGGGGCAATGCGGCGGCGGTGATGACGCTGGCGGCGCTGCCGCCGCTGCTGATCGGGCTGGTCATGTATCGGCGGCTCAGCGGTTCCATGGTCGCGGGCGCGGTGAAAGGGTAGGCGATGGGCGAGATCATCCTTGAAAACGTCTCGAAAAGTTTCGGCCAGACCCATGTGATCCGCGACCTGTCGCTGCATGTGGCCGAGGGCGAGTTCGTGGTCTTCGTCGGTCCCTCGGGCTGCGGGAAATCAACGCTGCTGCGGCTGATCGCCGGGCTGGAAATGGTGACCTCGGGCCATATCCGCATCGACGGGCGCGACATGACGGCTGCCGCGCCCTATGATCGGGGCCTGAGCATGGTGTTCCAGAGCTACGCGCTTTACCCGCACATGAGCGTGCGCGAGAACATCGCCTTCGCCCTGCGCACCGCCAGGCGCCCCGAGGATGAAATCCGCGCCAAGGTGGCCGAGGCGGCGCGGATGCTGCAGCTTGAAGACTACCTCGACCGCAAGCCCGCCGCCCTGTCGGGCGGCCAGCGCCAGCGCGTCGCCATCGGCCGCGCCGTGGTGCGCCACCCGTCGGCCTTCCTGTTCGACGAGCCGCTGTCCAACCTCGACGCCGCCCTGCGCGGCGAGACGCGGCTGGAAATCGCCCGCCTGCACCGCGACCTGGCGGCGACGATGATCTACGTCACCCACGACCAGATCGAGGCGATGACGCTGGCCGACCGCATCGTGGTGCTGAACGCGGGCCGGATCATGCAGGCCGGTTCCCCGCGCGAGCTGTACGAACGCCCCGCCAACACCTTCGTCGCGCAGTTCATCGGCAGCCCGCGCATGAACCTGCTGCCCGCTGCGGCGGTGACCGGCGCGCCCGCCGGTGCCGCGCAGGTCGGCCTGCGGCCCGAGGACATCACCCTTGCCGCCGACGGGCCGCTGTCGGGGCGGATCGCCGCCATCGAATATCACGGCGCCGACCTGTCCGCCTTCGTCGATTGCGGCCCGGCAGGCGTGCTGACGGTGCGCGCCCCCGGCCTTGTCGCGCCGCGCGAGGGCGACGGCGTGAAGCTGGCATTCGGGATGGCGCAACTCCACGCCTTCGACGCGGTAGGCAACCGCATCTGAAGCCCGCCGGGGATCAGGGTAATCGTGCGAACGGCCCTGCGCGGGGTGGCACGGCACCGCCACCCGCAACTCCCGTCATTGCGAGGCGAAGCCGAAGCAACCCCGACCGCTCACATACACCGTCGGGTTTGCTTCGTCGGCTTCGCCTCCTCGCAATGACGGGGGTTTCTCGTCATTGCGAACGAAGTGAATCCATCCATTCCGGGGGCAACCCTCGGCCTTGTGGATTGCCACGTCGCCTTCGGCTCCTCGCAATGACGGCGGAGAGCGGCGGCGCACAGTTCCCCCCGTCATTGCGACGCGAAGCCGAAGCAACCCCGACCATCCGCCCCGCTCCCCCTGCGAGGCGGTCGCAGCCGATTTCGCCCCCCCGACCCCCCCTTGTGTCGCGCAGGCGACGGGCGCGGTGCAATATGCGGCCGACATGCGGCAACCCCCTGTTGTCCCCGGCATTCGCCTGCCAGACCGTGCCTCGTGAAAAGCCGAAGGAAAGGCGATCTCCGTGGACCTTCATCCCGATGCCCTGCGCCTTGCCAACCGGATGCGTGACTGGCGCCAGCGGTTGCACATGATCCCCGAGGGCGGTTTCGAGGAGGTCGAGACCGCCCGTTTCGTGGCCGAACAGTTGCGCGGGTTCGGTCTTGATCCGGTCACCGGCGTTGCGGGCACGGGGATCGTCGTGACCATCGAGGGCAGGGGCGGGCCGGGGCCGGTCATCGGGCTGCGGGCAGAGCTTGATGCGTTGCCGATGACCGAGGCGGGCCATGCCGCCCATGCCTCGCGCCGCGCGGGCTGGATGCACGGCTGCGGGCATGACGGGCATATGGCGATGCTGCTCGGCACGGCCTGCGCGCTGGCCGAGGCGCCCGGTTTCGCGGGCACGCTGCGGCTGATCTTCCAGCCTGCCGAAGAGGGTCTGGGCGGCGCGAAGGCGATGCTGGCCGACGGGCTGTTCACGCGCTTTCCCTGTGATGAAATCTATGCCCTGCACAATACCGAATGGCCGCTGGGGCAGGTCGGCGTCCATCACGGCGCGGTTGCGGCGGCGGCGGACCGCTTCGAGATCGTCGTGCATGGTTCGGGGGGTCATGCGGCGGCGCCGCATCTGGCCTGCGACCCGATCCCGGTCGCGGCGCGCATCCTGCTGGCCATCGAGGCGCTGCCCGGCCGGCTGACGGACTGCCGCGACCCGGCGGTCGTCACGGTCGGCGCCTTCCACGCGGGCGAGGCGTTCAACACCATTCCCGCGACCGCAACCCTTGTCGGCACGGTGCGCACCCTGTCGCGCGCGACGCAGGACAGCATCGAGGCGGCAGCCCGGCGTATCGCCAGGGCCGAGGCCGATGCGGTCGGCGCGCGCGTCGAAATCGCCTGGGAGCGGCCCTTTGCGCCCACGATCAACAGCGCGGCGCAGGCCGACACGGTTATTGCCGTCGCCCGCGAGGTCGTCGGCGAGGAAAACCTGCTGGTCGATCCGCCGCCGGAACTGGGTTCCGAGGACTTCTGCTTCATGCTCGAGGAACGCCCCGGCTGCTATTTCCTGCTCGGACAGGCGGACGATGCCCATACGGCGGTCACGCATGACGTGCATTACGACTTCAACGACGAGGCGCTGGTGATCGGCACGAGCCTCTGGCTACGCCTTGTCGAGCACCGTCTCGGGGGGCGGTAGCGCGCAAGGCGCCCCGGCGGGTCAGGGTTCGCGCAGGCCCTGCCTTGCGGCCCAGTCCACGGGATGCAGCGCGTAGAAGACCTCGGCCCGCGTCGCGCTGCCCATGCGAAAGCCGGTGCCTTCGGGCAGCCAGATGATGTCGCCCGGCCCGCAGTGATGCGTCTCGCCCGCAAGCGTGATGGTCAGTTCGCCCGCATGGACGAAGATCACCTCGTCATAGGTCACGGTCCAGTCGATGAACGTGTCCTCGAACACCTCGATCCCCGCGCCGATGTGGCGGCTGCGGTCGGCGCCGATCTCGCGCGCGATGCGCGTCGTGCCCGAGGGCGTGACGGCGGCGACAAGGGTGCGGTCGGCGGCGTGAAAGATGCGGGGCGTGGTCATTCCTTCCTCCGGATGTTGGCCTGCGACGGCGTGACGCCCGAGGGCGCAAGCCCGGCAAGCAGCCGCACCAGCACGCCGGGGCGGCGGTCTGCATGTTCGGCGCGGTCGCGCGCCCGTACGGCGCCGCGCACGAGATGCGCGCCGGGAAAGCGGATCGGTTCGGGCGGAAAGCCGCGCGTGACCGGGCGCAGCAGCGCGCTGTCGCGCAGCGGGTCGTCGCGGTCGAGGATCAGGCTTGCCAGCAGCCGCGCGCCCACATGGGTCATGGTGATGCCGTTGCCGGAAAAGCCGTAGCCGTAAAGGATGTGCGGATTGCCCGGCAGCGCCCCGAACAGCGGCAGGCCCGAGGCGGTGCGGTCGATGGCGCCGCACCAGGCGCGTTCCAGCGGGAATGCGGCCAGCGCCGGGTGCTCGGCCTGCATGAGCGCGCGCATGTCGGCCTCGCGGCGCGAGGGTGCATCGAAACGCGCGTCCACCCGACCGCCGAAGCCGATGATCCCGCCGGTGACACCGACGTTCAGGCGCCCGTCGCGTGTCGCGCGCCAGCCTCCCACGAAGACGCGGCTGTCGATCACCAGCGGGCCACCCTGCAGGCCGGTGCGCGCCAGCTCCTCGGGGATGGGCTTCGAGACGCCGTCATCCGAGGCGATGTTGAAGATGGCCGGGGCAAGGTGGCGCACCCCCGCCGACCAGGCGTTCATCGCAAGGACCAGATGCCCGGCCTGCACCCGGCCGCGCGGCGTGGTCACGACCGGCGCGCCCCGGCGGGCAAAGCCGGTCATCGCGGTGCGCTCGAAGATCCGCACCCCCCGGCGCAGCGCGGCGCGGCGCAGGCCGCGCGCCAGAAAGCCGGGGTGGACCGTTGCAGCGCTGTCGTCGAGGACGCCGCCGACAAACGCCGTGCTTCCGGTCAGGGCCGCGATTTCATCGCGCGCCACCCGGCGCGCGGGCGGCGGCAGGTCGAGGTGTTCGTGCAGGGCAATGGACTCGTCCCAGGCGCCGTCCTGCGCAGAGCAGGACGCGGCCCAGAGCCAGCCGCGCCGCTCGAACCAGGCGTCGATGCCCTCGGCGGCGCAGAAGGCGTCGATGGCGGTGATCGCCGCGCCCGACGCGCGCACCACCTCGACGGCCCCCTCGGTCCCGCCGAGCGCCAGCAGCGCCGCGATCTTCGACCAGGCGGGCAGGGCCATGCCGGAATTGCGCCCGCTCGCTCCGCCGCCGCAGATGTCGCGCTCGATCAGCACGACGCTCTGCCCGGCATCGGCCAGCATGATGGCCGCCCATAGTCCCATGTAGCCGCCGCCGACGATGCAGGTATCGGCGCTGACCTCACCTTCGAGCGGTTCGGCCAGGTCGCGATCCCCGGCCAGCGCCTGATGCAGCCAGAAGCTGGACCGCGCCGCGACATCGGCATCACCCAGGCGCATCACGGTCTTCCCCCGGCAGCCGGTTGATCGCCGCGAGCAGGCTTTCGGTGTAGGGATGCTGCGGGCGGGTGAAGATGGCGTCGGTCTCGCCGATCTCGACGAGCCGCCCGTCCTTCATCACCGCGACGCGATGCGAGAGCCTGCGCACGACGGCAAGATCGTGCGAGATGAACAGCAGCGCCAGCCTGCGTTCGCGTTGCAGGCGCAGGAACAGGTCGATGATGCGGGCCTGCACCGAGACATCCAGCGCCGAGAGCACCTCGTCACAAAGAATGACCTGCGGTTCGGCCAGCAGCGCGCGGGCGATGGCGACCCGCTGGCGCTGGCCGCCCGACAGTTCCGAAGGCAACCGGCCAAGATGTTCCGCGTCCAGCTCCACATCCGCCAGCGCCCGCGCCGCCCGGTCGCGCGCGGCGGCGCCCCGGATTCCGTGAAAGACCTCGATGGGGCGGGCGAGGATTTCCGCCACGCTGCGGCGCGGGTTCAGCGAGGCGTCCGGGTTCTGGAACACATACTGGATGTCGCGCAGGTCGGCGCCGTCGCGCCGCCCCAGCGCCGGGGCAAGCGGGCGGCCGTCGAAGGTCACGTCGCCCGCCGAACGGCGGATCAGCCCGCAGATCGCCCGCGCCGTGGTGGACTTGCCCGACCCGCTCTCGCCGATCAGGGCCAGGGTCTCGGTCGCGCCGAGGGTCAGGTCCACGCCGCTGACGGCGGGCGGCGGGCGGCGGCGCAGAAAGCCTGCGGGGTAGGTGACGGCCAGCCCGCTTGCGGCAAGGACCGGGCTTTCGTGCAGCGGCGCCGGGGCAGGGCTGTCGGGGTCGGGCACGGCGGCGATGAGCGCCCGCGTATAGGCGGCGCGCGGGCGGCGCACGATGTCGCCGACCGGGCCGGTCTCGACGATGCGGCCATGCTGCATGACCGCGATCCGGTCGGCCAGCGAGGCCAGCAGCGGCAGGTCGTGGGTGATGTAGAGCATGGCGATCCGGTGCCCGTCGCGCAGCCGGGCCAGAAGTTCGACGATCTGGCGCTGCACCGTGACATCGAGGCCGGTCGTCGGTTCGTCCAGGATGATGAGCGGCGGGCGGCAGGCCAGCGCCATGGCGATGGCGATGCGCTGTTGCTGGCCCCCCGAAAGCTGGTGCGGATAGCGCGCCAGCAGCGCCGCCGGGGTCGGCAGGCCGACATCCGTAGCCAGTTCGACGCAGCGCGCCCGGATCGCGGCGGGGTCAAGGCCGGTGTGGCGGCGCAGCACCTCGGCGATCTGGGTGCCCACGCGCATCGCCGGATTCAGCGCCGTCGTCGGGTTCTGCGGCACGAAGCCGATGCTCGCGCCGCGCAGGTCCTGCAACGCGGCCCGCGACAGGTCCAGCACGTCCCGGCCGTTGGCCCGCACGCTGCCGCCTGCGGTGGCGCCGGGGGCGAGATGGCCCATGACCGTGTGGCCGATGGTGCTTTTGCCCGAACCGCTTTCCCCCACGAGGCCAAGGATTTCGCCCGCGCCGACCTGCAGCGACGCGCCGTCCACGGCGGTGAAGGCCCCGCCGGGGACCGCATAGGATACGGTCAGGTTTTCGACCTCGAGGACCGTGTTCATGCCGCACGCTCCGCCCGGCCGTGGCGGGCCATCGCGGACAGGCCCTCGGTAAAGAGATTGAGGCCGATGACCAGCGTTGCCAGCATGAGGCCCGGCCCGAACACCGCCATCGGCTGCACGGTCAGAAGGTTGCGGTATTCGGACATCATCAGACCCCATTCGGGCGTCGGCGGCTTCAGTCCGAAGCCCAGGAAGCCCAGCGTGCCGATGACGATGGGCGCATAGCCCGCGCGCACCGCGAACTCGACCAGCAGGACTCCGGTGGCGTTGGGCAACACCTCGCCGCGCGCGATGGTCCAGGCGTTTTCGCCGCGCAGGCGTGCGGCCAGCACGAAATCGCGCGAGACGACATCAAGCGCCGCCGCCCGCGCCATCCGGGCGACGCGCGGCAGGTAGCCCGCGCCGACGACGAGGATCAGCAGGACCGGCGACCCCTGCACCCCCGGCCCGGCAAGCGAGACGATGAGCAGCGCGAAGATCAGGAAGGGAATGGCCAGGAACGCCTCGGTCAGGCGCATCAACACCTCGTCGATCCAGCCGCCGACCGTGCCGGAGAACAGGCCGATCGCCGCCCCGGCGATGACCCCGACCAGCGTGCCGCCGACCGACAGGGTAATGACGATCCAGCCCCCGGCCAGGGTGCGGCTGAAGATGTCGCGCCCCATCTGGTCGGTGCCGAAGGGGTGGGTCAGGCTTGCGCCCTGTATCGGCAGCCCCGCCATCATCTGGTCCTGCGCCCAGGGCGCGAGAAACGGGCCGAGGACCGCGACGAGCAGATGCACCGCCAGAAGCACAGCGCCCCATTTCAGCGCCGAAGGGTAACGCGCCCGCATCATCCCTGCGTCCTCAGCCGCGGGTTGGCGATCAGCGCGCCGATGTCGGCAAGAAGGTTCACGAAGATGAAGATCGCCGCCGCGATCATCACCCCTGCGGTGATGACCGGCAGGTCGCGGAACTGGAGCGCATCGACCAGCGCGCTGCCGAAGCCGGGGAAGGCAAAGACCTTTTCCACCACGACGACGCCGCCGATCAGGAAGGCGACGTTCAGCGCCGTCGCGTTCATCCACGGGATCAGCGCATTGGGCAGCACATGGCGCCAGAGCACGCGCGCGCGGCTCAGCCCCTTGAATTCGGCCATCAGGACAAAGTCCGAACGGGTGATGTCCACCAGGCTCTCGCGCAGCATCCGCACGCCGTAGGTGGCCAGCAACAGCCCCAGCGTTGCGGCGGGCAGCGTCAGCGCGTGAAGATATTCGCCCCAGGACATGACATCGTGCAACTGCACCATCGGCGGAAAGAACCGCCAGTGGACCGCGAAGGCGAACAGGAACAGGGTTGCCGACAGGAATTCGGGCGACGACAGCAACACCACGGTGATGACGGTAATCAGCCGGTCGAGCGGCCGGTCCGGTTTTCGGGCCTGCAGGGTGGCGGGCAGGATCGACAGCGGCAGGTAGAACAGGAACGCGAGCAGCGACAGCGCGAGCGTGTTGCGCAGGCGCGGCCCGAGGTAGTCGCTGACCGGCTTGCGCGTGGCGAAGGACATTCCGAGATCGCCCTGCACGGCGGCGGTGACCCACTGCGCGTATCGCGTGACGACCGGCATATCGAGACCCAGTTCAAGGCGCAGGCGTTCCTTTGCAGCCGGTGGCGCCTCGCGGCCCAGAATACGGGTGGCGGCGTCGCCCGGCAGGCCCTGCGCCGTCCCGAACACGATGAGCGAGACCAGGAACAGCGTGAACACCGAGGCGACGATGCGCGAGAGGGCGAGACGGAGGAAGCTCATGGAACCTTGCCGGGTGTGAGAGAGGCCCGGCGCCGTGGCGCCGGGCCGGGCGCGGTCAGTCCGCGCAGGTCAGGGTCTCGTAGTTGTAGATCGAGGCCGAGGGATGCGGCACATATCCGGTGCAGCCCGCCCGCAATGCCGACGATTCCAGGAAGAACGCCGGGATGATGACCCCGCCGTCATCGGCAAGGATTTCCTGCGCCTGCCGCATCAGGGCCGTGCGCTCGTCGGCATCGGTGTCGGCGCGCGCCCGGTCGAGCAGCGCGTCGAACTCGGCGTTCTTCCAGTGCGCCTCGTTGTAAGTGGCGCCGGAAGTGTAGTTGTAGGCCAGCGACTCCATCGCCGCGCGGCCGTTCCAGCTTGACGAGAAGAACGGCACCTGCATCCAGACATTGTCCCAGTAGCTGTCCACTGGGCTCATGACGATGTTCACCCGGATGCCCGCATCGGCGGCCATCTGCTGGTAAAGCTGCGCCAGCATCACATAGCCCGGCCCGGCGTCCGAGGTGTTGAGGTCGATGTCGATGCCGTCGGGATAGCCCGCCTCGGCCAGCAGCTCGCGGGCGCGGTCCACGTCGCGGGGAATGGCGTCGTCGCGGTAGGCGAGCGGGTTGTTCGGCGCCACCGGGTTGTCGTTGCCGACGATCCCGTTGCCCAGCAGCATCGTGTCCACGACCATCTGCCGGTCGACGACCAGTTTCATCGCCAGCCGCACGCGGGCGTCGTCGAAGGGCGCCTCGTCGACCTCCATCGACAGGTTGTTGTACATCCCCGCCCCTTCGGACGCGACCAGCGTGACGCGCGGATCACCCGCCAGCGTGGTCAGCGTCGCCGGTCCGGCCGACAGGATCAGGTCGACCGAACCCGCCTGGATCGCGGCGATGCGGCTCACCTCCTCGTTGATGACCTTGAGGTCGATGCAGTCGGCCAGCGGCAGCCCCTCGCGCCAGTAGTCCGGGTTGCGCTGGAAGATGCGGATGGACTGGGCGATGTCGTAGACATCCTGCACGAAGGGGCCGGTGCCGACGCCGTGGTCATGCAGGAAATCGGTCGTGGAGCCGTCCTCGACGATATAGGACTTGTTGGCGATCAGGATCGGCAGTTCCGCCACGATGTCGGGCGTCGTCATGGTGACCGTGTGCGCGTCCACCGCGACGATGCCGTCGGCGTCGAGGAAGGTCAGCAACCCGGCGGCGGGCGAGCCGAGATCGGGATCGATCAGGCGCCTGAAGGTGAACACCACGTCATCCGCCGTGAACGGCTTGCCATCGTGGAAGGTGACGCCTTCTTCAAGGTTGAAGGTCCAGGTCAGCCCGTCGTCGGACACCGACCACGACCTTGCCAGTTCCGGCACCGGCTGGAAGTTGGAGTCGAGGTTCACCAGCCGGTTATACACCAGGTTGTGCTGATAGGCGTCGTCGTTGAGCAGGGCAAAGGCCGGGTCCATGGTCAGGGCGCTGCCGCCGCCCTCGGTGCCGATCACCCGGACACATTCGGCCATGGCCGGTGTGACCAGCAGTCCCGCCATGAGCAGGCCGACCGGAATTGTCCGTGAATACGCGCGTCTGGTCATTGTGATACCTCCCGTTGTGCGTTCGTTTCAGTCTCCCGCCGGGCGTCCGTCCGGCGTGGCCGTGTCGTTCGTTCCGGGTCTTCCGTCAGGGCGCGGATCATGGTCGCCGTCGCGTCCGAGATGTCGGCCTCGACGGCCTGCCGCGCCGCAGCGGCGTCGCCGCGCGCCAGGGCGTCGAGCAGCATGTCATGCGTGTCGAGCCCCGCGCCGAGCGTGAGATCGGTGCGCATCGTGTTCAGGTAGGGACCGGCGCGCAGCCACAGCCGCTCGATCAGCGGAATGAGCAGGGGCGATCCCGCCGCCCCGTAGAGCGTGAAGTGGAACTCGAAGTTCCAGTCGAGATAATGTTCGGCCTGCCCGGCCTCGTGCACCGAGCGCATCGCGGCCTGCAGCGCGTGCAGCCGCTCCATGTCCGCCCCGGTCAGCGCCCCGGTGGCCCATTCCGCCGCCTGGCCCTCGACCGCGCAGCGCACCCGGCGCAGGTCGAGCAGCTCGTCCACCGAGCGGATTGGCACCCGCGCGCCCCGGAACGGTTCGTCGCTGAGCGCGCCTTCGCCGACGAGGCGTTGCAGCGCGTGGCGCACCGGCAAAGTGCCGCTGCCGAATGCGTCGGCCAGGCGCTTGACCACCATGCGTTCGCCCGGCCGGACATCGCCCCGCATGAGCGCGAGCCGCAGGCCGCGATAGATCGGCTCGGGGCTGGACCCGTCGAACGCGCCCCCGCGCGGGGCGTCTGCGGCATCAGGCGGCATCGGTGCCGATCCCCAGAATCTCGCGCGCCTCGTCGGGGGTTGCCACCCGCGCGCCCAGCGTGCCGATCAGGGTCGCGGCATCCGCGACCAGTTCGGCATTCGAGGCCAGCACCCCCCGGCTGCGGTAAAGGTTGTCCTCGAGGCCGACGCGGACATGGCCGCCGAGAATGGTCGACAGCGCCGCCATCGGCATCTGCTCGCGCCCGACCCCGAAGGCGACCCATTGCGCGCCCTCGGGCAGCATGTCGCGCAGGCGCAGCAAGGTGCGCGGGTCCGAAGGCGCGCCCCATTTCAGCCCGAGGCCGAACTGGACGAAGGCCGGGGCCGCAACCAGCCCCGCGTCGATCAGCGCGAGGACCGAGACCAGATGGCCCGAGTCGAACACCTCGAGTTCGGGCTTCACGCCCAGCTCGCGGATGCGCGCGGCCATCTCGCGGATCATCGGCCAGGTGCTGACATAGACCTCGTTGCCGAGGCCGGAATTGTAGCTGCCGCAATCGAGGCTGCAGATATCGGGCCGCAGCGCCTCGACATGGATCAGCCGCGTGGCGCCGTCGACAAGATCGGTTTCGGGCGCGACATCAAGCGGATCACCGTCGCCGAACACCAGCTTGCCGCCCATGCCGGCGGTCAGGTTGATGAGCGCCGGACAGCCTTCGGCGCGCAGGCGCTCGACCACCTCGGCATAAAGCGCCGGGTCGCGGCCGGGCCGTCGCGTCGCCGGATCGCGCACATGGATATGGACGATGGCAGCCCCGGCCCTGGCCGCCGCCATCGCGTCGCGCGCGATCTCGGCGGGGGTGATGGGGACATGCGGGCTTTTCCCGGCAGTGTCGCTCTCGCCGGTCAGGGCACAGGTGATGATGACCGGGCGCGTCACGAGGGGCCTCCGGCGCGGGGCAGGATGCTGCGGTGATCCTCGAGAAAGCGGTCGAGAGCCGCGATGAAGGCGTCTGCATCCGCATCGTCATGCGGCAGCGACAGCGCGATCATGCCGCGCGGCGTGACGTAATGGCCCGCCAGCATCATCTCGAGATGCCAGAGCCTGCCGGGGCGCGGGTCGACATGGGCGACGGCATCGGGGGTTACCTTGCCCTGCGGGATGAAATGCAGGTTGAAGAGCGAACCGAAGCCGGTGGTGCAGGCGGCAACGCCATGCGCGTCGATCCGTTCCTGAAATGCGTGGCGCAGGCGGTCGCCCAGCGCGTTGAAGCGGCGCGAGGCTTCGCGCGTCAGCACCTGCGTCAGGCCGACATGCCCCGCCGCCATCGAGATGACGTTGTTGTTGAACGTGCCGCCGTGGGCATAGACATCGGGCTTTTCCGGGTCGAAGCGGTCCATGATGTCGGCGCGGCCCCCGAAGGCGCCGAAGCTCGCGCCGCCGCCGAGATACTTGCCCAGCGTCGTCATGTCGGGCGTGACCCCGGTGACCGACTGGAACCCGTGGTAATCCAGCCGCGAGGTCATCACCTCGTCGAAGATCAGGATAGCGCCGATCTCGGTGGTCACCCGCCGCAGCATGGCAAGGAACGCATCGCTGGCCCGGATGCAGCCGCCGCCGCCCAGCATCTGTTCGAGGATGACGCAGGCCACGTCACCCGCATGGGCGCGCAGCAGGGCCTCGGTGCCCTCGACATCGTTGTAATCCATCATCAGCCACGGGAACGGCAGGTTCAGGACCGAGCCGCCATGCGCGAAGGTCAGCACGCCGCCATGATAGCCCTCGCGCGCGGCGACGACGAGATTGCGCCCGGTGACGCTGCGTGCGGTCGAGATGGCCATGATGTTGGCCTCGGTCCCCGAATTGGTGAACCGCACCCGGTCCAGCGAGGGGATGCGGGCCACCAGTTCGGCGCCAAGCCCGGCCTCGTGCAGGTTCGGCCCGCCCAGCGCGATGCCGTCCTTCACGACCTCGGCGATCCGCGCGGCGATGACGGGGTTGGAATGGCCGTATAGACCGGCGGAATATTCGCTGACCCAGTCGACATAGGCATGGCCGTCCATGTCGAAGACATGCGCCCCCTCACCGCGCACGAGGCCGACCGGAAACGGCGGATACCACATCACCGAGCGCGTGTTGCCCCCCGGCAGACTGGCCCGCGCGGCCTCGTGCCGCGCCAGGCTTGCAGGATTGGCGGCAACATAGCGCGCCTCGGCATCACGGATGGCAAGGTCGAGGTCGGTGTTGTGGGGGTGGCTGGTCATGGCGTGCTCCGATAGTTGAGCAATTCCTGCTACATGGTCAGCCTTCTGTCAACATGTCTTGGCGGGCGTTGGGTGGTTGTGATGTTTTGCATGACTATCAACAGGTTACGTTGAGCAAATCCGATTGCATGCGCGGTGGCGGGTCGAGAGAGGCGATATCCCAGGCCCGCATTATGGGCAATACCTCGGGAAAACGCGCTATACATGATCAAATCCGGCGCTAGGCGCGCCCCGCCGCACGACAAGCCCTGATCCCGCATCGGCGGGGCGGGGCGATGGGGGATCACGCCTCGGGCGGGCGTTCCGCAACAACGCCGCATGGATCGAAACCCCCACCCCGGCGGGTGCGTGGGCGCCCGCCGGGGTGGGGGCCGCCAGCCCGCCCGAGCCCGGCGGCCTTCCCGGTTCAACGCACGGACCTGCAAATGGCGCCAACTGCTCGGGACGTTCTTGGGGAGGCTGGGGGAATGCAGCGCAATCGGGCGAACTGCATATCCCGTCATTGCGAGGAGGCGCAGCCGACGAAGCAACCCCGATGTTGTATGTGAGCGTTCGGGGTTGCTTCGGCTTCGCCTCGCAATGACGGGATATGCCGTTTGCCCGATTGCCGTGTGGGGGAATGCCGTGACATCGCCCCGCGCTGCGGCAAGGCCGACGCGGTGCTTTGGCGCCTTGTCGCAGGCGCCGTGACGGTGAACCTTGATGACGCCCGGCCCGTGGCGCGCAGTCAGGTTCGCGTGGGCGGGTCTCGTTCAACCCGCTTCAACGACTCCGCCCCGACCTTTTGTCCCGTCGCACCATCGCGGGCGCCGGAAGGATCATCCCCCCGCGACCCGCCCTATTCCGCCGCCTCCCGCGCCGAGGGGTTGTTGGGATGTGTGGTCCAGTTGGCGTAATCGCCCACCACCAGCCCGGTGCGCGGATCGACGGTGCCCTTTTCCAGCTCGACCATGGTGATGCAGTCCTCGACCGGGCAGACGTTCACGCAGATGTTGCAGGCCACGCATTCGTCGTCCATCACCTCGAACACGCGGTCGGCGCTCATGGAAATGGCCTGGTGCGAGGTATCCTCGCAGGCCGCGTAGCAGCGGCCGCATTTGATGCAGAGGTCCTGGTCGATCACGGCCTTGGTGACGTAGTTGAGGTTGAGATACTGCCAGTCGGTGACATTGGGTGTCGCGCGGCCGACCAGATCACCAACCGAATCGATGCCCTTTTCGTCCAGATACTGCGACAGGCCGGAAATCAGCTCCTGCACCACCTTGAAGCCGTAGGTCATCGCCACGGTGCAGGCCTGCACGTTGCCCGCGCCCAGCGCCAGAAACTCGGCCGCGTCGCGCCAGGTTGTCACGCCGCCGATGCCGGAAATCGGCAGGCCCACCGTCGCCGGGTTGCGGGCGATCTCGGCCACCATATGCAGCGCGATCGGCTTGACCGCCGGGCCGCAAAGGCCGCCGTGGGTGCCCTTGCCGTCGATGGAAGGTTCCGGCGAGAACGTGTCGAGATTCACCCCGGTGATCGAGTTCACCGTGTTGATGAGGCTGACCGCATCGGCGCCGCCGCGTCTTGCAGCCTCGGCGGCGGGGCGGATGTCGGTGACGTTCGGGGTCAGCTTCACGATGCAGGGCATCCGCGAATGCTGCTTTACCCAGCGGGTCACCATCTCGATATACTCGGGCACCTGCCCGACCGCCGACCCCATGCCGCGTTCGGCCATGCCGTGCGGGCAGCCGAAGTTCAGCTCGACCCCGTCGGCGCCGGTGTCCTCGATCCGGTGCAGGATCTCCTTCCACGACTCTTCGTCGCAGGGCACCATCAGGCTGATGACCAGCGCCCGGTCGGGCCAGTCGCGCTTGACCGCCTTGATCTCGCGCAGGTTCACGTCCAGCGGGCGGTCGGTGATCAGTTCGATGTTGTTGAGCGCCATCACCTGCCGGTCGCCCGCATACATCACCCCGTAGCGCGGTCCGTTCACGTTCACCACCGGCGGGTCGGTGCCCAGCGTCTTCCAGACCACGCCGCCCCAGCCCGCCTCGTAGGCGCGGCGGACGTTGTATTCCTTGTCCGTGGGCGGCGCCGAGGCCAGCCAGAACGGGTTGGGTGACCTGATGCCGATGAAATCGGTTGCGAGATTGGCCATGAGTGTCCTCCCTGCCTGCGGCAGAATTGTCGGTGGGGCGCGCCGTGGCGTCAGCCCGCGCGGGCGGCAAGCATCCGGTGAATGTCCTCGGCCGCATCGCGGCCATGGGCGACGGCGGTGACGGTCAGGTCCTCGCCCCCGGTGGCGCAGTCGCCCCCGGCCCAGACTCCGGGCAGCGAGGTGCGGCGGTTGTCGTCCACGACGATCTTGCCGCCTTCCAGACGCAGCCCCTCGGGGACGCCCTCGATCATCTGGCCGATGGCCTTGAACACCTGATCGGCGCGCAGCGAAAAGGTCTCGCCGGTGCCGCGCAGGCCGTCGGGGCCTTCGGCGGTGTATTCAAACTCGATCTCGCTGACCTGACCGTTGCCGTGGACCGCCTTCGGCATCGCGTTGGTGATGATCTTCACGCCGGTCGTGGTCGCGTGGTCCTGCTCGTGCTGCGACGCGCTCATCCGGTCGCGGCTGCGGCGATAGACCATGGTGACGTTTTCCGCCCCCAGCAGCCGGGCCTGCACGGCGGCATCCACGGCGGTCATGCCGCCGCCGATCACCACCACGTCGCGCCCGATGGCGACCTGCGCGCGGTCGGGTGCCTGCCGCAGCGCGGCGATGAAATCAACGGCATCCATGACGCCTTCATGCGCCTCGCCGCTGGCGCGCAGGGCGTTCACGCCCGCGAGCCCCATGCCGAGGAACACCGCGTCGAAATCCGCCCGCAGCCCGTCGAGCGAGATGTCGCGGCCCAGCGCCTTGCCCGCTTCGACGGTGATACCGCCGATGTCGAGCAGCCATTCGACCTCGCGGCGGGCAAAGTCCTGCGTGGTCTTGTAGGTGGCGATGCCGTATTCGTTCAGCCCGCCCGCCTTGGGGCGCGCGTCGAAGATCGTCACGTCATGGCCGTGCCGCGCAAGCCGGTGCGCCGCCGCCAGCCCCGACGGCCCCGCGCCCACCACCGCGATGCGGTGGCCGGTCGGCGCGGCCCGCGTGTAGGGCTGGCCCCGGTCCATTGCGTGATCGGTGGCATAGCGCTGGAGGCGGCCGATCTCGACCGGCTTGCCCTCGGCAGCCTCGCGGACGCAGGCGCCTTCGCACAACTGTTCGACCGGGCAGACCCGCGCGCACATGCCGCCGAGGATGTTCTGGTCCCAGATCGTCATCGCCGCCGCATCCGCCGTGCCGGTGGAAATCTGGCGGATGAACATCGGGATGTCGATTTCGGTGGGGCAGGCGGTGATGCAGGGCGCGTCGTGGCAGAAATAGCAGCGGTCCGCCGCCACCGCCGCCTCGTGGGCGTCAAGGGGCGGCGGATAGTCGGCAAAGTTCTGCGCGAGGGTCTGATCGGGCAGGCGCCCCGCGGCGATTCCAGGCGTTCGGTGGCTCGACATCCGTCTGGCTCCCTGAGTGATTTTCGCCCAGCCTGCCACAGGCCATCACTTTGACCAAACGATATTTATCGGCGCGAAATCGGGCGAACTGCGGCTGCGCGGGCTGGTATGGCGTCGCCGCCCGCGAATCCCGTCATTGCGAGGAGGCGAAGCCGACGAAGCAACCCCGACGGCATTGTGCGAGCGGTCGGGGTTGCTTCGGCTTCGCCTCGCAATGACGGAAGTTACAGTTCGCCCGACTGCCCCGTATCGGCGCGAAATCGGGGCGCGGCTTACGCGCCGAACCTGTCCCACGACCGCCGCAGCAATTCCTCGTCGATATTGCGGCCGATCAGCACGAGGACGCCTTCCTCGGGCGGCGGTCCGGCGAGGGTGGCGTCGTCCTCGGGCAGGATTTCGGGCGGCTGGACCACGCGGCGCACCGATTGCAGCAGCAGCCGTCCGGCGGGGGCGCGCACCACGCCCTTGACCCGCACCACGTCGTCGCCGCGCGCCTGCAGCAGCGCCGAGAGCCAGGTCGAAAGCGCGATCCAGCCGCCCTCGGCCCCGACCTGCAGGCGGTAGGGGAGGATCGGCGCGGCATCGGCCAGCGCGGGCAGGGGCAAGGGTTCGGCCGCCACGGACGGCAGGGCGAACGGCACGCCCTGTTCGGCGGCGCTGATGGCGGCGGCGGGGTTCAGCAGCCGCAGCGTCGCGGCCAGCCGGGCGACCGCCCCGGCCCCGGCAGGCACTGGTTTCGTAATGACGATGCGATCCGCCGCCTCGGCCTGCGCGCGCGCCAGCGGTTCGGCGCCAAGCTGGGCGGCGCCGTGCAGCGCATCGACCAGCACCACGGTTTCGGTGAGGACCAGCCGCCGCGCCAGCACCTGATCCGCCGCCAGCGCCGCCGCGATGGCGCCCGGATCGGCCAGCCCGCTGGTTTCCAGCAGCACCCCGGCAACGGCCCCGGCCCTGTTGCCGGTGGCCGCGTCGCAGATGCGGCGCAGCGCGGCAATCAGGGCGGGCAGCCCCTCGCAGCAGGCGCAGCCGCCGGCCAGCACCTCGACCCGCGCGGCGTCGTGCAGCAGCAGGTTGTCCACCGGGGTCAGCGCCGCCTCGTTCACGAGGATATGCCGGTCGCGGTAGTGCCCCGCGTGCAACTGGTGGCGCAGCCAAGTGCTTTTCCCGGCGCCGAGAAAGCCGCCGAGCACCGTCAGCGGCAGGCGCCCGTCGCTGCGGCCCTGCGGGTACCCGCCCTCAGGCGGCATCGGCCAGCGCGCGCGGCGACAGCGGGTCGATGGCCTCGCCCGCCATGCGCGCGGCCTCGGCCCAGAGGCTTTCGAGATCGTCCACCAGCACCCGCGCGCCGCCGGGGGCGAACAGTTGCAACCCCGGCGTCGCGCCGTCGTCCCAGGCCTTCAGCCCCCAGGGCGCGAGCAGGCGGTTCACCGCCGCCAGGCGGATGAAGCGGAGGCGCAGCCGTTCGCCGGGGGTATCGGCCCCGGCGTCGGTCCAGTGGCCCGGCTTGGCCGGAAACCCGCAGGCACTGCACATGGCGCGCCTCCTTTCACCCGTTCAGATCACCTCGGGGCGCTTGCCGCTGTCGAAGGGGAACCGCTTGCGGAAATCGTCGGCGATTTCCTCGAAGGTCGCCCATTCGATGCCCTCATGGCCGTTGATATACTCGATCAGCCGCTCGAGCATCAACAGCACCTGCGGGCGGCCGGACACGTCGGGGTGGATGGTGAAGGCGAAGACGCCGTAATCCATTTCCCGATACATCCAGTCGAACTGATCGCGCCACAGCTCCTCGATGTCGCGCGGGTTCACGAAGCCGTGGCTGTTGGGCGACTTCTTCATGAACATCATCGGCGGCAGGTCGTCGACATACCAGTTGGCGGCAATGTCGACGAGGTCGATTTCCTTGCCGTGCTTGAGCGGGTGCATCCAGTCCTTCGCCTGTTTGGTGTAGTCGATGACGTTCCATTCGTCGCCGACCCGCGCATAGAACGGCTGGAAGTCGCGGTAGCCCTGGCTGTGATCGTAGCTGAAGCCGTATTTCTTCAGCAGCGCGGCGGTGACCGCCGACATTTCCCACCACGGCGCCACATAGCCGCGCGGGGCGCGGCCGGTCAGGCCCTCGATCAGTTCGATCGACTTGACGAGAACGTCTTCTTCCTGCTGCGGGGTCATGGCGACCGGGTTTTCGTGCATGTAGCCATGCGCGCCGATTTCGTGGCCCGCGTCCACGATCATCTGCATTTCCCTGGGGAAGGTTTCCAGCGAATGGCCGGGGATGAAGAAGCTGGTGCGCAGGTCGTATTTCTTGAACAGCCGCAGCAGGCGCGGCACGCCCACCTCGGTGGCGAAGATGCCGCGCTGGATGTCCGAGGGGCTGTCGCCGCCGCCGTAGGACCCGATCCAGCCCGCGACCGAGTCGATGTCGGTGCCGAAGGCGCAGTAGATTTTCTTGGCCATGTCAGTCTCCTGTCTGAACGGGTGGCGGTTGCCGCCCGAGGTTCGCCGTCACGCCGCCCGCAGCGGCAGCGACAGATCGGTCATCGCGGCAAAGCGGTCGGGCTGGCCCGCCATCAGCAGCAGCACCAGCAGCAGCCGCGCCTTCAGCGCGTCGAGATCGCCGCTGCCAGTCAGCCCGCGCGCCATCAGGTCGATTTCGCCGCCGACCTGGCCATAGGTGCACGACAGCACCCGCCCGCCGCGCGTGCGGCTGCAAAAGACCACCGGAATCCGCCGGGCGGCGCCGGTCAGGACATCGAGCCAGCTTGAATGCACATGCCCGCCGCCTGCCAGATCGAGAACCAGCCCCGCCGCCCCGGCATCAAGCGCCGCCTGCACCAGATGCGGCGGGTCCGACAGGCCCGGCTTGAGGATCGGCACGAAGGGCACGGCTGCGCCCGCAGGCACCTCCAGCGCCGCGCGCCGCGCCGGGCGGGCGTATAGCGCGGGCACCCCTTCGGCCATCCAGCCCAGCGGTGCCGGGGACCAGAAGGCGCCGGTCGTTGAGGTGTTGCGCTTCTGCACCCAGGCCCCGGCATGCAGCATGTCGTCGAAGGCCACGAACGCCCCCAGATCGCGGCACGACGGCGCCGCCGCGCAGGTGACGGCGGCCAGCAGGTTCGCAGGCCCGTCCGCGCCGGGCAGCGAGGGGTTGCGCATCGCCCCGGTCACGACGACCGGGATCGCGCCGCCATGCAGCACATCGAGCACGAAGGCGCTTTCCTCGATGGTGTCGGTGCCCTGGGTGACGACGACCCCGGCGACGCCCTCGGTCTCGTGTGTGCGGATCGCCTGCGCCAGCCGCAGCAGCAGCGGCAGGTCGATTTCGGTCGAGGGGACATTGGCCAGATTGCGCGCCCCGACCGCGGCCACATCGGCCAAGGCCGGGACGGCTGCCGTCAGTTCGGCCGCCGTCAGCCCCGGCGCCACCCCGCCGCCCGCGCCCTGCGGCGCGCAGGCGATGGTGCCGCCCAGGGCGATGATCTCGACGCGCGGTGCCATGTCAGTCCTCGTGCGGGTTGCCGGTGGAATTGTTGAGGCCGATCAGGTGGTGGTTCTGCGCGGCATCCCATTCGGCATGAACCGTCTCGCCCACCTCGATGGGCCGGGCGAAATAGGCGTCGTCCTGCATGTAGATGATGAACTCCTCACGCAGGCCGGTATCGAGTGCCACCTTCACGAACGTGCCCTGGTATTCGATGTTGATGGCCGTGCCCGAGAGGCTGTTGTGCCCCGATGCGGCCTCGGCGCGGCGGATATGGTCGCGGCGCACCGAGAAGCGCAGCTCCTGTCCGGTCTCGACCGCGGCTTCGGTCGCCACGTCGTAGCGGATGCCGCCGCTGCCCTCGACCGTGGCCCGGCCTTCGGTATCCCTGCCGGTTACGGTGCCGCTCAGCACGTTCTGTCCGCCCATGAAACGTGCGACATAGGGGCTGTGGGGATGGTTGTAGATGTCGCGCGGGCTGGCGGCCTGCTCGATCAACCCGTGGTCCATCACCACCACCTGGTCGGCCAGCGCGATCGCTTCGGGCTGGGTGTGGGTGACGTGGATGAAGGTGATGCCGAGCTCGTTCTGGAGCCGCTTCAGCTCGACCCGCATCCGCAGCCGCAGGAATTCGTCCAGCGCGGAAAGCGGTTCGTCCAGCAGCAGCACCTTGGGGTTGGTAATCAGCGCCCGCGCCAGCGCCACCCGCTGCTGCTGGCCGCCCGACAGTTCGGAAGGCAGCCGGTCGGCCAGATGGCCAAGCTGCACCCGGTCGAGCATCTCCTTCGCCTGCCTGCGCCGGTCGTCGCCCGCCACGCCCTTGACCCGCAGGCTGAAGGCGACGTTGTCGGTCAGGGTCAGATGCGGGAACAGCGCGTAGTTCTGGAACATCAGCGCCGTGCCCCGGCTGCCGGTGCGGGCGTGGGTCACGTCCTCGCCGCCGATGCGAATCGTGCCCGAGGTCGGCTGTTCATGCCCGGCGATCATGCGCAAAAGCGTGGTCTTGCCGCAGCCCGAGGGGCCGATCATGCAGCAGTAGGATCCGCCGTCGATGGTCAGATCGACATTGTTCACCGCCTTCACGGCGCCGAAGGCCTTGGTGACGCTGCGGATGTCGATGCGGCTCTGTTCACTCATCAAGGGCGCTCCTGCTCAATCTTCTGCGCGGCGTTCGCGGCGTTTCTGGATGACGGCGATGCTGATGAACGAGATCGCGATGACCGCGAAGCTCAGCGCCGAGGTCAGCGTCCCGATCGCATAGAGCGCCGGGGTGGTGACCGTCATGGTCATGTTCGAGATTTCGATGGGCAGCGTGTTCTTGCCGCCGACGGTCAGCAGCGTGCGCGGCATCTCGTCATAGGACAGCGTGAAGCCGAACAGCGCCACCGCGATGAGGCCGGGGAACAGGATCGGGATCGTCACCAGCCGCAGCGTCGCCCAGGCCCGGGCACCGGCGTCGCGGGCGGCCTCTTCCCACGAGGTGTCGAAGCGGTTCAGCACCGCGAACATGATCAGCAGGCCGAAGGGCAGCGTCCAGGTCAGATGCGCGACCAGCCCCGAGGTCAGCCAGCTCAGCCGCAGGCCGAGAAGCTGGAACATCTGGCTGATGCCGAGACCGAGCAGGATGCCCGGCACCACGAGGCTGATGATCGACAGATAGAACAGCGGCCCGGCGCCCACGAAGCGGCGCCGGAACGCGAGGCCCGCGAACAGCGAGATCACCGTGGTCAGCACCAGCGCCAGCAGCCCCAGCAGGATCGACCGGGTCAGGCCGCCGCCGAGGTCGCCGTAGCGGGTCGAGGTCAGCAGGTCGCCGAACCAGTGCACCGACACGCCGCGCATCGGCAGGGTCAGGCCGCCGGTCGTGCCCTGAAAGCTGAGGATGAAGATCATCAGCATCGGCCCGTAGAGGAAGATCACGAAGAGCGTGAAGAAGGCGGCCAGCAGATAGAAGCCCGGCCCGCGTTTCTGTCCCTGTGCCATGTCCTGCCCCCTACTTTGCCAGTTCGGAACGGATGTCGACCACCCGCAGGATCGCCGAGACCAGCAGCGCGACCACCACGATCAGCAGGATCGCCATCGCGGCGGCCTGCGGATAGAACAGGTTGTCGATCTGGTTCTTCATCGCCGAGACCACGGATGCGGCCTGGCCGCCGCTCATCACGCGGGCCACGAAGAAGTCGCCCATCACCAGCGTGACGACAAAGATCGCCCCGAGCGCGATCCCGGTGCGCGACAGCGGGATGATGATCGTGGTCAGGATCTGCCAGCCCGAGGCCCCGGCATCGCGCGCGGCCTCGATGATGTTGGGGTTGATCTTGGCCATGCTGTTGAAGATCGGCACGATCATGAACAGCGTGTAGAGATGGATATAGGTCAGCACGACCGAGAACTGCGAATAGAGCAGGAAATCCAGCGGCTCGCTGGTCAGCCCCATCGACATGATCGCCCGGTTGAACAGGCCCTCGCGGCCGAGGAACGGGATCCACGAGATCATGCGGATGACGTTCGAGGTCCAGAACGGGATCGTGCAGACCAGCAGCAGCGCGATCTGCCACTTCAGGCTACGCACGTGGAAGACAAGGAAATACGAGCAGGTAAAGCCGATGATCGTCGTCGCCACCAGCGTGATGAGCGCGAACTTGATCGTCGTGTAGAACAGCCGGTAGGTCAGCCCCGAGGTGAACAGTTCGCGGTAATTCTCGAGCGTGAATTCGCGGTAGATCGAAATCCCGTCCGTCTGCCAGAAGCTCAGCGCCAGCAGCGTCATGATCGGGATGCCGACGAAGGCGATGGTGAACAGCGCCAGCGGCGCTACCTGGAGATAGGGAACGAGACGAGTTCCCCCGCCCGACGACCGGCCTGACATGGCTCAACTCCGAGAGAATGACTGACGGATAACGCGGCCCCGGAGCTGGCTCCGGGGCCATGGCCGGATCAGGCCGAGATGAACTCGTTCCAGCGCTGGACCATGTAGCGCTCCTCGTCCATCACGGTGTTGAACACCGAGATATTGCCGATGCGGTCCTCGAACGAACCACCGTCGCGCACCGCGCCGACCTGGTCCATCACCGTGCCGTAGGGGTCGACGATCTCTTCGGTCGCGGGCTTGCCCTCGTACCAGTAGCCCCATTCGTTGTCGGTCATGAAGTTGCGGGCATTCTGCGGGGTCGAGGAATAATAGCCCTGCCGCCCGATGAAGCCGCCCTGCCAGCCCGACAACTGCCAGTTCATGAATTCATAGGCCGCGTCGAGCTTCAGCCCGCTCAGGTGCTTCATGATCCCGGTGCCGTCGCCCCAGGCGCGATAGCCTTCCTTCATGCCCTGATAGACGCAGGGGATGCCGCGCGCCTTCACGGCAGTGACAGCGGGCGCCCACATCGACTGGATCACCACCTCGCCCGAGGCCATCAGGTTCACGGATTCGTCGAAGCTGACCCAGAAGGCGCGGAACTGGCCGTCGCGCTTCAGCTCGATGAGGCGGTTGATCGTGAAGTCGATCTCGTCGCGGGTCATGTTGCCCTTGTCGGCATAGGTGATCTCGCCCAGCGCCTCGAAGGCGTTGGCGGCGTCGAGAATCCCGGTGCCGGGCACGTTGACCAGCGCCACCTTGCCCTTGAACTCGGGGTTGAAGAGTTCGGCATAGCTTTCGACGGGGCGACCGATCAGGTCGGGGCGGATGCCCAGCGTGTCGGCGTTGAAGATCAGCGGCACGGTGGTGGCAATGTCGGTCGTGCCCGAGGCGAATTCGGTCGAATCGGCGGAATCGACATAGAGCACCTTGTAGGGAAGGATGCCCTGCCGGGTCAGGTCGGTGCCGTCGAAATTCTTGCCGTCCTTCAGGATCGGCGTGATGTTGTCCCATTCGGCGATCTTCTTGGGGTCGATCGTCTGGTAATTGCCCGAACGCCAGACCTTTGCCAGCGCCCAGTATTCCATGTCGACGACTTCAAGCGTCTCGGGCTGGTTCACGACGCGCGGCATCAGGTTCACGCTTTCCATCACCTGCGTGGTGATGGTGAAACCCAGATCCTCGCTCGCCTTCTGGGCGATGTCGGCGATCACGGAAAACGACGGCCCCGTCCAACTCAGCGTGATGTCGCGGATGTTCTGCGCCCAGATCATCGGCGCGCCGATGACGCCCGACCCTGCAGCAGCGCCCGCCGCCGCTGCCGAGGTCTTCAGAAACTTGCGGCGGGAAACGCCGGCCTTGTCCAAGGTCATGATTTATCCTCCCGGAGCAATAAGCTGTGACCCGCTGACCGGCACCCCCTCCCGGAATGCGTGCTGGCCTTCGGTTGCCACACGCTAGCAGACTGCCTTGCCTATGCAACGTGTATTTAACGCCTTGAAAACAGCGTTTCAGGCACATGTTTTTCCCGGCCGTCCGGCGCGGCCTTTTGCGCAGCGGGGCAGGCGGGGCGCGACCATTTGTCCGGGGGCGGCGGGCCGGTCGACACCGGCGCCCGCAACTCCCGTCATTGCGAGGAGGCGCAGCCGACGAAGCAACCCCGATGTTGCGCGCGAGGGGTCGGGGTTGCTTCGGCTTGCGCCTCGCAATGACGGGAGTTGCGCGCGGCGGGAACATCTTGACCGGGATGGCGGTATGTGATCGCGTGATGGTTGAACCCGCTGCCGTTGCCGGGCCGCGCCCGCAGGGTCTGCCTCGGTGTCGGGGGCCGGGCGGGCAGACGGGCGCCAGAGGGAGAGCGGCGATGTCAGCAAGCGGCGAGAACCTGCAGATCGATTCCGGGCGCCTCTGGGACAGCCTGATGGAGATGGCGAAGATCGGCCCCGGCGTCGCGGGCGGCAACAACCGCCAGGCGCTGACGGATGAAGACGGCGAGGGCCGCCACCTGTTCCGCCGCTGGTGCGAGGAGGCGGGCATGACCGTCGCCGTCGACAGCATGGGCAACATGTTCGCCCGCCGCGAGGGCGCCGACCCCGACGCGCTGCCGGTCCATGTCGGCAGCCATCTCGACACCCAGCCCACCGGCGGCAAATACGACGGGGTGCTGGGGGTGCTGTCGGGGCTGGAACTGGTGCGCAGCCTCAACGACATGGGCATCAAGACGAAACATCCCATCGTCGTCACCAACTGGACCAACGAGGAAGGCACCCGCTTCGCCCCGGCGATGGTCGCCTCGGGGGTCTTTGCCGGGGCCATCGACGAGGAATGGGCCAAGTCACGCCAGGACGCGCACGGGCTGCGTTTTGGTGATGAACTGAAACGCATCGGCTGGGAGGGCGACGAACCCGTCGGCCGCCGCAAGATGCACGCGATGTTTGAGTATCACATCGAACAGGGGCCGATCCTCGAGGCCGAGAACCGCCAGATCGGCGTCGTCACCCATGGTCAGGGGCTGCGCTGGATCGAATGCACGCTGGTCGGCAAGGGCCAGCACACCGGATCGACCCCGATGTACATGCGCCGCAATGCGGGCCGGGCGATGGCGCGGCTCATCGACCTTGTCCACGAGATCGCCATGCGCCACCAGCCGAACGCCGTGGGCGCCATCGGCCATATCGACGTGCATCCCAACAGCCGCAACATCATCCCCGAAAAGATCGTCCTCACCGTGGACATCCGCAGCCACCTGCTGCCGGTGCTTGAAGACATGCGCGAGGAATTCCTTGCCCGCGCCCCCGGCCTGTGCGCCGAGGTCGGCGTGCGCTTTGCCGCCGGGATCGTCGGCCAGTTCGACCCGCCCGCCTTCGACGAGGGGCTGGTGAAGGTGGTGCGCGATACTGCCGCGCGGCTGGGCTACAGCCATATGGACATCATTTCGGGCGCGGGCCACGACGCCTGCTGGGTGAACCGCGTCGCGCCCACGGTGATGATCATGTGCCCCTGCGTCGACGGGCTGTCGCACAACGAGGCCGAGGACATCAGCCCCGAATGGGCCGCCGCCGGGGCGAACGTGCTGCTCCATTCGGTGCTCGAGGTGGCCGGGGTCGTCGCCTGAACCGCACCGACCGGCAGGGCAGGGGGGAACCGCCCGCCGACACCGATACAGATGCCATGCTTGCCGGGAGGAATCGCAAATGAGCACCGTCATCAGGAACGGCACCATTGTCACCGCCGATCTGAGCTACAGGGCCGATGTTCTGGTCGAGAACGGCCGCATCGCCGCCATCGGCCCCGGCCTGACGGGCGACCGGGTGCTCGACGCCACCGGCTGCTACGTCATGCCCGGCGGTATCGACCCGCATACCCATCTGGAAATGCCCTTCATGGGCACCTATTCCACCGACGATTTCGATTCAGGCACCCGTGCCGCGCTGGCGGGGGGGACGACTATGGTGGTCGATTTCGCCCTGCCCGACCCCGGACAGGGGCTGCTCGATGCGCTGAAGCTCTGGGACAACAAGTCCGCCCGCGCCCATTGCGACTATTCCTTCCACATGGCGGTGACATGGTGGAGCGAGCAGGTCTTCGACGAGATGAAGACCGTGACCGAACGCGGCATCAACACCTTCAAGCATTTCATGGCCTACAAGGGCAGCCTGATGGTGAACGACGACGAGATGTTCGCCTCGTTCAGCCGCTGCGCCGAACTGGGCGCGATCCCGCTGGTCCATGCCGAAAACGGCGACGTAGTGGCGGAAATGTCGGCACGCTTGCTGGCCGAGGGCAACACCGGCCCCGAGGGGCACGCCTATTCGCGCCCCTCCCAGGTCGAGGGCGAGGCCACCAACCGCGCCATCATGATCGCCGACATGGCGGGCGTGCCGCTCTATGTCGTCCACGTCAGTTGCGAGGAATCGCACGAGGCGATCCGCCGCGCGAAGATGAACGGCAAGCGCGTCTGGGGCGAGCCGCTGATCCAGCATCTGACGCTGGACGAAAGCGAATATTTCAACCCCGACTGGGACCACGCCGCGCGCCGCGTCATGTCGCCGCCGTTTCGCAACAGGCAGCATCAGGACAGCCTCTGGGCGGGCCTCGCCTCGGGGTCGCTGTCCTGCGTGGCGACCGATCATTGCGCGTTCACCACCGAACAGAAGCGGTTCGGCATCGGCGATTTCACGAAGATTCCCAACGGCACCGGCGGGCTCGAGGACCGGATGGCGATGCTCTGGACGCACGGCGTGAACACCGGGCGGCTGACGATGAACGAATTCGTGGCCGTCACCTCGACCAATATCGCCAAGATCCTGAACTGCTACCCCAGGAAGGGCGCGGTGCTGGTGGGTGCCGACGCCGATCTCGTGGTCTGGGATCCGGCGAAAGAAAAGACGATCACCGCCGCCAGCCAGCAATCGGCCATCGACTACAACGTGTTCGAGGGCAGGCAGGTAAAGGGCCTGCCGCGCTATGTCCTGTCGCGCGGGCGCGTTGCGGTCGATGACGGGGCGCTGCAACCGCAGGAAGGCTGGGGCGAATTCGTCGCGCGCGAACCGAGAGGGTCGGTGAACCGCGCCCTTTCGGCATGGAAGGCGCTGACCAACCCGCGCCCGGTGGCGCGTTCGGGCATCCCCGCCAGCGGCGTGTGATCGCGGCGAAGCGGAAACATCGGGCGTGAAGGGGACTGCAGCATGAGCGAACTTGATCTGGTGATCCGGGGCGGTACCGTCGTGACGGCCTCGGACACGGCAAGGGCAGATGTGGGTGTGCAGGGCGGCAAGATCGCGGTGCTGGGCACCAGCCTGCCAAAGGGCGCGCGCGAGATCGACGCCGCGGGCCTGCTGGTCATGCCCGGCGGCATCGACAGCCATGTCCACCTTGCCCAGCCCGCCTTCGGCGGCCCGGCCATGGCCGACGGGTTCGAGACCGGCAGCCGCTCCGCCATCGCGGGCGGCAACACCACGCTGCTGCCCTTTGCCCTGCAGGGGCGCGGCGAATCCCTGCGCAAGGCGGTCGAGGACTACCACAAGGAGGCCGACGGCCAGTCCTATTGCGACTACGGCTTTCACATGATCGTCGCCAACCCCGCGCCCGCCGCGCTGGGGCAGGACCTGCCCGCGCTGGTGGCGGCGGGCTATACCTCGCTGAAAGTGTTCATGACCTATGACGATCTGGTCCTGAACGACCGCGAAATCCTCGAGGTGTTCGACGCGGCGGGCGCATGTGGCGCGCTGGTGATGGTGCACTGCGAAGGCTACGACGCCATCCGCTTCATGTCCGAAAAGCTGGAAAAATCCGGCCGCATGGCGCCTTACTACCACGCCGTCTCGCGCCCGCAGACCGTGGAACGCGAGGCCGCGCATCGTGCCATCAGCCACGCCGAACTGACCGGCACGCCGATCATGGTGGTCCATGTCTCGGGCCGCGAGGCGATGGAGCAGATCCGCTGGGCGCAGTCGCGCGGCCTGAAGATCATGGGCGAGACCTGCACCCAGTATATCTCGCTCACCGCCGACGACCTCAAGGGTCTCAACATGGACGAGACCGGCTCGAAATACGTCTGCTCGCCGCCGCCGCGCGATCATGCAAGCTGGGAGGCGATCTGGAACGGTATCGAGACCGGGGTGTTCCAGACCTTTTCCTCGGACCACTGCCCGTTCTATTTCGAGGGCGAACTCGGCAAGAAGAACCCCAAGGCCCGCACCGGCTTTCGCTGGGTGCCGAACGGGATTCCGGGCGTCGCGGTGCGAATGCCGATCCTGTGGTCGGAAGGGGTGGTGAAGGGGCGGATCACGCCGAACCAGTTCGTGGCCCTGACCTCGACCAACCACGCCCGCATCTACGGGCTGACGACCAAGGGATCGCTCGCGCCGGGGTTCGACGCCGACATCGTGCTGTGGGACGCGGCGCGCAAGGTGACGATCACCCAGGCGCTGATGCACCACGGCGCCGACTACACCCCCTGGGAAGGGTTCGAGGTCACCGGCTGGCCGCAGGCCACGATCCTGCGCGGCGAGGTGGTGATGCAGGACGGGCGGATACTGGGCCGCAAGGATCAGGGCCGCTTCCTGCCCCGCGCCCTGTCGCCGATGGCGGGCCGGATGGCGGGCGCGCCGCTGGACTGAAGGCGCGGCGGGGGTGGTGAGCGCAAGGGTGGCGCCGACCGGCGGGCCGTCATTGCAGCCCGCTACCGGGTGGCAATGACGACCGGCAGCACGAGCGAGACGGTCGTTCCGCCGGGCGGCGGGGGCAGGGCCGGGATCGAGCCTGCCTGCCGGGCCAGCGCCGCGTCGGCGTCGGGGTTGCCGGTCGATGTGGCAAGGCGCGCGCTGACCGCGCCCGAGGGGGCGACCGTCAGGTTCAGGCTGGCCTGCACCTGTCCGCGCAGGTTCGGCAGGCGGGTGCGCTGCATGTGGCGGGCGATGCGCGACGCCGCCTGCGCCTGCCACGACCGGACCTCGGCCGCCGAAGGGGCGGCGGGTGCAGGCGCCGGGGCCGGTGCCGGGGCGGAAGCACGGGCAGGGGCGGATGCGGCGGGGGCCGGGCGCGGGGCCTGCGGCTGCGGCGGTGGCCGGTCGGGCCTTGCAGGGGGGCGCATGACGACCAGCGGCGCGGCGGTCTCGGGGTCCGGTTCGGGTTCGGGCGGCGGCTGGATGTCGGGCAGGGCTTCGGCCAGGTCCGGCAGGGGCAGGTCGACCGGCGCGGGCAGCGGCACCGCATCGGGGGGCGGCGCGGGCGCGGGCGCGTCCGGCAGCGGCGGGGCCGAGGGCACGGGTTCCGCCACCGCCTGCATCAGGTCGGGCAGCGGCACGGGCAGCGGCGCGGGTTCGACCTCGGGCAATGTCTCGGCCATGTCGGGCGGCGGCAGGTCGGCATCGGGCACCGGGGGCGGCGTGTCGGGGGCAGGGGCCATGTCCGGCGCCGTGTCCGCCTGGGGCGGCGGCGGGATGTCGGGGGCCAGTTCCGGCACCGCCTCGGGGGGAATGTCGGGCGCGGCCTCGATCACGATCTCGACCGGGATCGCATCGGGCACCCCGCCGCCCGGCGCGGCCTCGATCCGCATCAGCCAGACGCCCACAGCCAGATGGCCCGCCACGACCAGCGCGGCGGCGCCGGACCAAAGGCCCGCCTGCCGCAACGCGCCGGTCATGGTGGCGACAGGGGCGCCGCCGTGTCGCGGGCCTCGCGGCCGACCAGTGCGATCTTCAGCCAGCCCGCCGCGCGCAGCACGTTCATCACCTCCGTGAGCGTGCCGTAGGAAACCGCCGCATCGGCGCGCAGGAAGATGCGCGCATCGGTATTCTCGCCGCTGGCCCCGGCAAGTGCGGCGGGCAAGGCATCAAGCGTCACCGGATCGTCGCCGACCAGCAGCCCGCCGTCATCCCTGATCGTCAGCCACAGCGGATCGTCGGGGCGTTCGGCGGGCAGCGCGTTCGAGGCGGGCAGGTCCACCGGCGCATCGACGGTCGCCAGCGGCGCCGCGATCATGAAGATGATGAGCAGCACGAGGATCACGTCGATGAAGGGCGTGACGTTGATCTCGTGCAGCTCGGCCAGATCGTCGTCGCCGGGCGCTGCCATCTCAGCCCTCCGCCGCCGCGAGGTCGATCTCGCGGCTGACCAGACGGGCCACCGCCGCTGCGCCGTCGCCCAGCCGCAGCCGGTAGCCTGCGGTGGCGCGCGCGAACAGGTTGTAGAACACGACCGCCGGGATCGCCGCGACCAGGCCGATGCCGGTGGCCAGCAACGCCTCGGCGATACCGGGGGCGACGACGGCAAGATTGGTGGTCTGCGCGGCGGCGATGCCGATGAAGGCGTTCATGATGCCCCAGACCGTGCCGAACAGGCCGACGAAGGGCGCGGTCGAGCCGAT
>JACFNP010000069.1 GCA_019454835.1 Rubellimicrobium sp.
TCACCCGGAGATTACGCCGCCTTCGAATTTCCACCACTTCCGAGACACGACCGAGAGAATTGATGGCGTTCCATGAGGTCCGGTTTTCGGACAACATCAGCCGGGGCGCGCGGGGTGGGCCGGAGCGGCGCACCCAGATCGTCGAGCTTGCCTCGGGCGACGAGGAGCGCAACGCCAGCTGGGCCAATTCGCGCCGCCGCTACGATGTCGCCTACGGCATCCGCCGCTCGGACGATCTGGCGGCGGTCGTCGCCTTCTTCGAGGCCCGTAACGGCAGGCTCCACGGGTTCCGCTTCAAGGACTGGGGCGACCACAAGTCCTGTCTGCCTTCGGGCACGCCTTCGCCGACCGACCAGGCGATCGGCACCGGCGATGGCGCTACGACCACCTTCCAGCTGGTGAAGCGCTACGCCTCGGGCAGCCAGACATGGGTGCGGACCATCACCAAGCCGGTCGCGGGCTCGGTCGCCGTCGCCCTGAATGGCACCCCGCAGGCCTCCGGCTGGTCCGTTGATACCACGACCGGCGTCATCACCTTCACCACCGCGCCGGGGTCCGGCGTCGCGGTCACCGCAGGCTTCGAGTTCGATGTCCCGGTCCGCTTCGACACGGACGCGCTCGACGTGACGCTCGACCTCGAGCGGCTGGGCTCGATCACCTCCATCCCGCTTCTGGAGATCCGACGATGAACGACGAAACCGGATTTCTGGCGGCGGCGCTGAAGGAATTGCTCGCCTCTACCGCCGTGATCCTCGCCGCCTGGGGTGCGCTCGGCGGCGCGACCAATGCGCTGACGACGAAAATGCGGCTGCGCGACGCGCTGCGCCACATCCTGCTCGGCGGTCTGATCGCGGCCGGGATGGGCAGTCTGTCGATGGCGATCATCACCCGCTGGCTCGGGCTGCCGCCCGAGGCGATCCCGGCCGGGGGCGCGGCCGGATCGGCCGCCTATCTGGTCGGCGTATTCGGTCCCGCCTTCATCGAGGTGCTGCTCGCCCGCCTGCGCCATGCCGGGAAAGGCGACAGCGATGCATGACCTTCTCCGCCTCGCGCGCTCCCTGCGCTGCGACCCGACCGATCCCGACCAGGCCTTCCGCCACCGGCTGGGCGTCGGCTTCGCCGTCGCCGCGCTGATCCTGATCCTCTCGCTTCTGGGGTGACTTCCATGCAGATGACTGACCGGGGGCTTCTGGCCCTCGTCCGGCACGAAGGCATCGTGCCCGGACCTTATTTGGACGTGAAGCAGGTCTGGACCTTCGGCATCGGCCACACGGCTGCCGCAGGGGCACCCGATCCCGCCACGATGCCGCGCGGCATGCCCGCCGATCTCGATGCCGGGATCCGCGAGGCGTTCCGGGTCTTCCGGTCCGACCTCGCGCGCTACGAGGCAGCCGTCCTGCGCGCCGTGAAGGTGCCGCTGGCCCCGCAGGAGTTCGATGCGCTGGTCTCGTTTCACTACAACACAGGCGGCATCGCCAAAGCGGCGCTGACCCGGCACCTGAACGCGGGGGACCGGGCTTCAGCGGCAGCGGCCTTCATGGGTTGGCTCAAACCCGCCGCGATCCGGCCGCGCCGCGAGGCCGAGCGCGCTCTCTTCGTCACGGGCCGCTATCCCGCCGGTACCATCCCGGTCTGGTCGGTGGACCGCAACGGCCGCGTCGATTTCTCGCGACCGATCCGGCGTCTGACCGAGGACGCGGCGCTGGCGCTGCTGCGCCCCGCAAGCGTGCCGGTGCCGACGCAATCCGTTGTCGCCCCGTCCTGGCGGCGGAGGCTGTTGGACCATTTCAAAGGAAAGGCAACATCATGAACTGGAACCTCGCGCGTGGGCTGATCTACCTTGCCTGTCTGGCGGCCTCTGGTCTGGCGATGGCCGGGTTGGCTGATTTCGATCTGGCGACCGGCACCTTCGACCTGAGGCCCTTTAACCTCTACGCCTTGACCGGCGCTGGCGGTGGTGTCGTCTCGTCAGCGCTGGCCTCTCTGGCGTTGCTTCGCGGCTGGGGGCGGAAGTGAAGTCCCTCTCGCCCGCCCTGCAGGCCCATCTCGACGAGGGCACGACGACGCTCGCGTGGTGCTGGCGGATCGTGCGGGCCGACGGTGTCGCCTTCGGCTTCACCGACCACGACCGGACGCTCAGCTTCGACGGGACGGATCTCGAGCCCGAGAGCGGGCTAACAGCCTCCGAGGTGCGCTCGGGCTCGGACCTGTCCGTCGATGCTCAGGACGCCGAGGGCGTGCTGACATCGGACCGGATCACCGAGACCGATATCCTCGACGGCCGCTGGGACAACGCCGAGGTCGAAGTCTGGCGGGTGAACTGGGCCGACACGGACCAGCGCGTGCTGATGCGCCGGGGTGCCATCGGCCAAATCCGGCGCGGGCGGCTGGCCTTCGCCGCCGAGGTCCGCTCGCTCGCCCATGTGCTGGGCCAGACGGTCGGGCGGACCTTCCAAGCGACCTGCGACGCCGCGCTCGGCGACGCGCGCTGCGGCGTCGATCTGGAGAATCCGGCGTTCAAGGGCACGGGCGCCGTCCTCGATCTCCTGCGGGACCGGGCCTTCACCGCCTCTGGCCTCGGTGCCTTCGAAGCCGGATGGTTCACCTTCGGAGCAGTCGAATGGACCAGCGGCGCGAACGCCGGGCGGCGCACCGAGGTGCTGGGCCATGACGTGACGGACGGCGTCGCGATCCTGACCCTGCTCGAAGCGCCGGTGCGCGCGATCGTCGAGGGTGACGCCTTCATCATCCGTGCGGGTTGCGACAAGCGCATGGAGACCTGCGGCGCGAAGTTCGCCAACACCGTCAACTTCCGCGGCTTCCCGCACATCCCCGGCCAGGACGCGGTGCTGCGCTATGCCACGAAGGACGGCGGGCACGAGGGGTCCGTGCTGTGACCTCCGCCGACCCCACCCGCGTCGTCGCCATTGCGCGCTCCTGGCTCGGCACGCCCTACCACGACCAGGCCAGCCTGCGCGGCGTCGGCTGCGACTGCCTCGGGCTGGCACGGGGCATCTGGCGCGAGGTGGTGGGCCCCGAGCCGTTCCTGATCCCGCCCTACAGCCGCGACTGGGGCGAGACCGGCCCGCGCGAGGTTCTGGCCGAGGGTGCGCGGCGCATGATGATCGAGGTGGAACCGGCAGCGGCCGTTCCCGGCGCGCTGGTGCTCTTCCGCATGAAGCCGCGCGCCATCGCCAAGCATGTCGGGATCCTGACCGGCCCCG
>JACFNP010000070.1 GCA_019454835.1 Rubellimicrobium sp.
CTTCGTGCCGTGCCCGCATTGCGGGGCGATGCAATGGCTGAAGTTCGAGCGGCTGCGCTGGCAGAAGGGGCGGCCGGAGACGGCGGAATATCACTGCGAGGGCTGTGATGCGCCCATTGCGGAACACCACAAGACGGCGATGCTGGAGGGTGGCGCATGGCGGGCGACCGCCGTTGCCGCCGATCCGACGACGGTCGGGTATCACCTTTCGGCGCTCTATTCGCCGGTGGGCTGGCTGAGCTGGCCGCGCATCGCCCGCGGCTGGGAGGCGGCCCAGGGGTCGGATGAGGCGATCAAGGCGTTCCGCAACACCATCCTCGGCGAGACCTGGGTCGAGAGTGGGGAAGCGCCGGACTGGCAGCGGCTCTATGACCGGCGCGAGGCGTGGAAACCGGGCATCGTGCCTGCGGGCGGGTTGTTCCTGACCGCCGGGGCCGATGTGCAGAAGGACCGCATCGAGGTCGATGTCTGGGCCTGGGGGCGCGGGCTGGAGTCCTGGCTCGTCGATCATGTCGTCATCGAGGGCGGGCCGGACCGGCATGACGCGTGGTCGGAGCTGACCGCGCTGCTCGACCGAAGCTGGCCGCATGAGCGCGGCGCGCATCTGCGCATCGCGCGGCTTGCCATCGACACCGGCTACGAGGCCCCGGCGGTCTATGCCTGGTCGCGCAAGGCGGGCTTTGCGCAGGTGGCACCGGTGAAGGGTGTCGAGGGGTTCAACCGCTCGAGCCCGGTGTCGGGGCCGACCTTCGTCGACGCGACCGAGGGCGGCCGCCGCCTGCGGCGCGGAGCGCGGCTCTGGACGGTGGCGGTCTCGAGCTTCAAGGCCGAGACCTACCGCTACCTGCGGCTGGAACGGCCGACCGAGGAGGAGATGGCCGACGGGGCGGCATTCCCGCCCGGCACCATCCACTTGCCGACATGGGTGGAAAGCGAATGGCTGAAGCAGCTCGTGGCCGAGCAACTGGTGACGGTGCGTACGAAACGCGGCTTCGCACGGCTCGAATGGCAGAAGCTGCGCGAGAGGAACGAGGCACTGGACTGCCGGGTCTATGCCCGCGCCGCCGCCTGGATCGCGGGCGCGGATCGTTGGGCGGACGCAAAATGGCGCGACCTCGAGGATCAGCTCGGGGCCGCGCCTTACGGTGACACCGATCCCGCCGGGCAGATCAACCGGCTTGGGCAGGCCCCGCAGGGCAAGCGCCGCTCCGACTGGCTCGGGCGGCGCGGAGGGTGGTTCTAGGCCAGTGGCGTGACGACCGCGAGCCCCGACAAGGAAAGCAGCAATGACCGACTGGACGGAAACCGAGCTCTCGGCGCTGCGCCGGGCCTATGCCAGCGGCACGACCCGCGTCAGCTACGACGGCAAGTCGGTGGATTACGGCTCGGCCGAGGATCTGCTCGCCCGCATCCGCACCATCGAGAGGGCCATTGCGGGCGTGGGCCGACCGCTGCCGGTGGCCGGGCTGGCGGGCTTCAGCCGTGGGGACAAGTGATGGGTGGCATGACCTTGTCCAAAAACCGGTGCCCACTTTTGGGGGTCATGCCGTGATGCCCGTGAACTGGTTCGACCGTGCCATCGCGTCGGTCGCCCCGCGGGCCGCTGCACGTCGGGTGATGGCCCGTCAGGCCTTCGAGAGGCTCGCGCGGGGCTATGACGGTGCTGCACGCGGGCGGCGGACCGATGGCTGGCGCGCGAGCGCGTCCTCGGCCGACACCGAGATCGGCGTTGCCGGGGCGCTGCTGCGCGACCGGATGCGGGATCTGGTGCGCAACAACCCGCATGCGGCCAAGGCCGTGGCGGTGCTCGTCAACAATATCATCGGCGCGGGGATCATGCCGCGCGCCGCGAGCGGTGACGACACTCTGGACCGGAAGGTCGACGCGCTCTTCGAGCGCTGGACGGCGGAGTGCGACGCCGATGGCCAACTGGATTTCTACGGCCTGCAGACACTGATCTGCCGCGAGATGGTCGAGGCGGGCGAGGTTCTGGTGCGTCGCCGCCAGCGGCGAGCGAGCGACGGTCTGCCGGTGCCGCTGCAATTGCAGGTGCTGGAGGCCGACTTCCTCGACGCCACGAAATCAGGCGCGCTTGGCTCAGGACGTATGGTGCAAGGGATCGAGTTCGACCCAGTTGGCAAGCGCCGGGCCTATTGGCTGCACCCCGAACATCCCGGCGACGCCCATGGTGCCTTGCGCGGCGGCATCGACAGTCGTCCGGTCCCGGCCAGCGACATCGCCCATGTCTACGAGAAGCAGCGCACGCAGGCGCGCGGCGTCCCGTGGGGCGCGCCGGTGATCCGCAGCTTGCGCGATCTCGACGATTACGAGGTGGCGGAACTGGTCCGCAAGAAGACCGAGGCCTGCGTCACCGCCATCGTCTTCGGCGATGACGAGGCGCAGCAGGGCATCGCCCCCGCCGTGGTCGATGCCGACGGCAACCGGGTCGAGCAGTTCGAGCCCGGCCTCATTGCCTATGCGCGGGGGGGCAAGGACATCCGCTTCAACCAGCCCGCCGCCACCGGTGGCTACGCGGAATACAAGCGCGCCAGCCTGCACACGATCTCGGCCGGGTTCCGCGTGCCCTACGAGCTGCTGACCGGAGACTTGTCCCAGGTGAACTATTCCTCGATCCGGGCCGGCCTCGTCGAGTTCCGCCGCCTGATCGACGCCGTGCAGTGGCAGCTCTTCATCCCCATGCTGTGTCAGCCCGTCTGGCGCTGGTTCACGGAAGCTGCATGGGCGGCGGGCCAGATCCCTGTGCCCGACGTGCCGGTGGAATGGTCGCCGCCGAAGTTCGACGCGGTCGATCCCTACAAGGACGCGATGGCCGACCTGCTGGCGATCCGTTCGGGCACCATGACGCTGGCGCAGGCCATCTCGCGCCAGGGCTACAGTCCGGACGCGGTGCTGGCCGAGATCGCCGCCACCAACGCCAAGCTCGACGAGCTGGGGCTGGTGCTCGACAGCGATCCGCGCCGCGTCACCAAGACCGGAAGTGCGCAGGCAAGTGATCCGACCAGTGATCCGGGCGCCGAGACTGAAGCTCCGCCCGCACCCAACGACTGACCTTCAGGATATTCCATGGACACGATGATCGAACTGCCGGCCCTGCGCCGGTCGGCGGAGCTTGCGCCCAACAGCGTCGACAGTGACGCCCGCACCGTCGAGGTGATCTGGTCGGCCGGTGCCCGCGTCCGCCGCGCCAGCCTCT
>JACFNP010000071.1 GCA_019454835.1 Rubellimicrobium sp.
ACGAGGAAGGTCGGGATGTCCTCGTTCCAGGGGATGATGTCGATCTTCTCGCCCTGCAATTCGCCGACCACGGCCTGCACGCGGCTGCCGCGCATCCCCACGCAGGCGCCGACCGGGTCGATGGAATTGTCGTAGGACACGACGGCGATCTTGGCGCGGCTGCCGGGGTCGCGGGCGACGGCCTTGATCTCGATGGTGCCCTCGTAGATTTCAGGCACTTCCATCTTGAACAGTTCCGCCATGAATTCGGGCGCGGTGCGCGACAGGAAGATCTGCGGCCCGCGCGTCTCGCGGCGCACGTCCTTGACCCAGGCGCGGATGCGGTCGCCGGGGCGCCATGCCTCGCGGCCGATCTTGTCGTTGCGGCGCAGGATCGCCTCGCCCGCGCCGACATCGACGATGACGTTGCCGTATTCCTCGCGCTTCACGGTGCCGTTGATGATGGTGCCCGCGCGGTCCTTGAACTGTTCGTACTGGCGGTCACGCTCGGCCTCGCGGACCCGTTGCAGGATCACCTGCTTGGCGGATTGCGCCGCGATGCGGCCCATGTCGACCGGCGGCACCTCTTCCACGAAAGTGTCGCCGACCTTGGGGTCGTCCATGTATTGCCGGGCCTGCGCGACCGTCATCTCGGCCTGGTAGTTTTCCACCGCGTCATCCTCGACCACGGTGCGCACGCGGGTAAAGGTCGCGCGGCCGGTCTTGCGGTCGATCGACACGCGGATGTCCATGTCGGCGCCGTAGCGGCTTTTCGCGGCACGGGCGAGGCTTTCCTCCATCGCCTCGACCACGAGGCCGGGGTCGATCATCTTCTCGCGCGCCACCGCCTCGGCGGTCTGCAAGAGTTCGAGCTGATTGGCAGAGGTGATCGCCATCAATGTGTCTCCTGTTGCGGGCCCTTGCCGCCCGTGTCGTCGTCTTCGCCGTCGAGAACCTGCCGGACCTCGTCGAATTGCGTCTCGTCGATGAGACCGGCATCGCGGCGGCCTTTCAGCGCGTCGCGAATCAGATCGTCGGTAAGAACGAGGCGTGCGTCCGAAAGCCATTCAAACTTCAGCCCGATGGTCGGGGCGTCCGGGTCGCCGTCGAGCGTGATCAGAACCTCGTCGCCCTCGACCCCGGCCAGCGTGCCGCGAAAGCGGCGGCGGCCGTCGACGGGCTGCTCGATCTCGAGTTTCGCCACGTTGCCCGCCCAGGTCTCGAAATCCTGCAACCGGGTCAGCGGCCGGTCGATGCCGGGCGAGGACACTTCCAGCGTATAGGCCTCGATGATCGGATCCTCAACATCGAGAAGCGCCGACACCGCCGTGGAAATATCGCCGCAGGCGTCCACGTCCATGGTGCCGTCGGGGCGCTGCGCCATGATCTGCAGCACGGGCCGCTCGCCGCCCGAATAGCGCAGGCGGACGAGTTCGAATCCCATGCCCTCGATCAGCGGGCGCGAGATGTCCGCAAGGCGTCGGTCTATGGCGGAGCGGGCGACAAGGTCGGTCATCGTGAGGTTCAGCCGCGCCGGGGCGCGATCCTTGCAGGGAACAAAAAACGGGCCAGCGGCCCGTTGTCTTCCCGGTGGGCGCCGGGGGTGGAGACCGGCGCGCCGCTGTCAAGCGCGATATAGAGAGGGTCGCCGGAAATGACAAGAGCAACCTCGGGGGCGCACCGGGGGTGATCGTGCGCACAGCATGTTCCGTCATTGCGAGGAGGCGAAGTCGACGCGGCAATCCATCATCCCCGGCATGGGTTGCTTCGGCTGCCGCCTCGCGGGTGACGGGATTTTCACCGGCCGCCTAGCGGATCAGGATCGCGCGAAAGTCGTTCACGTTGGTGCCCGTCGGGCCGGTGGTGAACAGGTCGCCCAGCGCCGCAAAGGCCCCCCAGGCGTCGTTTGCGGCCAGCGCCGCCTGCGGATCGTGACCGGCGGCGCGCAGGCGGGTGGCGGTGTTGCCGTCCGCGAAGGCCCCGGCATTGGCCTCGCTGCCGTCGATGCCGTCGGTGTCGGCGGCCAGCGCGGCCACAGGCAGCCCCGCAGCGCCGATGGCGAAGGCCAGCAGGAACTCGGTGTTGCGCCCGCCCCTGCCCTGCCCGCGCAGCGTCACCGTGGTTTCACCGCCCGACAGGATCAGCGCCGGGCGGCGGAACGGGCGGTCGCGCAACGCCACCTCGCGGGCGATGGCGGCATGGACGCGGCCCACGTCGCGGGCCTCGCCCTCGATGGCGTCGGACAGGACATGCGCCGGGATGCCCCGCGCGGCGGCCAGCGCGGCGGCGGCATCAAGCGACAGCCGCGCCGAGGCGATGACATGGACCGCGTTGCCCGCAAGGCGCGGATCGTCGGGCGAAGGCGCGGGGTTGGCATCGCCCGCCAGTGCCGCCGCCACCGGGGGCGGCAGGGCGATGCGCCAGGCGTCGGCCATCGCGCGGGCCTCGGCGCGGGTCACGCGGTCGGGCACCGTCGGGCCGGACGCCACCTGCGCCGGATCGTCGCCGGGCACGTCCGAGACCACCAGCGTCACCACCCGCGCCGGATGCGCCAGCAGCGCCAGCCTGCCGCCCTTGACGGTCGAGACCTGCTTGCGGATCGCGTTCATCACCGAGATCGGCGCCCCCGAGGCCAGCAGCGCCCGGTTCAGCGCCACCTCGTCGGCGAATGCCAGCCCCGGCCCCGGTGCCGGCAGCAGCGCCGAGCCGCCGCCGGTGACCAGCGCCACCACCAGATCATCCGGCCCCAGCCCGGCAAGCGCCGCCGTCAGCGCCGCCGTCGCCACCGTCCCGTCGGCATCGGGCACCGGATGCGCGGCCTGAAGCACCCGGATGCGCCCGGCCCCGACCGCCTGCCCGTGGCGGGTGACGACCACGCCCGAGAGCGGCCCGTCCCAGAGCGCGTCGAAGGCGCGGGCCAGTTCCGCGACCCCCTTGCCCGCACCGACGACCACCGTGCGCCCCTTCGGACGCGGCGGCAGGTGGTCGGGCAGGATCACCGCCGGGTCGGCGGCAGCGACGGCACCGTGAAAAAGATCGGTCAGGAACGCGCGGTCGTCGGGGGTCATCGGCTCGGCCTTTCGGACCATCTGCGCCGATCCGGGCGGCCGGGGCAAGGCGTTTAGGGCACGAGGTCCGGCCCCATGGATTGCCACGGCGGCTGCGCCGCCTCGCAAATCCCGTCATTGCGAGGAGCCGCAGGCGACGAAGCAACCCAGTCCGTTCGCTTTATG
>JACFNP010000042.1 GCA_019454835.1 Rubellimicrobium sp.
GACATCCTGCGCAGCGATACGCTGGTGCTGACCAAGGCGGCCGTCGAAGCCCTGGAGGCGAGACTGAAATGAGCAAGACCGGAACGGGCATCCGCCCCGAGCACTACGACCTGATCCGCAAGCCGATCATCACCGAAAAGGCGACGGCTGCGGGCGAGGTGAATACCGTCGTCCTCGAAGTGGCGATGGACGCGACCAAGCCCGCGATCCGCGAGGCCGTCGAGGCTTTGTTCGGCGTGAAGGTGAAGTCGGTGAACACCACCATCACCAAGGGCAAGCGCAAGCGCTTCCGTGGCCACATGGGCGAGCGCAAGGACGTGAAGAAAGCCTACGTCAGCCTCTCGGAAGGGAGCACCATTGACGTTACCACCGGCCTCTGACAGAGGCTGCGACATTCGGCCCGGCCCCGGCACACCGGGGCCTGCGCCTTTTCCGGGACGGCCCGCCGTCCCGACCGCCGGGGACCTGCGGGGCCCTATGACGAAAGGCGGCGCCACGGGCGCTGCAAGCTGACGGAAGACAGGAAGCATGGCACTCAAGTCGTACAAGCCGACGACGCCTGGCCAGCGAGGGCTGGTTCTGATCGACCGTTCGGAGCTTTGGAAAGGGCGTCCGCTGAAGACCCTCACCGAGGGTATTTCAAGGTCGGGTGGCCGGAACAATACCGGACGGACCACGATGTGGCACCGGGGGGGCGGCGCGAAGCGGCTCTACCGCGTGGTCGATTTCCGGCGCACGAAGGCCGATATTCCGGCCACGGTCGAGCGGATCGAATATGACCCGAACCGCACCGCCTTCATCGCGCTGATCCGCTATGCGGACGGCGAGCAGAGCTACATTCTCGCGCCGCAACGCCTTGCGGTCGGCGACCAGGTGATCTCGGGCGCCAAGGTGGACATCAAGCCGGGCAACGCGATGCCGTTCACCGGGATGCCGATCGGCACGATCGTGCACAACGTCGAGATGAAGGCCGGCAAGGGCGGCCAGATCGCGCGCGCGGCGGGCACCTACGCCCAGTTCGTGGGCCGCGACGGCGGCTATGCGCAGTTGCGGCTGTCCTCGGGCGAGCTGCGTCTGGTGCGGCAGGAATGTATGGCGACGGTGGGCGCGGTCTCGAACCCCGACAACTCGAACCAGAACTTCGGCAAGGCCGGGCGTATGCGTCACAAGGGCATCCGCCCGACGGTGCGCGGCGTGGCCATGAACCCGATCGACCACCCGCACGGCGGGGGCGAAGGCCGGACCTCGGGCGGCCGTCACCCGGTCACCCCCTGGGGCAAGAGCACCAAGGGCGCCCGCACCCGCAACAAGAACAAGGCGTCGCAGAAACTGATCCTGCGTTCGCGTCACGCCAGGAAAGGCCGCTGATTCATGGCACGTTCCGTCTGGAAAGGCCCCTTCGTCGATGCCTACCTTCTGAAGAAGGCCGAGGCGTCGCGCGAATCGGGGCGCAACGAAGTCATCAAGATCTGGTCGCGCCGCTCGACCGTCCTGCCGCAGTTCGTGGGGCTGACCTTTGGCGTCCACAACGGCCGCAAGCATATCCCGGTGCTGGTCACCGAGGAAATGATCGGCCAGAAATTCGGCGAATATGCTCCGACCCGCACCTATTTCGGTCACGCGGCGGACAAGAAAGCGAAGCGGAAGTAAGTCATGGGCCAGGAAAAGAACCCCCGCCGCGTGGCTGACAACGAAGCGATGGCCAAGATCCGTATGCTTCGCACCAGCCCCCAGAAACTGAACCTTGTTGCGGCGCTGATCCGCGGCAAGCCGGTCGAACGTGCGCTGAACGACCTTACCTTCTCGAAGAAGCGTATCGCGCAGGACGTGAAGAAGTGCCTGCAATCCGCGATCGCCAACGCCGAGAACAACCACTCGCTTGACGTGGACAGCCTCGTCGTGGCCGAGGCCTGGGTGGGCAAGAACCTCGTGCTCAAGCGCGGCCGCCCGCGCGCACGGGGCCGTTACGGCAAGATCATGAAGCCGTTTTCGGAAATCACCATCAAGGTCCGTCAGATCGAGGAAGCCGCCAATGGGTAACAAGGTCAATCCCGTCGGGATGCGTCTTCAGGTCAACCGGACCTGGGACAGCCGCTGGTTCGCGCCGACGAAGGATTACGGCAACCTGCTGCTCGAGGACCTGGCGATCAAGGACTTCGTGCGCAAGGAGGCCAAGCAGGCCGGCATCAGCCGCGTCATCATCGAGCGCCCGCACCGCAAGTGCCGCGTGACGATCCATGCCGCGCGCCCCGGTGTCATCATCGGCAAGAAGGGCGCCGACATCGAATCGCTGCGCAAGAAGCTCTCGGCCTTCACCGCCTCCGAGCTGCATCTCAACATCGTCGAGGTGCGCAAGCCGGAACTCGACGCCGCGCTGGTGGGCGAGAGCATCGCCCAGCAGCTCGAGCGCCGGGTCTCGTTCCGTCGCGCCATGAAGCGCGCGGTGCAGAACGCGATGCGCATGGGCGCGCTCGGGATCCGGGTGAATGTCTCGGGCCGTCTGGGCGGCGCGGAAATCGCCCGCACCGAATGGGTCCGCGAGGGCCGCGTGCCGCTGCATACCCTGCGCGCCGACATCGACTATGCCCTGACCGAGGCGAAGACGCCCTACGGAATCATCGGCGTGAAGGTCTGGATCTTCAAGGGCGAGATCATGGAACATGATCCGCAGGCCCGTGACCGCCGCGCGGCCGAGCTTCAGGACGGTGCGATCCCGCGCGGCGCCCGGCCCGAACGCCGCGACCGCTGAGGAGTAAGAGAAGATGCTGCAACCAAAGCGCACGAAATTCCGCAAACAGCACAAGGGCCGCATCCACGGCGCCGCGCCGGGCGGCACGCTGCTGAACTTCGGCAGCTACGGCCTGAAATCGACCGAACCCGAGCGTGTCACCGCCCGCCAGATCGAGGCGGCGCGCCGTGCCATCACCCGCCACATGAAGCGTCAGGGCCGGGTCTGGATCCGCATCTTCCCGGATGTGCCGGTCTCGTCCAAGCCGATCGAGGTGCGGATGGGTTCGGGCAAGGGTTCGACCGACCGCTGGGTCTGCCGGGTCAAGCCGGGCCGGATCATGTTCGAGATCGACGGCGTCCCCGAGGACGTGGCCCGCGAGGCTTTGCGTCTGGGCGCGATGAAGCTGCCGGTCAAGACCCGCACCGTGGTGCGCGAGGACTGGTGATCGCGCAGGGCGGCAGGGCCGCCCGACCGCGACAGGATCACAAGGGCGCCCGCGTTCCGGGCGCCCTTATCGTTCCGGGCCCCGGCTTGCGGCGTCAACCGCGCGGCGCGGGTGACGGCTGCGGCCCATGGATTGCCACGTCGCCTTCGGCGCCTCGCCATGACGGGACAAGCAACCGTCATTGCGAGGCGAAGCCGAAGCAACCGCGACGGCTCACTGACAACAACGGGGTTGCCACGTCGGCTTTGCCTCCTCGCAATGACGAGATGAGCAACCGTCATTGCGAGGCGAAGCCGAAGCAACTCCGACCGCTCGCGCAATGCCGTCGGGGTTGCTTCGTCGGCTGCGCCTTCTCGCAATGACGGAATGTTCCGTTCGCCCGATATCCCCGGTCAACCGGGGCGCCGTGCTTGCCCTGCGCGCGCTTTTCGGTCAGTGAGGCGGGCGCAGGCGCGGGCAGGGCCGCGTGCAGGAAGGGGCGTCTGGTGAGCCAGATTTCGCCGGACCGGACAGGCGGGCAGACCGCCGGGCGCAGCCTTCTGCTATGGCTCTGGCGCGGTTACATGCATCGCCACTGGCGCCTCATGGCGCTCGGGGTCGTCCTCATGGTGATCGAGGGCGGGATGCTCGGCCTGCTTGCCTGGATGATGGGGCCGATGTTCGACGAGGTGTTCGTGGCCCATCGCGCGGGCGCGATCTGGACCGTGGGCTTTGCGATCCTCGGGATCTTCGTCACGCGCGCCGTGACCTCGGTGGGGCAGCGCGTCGTCATGACCCGGCTCAGCGAAAAGGCCGCTGCCGAGATACGGGTCGATCTGCTGGGTCATCTCATGGCGCTGGACGCGAACTTTCACCGCCAGCACCCGCCCGGCACCCTGATCGAGCGCGTGCAGGGTGATGTCGGCGCCACGACCGCGATCTGGAACACGGTGACGACCGGCGTGGCCCGCGATGCCGTGTCGGTGGTCGCGCTCATGTCGGTGGCGGTCTCGATCGACTGGCGCTGGACCGCCATTGCGCTGATCGGGGTGCCGGTGCTCATCGCGCCGTCGCAGGCCGTGCACCGCCATGTGCGCACAGCGGCCACCGCCGCGCGCAGGGTTGCCGCCACCATGGCGATGCGGCTGGACGAGGTGTTTCACGGGCTGGTGCAGATCAGGCTCAACCGGCTGGAAAGCTATCAGTCCGAACGGTTCCGCCGCCTCACGCGCGAAAAGGTGCATACCGAAACCCGCGCGGCGGCGGCGCAGGCGATGATTCCCGGTCTAATCGACATCATGTCGGGCATCGGTTTTCTGGGCGTGTTGTGGTGGGGCGGCACCCAGGTGATCGCCGGAGAGCGGACGGTCGGCGATTTCATGGCCTTCTTCACCGCCATCGGCGTCGCCTTCGATCCGGTGCGCAGGCTGGGCGGGCTGTCGGGGCAATGGCAGCAGGCCGCCGCCTCGGTGACGCGGGTGCGCGACCTGCTGGATACGCGCTCGGAACTGCGCGAACCCGCGCATCCGGTGCCGCCGCCGGTCGGGGCGCCCGAAATCCGCTTCGACGGGGTGCGACTGGCCTATGACGGCAAGACCGTGCTCGACGGGCTGAGCTTCACCGCCCGCGCCGGGCAGACCACCGCCATCGTCGGCGCCTCGGGGGCGGGCAAGAGCACGGTGTTCAACCTGCTCACCCGGCTGGTGGATGCCGATTCCGGGCGCATCACCCTGGGCGGCGTAGGCGTGGGCGACATGCGGCTGGCCGATCTGCGCGGGCTGTTTTCCGTCGTCACGCAGGATGCCGCGCTGTTCGACGAGACCCTGCTCGAGAACATCCTGCTGGGGCGCACGGATGTCGCCGAGGCACGATTGCAGGCGGTGCTCGAGGATGCGCAGGTCGCCAGCTTCCTGCCGCAACTGGCGCGGGGGGTGGAAACCCCGGTCGGCGCGCGCGGATCGGCCTTGTCGGGCGGGCAGCGGCAGCGGGTGGCCATCGCCCGCGCCCTGCTGCGCGACGCGCCGGTGCTGCTGCTGGACGAGGCAACCTCGGCGCTGGACACGCGCTCCGAGGCGCTGGTGCAGGCGGCGCTTGACCGGCTGGCGGCGGGGCGCACGACGCTGGTGATCGCGCATCGCCTCAGCACCGTCATCGGCGCCAATCATATCATCGTCATGGACGCCGGGCGGCTGGTCGAGGAAGGCCGCCACGCCGACCTGATCGCCCGTGGCGGGGTCTATGCCGCGCTTCATGCCATGCAGTTCCGCGACCCCGCACCCGCAAGCGGCGACCGGCCACCCTTGCCGCCGGAGTGAAGCGGCTTATCTTGCACCCCGAAGCGGGTTGCGTCTGAGCTGATTCAGCGAACCCGCTCCGACTTGTTGTCCTGTCGCAGGCGCCGGATGTTCCATCCGGCCGCGACATGCTCCAGGCAGGAGTGTTCATGGCCCGGATCGTCCTCTCACTCACCGGCAAGGACCGGATGCGCTTTCTTCAGGGGCTGGTCTCGAACGACCTGCGCCGCCTGGCTAAGGCGCGGATTCTCTATGCGGCATTGCTGAACGCGCAGGGGAAATACCTGGTCGATTTCTTCATGGTCGATGCAGATGATGCGGTGCTGCTGGACGTGAAGGACAGCCACGCCGACCTTCTGGAAGAGCGGCTGAACCATTACCGCCTGCGCGCCGATGTGCAGATCACGCGCACCGGCCTGCAGGTGACGCGCGGGAGCGGCCCCGCGCCCGACGGGGCCGTGCCGGACCCGCGCGATCCGGCGCTTGGCTGGCGGCATTATGGCGACGGGGCGGGGGCCGACATGCCCGGCGACGATGCGCTGCGGGTGGCGCATCTGATCCCCGAGACCGGCGTGGAACTCACGCCCGACAGCTACATTCTCGAGATGGGGTTCGAGCGGCTGGGCGGCGTCGATTTTCGCAAGGGCTGCTACATCGGCCAGGAAGTGACCGCGCGGATGAAGCACAAGACCGTGCTGCGCAAGGGTCTGGTGCGGGTGCATCTCGAAGGCGTCGCCCCGCCGCCCGGCACCCCGATCCTGATGGCGGACGGGCGCGAGGCCGGGACGCTGTATACCAGCGCGGGCGACCGGGCGCTGGCGTGGCTGCGGTTCGACCGCATCGACGAACGCCTCACGGCGGGCGGCGTGCCCGTCATCCCCGATCCGGCGACCGAGGGTCAGGCCAGATAGGCGAAGCGCCCGGCCAGATCGTCCCAGACCGCAGGCGAGGCGGCGGCCAGCAGCACGCCCTTGCGGCGGTTCGCGTCGTAGGGGGTGCCGTCGAGAAAACGCACCACGCCACCGGCCCGCACGACGCAGAGCGCGCCTGCGGCATGGTCCCAGGGATGCGGCACCGGCCCCGACAGCAGGAACTCGACGCTGCCCTGCGCCAGCATCCGGTATTCGTGGCAGGCGCAGCGCAGCGATGTCGCGCGGGCAAACGCGACCATGTCCTGCGACAGGCGCAGCCGGGTGTCGCGGGCGAACAGGCCCAGCGGCACATAACCGTTCAGCCGGGGCGCACGCGCCTCGTCCGAGGTGCGGACCGGGTGGCGGTCCGACGCGCGGGCAAAGACGGTCGCGGCACCGTCACCGGCCTCGATCCAGTCGTCGCTGACCGGATCGTAGAGCATCCCCCAGACCGGCTGTCCGTGGTGCAGGACCGAAACCATGCTGCCGAACAGCGGCAGGCCCTTGGCGAAGTTCCAGGTGCCGTCCACCGGGTCGATGACGACGGCCCATTCCGCAGCACCCATGCGGGCGCGCAGGGCGTGATCGGCGGCGACGGCCTCTTCGCCCAGAACCTCGGCCTCGGGCCAGACGGCGCGGATGGCGGCGGTGATCTGGGCCTCGGCCTCGGTATCGGCGCGGGTCACGAGATCGGCGGGGCCGGATTTCGTGTGCACGTCGCCGGGCGCCAGCGCGCGGAAACGCGGCAGGATGCGCTCGCGCGCCGCAACGCGGACGGCAGAGACCAGCTCGGTGCGCAGGTTTTCGCTCAGCATCCGGTGCTCCCGACCGGGACGCGGCAAATGGCGCGTCTCCGCTGCAAGTTTACGCAACCCTGCCATGCAAGCCAAGTATTGATCGGTAAAGGATTTTGGACTATATGCTGCGCTGCAGCCATGCGCAGAGGAAGTGCCGGGCTACCGGAAAGCCGGTCTTGAGGGATGAAAGACCGGCCGGAAGGCGTTGCCTGCGGGGTCGTGCCGCACATTTCCTTTTCAGTCATGCGCGGACCGCAGGACCGACTTGCAATATTTGCATCCCAGAATCAGCGTGGAATCTGCATATTCTGCACGAGCCGCACGCACAAGAGAACGACCGGAGCAAGGACGCGAAATGAAGGATTTCGTCGACGTAACCGCATTCAACAACGAGCAGGGCAACCGCGCTCGCAAGATGTTTGCCGCCGTGGTGCTGGCTGCGCTCGACGATGCCATTGCCGACGACAAGAAGTATGGCAATGGCCCCGAACAGATCGCCCGCTGGGCACGCTCGCGCGACGGCCGCGAGGTGCTGACCTGCGCCGGGATCGACCCGAACGAGCGGGTGGTGAAGGGGTTGATGGAATTCGTCTCCAAGGGTGTGCGCACCTCGGTCGCGCTGTCGCGCGAGGAAAGCGAACGTCGCCACGCTGCCGAGGAAGCCGCCGCCGCTGCCGCCCGCGCCGCAGCCTGAGGCAGACCACCGGAACGACCGGCTGATGCGGGCCCTGCGGGGTCCGTTTTCGTTGGCGCGGCGTTGCCTCCCCGCGCGCCCTGTCATTGCGAGGCGAAGCCGAAGCAACCCCGACCGCTCGGGCAATGCCATCGGGGTTGCTTCGTCGGCTGCGCCTCCTCGCAATGACGGAAGATGCCGTTCGCCCGATTGCCCTGTGACTGGGCGCCATCATCCTTTATGATCGAACACGCATCGGATCAGGAGGCGCGCCCCATGTCCCGCACCACGACCATGACCGTCCGCCTCGGCGGCGCGCTCAGCGATTTCGTTGCGGCGAATGTTGGCGAGAGCGGCACCTACGAGAATATCAGCGAATATGTCCGCGACCTGATCCGGCGCGACAAGGAACGGGCCGAGCACGAGGCGCTCAACCGGCTGAAGGCCGAACTGACCCGCGCCTTCGCCGCGCCCGAGGACAGCTACAGGCCCGTGACGGCGAACGAGGTCATCGCCCGGAACCGGACCGCCTGACCGTCTGCATTCAGGCGTCGCCCGCGCCTATTCCGTCTCGCGGCTGGCGAGGGCGCGGTGGATTTCGCGGCGGACCAGTTTGCGCACGTTGCGGGTGATCCGTTCGCCCAGACCCCCGGCAAGTTCGTCGCGCAGGATTTCCGTGATCAGGTCGCGCAGCACCTGTTCTTCGGGCAGGCCGTCGCTGCCGAACAGATCGGCAGCCGACACGTCGTCGTCGGCATCCGCTGCGTCGAGGGTAAAGTCGTCCTCGGGTTCGGGGTCGTCTGCCGGGGGGGCGGCGCTGGCAGCGGCGGGCGCCACATGGCTGCGGGCACGAAAGACCGGCCCTTCGTCCCCGGCTGCCGGGAGCGGTGCGGATTCCGAGCCGTCGGGTTCAAAATCGTCGCCGTCAACGGTCACCGCAGCCTCGATCCGGGCGACCATGCGCGCCACGGCAAGCGGGTCGTCGGTGCGGGCCGCAGCCGTCGCGCCCGAGGGTGCGGCGTCGTCGTTGCCGACGCGCAGCGCCGGGCCAAGGACCAGCGGCCCTGCGGCATCGGACGGAGTCCGGTCCTGAACGGTGTCGCGCCGGTCGCCGTCGGCGATCAGGCGGCGGATCGACGAGAGGACATCCTCGATCTCGACATTGGTGACGGGGTCGGACATGGGCTTCGCCTGTTCTCTGCTCGGGGCCAGTCTACGCGCTCGCGCCCGGTCTGCCAACCGAAGCCTCGAATTGCGGCTATTCTCCGATGGCGCGCAGGACACGGTCCAGCGCCTGCCCCTGTTCGGACAGCGCCGCAGGGGCGTGTTCCACCATCCGGTAATAGGCTTCGGGGTCGTAGATCTGCACGTTCAGCCCGAGGTTCTGCGCCGTAAGCAGCCCGAGCGCCGACAGCAGCCCGTAGGAAGCGACGGTTTCATCGACCTGCGCCGAAATGAGGTTCGCGCGGGCGTCGAGCAGTTCCTGTTCGGCGTTCAGCACGTCCAGCGTGGTGCGCGCCCCCAGCGCCGCCTCTTCGTTGAGACCGTCGAAGGCGCTTTGGGCGGCCTGCACCTGACGTTCGAGCGCCTGCGCCTGCGCCCGCGCCATGTCGCGCCGCGCCCAGGCGTTGGTGACGTTCTGGGTGACGGTCTGCGCGGCGGTCAGCAGCGCGGCGCGGTCGGCGTCGCGCTGCGCCATGGCCTGCCGGACCTTCGAGGCGAGCAATCCGCCCTGATAGACGGGGCCGCCGACGCCGAGGGTGACGCTTTCGGAATAGCCGTCGAAATCCCAGGTGGTGCCGATCTGGCCCTGCAAGGTCACTTGCGGACGATTGGCGCGCGAGGCGACCTCGACCGCCAGTTCCGATGCCGCCACCGAATGTTGTGCCTGCAGGATGGCCGGATGATTGCGCATCGCCCAGGCAAGCGCCTCGTCGCGGCTCTGCCGCAAGGGGGCGGCGGGCATCGGCGCAAGGCTGCCGGGCCTGCGCCCGACGGCGGCCTCGTATTCGGCGCGCGCCATGGCAAGGTTGCCCTGTTCGGCGGCCAGCAGGCTGCGGGCGGCGGCAAGGCGGGCCTCGGCCTGCGCGACATCGGTGCGGGTTACCTCGCCCACGTCGAAACGGTCCTGCGCGGCGCGCATCTGTTCGGTGATGAGCCGGACGTTGTTCTCGCGCAGGTCGACGAAAGACTGCTCGCGGCGGACCCCGGCATAGGCCTGCACGATGCGCAAAAGGATCTGTTGTTCGGCCTGGATCAACCCCTGCCGCGTGGCCAGAACCGCCTCGCGCTGGATGTCGACGCCAAGCGCCCCGCGCCCGCCGTCCCACAGCACGACGCTGGCGGTCAGGCCCAGCGTCGCCTCGAGCGGCTGTGCCCCGGCGACCGAATTGTATCTGCCCTGCACCTGCGCGGCCCAGTTCACGATGGGGCGCAGACCGGCGACGGCACTGGCGACACGTTCGTCAGCAACGCGCAGCAGCGCCCGGTTCTGCTCCAGCGCGCCGGAATTCTCGTAGCCGAACGCCATGGCATCGGCGAGGGTTTCGGCCGCAGCGGGCGCGACTGCCAGCGCAAGGGCAAGCATGGCGGCGCCGGTGCGTGCGAGAAGTCCTGTCATCATGCGCCCCATTTTCCCGATCCCGTCTAGAGCGTGAATACCCTGGCCCGCCGGTAGCCCGGCAATACCGGCGCGGTCGCGTTGAACACGCTGCGCCACGACACGCGGCTGCCGCGCTTCACGCCAAGGCGCATCTCGCCGAGCGCACCCTCCATGAAGATCGCCGCGATGCGCCCGCCGTCCTTCAGTTGCCCAAGCACCGCCGCCGGAACCAGGTTCACGCCGCCCTCGATCAGGATCGCGTCATAGGGACCGGCCGAGGGCACGCCCGCGTCAAGCGCGGCGCGGAAGACGGCGGCATTGTCGACGCCCGCCTCGCCCAGCGCGCTGTCGGCACGGGCGGCAAGGGCCTCGTCGCTTTCGAGGGCGGCGACGAACTGCGCGAGCCGCGCCATGACCGCCGTGCCGTAGCCCATGCCCGCACCGACATGGAGCACCGAATCCGCCGGGCCGATGGCCAGCGTCTCGAGCATCTTGGTGAAGCTGCGCGGATCGAGCAGGACGCGACCGGCGGCAATCTCGAGGTTTTCGCCGATATAGGCGATCTCGCGCAGGGCGGACGGCACGAACTGTTCGCGCGGGACGGTGAGCATCGCCTCGATGATCGGAAAGCGCGTCACGTCCTGCGTGCGCACCTGGGTGTCGACCATCATGTTGCGGAGGGTTGCGTAATCGGCCATCGCCACACCTTCTGCCTGATCGGCCCGCCCGAACGGCAGGTCCGCACCGTTCTCTGCCACACGAGGCCGGGCACGGCAACGGTTCACGACGCCCGCACGCGGGATTTGCCCGCGCCGTCATGGCGGGTTGGCAATCCATCAGGGCAATCGGGCGAACATCATAATCCGTCATTGCGAGGAGGCGAAGCCGACGAAGCAACCCCGACCGCTCACACACACCATCGAGGTTGCTTCGGCTGCGCCTCCTCGCAATGACGGAAGATGTCGCTCACTCGATAGCCCCCCGGCAATCCGTCCGCCGGGGTTGCGCCTGCAAGGCTCGCTACTATAAGGCGGACGATTTACGTGTGGCCAGGGGATCAAAATGCCGAAGAGAACAGACATCCATTCCATTCTCATCATCGGCGCCGGACCCATCGTCATCGGGCAGGCCTGCGAGTTCGACTATTCAGGCGCACAGGCCTGCAAGGCGCTGCGGGAAGAGGGTTACCGGGTGATCCTCGTCAACTCGAACCCGGCGACGATCATGACCGACCCGAACATGGCGGACGCCACCTACATCGAGCCGATCACGCCCGAAGTGGTGGCCAAGATCATCGAGAAGGAACGCCCCGACGCGCTGCTGCCGACCATGGGCGGCCAGACCGGGCTGAACACCGCGCTGGCGCTGGCCGACATGGGGGTGCTGGAAAAATTCGGCGTCGAGATGATCGGCGCCAACCGCGACGCCATCGAGAAGGCCGAGGACCGCAAGCTGTTCCGTGAGGCGATGGAGCGCATCGGCCTGGAGAATCCGCGCGCCACGATCATCACCGCGCCGAAGCACGCCGACGGCACGTTCGACTACAAGGCCGGGCTGGCGCTGTGCGAGGACGCGCTCGATCATGTCGGCCTGCCCGCGATCATCCGCCCCGCCTTCACGCTGGGCGGCACCGGCGGCGGCATCGCCAACAACCGCGAGGAATTCCTCGAAATCTGTCATGGCGGGATGGAAGCGTCGCCTGCCGCGCAGATTCTCATCGACGAAAGCCTGCTGGGCTGGAAGGAGATGGAGATCGAGGCGATCCGCGACTCGGCCGACAATCTCATCATCGTCTGCTCGATCGAGAACGTCGACCCGATGGGCGTGCATACCGGCGACTCGATCACTGTCGCCCCGGCGCTGACCATGACCGACCGCGAATATCAGGCGATGCGCGATGCGTCCTTCGCCATCCTGCGCGAGATCGACATCGCGGCGGGCGGCTCGAACGTGCAGTTCGCCGTCGATCCCGAGACCGGGCGCATGGTGGTCATCGAGATGAACCCGCGCGTGTCGCGGTCCTCGGCGCTGGCGTCCAAGGCGACGGGCTATCCCATCGCCCGCATCTCGGCCAAACTGGCCGTCGGCTACACGCTGGACGAGCTGACCCATGACATGACCGGGCGGCCCGCGCATTTCGAGCCTGCCATCGACTATGTCGTCACCAAGGTGCCGCGCTTTGCCTTCGAGAAATTCCCCGGCGCAAGGCCCGAACTGACCACGGCGATGAAGTCGGTGGGCGAGGTCATGGCCATCGGTCGCAGCTTCAATGAATCGCTGCAAAAGGCGCTGGCCGGGCTGGAGGTCGGTGCGAGCGGCCTGGACGAGATCGCCATTGCGGGCGCGAGCGCCGACAATCCCGACCACGCCGCCCTTGTCGCCGCGCTGGCGCCGCGCAGCCCCGACCGGCTGCGCATCATCGCGCAGGCGATGCGCTTCGGGATGAGCGATGCCGCCATCAACGCGGTGACCGCCTGGGATCCGTGGTTCCTGGCCCGCATCCGCGAGATCGTCGATGCCGAGGAAGGCGTGCGCGCCTCGGGCCTGCCCGAGGATGCGGCGGGCCTGCGGCACCTGAAGCGCATGGGCTTCTCGGACGCGCGGCTTGCTCGCGTTTCGGGCTGCAGCGAGGCCGACGTGCGGGCGCTGCGCGTCGCGCTGGGCGTTAATGCGGTGTTCAAGCGCATCGACACCGTGGCCGGGGCGCATCCGACCGAGGTTGCCTATCTCTATTCGACCTACGAACTGCCCGCAGCGGGCAGCGTCGAGGACGAGGCGCGCCCGTCCGAGCGGCGCAAGGTCGTCATCCTTGGTGGCGGGCCGAACCGGATCGGGCAGGGGATCGAGTTCGACTATTGCTGCTGCCACGCCTGTTTCGCGCTTGCGGACGAGGGCTATGAGACGATCATGGTCAACTGCAACCCCGAGACGGTTTCCACCGACTACGACACTTCGGACCGGCTGTATTTCGAGCCGCTGACCTTCGAGCATGTCATGGAAATCCTGCGGGTCGAGCAGGAAAAGGGCAGCCTGCACGGCGTCATCGTCCAGTTCGGCGGCCAGACGCCGCTGAAGCTGGCCAACGCGCTGGACGAGGCCGGGATTCCCATTCTGGGCACCACGCCCGACGCCATCGACCTGGCCGAGGACCGCGAACGCTTTCAGCGGCTGCTGGCCAAGCTGGGCCTGAAGCAGCCGGTGAACGCCATCGCCCATTCCGACGCCGACGCGCTGGAGGCGGCGGAAAAGGTCGGCTTCCCGCTGGTGATCCGGCCTTCGTATGTGCTGGGCGGCCGCGCCATGGAGATCGTCCGCGACCGGGCGCAGCTTGAACGCTACATCCGCGAGGCGGTGCAGGTCTCGGGCAAGAACCCGGTGCTGCTGGATCGCTACCTTGCCAATGCGATCGAGGTCGATGTCGACGCCCTGTGCGACGGTGAATCGGTCCATGTAGCGGGCATCATGGAACATATCGAGGAAGCGGGCGTTCATTCGGGCGACTCGGCCTGCTGCCTGCCGCCCCATTCGCTGACCCCCGCAATCGTCGAGGAGCTGAAACGTCAGGCGGTGAAGCTTGCGCTGGGGCTGCATGTCGTCGGGCTGATGAACGTGCAGTTCGCGATCAAGGACGGCGAAATCTACGTCCTCGAGGTGAACCCGCGCGCCAGCCGCACCGTGCCCTTCGTCGCCAAGGCGACCGACAGCGCCATTGCGTCGATTGCCGCGCGGCTGATGGCCGGGGAAAAGCTGTCCGCCTTCCCGCAGCGCGACCCCTATCCGCTGGGCGCCGACCCGGATGCGCCGCTGCCGCTGGCCGATCCGCTGACGCTGGCCGATCCGGCGACGCCGTGGTTCAGCGTCAAGGAAGCGGTGCTGCCCTTCGCGCGCTTCCCCGGTGTCGATACCCTGCTCGGGCCGGAAATGCGCTCGACCGGCGAGGTGATGGGCTGGGATCGCAGCTTCCCGCGCGCCTTCCTCAAGGCGCAGATGGGCGCGGGGGTGGACCTGCCGCAATCGGGCCGTGCCTTCATCTCGATCAAGGATGCCGACAAGGCGGGTGAAATGGAGGACGCCGCGCGGATTCTGGTCGGCCTCGGCTTTGCGCTGCTGGCCACGCGCGGCACCGCGACCTGGCTGCGCGGCCTCGGAATCGCCTGCGAGCAGGTGAACAAGGTTCACGAAGGCGGGCGCACCATCGTCGACCGGCTGAAGGACGAGGAGGTCGCGCTGGTGATGAACTCGACCGAGGGCACGCAGGCGGTGGGCGACTCGCGCCTGATCCGCAGCGCGGCGCTGTTCGGGCGCATCCCCTATTTCACCACCGCCGCCGGTGCCCATGCCGCCGCGCTGGCCATGCAGGCCAGGGGCGAGGGCGCGCTGGGCGTGCGGGCGTTGCAGGCATAGGGCAGGGCGGAAAGCGCACCGTCATTGCGAGGAAGCGCAGCCGACGAAGCAACCCCGATGGTGTTGGACACGCGGTCGGGGTTGCTTCGCTTCGCTCGCAATGACGGTGCTCACATATCCCGTCATTGCGAGGAGCCGCGGGCGACGAAGCAACCTCGACCGCTTGCTCAACAACATCGGGGTTGCTTCGCTTCGCTCGCAATGACGGCGCCCCCGTCATTGCGAGTGTGGCAACGCGAGTTGCCGGTCACCACATGCCGACCGCGCAGTTGCTGCGGCGCTGCTGAACCCCCTCAGGCGTGGGCGTCCTCGACATCGTCGTGCGGCGCCTTCGGCATGAGGCGCCCGACGAAGCGACCGAAGCTCTCGATATAGGTCAGCACCACCGGCACCACGATCAGCGTCAGCAGCGTGGACGAGATCAGCCCGCCGATCACCGCATGGGCCATCGGCGCGTTTTCACCCGATCCGCCATGCAGGTTCAGCGCCAGCGGCGTCATGCCGAGGATCATGGCGAGCGTCGTCATGATGATCGGCCGGAACCGCGTGTAGCCCGCCAGCACGAGGGCGTCATAAAGGTTCATCCCGTCGTGGCGGCGGTGCTGGTTGGCGTTGTCCACCAGCAGGATCGCGTTCTTCACCACCAGTCCCATCAGCATGATGAAGCCGATCATCGAGAAGATGTTCAGCGAACTGCCCCCGACCAGCAACCCGGCCAGCACGCCGGTCACGGCCAGCGGCAGCGACATCATGATCGCCAGCGGTTGCAGGAACGAGCCGAACTGCGAGGCCAGCACCAGATAGATGAAGATCACTGCCAGCAGCAGCGCGCTGGCTGCCGAGCCGCCGGATTCGGACAGGTTCTGCTGGTCGCCCCCGGTGGTGATCCGGTAGCCCGGCGGCAGATCGAGCGCCGCCATCGCCGCCTGCACCTGCGGCAGCGCGTCGCCAAGGGTGATCCCGGCGAGGTTCGCCGTCACCTGGATGGTGCGCAGCCCGTCCTGCCGGTTGATCTGCGAGGCGCCCAGCGACGGCACGATCTGCGCCACCTGGTCAAGGCGGATCATACCCTCGCCGGTGGGCGAGATGGCGATGGGCAGCGCGCCAAGAAGGCCGGTGTCGTTGCGCATGTCCTCGGGCAGTTGCACGTTCAGGTCGTAGACCCGGCCCTGCGGGTCGGTCCAGTCGCCGACCTTCTCGCCGCCCAGCATCGGCGACAGCGCCTGTCCGACCTGCATGATCGACACGCCCTGATCCGAGGCGAGATCGCGGTCGATCCGCACGCCCAGCACCGGCTGGGCAAGCTCGAGGCTCGACTTCACGTCGACAAGCCCCGGAATCGCCTCGAGGCGCTGGATGAGATCCTCCGACAGCGGTTCGAGCACCTGCAGCACCGGGCCGGAGATCGCGATGTCCACCGGGCTGGAACCGCCGCCCATTGGCGAGGCGGTGCCGACGGTGACGGTGATGCCGGGGATGGATTCCAGCGCCGTGCGCACCGGGGCGGACATCTGCTGCGGGGTGCGGATGCGTTCGCTGCGGTCCACCATCGTCACCAGCATCTGCGCGGTGTTGTTGCCGGTGGTCGACGTGCCCGAGGCCACGGTGGCATAGGTGCGGGCGACTTCGGGGAAGCCGTGCAGCACGGTATCGACCTGGCGCAGCTTGGACGCGGTATAATCGAGCGACGATCCGACCGGGGTTTCGACGGTCACCTGAAATTCGCCGTTGTCGGTCTGCGGCATGAACTCGAGCCCGACCAGCGGAATCAGGCTCAGGCTGCCGCCCAGCGCGGCCAGCACCGCCAGCAGCGTGAGCTTGCGGAACTTCAGGCACCAGCGCAGCAGGCTGACATAGCTGCGGGCGACGGCCATGAAGAACAGGTCGAACAGGTTCACCAGCTTCCAGATCGGGCCTTTCTTGCGCTTCGGGTCGGCCGAGGGGTCATACCAGACCGAGGACAGCATCGGGTCCAGCGTGAAGGCGACGAACAGCGAGATCAGCACCGCGACCGAGACTGTGACCCCGAATTGCAGGAAGAACCGGCCGATGATGCCCTCCATGAAGGCCACCGGCAGGAACACCGAGACGATGGACAGCGTCGTCGCCAGCACCGCCAGCCCGATTTCATTGGTCCCGTCCAGCGCCGCGCGCAGGTGCGACTTGCCCATGTGCAGGTGGCGCATGATGTTCTCGCGCACCACGATGGCGTCGTCGATCAGGATGCCGACCGCCAGCGACAGCGCCATCATCGTCATCATGTTCAGCGTGAAGCCGACGAAATACAGCACCGACATGGTGCCGATCAGCGAAATCGGCAGGGTGAGGCCGGTGATGACGGTTGATCGCCACGAGTTCAGGAACAGGAACACGATGATGGTGGCCAGCAGCGCGCCTTCGAGCAGCATGTTCTGCACGCTGTTGTACGAGTTCTCGACCGATTTCGCGTTGTCGCGGACGATGTCGATATGCACGCCTTCCAGCGCCGGGTCGGCGTTGAGTTCGTCGATCGTCGCCCGGACCTCATGCGCGATCTCGACGGTATTGGCGCCCTGCGCCTTCACCACGTCCACGGCCAGCGCGGGCGTCCCGTCGAGCAGCGCGAGCGAGGTGACGGCGCTGTGCCCGTCCTCGAGCGTTGCGACATCGCGCAGCCGCACCGGCTGGCCGCCGCGTCGCGCCACGATGATGTCGAGAAAGTCCTGTGCCCGGTCGATCCGGCCCTCGACCTGGATCGACTGGACCTCGCGCTCTTCCTCGATGGTGCCGGCGGGCGTGTTGCGGTTCTCGGCGGAGAGTGCGCCGATGACCTCGCCGACCGAAATGCCGAAGGCCGACAGCCGGTCCGGGTCGACAAGGAAATTCAACTGCCGGTCCACGCCGCCGACGACCGAGGCCGAGCCGACGCCCTGGATGTTCAGCAGCCGCCGCGCGATCACGTCCTCGGTCAGCGAGGTCAGGTCGCGCTCGGCCATCGTGTCGGAACTGACCGCCAGCGACATCACCGGCAGGGCCGAGGGGTCGAAGCGCAATGTCACCGGGTCATGGGCGTTGTCGGGCAGGTTGCCCGCGATCTGGGCGATCTTGTCGCGCACGTCCTGCGCGGCCTGCTGCGACCCCACCTCCAGCTTGAAGAACATGATGACCATCGCCGAACCCGGCTGGGCGATGCCCTGGGTCTTGTCGAGGCCCTGGATGGTGGCGACCGCATCCTCGATGGGCTTGACGATGTCCGCCTCGACCGCCTCGGGCGAGGCGCCGGGGTAGGCCACGACGACGGCGACGACGGGGAAGTCGACGTTCGGCATCTGCTCGATGGGCAGGCGCGAGAACGAGAACAGGCCGAAGACGAGGATCGCCACCATGACCATGGTGGCGAATACCGGCTGCGAGGTCGAGATGCGGGTGAGAAACATGCCGCCTACTCCACCAGCGCCACGGCGTCACCCGCCGTGATCTGCGGCAGGGAGGCGGTGATGACGGTCTCGCCCGGCGCCAGCCCGTCGATGATCTGCACCAGATTGCCGCGCCAGGTGTCGCCGGATGTCACCGCGCGCCGCTCGGCCCTGCCGTCCGTGACGACAAGGACATAGGTGCCGTCACGATCCTCGCGCAGCGCGTCGGGGGGCAGGGCGATGGCGTCGGCGGCCTCGTTGGTGACCACCTCGCCGATGGCGAACATGCCGCCAAGCAGCACCTCGTCGGGGTTGGCGATATCGACATAGACCGGGATCGTGCGGGCGCCCTGCGTGGCGACCGGGTTGATGCGCACGACCTGCCCCGCGAAGCTGCGCCCGGCAATGCCGTCGACGGTGACATCGACGTGCTGGCCGACCGTGACCAGCGCGCCCGACGCCACCGGCGCCTGCGCCACGAGCTCGACCGTGGACAGATCGACGATGCTGACCAGCGGCGTGCCGGTGCCGACGAACTGCCCCGGATCGACGCTGCGCTCCGACACGCCGCCCGCGAAGGGCGCCCGCACCGAGGCCTGGGCAAGGTTCAGCTCGGCCGCCGAAACCTGGTCGCTGAGCGCCGAGACCTGCGCCCGCAGCCCGACAACCGAAGTCCGGGCCGAATCGAGGTCGGAACTGGTCGCCACGCCCCGGTCGACAAGCGCCTGCACCCGCTCAAGCTGCGCCTCGGCCAGCGTCAGTTGCGATTGCGTCGCCGCCTGGGTCGAGCGTTGCAGGTCAAGCTGAAGCCGCAACTGTTCGACATCTAGCTGCACGAGCAGATCGCCCTGCGCCACCCGGTCGCCGGGGCGCACCGCGACCTCTTCGACCCGGCCCGAGACCTGAGTGGCGATCTGGCTTTGCTGCGAGGGTCGCAACGTGCCGCTGACCCGGACGACCTGTTGCAGCACCTGCGGGGCGATGACCTCGTATTCGTAGGGGTTGACCTGCATGGCGCGTTCGGCGGGTTCCGCCGGTTCGGCATCCTCGGCCACGATCTCGGCGACCGGCAGGTTGGGGACCACATAGGTCTGGTAAATCCACCAGCCTGCGGTGCCGATCAGCACCAGCGCGAACAGCACCCAGGGCCAGCGCGGCGGAAGCGGGCGCAGCCCGTCGCGGCGGCGGCGCGCGTTCTCGCGTTCACGCCTGCCCATTGCCCAATCCGGCTTTTCGAGCGCAGGGTCCCATCCCTGACGCCCGCGCCTGCCTGCTGCCATTGCCGTCCCTTTCGCGCGACCCGCATACCGGGGCCGTCATTCCATGCCGGATGCGCCTAGATGGTGGCCGGGGCGCAAAGACGCAAGAGCTTTGCGGCCCCTGGCGCCTGTGATCCGATGCCACCGGGCGGGCGCATCGCCGCCTATCCCAGATCGGGCGGCAAGGCCTCGGCCACAAGCGCGGCGACAGCCTCGTCCAGCGGCAGCGTCCGCATCCCGTCCTGCCCCAGACGGCGCAGGCTGACGGTGCGTGCCTCGACCTCGCGCGCGCCGATGGCCAGGATCACCGGCACCTTGGCCAGCGAATGTTCGCGCACCTTGTAGTTGATCTTCTCGTTGCGAAGGTCGGTCTCGGCCCGGATCCCGGCGGCCCGCAGGGCGTCGGCCACCTCGCGGCAATAGGGGTCGGTTTCCGAGACGATCGAGGCCACCACCACCTGCCTGGGCGCCAGCCAGAGCGGCATCCTGCCCGCGTAGTTTTCGATCAATATGCCGATGAAGCGTTCAAAGCTGCCCAGCACGGCGCGGTGCAGCATCACCGGCGTGTGCTTCGCGCCGTCCTCGCCGACATATTCGGCTTCCAGCCGTTGCGGCATGTTGAAATCGCACTGGAAGGTGCCGCATTGCCATTCGCGGCCGATGGCGTCGGTCAGCTTGAAATCCAGCTTAGGCCCATAGAAGGCCCCGTCGCCGGGGTTGATCTCGTAGGGCAGGCCAAGCTGCTCGATCCCGGCGGCCAGCGCCTTTTCGGCCTTGTCCCAGATCGCATCGGCGCCCACGCGCACCTCGGGGCGGGTGGACAGCTTGATGTCGAAGCGGTCGAAGCCGAGGTCGCGGTAGACGCGCGACAGCAGGCTGATGAAGCCCGCGCATTCGGCCTCGATCTGGTTCTCGGTGCAGAAGATATGCGCATCGTCCTGCACGAAGCCGCGCACCCGCATGAGGCCGTGCATGGCGCCCGAGGGTTCGTAGCGGTGGCATGATCCGAATTCCGCCAGCCGCAGCGGCAGGTCACGATAGCTTTTCAGGCCATGATTGTAGACCTGCACATGACAGGGGCAGTTCATCGGTTTCAGCGCATTGGTGCGCTTGCCGCGCGAACCTTCCTCGTCGATCTCGACGATGAACATGTTCTCGCGGTAGGCTTCCCAGTGGCCGGATTTTTCCCACAAAACCCGGTCCACCACCTGCGGCGTGTGGATTTCGCGGTAGCCTGCCGCGATCTGGCGGCGGCGCATGTAGTCCTGCAAGGTGCGGTAGATGGTCCAGCCATCGGGGTGCCAGAACACCATGCCCGGCGCCTCGTCCTGGAAATGGAACAGCTCCATCTCGCGGCCCAGCTTGCGGTGGTCGCGTTTCGCGGCCTCCTCCAGCATGGTCAGATGCGCCTTCAGCTCGTCGCGGGTGCGGAAGGCCACGCCGTAGATGCGCTGGAGCATCGGGCGCGAGCTGTCCCCCAGCCAGTAGGCCCCGGCCACATGGGTCAGCTTGAAGGCATCGCTCGGCAACTGGCCGGTCGATTGCAGGTGCGGGCCGCGGCACAGGTCCTGCCAGTCGCCGTGCCAGTACATGCGGATCGGCTCGTCACCCGGAATGCGGTCGACGAGTTCGACCTTGAAGGGTTCGCCCGCGGCCTGGTAATGCGCGCGGGCGCGGGCGCGGTCCCAGACCTCGGTGCGCACCGGGTCGCGGGCGGCGATGATCTGGCGCATCCGTGCCTCGATGGCGCCAAGGTCTTCGGGCGTGAACGGTTCCGCGCGGTCGAAATCGTAGAACCAGCCGAAATCGCGCACCGGGCCGATGGTGACCTTCACCTCGGGCCACAACTCCTGCACGGCGCGGGCCATGACATGGGCAAGGTCGTGGCGGATCAGTTCAAGGGCCGGTGCCTCGTCCTTCATCGTGTTGATGCGGATCGCGGCATCTTCGGTCAGCGGCCATTGCAGATCCCAGTGCTGCCCGTTCACCTGCGCGGAAATCGCGCGCTTGCCCAGCGAGGGCGCGATGGCGGCGGCCACTTCGGCAGGCGTGACGCCCGGCGGAAAGCTGCGCACGGAATTGTCGGGAAATGTCAGGGAAATATCGGGCACTTGCCCCTCCTCGTCGGTCTGGCGCCCACGATGCGCCCGGTTGCGGGTATGGCGCGCTCATTGCGCCGCAGGCCCGCGCGTGTCAAGCGAGGGCGCGAATGTCAGACCCGGAGCCTTCAAATTCCGTCATTGCGAGGCGAAGCCGAAGCAACCCCGACTGCTCACACACGACATCGGGGTTGCTTCGTCGGCTTCGCCTCCTCGCAATGACGGAATATACTGTTCGCCCGATTCCCCTGAGAATGTCAGACCCGGAGCCTGCCATGCCCGACTTCATCACCACACCCGAAGGGCGCCGTATCGCGCTGCATCGCAGCAGCGGCAGGGGGCCGGTTGTCGTGTTCCTCGGTGGCTATCGTTCCGACATGACCGGCACCAAGGCGATGTTCCTCGAGGACTGGTGCTGGAAACAGGGCCGGGCCTTCGTGCGCTTCGACTATTCCGGCCATGGCGTATCCGGCGGCGCGTTCGAGGATGGCTGCATCGGCGACTGGGCGGCGGATGCGGCGGCGGTGCTGGCGAGCATCGAGGAGCAGGCGGTGCTCGTCGGCTCGTCGATGGGCGGCTGGATCGCGCTGATCCTCGCCCGCGCCATGCCTGAACGGATCGCCGGGCTGGTCACCGTCGCGGGGGCGCCGGATTTCACCGAAGACCTGCTCTGGGCCGGATGGTCCGAGGACCAGCGCCGCGAGGTCATTGACAACGGACTCCTGCATGTCCCCTCGGACTACGGTGACCCCTATCCCTACACCCGCCGCCTGATCGAGGACGGCAGGCGGCAGCTTGTCCTGCGCGACCCGCTTGACCTGCCGTTCCCGGTGCGGCTGTTGCAGGGCATGGCGGATGCCGAGGTGCCGGTGGGCGTGGCGCTGAAGCTGCTCGACCACGCGGGCGGCGGCGACATCCGCCTGACGCTGGTGAAACACGCCGACCACCGTTTTTCGACGCCGGACTGTCTGGACCTGATCGCGCAGGCCGTGGACGAGGTGTCGGGCGGCTGAGCGGGCAATCAGCGCCCGAGCGCGGGGTCGCCGAAGAACCCGCATCGGGGAATGAAGGCCTGGCAGGCGGCGGTCTCGGGCGGCTCGACCGGGGCGGGCTGGTCCCAGATCGCGCGGGCGGGCGGCTCGCCGTTCGGGCCGGGCATCATGTCCGGCTCGACGGGCTGGCGGCCATAACGCTCCCAGAATGCGCGGCGCGCCGCCCATGCCGCGTCGCAGGCGTCCCGGTCGCCCGCCGCGCATGACGGCGCCCGTGCCGCGACCGTCGCAGCCAGCGCACCCGCGTCACCGGCGATCTCGCAGCCCCGCGCATCGCCCAGCGCGCACCAGCCCTGCGCATATTGCGCGAACCAGACCATTTCCGCCGCAAACCCGTCGGCGGGCGCGTTATCCCCGGCCTGTACCTGCGGCGCCGCCAGCATGAACGCGACCGCCACCACGCGACCGATGCAGCCCGTCGTCGCCATCAGTTGTTGATGTAATCCAGGAACTGTTGCTGCTGAATGTCCATCTGGTTCATGCGGTCGTTGAAATTCTGGGTGTTGACGGCCCCGAAGTTCTGGATCGCCCGCATCCGGTCCGCATGGGTCGGCCCGAGCGGGTTGTTCGGGTCATAGGTCGGGACCGGCGCCATCGGCGCGTTCATCCGGTTCATCTGTGTATAGGCCGCCTGGGCCTGCATGACGCCGCTCTGGTAGTAGCCGCAGGCATTCGGATCGCCGGTCTGGGCGCAGTATTGCCCGGCCTGGATCAGATACTGGGCCTGCGCCTGCATCGGCTGCACCGAGGCGCAGGATTGCTGGCTGCCCATCTGGCAGGCGTAATAGACCTGCGAGATCATGGCATCGAGCATCGCGTATAGCTGTGGATCGACGCCCGCCTGGGCATTGGCGGCGGGTGCGGACAGGGCAAACAACGTGGCCACGGGGGCCGCAGCGGCAAGAATGCGCATGGAACGGGTTCCCGACTGGTTAACGGCGATACCGCCAGCCTGCGGCCCGGTTCACGGAGCCGTCAACACATTTCTTGGTGAACGCCGCCCGTCCGGTCCGGGCGGGGGCGGTGTCCCGCGCCCCCGTTCAGTCGCGCACCCCGGCGAAGCGGGTCTTCCAGTCGGCACATTCCTCGTCGCTGATCTTGCGGAACAGGTTCTCGGGCACGTCATAGGCATCGCCCGGCGCAAGGCGCGTCAGCGCCGCCTCGACATCGTCGGGCCAGCCGGGTTCGGTGTGCATGGCCGCGCGCAGCGTCCCGGCTGCGTCGGGAATGAAGGGCGCCGACAGTTCCGCATAAAGCGCGACCAGATTCAGCCCCAGCCGCGCCTGCATGGCGGCCTGTTCCGGGTCGGCCTTGATCGTGCTCCACGGCGCTGCCTGTTGCAGGTATTCGTTCCCCAGCGCCCAGATCGCCCGCAGTTCCGTCGCCGCCCGGCGCACCTCGATGGCGTCCATATGGGATTCGTAGGTGCGGATGCGGGCGGCCAGATCGGCCACGAAGGCCCGTTCCCGTTCGCCCCATGCGCCGCCCTCGGGCACCGTCTCGCCCAGCCGGGCACGCGCGAATTTCGTCACCCGGCTGGCCAGGTTACCCAGCACGTCGGCAAGGTCCTTGTTCACGCTGGCCTGAAAATTCTCCCAGGTGAATTCGGCGTCGGCGGTTTCGGGCGCATGCGACAGCAGCCACCAGCGCCAGTAGTCCGCAGGCAGGATCGAGAGCGCCTGATCCATGAACACGCCGCGCCCGCGCGAGGTGGAAAACTGGCCGCCGTCGTAATTGAGGTAGTTGAACGACTTGATGTAGTCGACCAGCTTCCACGGCTCGCCCGAACCGAGGATCGTCACCGGGAAGGACAGCGAATGGAAGGGCACGTTGTCCTTGCCCATGAACTGCGTGTAGCGCACGTCATCGGCGCCCTTGTCGGTGCGCCACCAGCGTTCCCAGTCCTCGCCCTTGCCCGCATCGACCCATTCGCGCGCGCAGGCGATGTATTCGATGGGCGCGTCGAACCAGACGTAGAAGACCTTGCCCTCCATCCCCGGCCAGGGCGCATCGCCCTTCATCACCGGAATGCCCCAATCCAGATCACGGGTGATGCCGCGATCCTGCAACCCCTCGCCGTCATCAAGCCATTTCAGCGCGATGGATGTCGTCAGCACCGGCCAGTGCTGCCGCGTGGTGATCCATTCGCGCAGGCGTTCGCGCATCAGCGACTGGCGCAGGAACAGGTGTTTCGTCGGCCGCAGCTCAAGATCGGTCGCGCCCGAGATCGTCGAATGGGGGTAGATGAGATCGGTCGGGTCAAGCTGCTTGGTGCAGTTGTCGCACTGGTCGCCGCGTGCCGATTCAAAGCCGCAGTTGGGACAGGTGCCCTCGATGTAGCGGTCGGGCAGGAACCGCCCGTCGGTCGGCGAATACATCTGCATCGTCTCGACCTCGGCGATGAGACCCGCCGCGTCCAGCCGCCCGGCGAAATGCTGGGTCAGATGGTGGTTGTGCGGCCCGGACGAGCGCCCGAAATGGTCGAAGGACAGTCGGTAGCCTTCGGAAAGCCGCGCCTGCACCTCGTGCAGTTCGGCGCAATATTCGGCGACCGGCTGCCCGGCCTTGGCGGCGGCCAGCTCGGCGGGCGTGCCGTGTTCGTCGGTGGCGCAGAGAAACAGCACCTCGTCACCGCGCGCGCGGCGGTAGCGGGCGAACAGGTCGGCAGGCAACTGGCTGCCGACGAGATTCCCCAGATGCTTGATCCCGTTGATATAGGGAAGGGCGGAAGTGATGAGATGGCGTGCCATGCGCGGCCCCGTGTCCTGGTCGGGCGAGGATTAGCGGATGCGTCGGCCAAGGGCCAGTGGCGCCGCGCCCGGTGCAAGGGGTGGTCGGGCGCAGGTCATCTTTCGTCATTGCGAACGAAGTGAAGCAACCCCGACCGCTCACACACAGCATCGGGTTGCTTCGTCGGCTGCGCCTCCTCGCGGGTGACGGTGTGTTCTCGTCATTGCGAACGAAGTGAAACAACCCCGACCACTCACACGCGACATCGGGGTTGCCGCGTCGCCTTCGGCTCCTCGCGGGTGACGGTGTGTTCTCGTCATTGCGAGCCGAAGCCGAAGCAACCCCGACCGCTCACCCACGACATCGGGGTTGCTTCGTCGCCTTCGGCTCCTCGCGGGTGACGGAACATGCCATCCGCCCGACAACCCTGACGCCCCCGGCGCTATCTGCGCGGGCCGGTTGCGTGGTGGACCACGAAGCCCGCTTCCTCGCGCAGGCGGATCACCTTGCGGAAGGCGGCGGCAAGCGTTTCCTCGTAGGGCAGGTGGCGGTTCGAGACCATCCAGAGCTGCCCGTTCGGCGCCAACCCGCGCCGCGCCGCCGCGATGAAGGCGTGTCCGAGGCCGGGGTCGCCCGCGCGCCCGTGGTGGAAGGGCGGGTTCATCACGATACCGCCCCAGGCGCGCGCGGGCGTGAACGCCAGCGCATCGGCCCAGTGGAACGCGGCGCGGTCGTCGGTGATGTTGTGCCGCGCGCAGTCCAGCGCCAGCGCCTCGGCCTCGACCAGATCGAGGCTTTCGACCCCGGCACGCGCGAGCACCGCCTGCGCCAGATAGCCCCAGCCCGCACCGAGATCGCCCATGCGCGCGGGCAGGGTGGCGGGCAGCGCGCCGGCCAGCAGGCGCGACCCCGGATCGGCGCGACCCTCGGAAAAGACGCCGGGCTGCGTGAAGAAGCCGTCGGCCCCGCGCACCGGCCCGGCGGATGCCCAGTCCGCCAGCCTGTCCTCGGGGTGCAGGACGAACAGCCGCCCGTGGCCCATGGTCAGCGTGGGCGCCGCGCCCAGCCGCGCCCGCGCATCGCGCCAGAGCGCATCGACCCCGTCGGTGCGCTGCCCGTCCACGATGACCACCGGCGCGGCGGCGGCGGCTTCGGCAGCCAGCGCACGGGCCAGCGCGCGCGAGCGTGGCGCGGCGACCAGCGCGACATCGGCAGGTTGCGCATTGCGCGTGACATCGAAGCCGCGTGCCTGCCAGCGCGCGGCCTCGGGGAAGAAGCCGTGGCTGATGCCGATATGTGCCCGCTCCAGCCCGTCGAGCGGCCAGTCCCCCGGCACCCGCAGCAGCGCCACCCGCGCTCCGTCGGCGATGCTGACCAGCCCTTCGTCGAGAGCCGCGAGAAATCGGTTGCGCGCCATCAGCGGACCCGGCCTGCGCCGGTCATTCCTTTTCCATGGTGCATTGCAGCGGGTGCTGGTGGCGCTGGGCAAAGTCCATCACCTGCGCGACCTTGGTTTCCGCGATCTCGCGCGAGAACACGCCCACCACCGCAAGGCCCGACTTGTGCACCGTCAGCATCAGCTCGAACGCCTGCGCATGGCTCATGCCGAAGAACCGCTCGAGCACATGGACGACGAATTCCATCGGCGTGTAGTCGTCGTTGAGGATGAGCACCTTGTAGAGCGGCGGCCGCTGGACGCGGGTGCGGGTTTCCAGCCGCAACCCCGGAGTCGCCCCCGCCCCGTCACCCGGCCGCCCCGCCATTCCTGTGATTCCGTCGCGCATTGCCGGTTCAGACCTGCCAATCATGCCTCGCCCCCGACTATAATCGCGCACGGGGCCGCATGAAAGGGCGTGTCGGGTCGGGCGCAGGGCAGGGGGAGTGAACGGCACGTTCTGTCATTGCGAGGCGCAAGCCGAAACAACCCCGACGCACCTCGCACAACATCGGGGTTGCCGCGTCGGCTTCGCCTCCTCGCAATGACGGAATGTGCCGGGCGCCCGACTGGCCTGGGGTCGGGTGTGTCCCGAACCGCCCGCCCCGCCATAACGCGCGCCCGGCGCTTGCGGTTGTGCGGGGGCACGGCCACAATATATGGTTCCCGCGCATGAAGATCACCCGCAAACCCCCTGTGATTAAGCCTTTTTATTGTCGGATTTGCGTGTTAGCCTGATCGCAGATCACGAGATTCCCGGCATGAATCGGGGTCCGAGAGGCAGTGAAAGGCAGGCGGCGATGCGAGCGTGCGCCATGGCGGCCCGGCGGTGGCTGCTGATCCCGTTTCTGGCGATCCTGTGGGTGGCCTTCGCCGTTCCGGCGTTTGCGGCCCCCTATGCAGCCTTCGTCATGGATGCCCGCACCGGGCAGGTCTTTCACGCCCAGAACGCCGACACGCGCCTGCATCCGGCCTCATTGACCAAGATGATGACGCTCTACGTCGCCTTCGTCGCCATCGAGCGCGGCGAGATCGGCCTCGATACCGAGGTCCGCATCACCGCCGAGGCTGCCGCCGAGCCGCCGTCACGCCTTGGCCTGCGCACCGGGCAGACGATTCGCCTGCGCTACCTGCTGCGCGCGGCGGCGGTGAAGTCGGCCAATGACGCCGCCACCGCCATCGGCATCGCCATCGCCGGGTCGCAAGAGGCCTTTGCCGCCCGCATGAACGCGACCGCTGCCGCGATGGGCATGACCAACACCCATTTCATCACCATGAACGGGCTGACGCGCGAGGGCCACTATTCGACGGCGCGCGACATGTCGGTGCTGGGGCGGCATGTGATCTATGATTTTCCGCAATACTACAACCTGTTCTCGCGCCGCACGGCGGATGCGGGCATTGCCCAGGTGACCAATACCAACACCCGCTTCCTTGACGCCTATCCCGGTGCCGACGGGATCAAGACCGGCTACACGGTGGCGGCGGGCTACAACCTCACCGCCTCGGCGGAACGGGGCGGGGTGCGGATCATCGCCACGATCTTCGGCGCCACCTCGACCGCCAACCGCAACCAGCGCATGACCGGGCTGCTGGACATGGGCTTTGCCGCCGCCCCGGCCCGCGCCAATACCGAGGCGGGCGCGATGATCGCGGCGCTGCCCGGCGCGCCGCAGGCCGCCGCTCCTGCCGCCACGCAGGGCGCGGCGCGGACGATCCGCGTCACCGGGCAGGTGCAGGTCGCGTTGCGGCCACCGGCGCGACCGGCGAACGACAACGCGCCGCTGCCCTTTGCCGTGGTGGCCGACAACGATACCGCCACCGACGATGCCGTCGCGGCGGCGCTGGCCGAGGCGCTGGGGCTGGTCGATGACCAGAGCGCCGAGGCCACGACCGTTGCCGCGACCGAGGCCCCGCCCGAACCCGAGACTGTCGCCGTGGCCGCCAGCGATGCGCCGCCGGCCGAGATGCCCGATGCCGTGACGGCGCCTGCCGCCGATGCCGCGATCGAGGGGCTGAGCGACATTGCGACCGTCGCCGCCGTCATCACCGAAGCCCCCGCGCGCGGCGATGCGGCGCCCGACACCGCCCCCGACGCCTCGGTTCAGGTCGCCATGGCCGCCGCGCCGGGGATGACGCCCGCGCCGCGCCCGGATGACCTTGCACAAGCGGCGCGGCCGCCTGCGGAAATCATCGTCACCAATGCCGCCCTCGCGCTGGGCGATGCGCCCGCCACCGCCGCCGAGACCGTGACGCGCCTGTCCTCGAGCGACCCGCGCACCTGGGGCATTCATGTCGGCAGCTACAATTCGCAGGCCGCCGCCGACCGGGTGCTGATTCAGGTGGCCGTGGCCGAGGCGGGCGTTCTGGGCGGCGGGGTGCGGCGCATCGTCCGCACCAACACCGGATTCGACGCGAATATCGTCGGCCTGAACCGCGACGCCGCCGATCTCGCCTGCCGCCGCCTGCAGGCGCGTGGCCAGACCTGCTTCACGCTGGGGAGCGAGTGAACAGCCCCACTTTCGCCGCCCCTTCCAGCAGACCGGCGGCGATGATGTCGGCGTTCTTCCCGGTCTGGCCGCTGCGGTCGGGGATCTGCACCACGGTGCAGCCCGCCTTGTGCGCGGACATCGCGCCGGTGTCGGAATCCTCGAACACCACGCAATCGGCAGCGGCCACGCCCAGAGCCTGTGCCGCGACCAGATAGGGGTCGGGCGCGGGCTTGGCATGGGCCACGTCCTCGACCGTGACGACCCGCGCGAACACCTCGGACAGGCCCGCGCCGTGCAGCTTGGCCCAGGCCGGGCCGTGGCGCGACGAGGTGACCAGCGCCAGCGGCAGCGCCATGGCCTGCAGCCGCGCCAGCAGTTCGCGCGCGCCGGGCTTCAGCTCAAGCCCTTCCTCCATCCGCGCCAGCGTGCGGCGGTCCCATTCGTCGAAGAACGCCTGTTCGTCCAGCGGCAGCCCGGTATGTGCCGCGATCAGCCGCACCCGTTCGGCATCATGGATGCCCGCCAGCCCCTCGAAGAACGCATCGCTGACCGGCACCCCCAGCGCGGCGCAGGCGGCGACGCCGGTGGTGTTGCACAGGTGCTCGGTGTCGACGAGTGTGCCGTCGAGATCGAAGAGGGCGGCGGAAAAGGCGCGGGTCATCGGCAATCCCCTGTCAGACGCGGCCTTATCGCCCCCGCCCTCTGCGCTGTCCAGTTGTGCGCCCCCGTCGTTGCGAGGCGCAGCCGAAGCAACCCCGACCGCTCGCACACGACATCGAGGTTGCTTCGTCGGCTGCGCCTCCTCGCAATGACGGTCCCCCCGCCCCCCGCACCTTGTCCG
>JACFNP010000043.1 GCA_019454835.1 Rubellimicrobium sp.
CCGCAGCCGGACAATCCCGCCGCTACCGTGGTCTAATTTTCCACCGCCGTTCTCAAAGTCGCGGTTGAAGGTCAGCCCCGATTCGCGTTCGAGCACCGGCACGCAGTCTTCCTCGGTCGCGCCGGGGTAGACGGTGGATTCGTAGATCACCGTATCGCCCGGCTTCAACACCCGGCCGACGATTGCGGATGCGGCCAGCAGCGGCGTCAGGTCGGGGCGCTTGTGCGCGTCGATGGGCGTGGGGACGGTGACGATATAGGTCGTCGCCGTGGCCAGCGCCGCCGGGTCGCAGGTGAAGGTCAGGTAGCGGGCGTCCGCCAGGTCTGCGGGTGGCACCTCGCGGGTGTGGTCGCGGCCCGCCTGCAATTCGGCGATGCGCTCGGGCTTGATGTCAAAGCCGGTCACGGGGCGGTGTCTGCCGAATTCCACCGCCAGCGGCAGGCCGACGTAACCCAGGCCGATCACTGCAAGCGTCATGCTCCCGCCCCTTCCGCATCACCCGCATCCAGTTCCGCCCGCAACGCCGCAATCTCGGCCACCAGCGCGTCGTATTCGGCCAGCTTGCGGTCAAGGAACCGCGCCGTCAGCGCCGCCTTGCGGGCGATGCCGCCGGGCGTCAGCACATAGGCATAGCGGCGCTTGTCGGGCGCGGCGGTGAAGTTGCCGATCTTCACCAGCCCCTTGTCGACCAGCGCCCGCAGGGCGTAGTGGACACCGCCGGTGCTGACCCCCAGCGCGCGGGCCAGCTCGCGCTGGCTGAGTTCGGGGTTCTCGTGCAGCAGGCGCAGGATGCGAAAGCGGGTCTCGTCGCGCAACGCCTGCCGGGAGGGGATTTTCGTTGGCATGGGGGCCTGTCGTGTCGCTGCCACGACCGCGCGGGTCGCTCAGGCGTGAGCGATAGAGCATCCGCGCGGGGAAGGGAATGGCGGAAACGGCGCCGGGCTGCACCCGCCTCCGAAGCGGGCGCCCGGACCTCCGGCCCACCGGCAGCAGCAACGCTTCGGGGATGGGAACGAGGGCCGGTGTGGGCATGGCGCGGCTCCGGATCAGGTCCGGAGCACTGAGTCAGATCGCGCGGCACATATCACGGGGATGTCGGGTTCGGGGGTCTAACCTCGCACAACATCGGGGTTGGCGCGTCGGCTGCGCATCCTCGCAATGACGATGACAGACCCCCCCTCACGGCAGCAGCAGCGAGGCGTCGCCGTAGGAAAAGAACCGATACCTCTGCGCGACGGCATGGGCGTAGATGCGGCGAATGCGGTCGGTGCCCATCAGTGCCGAGACCAGCATCAGCAGCGTCGATTTCGGCAGGTGGAAATTCGTCACCAGCCCGTCGGTGACGCGGAAGCGGTAGCCGGGGCGGATGAAGATGTCGGTCATGCCGCGAAAGGGCGCGATCGTGCCGCCTGCCGCCGCGCTTTCGATGACGCGCAGGGCCGTGGTGCCGACCGGGATCACCCGCCCGCCTGCGGCACGGGTCGCGGCGATGGCGGCGGCGGCAGCGGCGCTCACCTCGCCCCATTCGGAATGCATGTGGTGGTCCTCGACCCGCTCGACCTTCACCGGCAGGAAGGTGCCCGCGCCGACATGCAGCGTCACCCGCGTGGTCTGCACGCCGCGCGCCGCCAGCGCCGCCATCAGCGGCGCGTCGAAATGCAGGCTGGCGGTGGGTGCCGCGACCGCGCCGGGGCGGGTGGCCCAGATGGTCTGATAATCCTCGCGGTCGGCGGCATCGGGCGGGCGTTGCGCGGCGATATAGGGCGGCAGCGGCATCTGCCCGGCCGCATCGAGCGCGGCATCGAAGGCATTGCCGGTCAGGTTGAAGCACAATACCGCCGCGTCACCGGCACGGCCCTCGAACGTGGCGTGAAAGCCGGGGGCGAAGTCGATCTGTTCACCCGCGCGCAGCTTGCGCAGCGGCTTGACCAGCGCCTCCCAGGTGCCGTCGGCGCGCGGCGCAAGCAGCGTGGCCTCGATATGCGCCTTGGCCGCGCCGCGCCTGCGGATGCCGTCCAGTCGCGCCGGGATCACGCGGGTGTCGTTCAGGACCAGCAGATCGCCGGGGCGCAGACAGTCCGGCAGGTCGGTCACATGCCGGTCGCGGATCGCATCGCCCTGCGCCACCAGCAGCCGCGCGGCAGAGCGCGGGCGCGCGGGGCGGGTGGCGATCAGGCCCTCGGGCAGGTCGAAGTCGAAATCGGCAAGCTGCATCATTCCACCTGCGGCGGCGGGCGGCGGAAAATCTCGCGGAACATGCCGGGCGTCAGCACCGACAGCGGGTTCACGCCCACCTGCGCCGCGCCGACCGGCCCGCGCAGGGTGAAGTTGAAGCCGATCAGCCCCTCGCCCCTGCGGGTGAGGATCGAGCCGATCGAATTGACGAGGTAGAACGGCGAGATCACGCCCTGAAAATCCATCCAGTTGTTGGCCAGCGTGTAGACGCCATCCAGCGAGATGCCCAGCCCCGCGCCCACCGCGCTGGCCGAGCGCAGCACGATGCGGTCGGGCGTCAGCCGGAAATCAGCGCGCACGTCATCGAAAACCAGCCCCTGCCCGGTCATCTGCTGGAGCAGCCCCACGACCGAAATCGCGTTGAGCAACGAGGCCAGCGCCGGGGCGTTGCGCACCCGCAGATCGGCAATGTCGAGGCTGCCGTCGTAATTGCCCTCCTCGCCCACCGGCAGAAGCGTGAGATCGAACCCCCCGCCCTGCGCATCGTCAAGAAACCCCGCCGCGCCCAGCACCGCGCCCGAATCGCCCGCCGTGATCCGCACCGCGCTGCGGCCCGCCATCGGCACCACGGTTCCGGCGACCGCGGCCACGCCGTTCACCGCTGCGGTGAACTGGCCCGACAGCCCGCCCTGATCGGTGAAACTGCCGCGAAAGCCGGTCAGGGCGATGCCCTCGGTCACCTGCAGCCGGTCGAGCGCCAGCGCCAGCGGCCCGCCGCCGGTGCCGACCGCGCCGTCGCCGCCACCGCCCAGCGTCGCGCGGCGCATGTCGAGCGTGCCGCCCTCGATCCGCACCTCGGGCGCGCGCCCGGCGCCGCGCCCGACCAGCGTGACCGGCGCGTCAAGCCAGCTTCCGACGCTGACGCGGGACAGGTCGGCGCGCGCGAAACCGCCGCCCGGCGCCAGCGTCACCCGGCCGTGCACCGCAAGGCCCGGCGCGGTGAGCGCCAGGTCCTCGACGCCCGGCGGCGCGCCAAGCGTGCCCGCCACGTCAAGCGCCCCCGCAGCGTCGCGGGCCTTGCGCCAGCCAAGCGCCGGGATCGAGACGGCCAGCCCGCGCAGATCGCTGCGCAGCCGGTAGCGCACCGGCCCGCCCTGCGGCATCTCCAGCGCGAAGGACGCGGGGCCTTCGCCCGACAGCGTGCCCTCGGGCAGCGGGATGCCGAAGGCCGCCAGCGACGCGGGCGACAGCGTGACGGTGCCGTCGACCTGCGCGGGCGCCGCATCGCGTCCGAAGCCGGTGACGAAGGTTCCCGACACCGGCAGCCCGTCGAGCGTGCCCGCGCCGCTGACCTCGAGCTGCGTCATCGTTGCCCGCAGGTCCAGCCGCGCCGCCTGCAGGTGGCGGCCGGGCACCAGCCGCGTACTGTCGACATCCGACAGCGCGGCGGCAAGTTCCAGGTTGAAGTCCGCCGGAGTCAGCGGCCAGTGCAGCGGATAGCGCAACACGCCCGTCACCTCGGCCTCGCCCCCGGCCATGTCCACGGCCAGCCCCGCCGGTCCCAGAAGATGCAGCCCCGGCGCATCGAGCAGCGACGCCATCGCCGTGACCGGCCCCCGGCCGCGCAGGCCGACCACGGCGGGTTGCGGGCTGGCATGGGTGTCGGGGATCGTGAAGGTCAGGCCGCCCATGTCGATGCTGCCGCCTTCGGATGGCGTCACGGTCGCCTGCGTGACGCTGACCGAAAAGAGGTCCGGTTGCAGTTCGACGCGCCCGGCGGCCTCGGTCAGGGGCGGCAGGCCGGTGACCGCAAGGATGCGCGCGTCGCGGAAGCGCGAGGTGATCGCAAGGCGCATCTCCTGCCCCGGCCCGGCGCGCAGGCCCATGGCCAGACCGTTCAGCACCCCGGCCTCGACATGGCTGCGGAACCAGTCGCGGCTGGGCGCGAACAGCCCCTCGGGCCAGAGCGCGGCGAACCGTCCGGTGGTGACGTGATCGAGCGTGGCATCGACCGCCACCTGCCACCCGTCCGCCCCGGCAGCGACATGCGCCGAGGCCAGCACCTGCCCGCTGCCGCCGTCGGCTGCGGGTGCGACGGCAAGCTGGCCGATGTCCAGCGTGAACGGGTCGAGGCGCAGGCGCATGTCCACCGTGCTCGGCGGCAGGATCGCGGGCGCCGACAGCACGCCCGCCGGGTTCAGCGCGGCACCCGACAGCGCGAATTGCCCGACCACGGTTTGCGGTCCCTCCCCGGCCATCAGTTGCGCGTGACCCTGCGCCTCGATCCGCCCCCAGTCGCTGATGACCGCGACGCGCGGGAAACCCAGCGTGCCGCGCTGCGGGTCATAGTCCACCCGCGCCTCGGCGCCCTCGAAATGCAGCGGTCGCGCGGTGCCTTCGGGGGCCAGCGACCCCGCGCCGATGTCGAGCGTCGCGGAAAACGCGGCCAGCGCGCCCCCGGCATCGAGGCCCGCATGGATCGTCCCCGACAGCCGCGCGTCGATCACCGCCAGCCAGCCCAGTGCGGGCGCCTGGCTGGCGATGTCGGTGGCCGCCGCATCGCTCAGCGACAGATCGAACACGGCGGCGCGGCTGGCGCGCGGGCTTGCGTAGGAAAGCGCCAGCGTCGTCGCAAAAGCGCGGCCCGAGAGGATGCCGAAATTGCCCTGCGCCCGCACGCTGTCGCGCCCGAGGTCCACGTCGAAGCTGCCGCCGTCGACATGCCAGCTTCGCCCGGCGTGCAGGTCGGCATATTCCATGCCCAGTCCCGACAGCGTCACCTGGCGCAGCGCCGCCAGCGCGGGCAGATCGAAGATGTCGTCGATCATGCCTGCAAGCGCCACCAGATCGGGGGCGTCCAGCGCGCCCGGCGCGGCCCCGTCCTCGCCGAGCGCAAGGCCGATGCTGCCGTCCGCCGCCCGCGTCAGCGACACCTGCGCGCCGCTCAGGGTCACGCGCTGCGGCAGCACCTCGCGGCGCAGGATCAGGCCGCGCGGGCTGAGCGTCACCTCCATCAGCGGCACGCGCGCCAGCCTGCGGCCCGAATCGTCTCGGAACTCGCTGTCCTCGAAACGCGCGACCGGGCGCAGGTCGCGGCCGAGGCGCAGGGTGAGGCGGCCGAAATCCAGCGTGCCGCCCCCCAGCACCGCACCGGCCTGCGCCTCGATCCGCGCCTTCAGCCATGCGGGTGCGGTGATGTCCTGACGCCAGAGGCCGGGCAGCGCGACCAGCACGAACACCAGCGGCAGCAGCATCAGGCGCCACAGCCCGCCTGCGGCAAGCCTCAGCCCGCGCGGGCTTCGGGGTCGTGATGTCGCCTCGGGTCCGGCCACGCGCTGCACCAGCCTCTTTCGTTCGGGGCTTTCTCGCGTGACAATGCCGCAGGCAAGAGAAAAGGACCATGACATGAGCCTGATCGAAGGGCAGGAGGTGCCCGATTTCACGCGCCCGCTGGCCGGGGGCGGCAGCGTCACGCTTTCGGACCTGCGCGGGCAGCCGGTGGTGATCTTCGCCTATCCTCGCGCGGGCACCCCCACCTGCACCCGCGAAGCCTGCGCCTTCTCGGACGGGCTGGCGCCCTTCGCGGCGCGCGGCGTGCAGGTGTTCGGCCTGTCGCCCGACCCGGTCGCGGCGCTGGAACGGTTCGCCGCGCGCCACCACCTCGCCATGCCGCTCGTCTCGGACGAGGGCCACGAACTGCTGGCGCAATGGGGCATCTGGGTCGAAAAGCAGATGTACGGTCGCCGCTACATGGGGGTGGAACGCACGACGGTCCTGATCGACGCGCAGGGCCGCGCCGCGCAGGTCTGGCGCAAGGTGCGCGTCGGCGGCCATGTCGAGGCGGTGCTGAAGGCCGTGGACGCGCTCTGACGCCCGGCATCGGCAAGAACCTGCCGAAAACAGGGCAAAACCCGCGCCGGGCGCCCGACAGGCGGCTTCGTGCTCTCTGTGCGGTTGCAGGCTGCGCGGGCGCTGACTAACAGAAAACGCGCGGGCCGCAGCGGTCCGTCCAGACGAAGGCGGGTCCGTGCCGGGCAGACTACTCCATCACCTGCACGAGGCGCTCGCGCGGCGCTTCCCCGAACGGCGGCTGTTCCTGCGCTCCGACCATGAGACGCGCTTCATCCGCCTCCATCCCGAGACACAGGCCATCGCCTGGACGGGAATCGTGCTCGTGGTCGGCTGGACCATCGTTGCCACGGCGATCATCCTCATGGATTCCATCGGCGCGGGCAATTTCCGCGCCCAGGCTGCGCGGGACCGGGCGATCTACGAGGACCGGCTGAACGCGATGTCCGCCGAACGCGACCTGCGGCTTGGCGAGGCGCAGGCCGCGCAGGCGCGGTTCTCGGCGGCGCTGGCGCAGATTTCCACCATGCAGGGGCAGATCCTGCATCTCGAGGAACAGAAGCGCGAACTGGTCACCGGCATGGAGGTCATCCAGACCACCCTGCAGAACACAGCCACCGAACGCGACCGCGCCCGCGCCGAGGCGGGGCGCCTGCTTGCCGCCGCCGGAAACGGCGACGACGGCGGACCGGCGCTGAACCCCGGCGAGGAGATGGCCGGAACGCTGGGCGTGCTGACCGCCGCGCTGTCGCAGACCGCCGCCGAGCGCGACCGCATGTCCGCCGAGGCTGCCGCCGCCGACGACCAGGCCGCCGATCTCCAGCTCGAACTGCGCCTCGTGGCCGAGCGCAACGACAGCATCTTCCGCCAGATCGAGGAGGCGATGACCATTTCGGTCGAACCCTTCGACAACATGTTCCGCGCGGCGGGGCTGAACACCGGCCAGATCCTCGATACCGTGCGGCGCGGCTATTCCGGCCAGGGCGGGCCGTTCACGCCGATCTCGTTCTCGACCTCGAACCCGACCGCCGCGATCCCCGATGCCGACGCCGCCCGCGCGAACGAAATCCTGAACCGCCTCGACGAACTGAACCTGTATCGCATCGCCGCGCAGGTCACGCCCTTCTCGATGCCGCTGCACAACGGCTACCGGCTCACCTCGTCGTTCGGGGCGCGCTGGGGCCGCCAGCATGCGGGCCTCGACATGGCCACGCCCACCGGGACCCCGGCCTATGCCACCGCCGACGGCACGGTGATCTTCGCGGGCTGGATGTCGGGCTACGGCAATCTCATCAAGATCCGCCACCAGTTCGGCATCGAGACGCGCTACGCGCATCTCAGCCGCATCCGCGTCGAGGTCGGCCAAAGGGTCTCGCGCGGGGACCGGATTGGTGATACGGGATCGACAGGACGCTCGACCGGACCGCATCTCCATTACGAGATCCGCGTGGGAGGCGAGCCCATCAACCCGACCATCTACATGAGAGCAGGTCAGAATGTTTTCTAAGAGCAAGATCAACGAACCCGCACCGAAGCCTGCCGACACCCCGGCCCCGGCATCGTCGCCCGCCACCCCCGCCGCCTCGGCCCCGGCTCCGGCGGCCCCCAAGGCCAAGCCGCCCGCCTCGATCCTGTCCTCGGACCTGCAGATCAAGGGCGACCTGCGCACCACCGGCGACATCCAGATCGAGGGCCAGGTCGAGGGCGACATCCGCGCCCATCTGCTGACCGTGGGCGAAGGCGCGGTCGTGAAGGGCGAACTCATCGCCGATGACGTGGTCATCAACGGCCGCATCGTCGGTCGCGTGCGCGGCATCAAGGTGCGGCTCACCTCGTCGGCACGGGTCGAGGGCGACATCATCCACAAGACCATCGCCATCGAGTCGGGCGCCCATTTCGAGGGATCGGTCCAGCGTCAGGAAGACCCGCTGTCCACCGCAGGCGGCCCCGCGCCGAAGGTCGCCGCCGCGACGGCCGAAAAGAAGGACTGAAGGCCGGGGGCCTGCCCCCCCGGCCCTTGAGGCGGGGCGGGCGCGACGGCCCGCGCGCCCATGGCCGTCGCGCGAACGGCCTGTTCCGTCATTGCGAGGAGCCGCAGGCGACGAAGCAACCCGATGTTGCGTGTGAGCGCTCGAGGTTGCTTCGGCTTCGCCTCGCAATGACGGAAGATGCAGCGCGCCCGATTGCCCTGCCCGCGCCCCCTCTGTGGGCGCCCTGCCACCCTTCGCCGCAGCGGCGGCGCGTCCCCTTCCAACTGGCCCTGCGCCCGCCTATGTGCTGCCCCAGACAGTGAAAACCCGAGAGGGACAGCCGCATGACCTCCGCGACCGCGACCCGCCCGAAGATCACCACGCCCGACGCCCAGACCGTGACGCAGGTGCAGCACTGGACCGACCGGCTGTTCTCGTTTCGCGTGACGCGACCGCAAAGCCTGCGGTTCCGCGCCGGGGAATTCGTCATGCTCGGCCTCATGGGCGACAACGGCAGGCCGCTCTTGCGCGCCTATTCCATCGCCTCGCCGACCTGGGACGAGGAACTGGAATTCTACTCGATCAAGGTGCCCGACGGGCCGCTGACCTCGCGGCTCCAGCATATCGCGCCGGGCGACGAGATCATCCTGCGCCCCAAGCCCGTGGGCACGCTGGTCCATGACGCGCTGCTGCCCGGCAAGCGCATCTGGTTTCTGGCCACCGGCACCGGCATCGCGCCGTTTGCCTCGCTGGTGCGCGAACCCGAGACCTACGAGAAATACGACGAGGTCATCCTCATGCACACCTGCCGGACGGCGGCGGAGCTGGAATACGGGCGACGGCTTGTCGAATCGCTGGCCGACGATCCGCTGATCGGCGAGATGGTGGCGGGCAAGCTGCGCTACTACCCGACCACCACGCGCGAGGAGTCGCGCTTCACGGGCCGGATCACCGACAACCTGACCTCGGGCAAGGTGTTCGCCGATCTCGGCATCCCGCCGCTTGATCCGGCCACCGACCGGGCGATGGTCTGCGGCTCGATGGCGCTGAACAAGGATCTGATGGCGGTGCTTGAGGCCGCCGGGCTGCGCGAGGGTGCCAATTCCGACCCGCGCGAATATGTGGTGGAAAAGGCCTTCGTCGGCGACGGGGTGTGATCGGGTCGCGCGCAATCGGGCGAAGTGCGTATTCCGTCATTGCGAGGCGAAGCCGTAGCAACCTCGACCGCTCGTGCAAGCTCTCGGGGTTGCTTCGTCGCCTGCGGCTCCTCGCAATGACGGAAGATGTGCTCCACCCGATTGCCCCGCCGTTCGTTCCCGCGCATTCTCGCGGGCGCCGGATGGTGCCGTTTGACGGCGAAACGTCTCGGACAGATCACGGATCGCGGAGCATCACATGACGGGAAATGCTCTGCTGCGCATCGGCTATCTCATCCCTGAATTCCCGTCGCAGACCCACGCCTTCTTCTGGCGCGAGGCGATGGCGCTCGAGGAGGACGGCTTTGCGGTCCGCTTCCTGACCACCCGCCGCCCCGGCGTGCAGACATCGCGCCACGCCTTCACCGACGAGGCCAGGGCGCGCACCGCGTCGCTGACGCCGCCCGGCTTCGGGGTCATGGTCTGGCTGGCGATGCGGCCGGGGCAACTTGCCCGCGCGCTGGCCTATATCGCGGGCCTGCGCGAGAGCAGCATCGGCGCGCGCCTTGCCGCCTTGCGCCTCGTGCCCGCAGCGGCGGCGCTTGCGCGGATCGCCCGCGCCGAGCAGTTGCAGCATGTCCATGTGCATTCCTTTGCCAATGCCGCCCATGTCGCCGCGCTGGCGCGTCTTCTTGGCGGGCCGGGCTATTCGCTTACCCTGCACGGCGACCTGCCGGTCTATGGCCGCGACCATCGCGCCAAGCTGCGCCACGCCGCCTTTGCCACCGCCGTCACCCGCCCCCTCGCCCGTGCGCTGGCCGACGAGATGCCGGGCCTGCAGGCCCCGGTCATCGCCATGGGTGTCGACCCGGCGCGTTTCGCCCCGGTCACGCCCCCCGCCGCGCCGCCGCTGCGGATCATCACCGTTGCGCGGCTGCAGCGGGCCAAGGGTCATCTGCACCTGCTGCGCGCCATGGCCGCGCTCGGGGCCGAGGGGCTGGACCTTGAGGCCGTTTTCGTCGGCGAAGGCCCCGATCGCGCCATGATCGAAGACGGGATCGCCTCGCTCGGCCTTGGCGAGCGGGTGCGGCTGGCCGGGCCTCTGGGCGAAAGCGACGTGCTGGCCGCGCTGCACGAGTCCCATGTCCTCGCGCTCACCAGCTTCGGTCAGGGCGAGGCGGCGCCGGTCGCGGTGATGGAGGCCATGGCCTGCGGGCTGCCGGTCGTCGTCTCGCGCATCGGCGGAACGGCGGACATGATCGACGACGGCAGGGACGGCATCCTCGTGCCGCAACAGGACGAACCGGCGATTGCCGATGCCCTGCGCCGCCTTGCGACGGATCCGGCGCTGCGCGCGAGGATGGGTCGTGCGGCCCGCGCCCGCGCGGTGGCCGATTTCGACCACCGCAAGGCCGCCGCCGCGCTGGGGCGTCTCATCCGCGCCCATGCCGGGCGCTGACCGGCCCCGTCCCGGCTTGCTCGTCCGGCAGGGCGGGCGGCACGGGGCCGCCCGCCGCGCCGGTCATCCGTTCCTTAGAGCGGGTCGCGTTTTCATGGTTTCAGCGGACCCGCTCTGACTCTTTGTTCTTGCGCATTGTCGCGGGCGTCAAATGTTACCATTTGACTGCGAAATGCTCTACTCGGCCGGAGGCGGCGGCGGGGTCCGGCTGGCCGTGTCCGCAGCCGCCGCCATCGCATCGCTGAGCGACTGCAACGTCGCCTGCGCGCCGCTGACGGCCTCGGCCACCTGCGCGGCAGCGGCCTCGGCGGCCTGGGCCTGGGCCTGGGCGGCCTGCACGGCGGCCTCGGCGGATTGTGCGGCCGTCCGGGCGGCCTCGGCGGCATCCGAGGCCGCCTGCTGCGCGTCGCTGATCGACTGCGCCGCATCCGAGCCGGAGCTTGCCGTCTGCGAGACGCTGTCGGCACCGGCCTGCGCCGCATCGGCGCTGGCGCGGGCCGCGTCCGCCGAGCCGGATGCCGCCTCGGCGGCCTGACCGGCCTGGTCGGCGGCAGCCTGCGCGGCGTCGACGGCAGCCTGCGCCGCCTCGGCAGCCGATTGCGCCTGCGCCATCGCATCCTGCGCCTGCGCCAGCGCGTCACTCACCGTCTCGATCCCCTCGGAGGCCGTCTGCGCCCCGGCGACCAGATCGGGCAGCCCGCCGATCTGGTCGGCCACCTCGGCCGCCGATCCCGCCGCGTTGTCCGCCGCCGAGGCCGCGCTGGCGGCACTGGCCTGCGCCGCCGTGACCGCCTGCTCGGCGGCGCCCACCTTGCCCGACGTATACCAGGCCGTCCCGATCGCCACGATGGCCGCCGCGATCGCGATTGCCGATGCCGTATTGCCCACGCTGTCTCTCCCTGTCGCAAAGGCTTCGTTGCGATGATTTGGGCGCAAAGCCGGTCCGGGGTCAATCACCTGTGAACGAAACCGGGGGAATAGGGCGCGCGGCCTGCTTTCGTCATTGCGAGGCGCAGCCGAAGCAACCTCGACCGCTCGCGCACAACATCGGGGTTGCTTCGTCGCCTGCAGCTCCTCGCAATGACGACATCTCTCCATCGTCATTGCGAGGCGAAGCCGAAGCAACCCCGACCGCTCGTGCACGACATCGGGGTTGCTTCGTCGCCTGCGGCTCCTCGCAATGACGAAAACATGCCGCGCGCCCGATCACCCGGTGAACGCCCCCCGCCCGGCGGGCGCAAGGCGGCGGGTGCGGATCAGGCACGCCGCTCCGAACACTTTTTCCGTCACCCGTCATTTTTTTCTGGACAGCGGCGCGCGCCGGGCGTAGCGACCCGCGCTTGAATGATTGCAACCCGCGCGGCGGGGGATGACCTCGTGTTGCCCTTCCTGCCGCAGCCCCGTGGAGACGGCGACATGCTCGCCCCGGCCCCTGACGTGATCCCGCTGCACCGGCGCGCAGGCGCGCGCAGCCCGTGTCACCCCGCGCCGGTCCCCTCCACGACGCCGCATGACACCGGCAGCCCTGCCCGGCACCCGTCCGCCCCCGCCCGGCGCGCGGGCCGCAGGCCGTCCGTCACCGCAAACCGCAACCCGATTTCAGCAGGAGTCGACAAGGAGAGGCGTCGCATGAAGTTGATCGTCGCAGTCATCCGTCCCTTCAAGCTCGAGGACATCCGCCTCGCCGTCGCCGCACAGGGCGTTCACGGCATGACGGTGTCCGAGGTGCAGGGCTACGGGCGACAGCAGGGTCATACCGAAGCCTATCGTGGCGCCGAATATGAAGTGGATTTCGCGCCGAAGGTCCGGCTCGAACTCGTGGTGCCCGATGCGATCGTCCGACAGGTTGTCGATGCGCTCGCCATCACGGCCCGAACCGGCGAGACCGGCGACGGCAAGATCTTCATCCTCCCCGTCGAACACGCGATGCGCGTGCGAACGGGCGAGACCGGCGACGACGCGCTCTAGGCGCGCGGACACCGGCCAGCCAGGGAATACCATCGTGAGACTGCTTTCCACCCTTTCCGGGGCGGGATCGGCGTTGCTGTTTGCAACCGCGCCGACCTTCGCGCTGGACACAACCGCGCCTGCCAGCCTGCCGGTCGCGGAAATCGCAACGGGCTTCGATCGCGGCGACACCGCGTGGATGCTCACCTCGTCGCTGCTCGTGCTCTTCATGATCCTGCCCGGCCTTGCGCTGTTCTACGGCGGGCTGGTGCGGGCGAAGAACATGCTGTCGGTGCTGATGCAATGCACCGTCATCACCTCGGTCGTGATGCTGGTCTATGTCGCCTACGGCTATTCGATGACCTTCGGCGATGCGGACAGCCTGTTCTGGGGCGGGCTGGGCAAGGCCTTCCTTGCGGGCGTCACGCCCGACTCGATGACGGATGCCATCCCCGAACTGGTGTTCGTCGCCTTTCAGATGACCTTCGCCTGCATCACCCCGGCGCTCATCGTCGGCGGATTCGCGGAACGGATGCGGTTTCCCGCCGTCGTCCTGTTCACGGTCCTGTGGGTGACGTTCGTCTACTTCCCGGTCGCGCACATGGCCTGGGATCCGCACGGCCTGTTCTTTCGCATGGGCGTGATGGACTTTGCCGGAGGCACGGCGGTCGAGATCAACTCGGGGGTGGCCGCGCTGGTCGGCGCGCTGCTGATCGGCCCGCGCATCGGCTACCGCGAGGAAGCGATGGCGCCGCATTCGATGACGCTGACCGTGGCGGGGGCCTCGATCCTGTGGGTCGGCTGGTTCGGCTTCAACGCCGGATCGGCGCGCGCGGCCAACGGGATCGCGGCGCTGGCGATGATCAACACCTTCGTCGGCGCGGCGAGCGCGATCATCACCTGGGCCGGACTCGAGGCCCTGTTGCGCGGGCGCGCGTCGATCCTCGGCGCGGCCTCGGGCATGGTGATCGGCGCCGTGGCCGTGACCCCCGCCGCGGGCTACGTCGGCCCGATGGGCGCGATCGTGCTGGGCGCGGTCACGGCGGGCAGCGGCTACTTCTTCGTGCAAGTGGTGAAGGAGCGCCTCGGCTATGACGACAGCCTCGACGTGTTCGGCATCCACGGCATCGGCGGCGTGGTCGGCACTGTTCTCACCGGCGTCTTCGCATCCCGCTCGCTGGGCGGCATGGGCTATGCCGAGGGGGTGACGATGGCCGGGCAAGTCATGGCGCAAATCGAGGCCGCGCTGATCACCGCCCTGTGGTGCGGGGTCGGGTCGTATCTGCTCTATGCCTTCGTCGACCGGGTGATCGGCCTGCGCGTGGCGCCCGAGACCGAACGCACGGGCCTCGATCTCGTCGAGCACGGCGAGCGGGCCTATGTCTTCTGACGACAGCGGGCGCCCGGAGGTTCCGGGCGCCCGCATTATTCCATTACGTGATCGGTTCGATCACGCCTCGTCGAGCGCGTCGACCGCCGCCTGCAATTCGTCGGGGGTCGCGGCCTTTTCCGTCACCTGCGCGGTGGCGAAGATGTGGTCGATCACCTTCTCCTCGAAGATCGGCGCCTGAAGCTGCTGGCGGGCCTGGGCGTTCTGCTGGATGAATTCGATGAACTGCTGTTCCTGGCCGCGATACTGGCGCGCCTCGTTGATGATCGCCTGCGTCAGCTCCTGATCGGTCACCCGCACCTCGGCTTTCTGGCCGATCTCGGCCAAGAGCAGGCCCAGCTTGACCCGGCGCACGGCAAGGCGGCGATGTTCGTCGTCGGGCACGATCTCGTCGTGGTCGTGATGGTGGTGGTCGGCGTGTTCCTCGTGCCAGAGCTGGTGCGCGATCTGGGCGGCCTCGGCATCGACCAGACCGGCAGGCAGATCGAAGTCCACCTGCGCGTCAAGCTGGTCGAGCAGCGCCCGCTTGGCCACCATGCGGGCGGCGGTGCGGTATTCGCTGCCCAGGTTTTCGGCCAGGAGCGTGCGCAGCGCGGCAAGATCGTCGAGACCCAGCTTCTTCGCCAGCTCGTCGTCGATCTCGGCGGGCTTCGGCGCCTTCACCGCCTTGACCGTGCAGGAAAACACCGCTTCCTTGCCTGCCAGATGGGCGGCGCCGTAGTTTTCGGGGAAGGTCACGGTCACGTCGCGCGTGTCCTCGGCCTTCACGCCGACAAGCCCGTCCTCGAAGCCGGGGATGAACGAGTTGGAGCCGAGAACGAGAGGATAGTCCTCGGCCTTGCCGCCCTCGAATTCCTCGCCGTCGACGCGGCCGACGAAGTCGATGACGACCTGATCGCCCTCTTTCGCCTTGGACCCCTTGCGGCGGTCGGCAAACTCGCCCGCCTGTTCGGCCAGCCCGGCCAGCGCCTTGTCCAGGGCGGCATCGTCGGGCGTGACCACCAGCCGCTCGAGCTGCAGCGCGGCCAGATCGACCTCGGGAACCGGCGGCAGCTTTTCATAGGCGAGCGTGACGATCACGTCGTCGCCTTCCTTCCAGTCCTGGTTCTCCATCTCGACCTTGGGCTGCATCGCCGGGCGGTCGCCGCTTTCCTCGAGATGGGCGCTGATGGCGCCGTCGATGGTTTTCTGAAGCGCCTCGCCCAGAAGGCGCGGGCCGTGCTGGCGGCGCAGCAGCGCAAGCGGCACCTTGCCCTTGCGGAAGCCCTTCATCTCGATGGAGGGGCGGGCCTCGAGAAGCATTTCCTCGACCTTGGCGTCAAGCTCGCCTGCGGGCAGCTCGATCCGGTAGCCGCGCTTCAGACCCTCGTTCAGGGTTTCGGTGACCTGCATCTTCCGTCCTTCTTTCCTTGTCCGCGCGGAGCATGGTGCGGGTGAAGGGACTTGAACCCCCACGCCTTGCGGCGGCAGGACCTAAACCTGCTGCGTCTACCAGTTCCGCCACACCCGCATGATGATGATGGGGACAGATCGTCCCCCGGCTTTGGCGCGGTGCCTAGCAAAAGGCCGCGCCCATGGCGAGTCTCAAAATGGCTTTCCCTGGGCAATCGGGCGAACCGCGTCTTGCGTCATTGCGAACGGGAGGGGCGTCATTGCGAGGAGGCGCAGCCGACGAAGCAACCCCGATGTTGTGCGTGAGCGGTCGGGGTTGCTTCGGCTTCGCCTCGCAATGACGGTTACTCATCTCGTCATTGCGAGGAGGCGCAGCCGACGTGGCAATCCACGGGGCCGGGTGCTGCGCCCGGCATGGATTGCTTCACTTCGTTCGCAATGACGGAACATGCCGTTCGCCCCGATTGCCCTGTCCCCGCCCCCCGTGTGCCGTGCAGGCGGCATGATTGCGCCACAAAGATGAAGCTGGATGGCGGGGCGCTAGCGAAAGGCCGGAACATGCATCCCGCAATCACCATCACGACACCGGCACCCGCCCGCCCGCAGGCTGGGGTCCGGGTGGTTGCCGGGTTGGCTGCGGGCATGACGGTCCTCACGCTCGACGGCGAAATTCCGGTCGAACATCTCATGCCGGGCGACCGGCTCATCACGCGCGGCAGCGGCATCGCCACGCTGGCTGCACTGGCCACATACGAGACCGGGGTGGCGCTGGTCCGGTTCCGGGCGCAGTCCCTTGGCCACGGGCGCCCCGAGGGCGAGGCGCTGCTGGGCCCCGACACGAAGGTGCTGATCCGCGACTGGCGCGCGGGCGCGCTCTGGGGTCAGCCCTCGGCCATGGTGCCTGCATCGCGGCTTGCCGACGGTTGCTACATCCGCACCGAAACCCCGCGCACGGTCCGCCTGTTCCTGCCCCGGCTGACCGCGCCTGCGGTCATCTACGCGGGCGGTCTGGAGATCGGGCTGGCGTAGCGGCGCCCCGCCGCCCGTCAGTAGATGTAGCGTATCCTTTCGCCCCAGAAGCGTTCGACCCGGCGCAACGATCCGGCGACAAGGTCCAGCGCATCAAGGTCCAGCACGCCGCGTTCAGTGATCTCGCCCGCATGGCGCGCGAAAAGCTGGGCCACCAGATCGCGCACCTTGCGGCCCTTTTCGCTGAGCCGGATGCGCACCGAGCGGCGGTCCAGTTCCGAGCGCTCATGGTGCATGTAGCCCATCTCGACCAGCCGCTTCAGGTTGTAGCTGACGTTCGACCCCTGATAATAGCCGCGCGTCTTCAGTTCGCCGGCCGATACCTCGGCCTCGCCGATGTTGAAGAGCAGCAGCGCCTGCACCGGGTTCAGTTCGCGCTGGCCGAGGCGTTCAAATTCGTCCTTGATGACATCGAGCATCAGCCGGTGCAGCCGTTCCAGCAGGTTCAGCATGTCCAGATAGCCGGTCAGGAACCCCGCCTCGCGGGCGGGCAGCATCGCTGTCCGGATCGGGGAATGAATGCTCATCTCGCGGTCTCCTTTCGGCTGCCCCGACTCCTCTGTGACCGATCGGCCCGAAGATTCGGTTAAGCGCGCAAAGGCCGCGTCACGCAGACCACGTCACTCGGGCGCGGTCAGACCCACCGCCGCTTCGGCCACGCGGGCGACAAGCGCGGCATGGGCCGCAGGCGATGGCTCGACCCCGAGCAGCCAGCGCATCAGCATATGGTCGTCCTCGGCGATCAGCGCCTCCCAGGCGGTCAGCGCGGCGTCGTCCATCCGTTCCAGATGGCGCTCGGCATAGCTGCCGAGGATCAGGTCCATCTCGCGCGTCCCGCGCCGCATCGAGCGCAGCCACAGCCGTCCGAGTCGTGCCTCGCGTGTCTCCATCGCCGCCTCCTTGCCGCTGCTGACCCCCGCCCCTATGACATCCGCCACCGCCCTTTGCCACCGGAAGCCGCCATGCCCCTGCTCTCCACCGCCCTCGGCCGCATCCGCCCCTCGCCGACCGTGGCGATCACCGGCCGCGCGCTGGCCTTGCGCGCCGAAGGCCGCGACATCATCGCGCTGTCGGCGGGCGAGCCGGATTTCGACACGCCCGACCATATCCGCACCGCCGCCAAGGCAGCCATCGACGCGGGCCACACCCGCTATACCGCCGTCGACGGCATGGCCGCGCTGAAGCGCGCCGTCGCGGACAAGTTCGCACGCGAGAACGGGCTGGGCTATGCCCCGCACGAGATTTCCGTAGGCACCGGCGGCAAGCAGGTAATCTTCAACGCGCTGATGGCGACGCTCGACCCCGGCGACGAGGTGGTGATCCCGGCGCCCTACTGGGTCAGCTATCCCGACATGGTCCGCCTTGCGGGCGCCACGCCGGTCATCGTGCCGACCACGGTTGCCGACGGCTTTCGCCTGTCGACCGGGGCACTCGAGGCCGCGATCACGCCGCGCACGAAATGGCTGATCCTCAATTCGCCCTCGAACCCCACCGGCGCGGCATTTTCGGCGGCGGAACTGGCCGCGCTGGCGGCGGTGCTGGAGCGGCATCCGCAGGTATGGGTGCTTTCGGACGACATCTACGAACATCTCACCTATGACGGGCTGGCCTTCGCCACCATGGCGCAGGTCGCGCCCGCGCTGAAGCCGCGCGTACTGGTCGTGAACGGCGTGTCCAAAGCCTATGCGATGACCGGCTGGCGGCTGGGCTACGGCGCCGGACCGGCGGACCTCATCCGGGCCATGGCGGTGATCCAGTCGCAATCGACCTCGAACCCCTCGACGATCAGCCAGTGGGCGGCACTGGCGGCGCTGGACGGGCCGCAGGATTTCCTGCCCGGCTTTCGCGCCGCATTCCAGCGGCGCCGCGATCTGGTGGTGGCGGCGCTGAACGCGATTCCCGGCATCCGCTGTCCGGTCCCGCAGGGGGCGTTCTACACCTATCCCGACATCGCCGCCCTGATCGGCCGCACCAGCGCGGGCGGGCGCCTGATCGCCACGGACGAGGATTTCGCCACCGCGCTGCTGGAGGAACAGGGCGTCGCGGTGGTCTTCGGCGCGGCCTTCGGCCTGTCGCCCGCCTTCCGGGTCAGCTATGCGGCAGGCGACGACGTGCTGCGCGCGGCCTGCGCCCGGATCGCGGCGTTCTGCGCGGGGTTGCGCTGAGCCACGCTGTCGCTAGGTTCGGTGCGTCAGACGAGGGCGCGATGGCCGACGACCTGCCGCAGCTTTATTTCCGCACGCGCGAGAACGGCGCGCTGGTGTTCCGCCTTGATTCCGCCAACCGCGAGCGGCGGCTCGACCTGGTGCCGCTGGCCTCCGTAAACCTGAACAACGGCCAGATCCGGCCGCAGGGCGAGCGGGAACCGACCGAGGCCGAACGCGAGGAAATCGCCCGCTGGATGGAAGATCGCCGCGCCGCGCTGGCCACGCGCACGCTGGACGACATCCGCCGCGCAGTCGATCACCTGAACCTCGTGGCCGGGTGGGCACAGGCGCGGGCGACGGATGCCGAACTGGATGCGGTGACCGACCCGCTGCTCTTGGCGATGCACGACCTGCGCACGGTGCTGGTGCGGCGCAGGGCAGAGCGCGGGGATTAAGCGGCTTACCGCCGCGCCCGCATCCGCACCACGCGCCAGACATAGGTGACGAGGACGCCTGCGACGATCAGCGTCGTGACAGGGTTCAGCCAGCCCTCGACGCGGGCGTATTGCTCTTTCAGCACCCAGCCCGCGAAGGTCAGCGCCGCGACCCAGACCAGGCTTCCGGCGGCGGTGAGCAGCAGGAAGCGCCCCTGCCCCATCCGGTTCAGCCCCGCCGGAATCGAGATCAGCGTGCGCACCACCGGCACCATGCGGCCCAGGAACACCGCCCATTCGCCGCGCCGCGCGAACCAGGCCAGCGCGGCTTCGGTCTCGGCCACGCTGACCGTGGCCCAGTGGCCCCAGCGCGCCACCAGACGCATCAGCCGGTCATGCCCCAGCGCCCGGCCCAGCCAGTACCAGAACCACGCCCCCAGCACCGACCCCGCCGTGCCCGCGACCAGCACCGCCAGCCAGTCCAGCCGCCCCAGCGCCGCCAGATAGCCCGCCAGCGGCATGATGAGTTCCGACGGGATCGGCGGGAACACGTTCTCGGCCAGCATGAGCAGCGCGACCCCCGCCGCGCCGCCCTGCTCGACCAGGACGGCGAGCCAGTCAAACATGCGCGGCCCCCGGTGGCGCGATCCGCACCCCGTGGCGCCAGAAGCGCAGCATCAGCAGCAGCGCCGCCGTCCCCAGCCCCGCCGTCAGCCCTAGCCAGATGCCCGCCGGGCCAAGCCCCGCGTGAAAGGCCAGCAGATAGCCCGCAGGCACGCCGACGCACCAGTAGGCAAAGGCCGCCAGCCACATCGGAATCCGCGTATCCTGCACCCCGCGCAACAGCGACAGCGCCACCGCCTGGCTGGCGTCGGCGAACTGGAACAGCGCCGCGAACAGCAGCAGCTCGGCGCCGATGATAACGACGAAATCACGCCGCGCGTCCTCGGCGCGCAGGAACAGGCCGACGAGTTCGTGGTTGAAGCTCACGAAGGTCAGCACCACCAGCGCCGCAAAACCCAGCGCGACCAGGATCGAGGCCAGCCCGACCCGCACCAGCTCGGCCTGGTCGCGGCGACCGAAGGCACCGCCCGCATGGACCGTCGCCGCCTGGGTCATGCCGATGTGGAACATGAAGGTCAGCGCCGCCAGTTGCGAAGCCACGCCATGCGCGGCCAGCTCCAGCGTGCCGATCCAGCCCATCATCAGCGCGGACACCGTGAAAAGCCCGGTCTCGGACAATGCGGTGACGCCGATGGGCCAGCCCAGCCGGAACACGTCGCGCATCGCCGACCCGTCCACGCGCCAGATGCGCTGCCAGAGCCGCGCCTCGGGGAGCCTCCATGTCGTATAGACGGCCAGCGCCGCGAAGGTCAGCGTCTGCACGATCACCGACCCCAGCGCCGCGCCGCGGATGCCCAGTTCGGGCAGGCCCCAGGCGCCGAAGATCAGCCCGTAGTTGAGAACCGCATTCACCACCACCGCGCCGCTGGTCACCCAGAGCTGCACGGCGGTCAGAAGCTGCGCCGAGAGATAGCAGCGCAGCACGTTCACGCCGAGCCAGGGGAACAGCCCCCACATGGCGATGCGCATGAAATCCTGCGCCAGCGCGACGACCTCGGGTTGCTGGCCCATGACGCGGAAGATCAGCCCGGTGTTCCAGAACAGCGGCAGCGTGAGCAGCGCGAACCCCGCCGAAAGCCACAGCCCCATGCGGGTGACGCGGCGCGAGCGGGTCTCGTCCCCGGCGGCCACGGCAGCGGCGACCAGCGGCAGGACGCCGTTGCCGAACCCGGCGCCGAGGATGAAGATGTTGAAATAGAACGAGGTGGCGATGGTCCCCGCCGCCAGCGCGACCAGATCATACCAGCCCAGCAGGATGATGTCGGTCATGTGGGCAAGGAATCCCGCCACCGCCGAGCCGACCAGCGGCAGGCCGAGCAGCACCAGTCCGCGCGATTCACGGGCAAGGCCGGGCAGAGCGGCGCGCAGGGGGGACGACGCAGTCATCCGCCCCGCTTATCCGCCCCGCCCGCCCCCGTCCAGCCGCATCACCGCGCGCATTGATCCGCGTCATTGCGAGGCGCAAGCCGAAGCAATCCATTCCGGGCGCCGCGCCCGGCCCCGTGGATTGCCGCGTCGCCTGCGGCTCCTCGCAATGACGAGGTAACAACCGTCATTGCGAGGCGCAAGCCGAAGCAACCCCGACCGCTTGCGCACAACATCGGGGTTGCTTCGTCGCCTGCGGCTCCTCGCAATGACGGAAGCCTTATCGCAATGACGGAACATGCCGCGCCGCCCGATTGCCGATCCCGCGCAAGGTTGCGCTTGCCAGAGCCGGGCGCGTGACGCTAACCTGCCCGCAAGACCCCGCGCGACAGCGGGGCGGCAGGCAGAGCAGGCGCATGGAGACGGGCTTACGGGCCGTTCACGCCTTTTCATGGGCGCAGACCGAGGTCGAGGACATTCCCGAGGCCCCGCCGGAGATGGTCGTGCCCGGCGCGCTCTGGCGCTGGCGGGGCGAGGCATTGCGGCTCGACGGGCCGCAGGCGCTGCTGCCGCTGGGCCCGGCGCAGGGCACGGACGAGACCCGCGCCCGCGCCGCCCGTGCCCTGCGCCGCTGGCTGGACCTGCCCGCCGCACCGCCCGACGCCGCCGAACCCGAACCCGTGCGGCAGGGCTTCACCGTCACCGACGGGCGGCAGGTCTGGGAGGTGGCGCTGGTCGCCACGGGACCGGGGCGCGCCCCCCTGGCGGTCATCGCGGGCGGCCTGCCGCCGCGTGATCGTGACCTGTGGGTGGTCGAGAGCGATATTGTTGCCCGCCCGGAAACGATGCCTGAAACGTTGCTCTGCTTCACGCCCGGCACGCTGGTCCTTTGTGCGGGCGGCTGGCAGAAGGTCGAGCGGATCACCGAAGGGATGCGGGTGCAGACCCGCGACAACGGGCTGCAACCCGTCGCCCGCTGCGCCGCGCAGCGGATCAGCGGCGCGCGGCTGCGGCTGATGCCGGAACTGGCGCCGGTGCTCGTGCGCATGGGCGGCGAGGCGCTGGCGGTATCGCCCGATCACCGGCTGCTCTTGCGCGGGCCGCGCGCGCAGGCGCTGTTCGGCTGCGACGAGGTGTTGGCCGCCGCGCGCGACCTGGTCGACGACCGCAGGGCACGGCTGCTGCGCGGCCTGCCCGAAGTGCATTACCTGCATCTGGCACTGCCCGGCCACGAGGTCATCCTCGCCAACGGCATCGAGACCGAAAGCTGCCCCCCCGACGCGGATGTGGCCGTCGCCCCGGCGCGCCGCCTGCTGAGCCGCGCCGAGACCGCACTGGTGGCGCAGGCGGCCTGAGGGCGGACCGGGGCTCTGCCCCGGACCCCGGAGTATTTGCGCAAGGATGAAGGGGCTACCCTTCGATCTTGGTGAAATCCGCGACGCCCGCGCAGATGCTGCGGATCTGGCCGAGCAGGTTCAGGCGATTGCGGCGCAGGACGGCGTTGTCGGTGTTGATCTGCACCGCCTCGAAAAAGGCGTCGATGGGGGCGCGCAGGCGGGCCATGGCCTCCATCGCTGCGGCGAAATCCTCGGCCTGCATCAGGGGCGTGATCGCGGCTTGCGCGGCGTCGAGCGCGACAAACAGCGCCTGTTCCTCGGGCGTTTCGGCGAATTTCGGATCGGCGCCGAAGGAATATTCGACCCCGTCGCGGGATTCGGCCTGGGCAAGGATGTTGTTGGCGCGGCTGTAGCCCTGCAGCAGGTTCTCGCCGTCGTCGGTTTTCAGGAACGCCGCCAGCGCGCGGGCGCGTTTCACCACGAGGGTCAGGTCGTCATTGCCCGGCAGCGCCAGCACCGCGTCGATGATGTCGTGGCGGATGCCTTCATCGCGCAGGTGGACCTTGAGGCGGTCGTGGAGGAAGGACAGCAGGTCGCCGCCGTCGCAATCGGCCCGCGCAGCGGCGAAGCTGGCCAGCAGCGGCAGCCGCACCTCGTTTCCCAGCACCAGCCGGATCACCCCCAGCGCTGCTCTGCGCAGGGCGAAAGGGTCTTTTGATCCGGTGGGCTTCTCGTCGATTGCCCAGAACCCGGCCAGGGTGTCGATCTTGTCGGCCAGCGCCACCGCGACCGACACCGGCGCGCTTGGCACCGCGTTCGATGGCCCGAGCGGCGCGTAGTGGTCGCGCACGGCATCGGCGACGGCCTCGGGCTCGCCCGCCTCCAGCGCGTAATAGCGGCCCATCACGCCCTGCAATTCGGGGAATTCGCCCACCATTTCCGAGCGCAGGTCCAGCTTGGCCAGCCTTGCGGCGCGTTCGGCCTGTTCGGCATCCGCGCCCACCGCAGGCGCGATCTCGCGCGCCAGCGCGGCGATGCGGTCCACCCGTTCGGCCTGTGACCCCAGCTTGCGGTGAAAGGTGACCGATTTCAGCCCCTCGGCCCAGTCGCCCATCCCGGCGCGGGCCACGCGCAGATCGTTGTCCCAGAAGAAGTGCGCATCCGAGAGCCGCGCGGCCAGCACGCGGCTGTTGCCGTGCAGGATGGTGCGGCCCGCGTCCTCTGTTTCGATATTGGCAACAGTGACGAAACGCTCGATCCGGCCCGTGGCGGGGTTTTTCACCGAAAAGAACTTCTGGTGCTCGCGCATCGAGGTTTGCAGCACCTCGGGCGGCAGGTGCAGGAATTCCGCGCCGATGCTGCCCATCAGCACCACCGGCCATTCGACCAGCCCGGCGACCTCGGCCAGCAGGGCATCGTCGGCGACCAGCTCCAGCCCCTGCGCGAAGGCGGCGTTGGTGGCGTCGTGCAGGATCGTGTCGGCGCGCCGCTCGGCGCGCAGCACGACGCGGGCGGCCAGAAGGCGCGCCTCGTAATCCGCGGCGGAAGCCACCGCGAACGCATCGGGCGCCATGAAGCGATGGCCGCGCGTGCAGTTGCCCGCCACGATGCCGTCGATCTCGAACGGCACCACCTGCGCGCCGTTCTCGTCCGTCAGGATGCAGAGCACCGACTGCAGCGGCCGCACCCAGCGCAGGCTGCCCGCGCCCCAGCGCATGGATTTGGGCCAGGGAAAGTTGCGGATCGTGTTTTCCAGCACTTCGGCCACGATGTCGGCAGCCGGGCGGCCGGGGCGGATGGTGACGGCGAACCAGACCGCGCCCCTGGCCGTGTCGCGCTGTTCCAGCTCATCCTGCGTCAGCCCGGTCGCGCGCAGGAACCCTTGCAGCGCGGCCTCGGGGGCGCCGACCGCAGGCCCCTTGCGTTCCTCGTGCAGATCGCGCGAGGCGGCGTCCAGCCCCTCGACCGACAGCGCCAGCCTGCGCGGCGTGGCGAAGGCGGCGGCACCGGCATAGGCCAGCCCGGCATCGACCAGCCCGCCCGTCACCAGCCGCTTGAAATCCGCCGCCGCGCGGGCCTGCATCCGCGCCGGGATTTCTTCCGAGAACAGTTCGATCAGCAGGTCGGCCATCATTGCAGCCTTTCGGGCATGGGCGGGCAGTCGTCGGGCGCGGTCTCGCCGTTCTCGAACACGGCCTTGCCGCAACGGTTGATCTGGTTCCAGCCCGCCGCGCGCCCGTCGGGCATGATGGCGACGACGCGGTCGAAGCCCCAGATCACGTCGCGGCGCCCCAGCCAGGCGGTGGCCTCGCCGCGTTCGAGCGCTTCGCCCAGCGCGACCGCGTCAAAGCAGTCGAACCAGCGCGGCGCGATCAGCGGCTCGGCACCCGGATAGGGCGTGTAGTTGCGCGCGATCACCTCGGCGGCGAGGCCGATGTCGAAACAGGACCGGAACCCGACCGGGGCCGACACGCTCTCGATGGCGCGGAAGTTCGTGTAGGGTACCGCCTCGGGCAGGCCCGAGATGTCCGAGACGAGGGTGATTTCCTCGGAGGGTGCGGACAACGTGCGGTAATAGGCGTAGTTCTGGAGCCAATACAGCCCGACGCCCGCGACGACCGCAAGCGCGAGAAGGACGACGATGAGCATGCGGCCGATCCGGCGGCGGGTGGTGTCGTTCATGGTGCACCCCCCTCAAACCCGCCCGCATCGGTGCGCAGGAAGGCATCCGCGCAGGCCTTGGCCAGCGCGCGCACCCGGCCGATATAGGCCTGCCGTTCGGTGACCGAGATCACGCCGCGCGCGTCGAGCAGGTTGAACAGGTGGCTGGCCTTGATGCACTGGTCGTAGGCCGGATGGGCCATGACGATGCGCTTGCCCGTCCGCGGGTCCACCTCGGGCACCGCCAGCAGGCGGGCACATTCGGCCTCGGCGTCGTCGAAATGGCGCAGAAGCTGCCCGGTGTCGGCGGAGTCAAAGTTGTGGCGGGAATATTCCTCTTCGGTCTGGCGGAAGATGTCGCCATAGCGCAGCGGCACCGGGGCGTCGGGGGTGTTGAAGGGCATCTCCATGACGTGATCGACGCCCAGCACATACATGGCCAGCCGTTCCAGCCCGTAGGTCAGCTCGCCCGAAACCGGATGGCAGTCGTGGCCGCCGACCTGCTGGAAATAGGTGAACTGCGAAATCTCCATCCCGTCGCACCAGACCTCCCAGCCCAGGCCCCAGGCGCCCAGCGTCGGGCTTTCCCAGTCGTCCTCGACAAAGCGGATGTCGTGCAGCGCCGGGTCGATGCCGATGGCGCCGAGGCTGCCGAGGTAAAGGTCCTGCATGTCGGGCGGCGAGGGCTTCAGGATCACCTGATACTGGTAGTAATGCTGGAGCCGGTTGGGGTTCTCGCCGTAGCGGCCGTCGGTGGGCCGCCGCGAGGGCTGGACATAGGCCGCCGCCCAGGGGCGCGGGCCAAGGCTGCGCAGCGTCGTGGCGGGGTGGAAGGTGCCCGCGCCGACCTCCATGTCATAGGGTTGCAGCACGGCGCAGCCCTGCGCGGCCCAATAGCCCTGCAGGCGCAGCAGGATGTCCTGAAACGAGCGGGGCTTGTCTGGCATGGTGTCCTCACCGGCGGGTCGCGGGTTCATTAGGGCGGCGGCTGCCAAGGGTCAACGCGGGCCGCGCGCGGCGGGGGCGGGGGCGGATCGGGCGAACGGCATCTTCCGTCACCCGCGAGTTCCGCCATTGCGAGGAAGCGCAAGCTGACGAAGCAACCTCGATGTCGTGTGCGAGCGGTCGGGGTTGCTTCGGCTGCGCCTCGCAATGACGGAAGATGTCGTGCAGATCTGCGCAGGGCGGTTCGCCCGATTGCCCTGGCGCGGCGGGGGCGGATCGGGCAGCGCCGCCACAGCCGCGCCCGCCCTGACGGCAATGTGAGCAATTCTCCGTGCAGTCACGCGGCGCTTCACTTAAAGCACGACGGCAACAACCCCTGTTCCCGGTTCGGAATTCCCTGCAATGCGTCTCGTTCACATCCTGTCGTGTCTTCTTGTCCTTGTCCTCGGCCCCCTGCCCGCACAGGCGCAGACGGGCGGCACCTGGGTGCAGATCGAGGCGCAGCCCAGCCTCGTGAAGGCGCAGGAGCGGGCGCGGGCCTATGCGGCACGGCTGGACCATGTCGCGGGCTTCGCGCTGGGCAACGGCTGGTATTCGATCGCGCTGGGGCCTTATGCCCGCAGCGATGCCGAGGCTTTGCTGGTCAACCTGCGCGGGGCCCATGAAATCCCCTCGGACAGCTACATCAGCGACGGCAGCAGCTACGACCGGCAGTTCTGGCCGGTCGGCGCGGGCGCATCCCTGTCGCCGCAGCCGCTGCCCGAGGGTGCCGGGGCGGACGATGGCGTCGCCGTCGTGGACGCCCCCCCTGCCCCCGACGCCCTGCCCGACGAGACCCGCGCCGAGGCGCTGGCCTCGGAAATCCTGTTGTCGCAGGCCCAGAAGGAACAGCTCCAGATCGCGCTGCAATGGGCGGGCAGCTATGCGGGCGCCATCGACGGCGCCTACGGGCGGGGCACGCGGGCGGCGATGGAGGACTGGCAGCGCATGCACGGCCATGACGCGACCGGCGTGCTGACCACGCGCCAGCGCGCCGAACTGCTGACGGCTTACAACGCGGTGCTCGAAGGGCTGGACCTTGCCACGGTGCGCGATGATGCCGCCGGAATCGAGATCCTGATGCCGCAGGCCGTCGTCGCCTTCAGCCGCTACGAGCCGCCCTTCGCGCTCTATGACGCCCGCGACGGCGGGGTGGCGCAGGTGATCCTCATTTCCCAGGAAGGCGACGCCCAGCGTCTCGCCGGGCTATACGAGATCATGCAGACGCTCGAGATCGTCCCGCCTGACGGCCCGCGCGAGCGGCGGAGCACGTCCTTCACGCTGGAAGGCATGGACGCGCGCCTCCATTCGCGGGCCTTCGCGCAGGTGGCGGACGGGCATGTCAAGGGCTTCGTCCTTGTCTGGCCCGCAGGCGACGAGGCCCGCTTCGAGCGGCTGCTGGCCGAGATGCAGGCGTCGTTCGCGGTGACGGGCACGGTGCTCGACCCCGGCATCGCGCCGCCGGACGAGGACCAGTCCATCGACCTCGTCTCGGGGCTGGCGATCCGCCAGCCGCACATGAACCGGGCGGGCGCCTTCATCAACGACGCGGGCGAGGTGCTGACCTCGGCCGCCGCCGTGGCCGAGTGCCGCGAGATCACCATCGCGGGCGGCCACCCGGCGCGGGTGGCGTTCAGCGATCCGGGGCTGGGCATCGCGGTGCTGGCGCCCGAGGAACGGCTGGCGCCCGGCGGCGTGGTGGCCTTCCAGACCCAGACCCCGCGCCTGCAGTCGCAGGTCGCGGTCGCGGGCTTCCCCTACGGCGCCGCGCTGACGCAGCCGGTGCTGACCTTCGGCACGCTCGCTGACATCCGCGGCCTGAACGGCGAGAGCGGGCTGCGGCGGCTGGCGCTGAACGCGCGGGCGGGCGATGCGGGCGGGCCGGTGTTCGACAACGGCGGCGCTGTGGTCGGCATGTTGCTGCCCGCGCCCGACGCGACCGCGCAGGCGCTTCCCGCCGACGTGGCCTTTGCGCGCAGCGCGGGCGACATCGTGGCGGCGCTGGAAGCCGCCGGGATCGCGGTGACGACCACGGACCGCATCGCCTTCATCGAGGCCGCCACCCTGACCCGGCAGGCAGCGGGGGTCGGGGTGCTGGTGTCCTGCTGGTAGCAGCGCCCGCATCATTGCGCGGGGCGGGGCCGCCCGCAAATGCTGTCACCCGCGAGGCGCCGCAGGCAACCTCGACCGCTCATATGCAACATCGAGGTTGCTTCGTCGGCTCCGCCTCCTCGCAATGACGGTGTGTTCTCGTCATTGCGAACGAAGTGAAGCAATCCATACCGGGTGCAGCGCCCGGCCCCGTGGATTGCCGCGTCGCCTTCGGCTCCTCGCAATGACGAGATGAGCAACCGTCATTGCGAGGCGCAAGCCGAAGCAACCCCGACCGCTCACACACAACGTCGAGGTTGCTTCGTCGCCTGCGGCTCCTCGCAATGACGAAAGATGCCGGTTTGCCCGACCCCCTCAACCCTCGTCCGGGCCTGCGGCTTCGGCTTCGGGGTCGATCAAATAGCGTTGCAGCGCGATGATCTGGCCCCAGAGGAACAGGAACAGCGCCACCGGGAAGGCAAAGGTTTCCAGCGTCACCCAGGTGGCCTCGGACTGGGTGCGCCAGATGATTTCATTGGCCACCGCCATCGCCGCGAACATGACGGCCAGGCGGCGGGTCAGCTTCATCCAGCCTTCACGCTCCATGGGCAGCACCTCGCCCATCACCCATTGCAGCCAGCTTTGCCCGCGTGCCAGCCCGATGCCCAGCAGCACCGCGAACAGGCCGTAGACGGCGGTGGTCTTCATCTTGAAGAAGGTCGCGTCGTTGAAGATCGCGGTCAGCCCGCCGAAGAATACCACCATGACGCCGGTGACGATCTGGATGCGCGACAGTTGCCGCGTCAGCGCCCAGAGGATCGCGATCCCCGCCAGCAGCACCGGGATCAGCACCACGGTGGCGACGATGAAGCCGGAATACTCGCGGCCCGCGAAGGTGAAGGTGTCGTCCTTGATCCACATGTAGAGGACGAAGAACAGCACCGTCGGCCCCAGTTCGAGGGTCTGCTTCAAGACGGGGTTGATCTTGCGGGTCGTGGTCATGCGGTCAGTTCTCCAGCCCGACCAGCGCGCGGGCGAAATCATCGGGATCGAAGGGGGCGAGGTCGTCGATCTGCTCGCCCACCCCGATGGCGTGGATCGGCAGGCCGAAGCGGTCGGCCAGCGCCACCAGCACGCCGCCCCGCGCGGTGCCGTCGAGCTTCGTCATCACCAGCCCCGACACATCCGCCACCTTGCGGAAGATTTCCACCTGCGCCAGCGCGTTCTGTCCGGTGGTGGCGTCCAGCACCAGCAAGGTGTTGTGCGGCGCGGTCGGGTCGATCTTGCGCAACACGCGCACGATCTTGGCCAGTTCCTCCATCAGGTCGGCGCGGTTCTGCAGCCGCCCGGCGGTGTCGATCATCAAGAGGTCCGCGCCCTCGCGCTGCGCGCGCGCCAGCGCGTCATAGGCCAGCGACGCGGGGTCGGTGCCCTCGGCGGCGGTCAGCACCGGCACGCCTGCGCGGGTGCCCCAGACCTGCAACTGTTCCACCGCCGCCGCGCGGAAGGTGTCGCAGGCGGCGATCACCACGGTTTTTCCGGCGGCGCGGAACTGCGAGGCCAGCTTGCCGATGGTCGTGGTCTTGCCCGAGCCGTTCACGCCGACCACCAGCACCACCTGCGGCTTTTGCGGATAGAGCGGCAGCGGGCGGGCCACGCCCGCCATGATGCGGGCGATTTCCGTGGCCAGCGCCTCTTTCACCTCGCGCCCCGAGAGGCGGCGGCCAAGGCAGCCTTCGGCGATGTTGGCGGTGACGCGGGCGGCGGTCTCGACCCCCATGTCCGAGGCGATCAGCAGATCCTCGAGCTCCTCGAGCATCGCATCATCGACGAGGCGCCGCGATTGCGCAGCGCCGGGATCGGGCGCGGCCTCGTCGACGATGGCGCCGATGCCTTCGTCGAGACGCGACGACGACCGCAACAGCCGGTCCCTGAGCTTGCCGAAAAAGGACATCCGCGATCCCTGACCTGATCCGCCCTGACCTAGCCGCTTGCACCGGGTTTGGAAAGCGGCGCGCGTTGGGTTGCCAGGGCAATCGCATATGCCCGGCGCGGCAGGGCGGGTGTTGCAACGGTGGGGCAGCATGACCGGCGCCCGCACCGG
>JACFNP010000044.1 GCA_019454835.1 Rubellimicrobium sp.
CCGCGAGGGAGAAGCCTATCGAACAGCCGGATGAACAACACACTTGCCCGATGTCATGCGCGAGCGGTCGGGGTTGCTTCGGCTTGCGCCTCGCGGGTGACGGAACTCGCAATGACGGAACATGCCGCCCCCCCGCCCTTTTCGCCGCAGGACAATGGCGCTATCACGGCGGCGATACCTCCTGCCACGTCAACTCAAGGGATCGCACCGATGAAACTGCTTCGCCACGGACTCCGGGGGGCCGAACGCCCCGGCCTTCTTGCCGCCGACGGCACGATCCGCGACCTGACCGGCCTTGTCCCCGACATCGGCGGTGCGGTGCTGTCGGATGCCGGTCTTGCCATGCTGCGCGCGGTGGACCCGGCGGCGCTGCCGGTGGTCGAGGCGGGCACCCGCCTCGGCGCCTGCGTCGGCGGGGTCGGCAAGTTCATCTGCATCGGCCTCAACTATGCCGACCATGCCGCCGAGACCGGCGCCAAGGTTCCCGAGGAACCGATCATCTTCATGAAGGCCACCAGCGCGATCTGCGGCCCGAACGATCCGATCGTCATCCCGCGCGGCTCGGTCAAGACCGACTGGGAGGTCGAGCTGGCCGTCATCATCGGCAAGCGTGCGAAATACGTCTCCGAAGCCGACGCCATGTCGCATGTCGCGGGCTATGCCGTGACCAACGATGTCTCGGAGCGCGGCTTCCAGATCGAGCGCGCGGGCCAGTGGACCAAGGGCAAGTCCTGCGACAACTTCGGCCAGATCGGCCCCTGGCTGGTCACCCGTGACGAGGTGCCGGACCCGCAGAACCTGAAGATGTGGCTGAAGGTGAACGGCGAGTCGATGCAGGACGGCTCCAGCAAGACGATGGTGTTCGGCGTCGCGCATCTGGTCAGCTACCTGTCGCAGTTCATGTCGCTGGAACCGGGCGACGTGATCTCGACCGGCACGCCGCCGGGCGTCGGCATGGGCACGACCCCGCAGCGGTTCCTCAAGGCGGGCGAGGTCGTCACCCTCGGCATCGAGGGTCTGGGCGAGCAGCGTCAGGACGTGATCGCCGACTGATCCCTGCCGGTGGACTCCGCGCTGTTCCACGATCCCGTCGTGATGGCGGTGGCCGCGCTGGCGGCCGCCGTCATGGGTGTGGCGAAAGGCGGGCTGACCGGGCTGGGGATGCTGGCGGTGCCGGTCATGGCGCTGGTGATGTCGCCGGTGCAGGCGGCGGGGATCATGCTGCCGATCCTCATCGCCTCGGACGGGGTGAGCGTCTGGACCTGGTGGAAAAGCTGGGACATGCGCACCTTCCGGCTGATGATCCCCGGCGCGGTGGCGGGAACGGCGCTGGGCTGGGCCACGGCGCGCTTCGTGTCGGATGACGCGGTGCGCGCCATCGTCGGCATCATCGCCATCGCCTTCTTCGCGCGCTGGCTCTGGCAGACCGTCACCCGCAGCCACCGCATCGCCCCGCAACACCGGGGCCGCGCGGCGTTCTGGGGCACGGTCGCGGGCTACACCTCGTTCGTCTCGCACGCGGGGGGCCCGCCCTATCAGGTCTACACGATGCCGCTGGGGCAGGACCCGCGCACCTACACCGGCACCAACGTGCTGTTCTTCGCGGTGGTGAACCTGCTGAAGGTGATTCCCTATTTCCTGCTCGGCCAGTTCGGCGCCGCGAATCTGGCGGCCTCGGCGGCGCTGATGCCGGTGGCGGTCGTCTTTACCTTCGTCGGCGCCTGGATCATCCGCCGGATGAGCGCAGGCGTGTTCTACCCGGTCACCTATGTTCTGGTCGGCACGGTCGGGGCAAAGCTGCTATGGGACGCGCTGCCCGCGTTGTGGGGCTGATCCAGGGCAATCGGGCGAACGGTCCTGCGCGGGGTGGCACGGCCCCGCCGCCCGCAAATCCCGTCATTGCGAGGAGCCGCAGGCGACGAAGCAACCCCGATGTTGTGTGTGAGCGGTCGGGGTTGCTTCGGCTGCGCCTCGCAATGACGGGACATGCCGCGCTCCCGATTGCCCTGGGGGCTGATCCGACCCGCCGTTAGCGCCAACATCGACCGTTGATCCTGCCGCGCGCCGGGCGCATTGTCGGCGGGAAACGTGATTGCGAGGTTGCCATGCCCATCCGCACCATCGTCTGGGGCGAGAACGTCCACGAACAGACCAACAAGACCGTCGCCACGATCTATCCGCGCGGGATGCACAACTGCATCGCCGATGCGCTGAATGCCGATCCGGCGATCTCGGCCACCACGGCGACGCTGCAGGAACCCGAACACGGGCTGACGGCGGCGCGGCTGGCGCAGACCGATGTGCTGGTGTGGTGGGGCCACGCCGCGCATGGCGACGTGCAGGACGATGTCGTCGCCCGCGTCGCCGATGCGGTCTGGGGCGGCATGGGCCTCATCGCGCTGCATTCGGCGCATTTCTCGAAAATCTTCAAGAAACTGATGGGCGCGCCCTGCAACCTGTCCTGGCGCGAGGCGGGCGAGCGGGAACGCCTCTGGCTGACCTCGCGCCACCATCCCATCGCCGCCGGGCTGCCGGAACATTTCGAGCTCGAGAACGAGGAAATGTATGGTGAGCCTTTCGGCGTCCCCGAACCGATGGAGACCGTGTTCGTATCATGGTTCCAGGGCGGCGAGGTGTTCCGCTCGGGCCTGACCTGGCGGCGCGGCGCGGGCAATGTCTTTTACTTCCGTCCGGGTCACGAAACCTATCCGACCTATCACGACGCCAATGTGCAGCTCGTGCTGAAGAACGCCGTGAAATGGGCGCACAATCCGGCACCGCGCATCGCCGACCCGAACGTGGCCCCGAACCGCACCACCGAGAACGCGCCCGAGAAGATCACCGAGCGCGGGCCGTCGCTGCATGTGAAGGGACAGGAGGGCTTCCGTTGAGCGACCTGCGCGTCATCATCGTCGGCACCGGCGGCATGGCGAAGAACCATGCCGAGGCCTATGCCGCGATGCCGGGCGTCACCGTGGTCGCTGGGGTGGACCGCAACACCGCGCGGCTGGCGGCGTTTCTGGACGCGCATGACATCGCGCGCGGCTTCGGCGCGCTGGACGAGGCCATCGCCTGGGGCGGATTCGACGCCGCCTCGAACGTGACGCCGGACGCCGTGCACCACGCGACGACGCTGCCGCTGCTGGCGGCGGGCAAGCATGTCCTGTGCGAAAAGCCGCTTGCCGCCAACCATGCCGACGCGGCGGACATGGCGGCGCGGGCCGCTGCCGCCGGTGTCGTCAACATGGTGAACCTCACCTACCGCAACACCGCCGCGATGAACGAGGCGGCGCGGCTGGTCGCCGCCGGTGCCATCGGCGAGTTGCGCCATTTCGAGGCGTCCTACCTGCAAAGCTGGCTGACGCAGCCCGCATGGGGCGCCTGGGACAAGGAAGAGCAATGGCTCTGGCGGCTGTCCACGGCGCATGGCTCGATGGGGGTGTTGGGCGATGTGGGCGTGCATATCCTCGACTATGCCACCCATGTCGCGGGGTCGGACGTGACCTCGGTATCCTGCCGCCTGCACACGTTCGACAAGGCGCCGGGCGGGCGGATCGGCGACTATGTGCTTGATGCCAACGACAGCGCGGTGCTGCATGTGCAGCTTGCCAACGGCGCCGTGGGCGTGATCCACGCCAGCCGCTTTGCCTCGGGCCACATGAACGACCTGGCGCTGCGCATCTTCGGCACCAAGGGCGGGCTCGAGGTGCTGACCGACGGCAAGACCTCGACCCTGCGCGGCAGTCTGGGCGACGACATGCTTGCCGCCACCTGGCGCGACCTGCCGCTGCCCGAGATCGAGACCAACTACAGCCGCTTCGTCGCCGCGATCCGCGCGGGCGTGCAGGTCGCCCCCGATTTCGCACGCGGCGCGGCGCTGCAACAGGTGCTCGACCTTGCGGTGATGTCGGACAGGGCACATTCCATCGATCTGGACCTCTGACCGTACGGCACCGCCGCCCGCAAACCCCGTCACCCGCGAGGCGCAGCCGAAGCAACCCCGACCTCTCTCGCACAACATCGGGATTGCTTCGGCTGCGCCTCGCAATGACGGAACGTGCCGCGCACCCGATTGCGCTGGGGGCGGGCGGCCCCCCGCCGCTGCCCCGATCCGGCCCCACCGGCGCCCTTGCCTTGCCGTCCGAGCCTGCAACACTGACCCCGATTGCAGGAGAGACCGTTGGCCACGACCCCCGACCCCATGCGCCAGCGCGCCATCGCCGCCCATCGTGCCGGGCGGCGCGACGAGGCGCGCGCCCTTTACGCCGCCCGCCTCGCGCGCGCGCCGCAGGATGCGGGCATCTGGACCAATCTCGGCGTCCTGCTGCGCGAGGCGGGCGAACACGATCTGGCGCTGGCCGCGCAGGAACGCGCCTTCGCGCTTGATCCCGACAATCCCGCCACGCTGAACAACCTCGCCAACATCCTCGGCGACATTGGCGACAACACCCGCGCCCTTGCCCTGCGCCGCCGCCTGATCGCGCGCGATCCCGACAACCCCGCGCATCGGGCGATGGAGGGCAAGGCGCTGCGCGCGCTCGGGCAGCATGACGCCGCCATCCGCGCCCTGGACGCCGCCCTTGCCCGCCACCCCGGCGATGCGGAACTGCGCATCCAGCGCGCCCTGACCCATCTTGCCGCGGGCAATCACGCGCAGGGCTTAACCGACTACGCCGCGCGCTGGCAGACCGGCGAACTGACCCCGCGCAGGATGGCAGTGCCGAAATGGGACGGCGGGCCGCTGGACGGCAGGCGGATTCTCGTGCTGCCCGAACAGGGTCTCGGCGACGCGCTCGCCTTCGCGCGGTTCCTGCCGGTGCTGGGCCGGTTCCGCCCCGGTCATGTGCGGATGCAGGCGCCGCGCCCGCTCGCCCGGCTGCTCGAGGGTGTGGCCGGTGCCGATACGGGCGGGGATCACGACACCTGGACCGATCTCATGGACCTTCCCGCGCTGCATTTCGCCGCAAGCGACACGATCCCGCCGCCCGTCCGCGTGACGATCCCCGAAGACAGCCGCGCCCGCGCCCGCGCCATCACCGCGCCCTTCCGGGACCGTTTTCGCATCGGCGTGGTCTGGGGCGGCTCGCCGACCTATCGCGGCGACGCCTTCCGCTCGTTCAGCCACCGCCATTTCCACCGCCTGCTCGACCTGCCGGGTGTGCAGATGTTCTCGCTCTACAAGGGACCGGGGTTGAAGGCGTTCCACGCGGACGGCACCTCTGCCTTCATCACCGACGCGGCGTCCTCGGACCGCGACCTCGCTGACACCGCCGCGCTGATCGAGGAACTGGACCTCGTCATCACCTCGTGCACCGTCACCGCGCATCTGGCCGGAACGCTGGGCCGTCCGGTCTGGGTGCTGCTGCACCGCGATCCGTTCTGGATGTGGGGCCATGCGGGCGCGGCGACGCCGTGGTATCCCTCGATGCGCCTGATCCGCCAGGACTGCCCGCGCGACTGGGACGGAGTCTTTGCGCGCGTGCGCGAAGGCGTGGCGGCATTGTTGCGCGAAAGGGCAGGCTGATGAACGCAATCCTGATCCCGGTGGCGCCGGGCGAGCTGATCGACAAGCTGACCATCCTGCGCCTGAAGCGCGAGCGGATCGCCGACCCGGCGAAACTCGCCAATATGCGCCTTGAGGAGGCGATGCTTGCCGCCGTCGCGGACGACCTGCCGCAATCGCCGCGCCTGATCGGGCTGGGCGACGACCTCTACGCCATCAACGCCCGCCTCTGGCAGATCGAGGACGACATCCGCCTGTGCGAACGTGACGGCGACTTCGGCCCGCGTTTCATCGCGCTGGCGCGCGCGGTCTACCGCGTGAACGACGACCGCGCGGCGGTGAAGAAGGCGATCAACCTGCACCTGGGATCGGCCATCGTAGAAGAAAAATCCTATGCCGATTACGGCAGCGACGATGCCTGACCGTCTTGCGGAGATCCGCGCCGAACTGCGCGCGATGCTGCGCGCCGAAACCGCGCGCCTTGCGGGCGAACGCTCGCGCCGCCGTGGCGCCATCAACCGCCGCATCCTCGAATTGCGCGCGATGCTTTCCCCCGGCTTTCCCTATGCCAGCCAGGCCGGACAGGATGCGGTCGTGGACCGGCTGTTCGGGCATCGGCGCGGTGGCACCTTTGTCGATATCGGCGGCTATGACGGCGTGACCGGCTCGAACACGCTGTTCCTCGAGCAGTATCGCGGCTGGAGCGGGGTGCTGGTCGAACCCGTGCCCGCGCAACTGGCCCGCGCCCGCGCGATCCGCCGCTGCCCCTGCCTGCCGCTGGTCGTGGGGGCGGCCGAGGGCGAGGCCGGGTTCCTCGAGGTCAGCGCCGGTCTCACCCAGATGAGCGGGCTTCTCGACAGCTACGACCCCGCGCTGCTGGCGCAGGTGCGCGCCGATCCCCGTCACCGCGAACGCCACCTGACCCTGCGCACCACCACCATCGCCGGGGTGCTGGACGAGGCGGGCATCGAGCACCCCGATTTCGTCTCGCTCGACATCGAGGGTGGCGAGGAAGCCGCGCTGGCCGTCTTTCCCTTTGCCCGCCACCGCGTGCGCATCTGGGCGATCGAGAACAACACCGCCAGCCCCGGCATCGGCCGGATCATGCGGGCGAACGGGCATGATCTGGTCGAGTTCTGCGGGCAGGACGAAATATGGCGCCGCCGCGACCTTTGAACGGGGTTTGAATCGTCAAGACCGGGTTAACCCCCGCCACCCCACAACCGCAGCGGGGTGACGGAACGGGGTGCGGATCATGGCGGCGGGCAGCAATGCGCCGATCATCGTGCGGCGACGCAGGATCATCGACGAGGACGACAGCCACGGCGGCGCGTGGAAGATCGCCTATGCCGATTTCGTCACCGCGATGATGGCGTTCTTCATGGTGCTCTGGCTGATCGGCTCGACGACCGAGGACCAGCGCAAGGGCATCGCCGACTATTTCGCCCCCAGCACCCGCATCAGCAGCATCACCGGCAGCTCCGACAGCATCTTCGGCGGCGACAGCCCCGGCTCGCTCGACACGCTTGCCGATACCGGCGAAAGCTTTTCGCACGGCGTCGCGGGCGAGGCCGATTATGCGCAGTTCGACGATGCCGAGGGCACCTCGGCCTTCGCCGCCGCCGGGACAATGACGCTCGAAGACCTTGCCGACGCGCTGCTGGGCCGTGGCGGCGAAAGCGTGCTCTCGGATGCCGCCCGCCGCCATGTGGTGACCCGGCTTGCCGACGACGGGCTGGTGATCGAGGTTTTCGCCCTGCCCGGCGCGCCGCTGTTCGAGCGGGGCGCCGAACCGACCCCGACCACGGCGGAAATCCTGACCGCGCTGGCGGGCCTGTCCGCGCTGGTCGTCAACCCGCTGGCCATCGCCGACCATGTGCCGTCGCAGCCGGTGATCCTTGCCCAAAGCCCGGTCTGGCGTCTTTCGGCGGACCGTGCCGACCGGGTGCGGCAACTGCTCGAGGCGGGCGGCCTCGATTCCCGCCGCATCCGCCGCCTGACCGGCCACGGCGACCGCCAGCCCGCCGCCGCCGATCCGCTGGCGGTTCGCAACGACCGTTTCGAGGTCACCTTCCTGCGGCGCCCGCCCGGACGTTAGGCGGACCTTAAGGGACACCGTGCCAAGCCGGAGGGACAGGATTCGCAGCGACCCGAAAGGCACGCCATGACGCTCTCTTCCTCGATGAATGCCGGTGTTGCCGGGCTGGCCGCCAACGCGACCCGGCTCGGGTCGATCTCCGACAACATCGCCAATTCGGGCACTTTCGGCTACAAGCGGGTCGAAACCGACTTTCACGCCATGGTCGTCGGCTCGGGCAAGGGCACCTATACCGCCGGGGGCGTCCGCACCTCGACCATCCGCCTCATCGACAAGGGCGGGCCGCTGGTGACGACCTCGAACGCCACCGATCTTGCGGTGCGCGGGCGCGGGATGCTGCCGGTGACGCCCTTTGCCGCGCTGCTGGCCGGGCAGGCCAACCCGCCGATGCTGATGACGACGACCGGCTCGTTCCACATCGACGAACTGGGCTACCTGAAATCGACCTCGGGCCATGTCCTGCTCGGCTGGCCCGCCGCCGCCGATGGTTCGGTCCCCGAACAGTCGCGCGTCAGCAGCGCCGGATTGCAGCCGGTGCGCATCAACTTCAGCCAGGTGATCGGCCAGCCGACCACCGCGCTGACCCTGCTGGCGAACCTGCCCGCGACCGAAACCATCGCCGGGGCCGGGGGCGACCCGCATGACCTGACCATCGACTATTTCGACAATCTCGGCGTCCCGGCCTCGATCACCGCCACCTTCACCCCGACCGTGCCCGCAGCCGGTGCGTCGAACGAATGGACGCTGGAACTGAAGGACGAAGCCCAGGGTGGCCTCGTCATCGGCGACTACACGCTGACCTTCGACGACACGCGCGGCGGCGGCGGCACCCTGCTTTCGGTCGCCGACAACGTGGGCGGCGCCTACGATCCGGCCAGCGGTTCGTTCACGGTGAATGTCGCGGGCGGCCCGATCCAGGTGCAGGTCGGCCGGATCGGCACGGCAGGGGGCATGACCCAGCTTTCCGACATCTTCTCGCCGATCCAGCTCAGCCAGGACGGTTCCGCCGCAGGCACGATCACCGCGATCGAGGTGGATGAAAACGGCTTTGTCCACGCCCAGTTCTCGACCGGGCTGACCAGGGTTCTCTATCAGGTGCCGCTGGTCGATGTGCCCAATCCCAACGGGTTGCAGGCGCTCGACGGCCAGACCTACGCCGTCTCGCGCACCTCGGGCGCCTTCTATCTGTGGAACGCGGGCGACGGCCCCACGGGCGAGGTCGTCTCATTCGCGCGCGAGGAATCGACCACCGACATCGCCGCCGAACTGACCGGCCTCATCACCACGCAGCGCGCCTATTCCTCGAATGCCAAGGTGATCCAGACCGTGGACGAGATGCTGCAGGAAACCTCCAACATCAAAAGGTAACCCAGGATGAGCCTGACCCAGTCCGTCGCCAACGCGCTCAGCGGCCTCACCGCCGCCTCGCGCATGGCCCAGACCGTCTCCGCCAATCTCGCCAATGCGCTGACCGACGGCTACGGGCGCCGGGTCGTGGACCTCTCGGCGCAGGTGAACGGGCTGGCGGGCGCCGGGGTGCGGGTCGACGGCATCACGCGGATCATCGACCGCGCCATTCTTGCCGACCGCCGCGATGCCGAATCGCAGCACCAGGGCAGCAGCCTGACCGCGACCGCGCTTTTGCGTGTCGAACGGGCGATGGGCGATGCCGACGCCGGAACCTCGCTGGCCGCGCAGGTCACCGCGCTGCAGGCGGCGCTGGCCGCCGCCGGTGCCGATCCGTCATCCGACATCGCGCTGGCACGGGTGCTCGACCGGCTCGCCGGGCTTGCCGGCGGCCTGCGCCATGCCTCGGACGCGGTGCAGGCCGAACGGCTGGACGCCGACCGCAGCATTGCCGCCGATGTCGATCTGCTGAACCGCTCGCTGCGCGCGCTGGAACGGGTGAACGACGACATCGTCACCGCCCGGATCACCGGCAATGATCCGTCCGGCCTCATGGACCAGCGGCAGACCCTGATCGACACCATCGCCCGCATCGTGCCGGTGCGGGAAATGGCGCGTCCCGACGGCCGCGTCGCACTGGTGACCCCCGGCGGCGAGATGCTGATCGACGGCCGCGCCCGCCAGTACGAATTTGCCGCGGCGGGCGTGGTCACCGCCGACATGACGCTGGCCTCGGGCGGGCTGTCCGGCCTCATGCGCGACGGGCAGCCGGTCTCGGGGCCTGCCGGAACCGGCTGGCTCGACGGCGGCACGCTTGGTGCCGCGTTCCGCCTGCGCGACGACATCCTGCCCGCACAGTCCGACGCGCTCGACCGGCTCGCCGCCGACCTGATCGCCCGGTTCGCCAGCCCCGCCGCCGACCCGACCCTCGGCGCCGCCGACCCCGGCCTGTTCACCGACGCGGGCGCGGCCTTCGACCCGCTCGCCGCGGCGGGCCTAGCGGGGCGCATCGCCGTCAACGCCACGGTCGATCCGGCGCGGGGCGGGGCGCTCTGGCACCTGCGCGACGGTATCGGTGCCGCCGCCCCCGGCCCGGTCGGCGCTGCCGGCCAGCTTGCGCGCTGGGCCGATGCGCTCGACACGACCAGCACGTCCGGCCCCGGCAGCGCGGCGGGCAGTTTCGGCGACCATGCCGCCCGCCTCTCGGCCAGCGCCGCCAACGCCCGCCTCATGGCCGACGAGGCGCAGGCCCGCTCCGGCGCCCGCTGGCGCGCGCTGCGCGAGGCCGAACTCGCCACCGGCGTCGATTCCGACCACGAACTCCAGATGCTGCTCGACATCGAGCGCGCCTATGCCGCCAACGCCCGCACGCTCGCCACGATCGACGCGATGTTCCGCACCCTGTTGGAGATCTGACCATGGCCTTCATCCCGATAGGCGATCTCGCCCGGCAGTTCGCCGCCATGCACCACCTGACGACGACCCGGCAGCGCCTTGATACCCTCACGAACGAACTGGCCAGCGGCAGGGTCGCCGATCCCGCCGCCCGGCTGGCGGGGCGCACCGACCTGCTGGCCGACACCGACCGTAACCTCGCGCTCATGGCGGCCGGGGTCGATACCGCCAATGCCCTCGCGCGCCGGTTCGAGGCGGCGCAACTCGCGCTCGACCAGGTCGATGCCCAGCGCGGCATCGTCTCGAAGGAGCTGCTCTCGCTGCCGGTGGCGGTCACGCGCCAGCTCGTCACCGATACCGCCGCCCGGGCCGGAATCTCGTTCGGCATCGCCGTCTCGGCCCTGAACGCCCGGCACGGCAGCGAATCGCTGTTTTCGGGCGCCGCGACCGACGGCCCCGCCCTTGCCGATGCCGATACCATCCTTGCGGCGCTGCGCGTACAGACCGCAGGCGCCACCGACGCCGCTGATCTGATCGCCCGGATCGACGCCTTCTTCGACGATCCGGGCGGCGGGTTTGAAACGGTCGCCTATATCGGCGACACCGGCCCCGCCCCGACGCGGCGCATCGACGGCCAGGATTACGCGGTGACCCCGCGTGGCGACGACCCGGCGCTGCGCGGCGTGATGAAGGGGCTGGCCCTTGCCGCCGTCGCCGCCGATCACCCCGCCGGTGCAAGTGATGCCGAACGCGCCGCGATCATGCAGCAGGCCGGGGCGATGCTGGTCGGCGCCGGAGACGGGCTCGCGGGCCTGCGCGCCACGCTCGGCGGGCTGGAACAGCGGGCCGAAACCGCCGCGACCCGCCAGTCCGCCGCCCTGACCGCCGCCCGGATCGCGCGCAACGCGCTCATCGGTGCCGATCCCGAAGCCACCGCCATCGCCCTGCGCGAAACCCAGACACAGCTCGAAACCCAGTATGCCGTCACCGCCCGCCTCGCCGGGCTGTCGCTGGCCGGATACCTGCGATGAGACAGCTTCTCGCCGCGCTTGCCGTGCTGCTCGCGGTGACCGCCATGGCCGGTGCGACCCCGGTGCGGCTGAAGGATCTCGTCGAATTCGACGGGGTCCGCCCGAACGAACTGCTGGGCTACGGCCTGGTCGTCGGCCTCGACGGCACCGGCGACGGGTTGCGCAACTCGCCCTTCACCGAAGAGATGATGGCCAATGTCCTCGAACGGCTTGGCGTGAACGTTACTGGCGAACAGTTCCGGCCCCGCAACGTGGCGGCGGTTCTCGTCACCGCCAGCCTGCCGCCCTTTGCCCGCGCGGGTTCGGCGATCGACGTGACGGTCTCGGCCATCGGCGACGCGACCAGCCTGCGCGGCGGCACCCTGGTGATGACGCCGCTGAACGCCGCCGACGGCGACATCTACGCCGTGGCGCAAGGCTCGATCATCGCAGGCGGCATCGTCGCCGAGGGTGAGGCCGCCCGTGTCACCCGTGGCGTGCCGACCTCGGGGATCATCCCCGCCGGTGCCACCGTCGAACGCGAGGTCGCCTTCGCCCTCTCCGACCTGACCCATATCCGCCTTGCCCTGCGCACCCCCGATTTCACCACCGCCGCGCGGATCGAGGCGGCGGTCAACCAGACGTTCGAGCGCCGCGCCGCGCTGATGCTCGACGCGGGCACCGTCGATCTCGACATCTCGGCGCTCGGGCTGCGCTCGCCCGCCCACGCCCTCAGCCGGATCGAGAACATCCTCATCGAACCCGAAACCCGCGCCCGCGTGGTCGTCGACCAGCGCTCGGGCACCATCGTCATGGGCGAGGACGTGCGCATCAGCCGCGTCGCCGTCAGCCAGGGCAACCTGACCCTCACCGTCGAGGAAGCCCCTCTCGTCGTCCAGCCCAACCCCTTCGCCGAAGGCGAAACCGTCGTCGTCCCGCGCAGCCAGGCCGCGATCCGCACCGAACCCGGCATCGGCATGGCCGAGGTGCCGGGCGGCACCAGCCTGTCCGAGATCGTCGCCGGGCTGAACGCCCTCGGCGTCGCGCCGAACGACATGATCGACATCCTGAAAAGCATCCGCGCCGCAGGCGCGCTGCATGCCGAGTTCATCGTCCGGTGACGGGGCCGCGCGCCCGTCATCCGGAAACCGGCGCAGACAGGGGCGGGACCGCCGGAAAGGCATGGGGTCTTGCGGCTGCAGGAGAAAACCGGCCCGGACACGGCCCCGACCCGCGCGCCCCGGCCCCCCGCGCCCTGGCCCGGATCACGCCAGCGGCAGCGCCCGGTCGAGATGGACATAACCGCCGTCGGGAAACAGCCACTGGCCGGTGGTGTGGCTTGCCCGGTCCGACAGCAGGAAGGCGCAGGTATCGGCGATCTCGCGTGCCGTGGTCATGCGCTGGCCCAGCGGGATGCGCGCGGTTATCCGCTCCAGCGCGGACTCGGGGTCGGGCAATGTATCCAGCCACCGCCGATAGAGCGGCGTCATCACCTCGGCCACGACGATGGCATTCACCCGCACCCCGTCGGGCAGGAAGGCCACCGCCCATTCGCGCGTCAGCCCCAGCGCCGCCGCCTTGGCCGCGACATAGGCCGAGGTGCCGCCCTGCCCCGTCAACCCGGTCTTGGACGAGATGTTGACCACCGCCCCCCGGCTCGCGCGCAGGTCGTCCTGCAGGAGATGCACCATGAGATAATAATGCACGAGATTCTGGTCAAGACTGGCCCGGAACGCCGCAGGCCCCGCATCCAGCCCGACGCCGTCGTTGGCGCCCGCGTTGTTCACCAGCCCGTGGATGGCACCATGCCGCGCCCGCAACGTGTCGACCGCCGCCCGCACGGCGTCGTCGTCGGACAGTTCGACCTGCAGAAAATCCGCGCCGGTCCGCTCCAGCCAGCCCGCGTCGGGGGCGCTGCGGCTGAGGATCACCGGCTGCGCCCCTTCCCCGGCCAGAACCTCGGTGATCCCGGCGCCGATCCCCGACCCGCCACCGGTGACGACCACGACCTTGCCCTTCAGCCCGAGATCCATGCCCGCTGCCTCCTCCTCTGCGCCATCCGGGTCTGTGCCGGGTGCGGGCCGCTGTCAATGGAACCCGTGGTCGGCGGGGGGAGTCGCATTTGCCCGGCGCGGCGGGCCGCGTGGTGCAACGGTGGGGCAGCATGGCCGGCGCCCCGCACCGGGGGTGGGCGCGGATGCGCCCGCCACAGAAACGCCCTTGGGGGGCGGGGCGGGCGCCGGTCGTGCTGCGCACGACCGAAGGGGAAATCCGGGGCCGCTCACCGCATGGGAGGCGTCTGCGACAGCCCCGTGACCCGGCACAGGCCAATCGGGCGAACCGCCCTGAGCAGGTCCGCACGGCACTGCCGCCCGCGCATCCCGTCATTGCGAGGAGGCGCAGCCGACGAAGCAACCCCGATGTTGTGTGTGAGCGGTCGAGGTTGCTTCGGCTTCGCCTCGCAATGACGGAACATGCCGCCCGTCCACCCGGCATCCACCCCCGCCCGCCCCGCTCAGCGCGTCTTGCGGCGGCTGGCGCCCAGTTCCTCGAGGCGGGCCATGCGGGTCCGGGTCTGCTCGTGCGTCAGCCCCTGCACGGCGGCAAGCAGGGTCTCGATCAGCACCAGCAGGACCGAGTTCGAATCCCAGGCCGAGGGCGCCTCGACATGGGCGGCAAAGGCAAAGCGGGCGTGGCTGGCTGCGGGTGACAGCCACTGGTCGGTGAACAGGATCACCTCGGCCCCGCCCGCCGCAGCGGTTTCGGCCAGCGCCAGCACCGACTCCTCGTAGCGGCGGATGTCGAAGACCACCACGACATCGCCGGGCACGAGATCGAGGGTCGCGGGCGCCCATTCGGTTGCCGGGTTGTAGATCATCTGCACGCCGGGGCGGATCACGTTGAGATGGGTGCACAGATAGCCCGCGAGCGAGCGGGTGATCCGCCCCCCCGTCGCCAGGACGCGCCGCCCCGGATCGGCCAGCAGCCGCGCGCAGGCGTCGAACTCGTCCGGGTCGATCTGGCCGAGGGTCGCCTGCAGGTTGCCCGCGACCGCCTCGGCGAAACTGTTCAGGATATGGCCTGCGGGCGCGGCGCCCGACCAGCGTTCATGCTTGGCGAGCGGCGAGACGAGCTGTTCCTTCAGTTCGTCGCGCAGGGCGTGCTGGAATTCGGGGTAGCCGCGAAAGGACAGCTTCTGCACCAGCCGCAGCACGGTCGGCGACGAGACCCCGGCGGCGCGGGCAAGATGGGTGATCGAGGCAAGGCCCGCGACCGGGTAGTTGCGGCGCAGATGTGCCGCGAGCTGGCGTTCAGCGGGCGTGAGCGTGGTTGCCGCCGCGTGGAGGCGGTCGAGCATGGTCTGGCTCTGCATCGGTCCTCCTTGCAGCCTGTCGTCCGACGTGGCGGGGCAGCCTGGCCCGGAATCCGGCACACACAGCGGTGATGGCACACAAACTCCCGGCTCCGGGCCAGAAACCGGCCGTCACCGGGATCATCTTAACACGTCGGCGGGAAATTCGGAAAGAATTGTAACGACATCCCCACGCAAGAAAAGATATTGACAGTCCGCGCCGGGGGCGACAGCCTGTGCGGACGGACGGGAGGACCGAATGATCGAGCAGACCGAGCTTCGGAATGCGCATGGCGCTGGCCGGTTCCTGCTTGTCTGCGAACATGCCTCGAACGCCTTTCCCGAGGAATTCGGCGACCTCGGCCTCGATGCCGCCGTGCGCGAGGCGCATGTCGCCTGGGATCCCGGCGCGCTGGGCGTGGCGCGGCGCCTTTCGGACCTGCTGGATTCACCCCTCGTGGCGGCCACGGTGTCGCGGCTGGTCTATGACTGCAACCGCCCGCCCGATGCGACGGGCGCGATGCCACCCAAGTCCGAGGTCTACGACATCTTCGGCAACCGCGACATCCGCCCCGAAGAACGGCTGGCCCGGACCGAATCGGTCTATCTGCCCTTTCACACGGCGGTTTCGCAGCAGCTTGCGCGGATGCTGGCGCTGGGGCAGCGCCCGGTGTTCGTGACGGTGCACAGCTTCACGCCGGTATGGTTCGGACAGAAGCGCGACGTGCAGTTCGGCATCATCCACGACACCGATCCGCATTACGCCGAGGCGGTCGTTGCCGCCGCGCGCGATCTGCCGCTGAACGTCGCCCTGAACGAACCCTATTCGGCGGCGGACGGCGTGGTTCACACGCTGCGCTTGCACGCGACACCGCATGATCTGGCCCATGCGATGCTCGAGATAAGAAACGATCTGCTCGGCGATACCGCCGCACAGGAAGCGATGGCGGGAGACATTGCCGTCGTGCTGGAACGCGCCCTTGCGGCGCATGATGAAGACGGGAGGGCGGCCTGATGCCGCGTTGGCTCGAAGCCTTTGTGCATGCGGTCGATTCGATGAACTACTTCATCGGTCGGATCGCGATGTATCTGTTCTTCGGGATGGGGATCGTGCTGATCTGGTCCATCCTTGCCAAGGCGTTCACCCGGCCGCCGTTATGGTCGATGGAGATGACCGAATTCCTGTTCGTCGGCTATTATCTGCTTGGCGGTTCCTACGCGCTGCTTCTGGGCGCGAACGTCCGCATGGACCTGCTTTACAGCAAGTGGTCGCTGCGCAAGCGCGCGGCGGTCGATCTGGTGACGGGAACATTCATGGCATTCTTTCTGGGCGTCGTCCTTTACGGCGGCATCGAGGCCACGGCCTATGCGCTGGACATCGGGCAGCGTTCGTCCTCGGCGTGGCGGCCCTATCTTGCGCCGGTCAAGATGGTGATCTGCGTGGGCGCCTTCCAGATGCTGATGCAGTCGCTGGCCTTCCTGGTCCGTGACATCGCCACCCTGCGCGGCCATCCGATCCCGCGCGAGATTGCCACCCTGCGCCTTGCCATCCGCCCGCAACTGCGGCTGGAGCGCGGCTCAGTCCTGCTTGCCGAGGATTAAACCAGATGGGTTACAACTTCGTCGCCCTGTTCATGTTCGGCAGCATGATGGTGCTGTTCCTGACCGGACAGCGCGTGTTCGCCGTCATCGGCTTTGTCGGCGCGCTCGCCTCGCTTCTGCTGTGGGGCACCGGGGGCAGCGACATGCCGTTCGGCGCCGCCATCAAGCTGATGAACTGGTACCAGATCGCCTGTCTGCCCGCCTTCGTCTGGATGGGCTACATCATGTCCGAGACCAAGATGGCGGACGAGCTGTACCGGATGTTCCACGTCTGGTTCGGCCCGGTTCCGGGCGGTCTGGCGATCGGCACCGTGTTCCTGATGATCATGATCGCCGCCATGAACGGCCTGTCGGTCGCGGGCCTTGCCATCGGCGCCACCATCGCCCTGCCGGAGATGCTGCGGCGCAACTACGACAAGGTGATGATCACCGGCATCATCCAGGGCGGTGCGAGTCTGGGGATTCTGGTGCCGCCGTCGGTCGTGCTGGTGCTGTATGCCATGATCGCGCGCCAGCCGGTCGGCAACCTGTGGCTGGCGGGTGTCATGCCCGGCCTTCTCATGGCCGGGGCGTTCATTCTCTACGTTCTCATCCGCTCGACCATCAATCCCAGGATGGGGCCGCCGCTGTCGCCCGAGGAACGTGCCGAAATCACCTGGGGCGAGAAGTTCCGCCTTCTGGGTGCCGGCTTCCTGCCGGTCATCATCTTCGGCGGCATGATCATCCCGTTCATCTACGGCTGGGCCAGCCTTGTCGAGGCGTCGATCATCGGCGCGCTGATCTCGACGCTGGTGGCGCTGGTGCGCGGTCGCATCAACGCGCGGGTGTTCGAGACCTGCATGGTGCAGACGCTGGGCGTGTCCTGCATGTTCATGTGGATCCTGATGGCCGCGCTGGCCTTTGGCGCCGTGTTCGACGGGCTGCAGGCGGTGCGCGCGATCGAGGGGCTGTTCCTCAACCAGTTGAACCTCGGCCCGTGGGGCGTTCTCATCATGATGCAGGTCTCGTTCCTCATCATGGGGATGTTCCTCGACGATACGGCAATGCTCATCATCGTGGCGCCGCTGTATATTCCGCTGGTGACCAAGCTGGATCTCGGGCTGGCGCCGACCGACGTGCTGATCTGGTATGGCGTACTTTACACGATGACCTGCCAGATCGCCTACATGACGCCACCCTTCGGCTACAACCTGTTCCTGATGCGGGCCATGGCGCCCAAGGACGTGACCCTGACCGACATCTACCGCTCGATCTTCCCGATCGTCACGCTCATGGTGATCACGCTGATCGTCGTGATGGTCTGGCCTGACATCGCACTCTGGCTGCCGCACCAGGTTTACGGCTATCCATCCTGACGCCGCGGCCCCATAACCCCGAGAGGGGCGGCCGAACCGCCCCCGCTTCCCTCACCACCCGCAAGGAGGTCATGATGACGACCACTCGACGCAAATTCCTCAAGGCCGGCGCACTTGGCGGTGCCGCGGCGCTTGCCGCCCCCGCCGTGGTCAAGGCGCAGGCGCCGATCAAATGGCGCATGCAGACCTACGCCGGTGTCGCGCTGGGCGAGCATGTCTGCAAGCCGGCCATCGACTTCTTCAACGAAGCCGCCAACGGCGAGATGGAGATCGAACTCTACTACGCCGACCAGCTCATCCCCACGTCCGAACTGTTCCGCGCCATGCAGAACGGCACCATCGACGCGGTGCAGTCGGACGACGACTCGATGCAGTCGCCGACCGAAGTGACGGTGTTCGGCGGCTACTTCCCGCTGGCGCTGCGCTACTCGCTCGACGTGCCGGTGCTGTTCAGCCAGTATGGCCTCAAGGAAATCTGGGAAGAGGAATACGCCAAGCACGGCGTGAAGCTCATCTCCTCGGGTTCCTGGGACCCGTGCAACTTTGCCACCCGCGAGCCGGTGAATTCGCTGGCCGACCTTGACGGGCTGCGCATCTACACCTTCCCGACGGCGGGCCGCTTCCTGACCCGCTTCGGCGTGGTGCCGGTGCAGATGCCCTACGAGGACATCCAGGTCGCCCTTCAGACCGGGGTCATCGACGGTGTGGCGTGGTCGGGCATCACCGAAGACTACACGGTGGGCTGGGCCGACGTGACCAAATACTACCTCACCAACCCGATCTCGGGTGCGTGGATCGGCCACTTCTTCGCCAATCAGGACCGCTGGAACGAAATCCCCGACCACCTGAAGGCGCTTCTGCAGGTCTGCACCCAGCAGTCGCACTACTATCGCCAGTGGTGGTACTGGGGCGGCGAGGCCGACCTGCGCGTGAACGGGCCGAAGCTGTCGCTGACCACCATTCCGTCGAACGAATGGGCCGAGGTCGAGACCGCGGCGTCCGAGTTCTGGGAAGAGATCGCCTCCGAGTCCGAGGTCAAGGCCCGCGTGGTCGAGATCTTCAAGAACTACAACGCGCTGATGGAAAAGGCGGGTGCGCCTTACCGTTACTGAGTCTGACTTCTGTCAACGGACGCGGCCCCGCATCGGGGCCGCGTCTGCCGTAAAGCGGAGCATGAGATGCCGGGCAACCTGACCCTTGACGAACTGAAAGCCGCCGTCGCCGCGGGTGAGATCGACACGGTCATCACCGCGATCGTGGACATGCAGGGCCGCCTGATGGGCAAGCGGTTCCATGCCCGGTTCTTTCTCGACCACAACGTGACCGAGACGCATGGCTGCGAATACCTGCTGGCGACCGACCTCGAGATGACGACGGTGCCGGGCTATGCCGCCGCATCCTGGCAGACGGGTTACGGCGACTATGTCCACAAGCCCGATTTTTCCACCCTGCGCCGGATTCCGTGGCAGGAAAAGGCGGCCATGGTGCTTTGTGACGTGCTGGACCACCACGGCGAACCCGTGCCGCACAGCCCGCGCGCCGTGCTGCGCCGCCAGATCGCCCGTGCCGAGGCGATGGGCCTTGCGCCGATGATGGCGACCGAGCTGGAATTCTTCCTGTTCCGCGACAGCTACACCGACCTCTGGGACAGCGGCTATCGCGAGCTGGTCCCGAATGCGCGCTACAACATCGACTATGCGATCACCGGCAGCCTGCGCGACGAACCCGTGATGCGCGACCTGCGCAACGGGCTTTACGGTGCAGGCATCCCCGTCGAATGCTCCAAGGGTGAGGCCGATGCCGGGCAGGAGGAAATCAACATCCTCTATTCCGACGCGCTGGACAACGCCGACAACCACGTGATCGTGAAGGCGGCGGTCAAGGAGATCGCGCAGCTTCACGACCGCGCCGCGACCTTCATGGCCAAGTATCGCCACGGCAAGGCGGGATCGTCCAGCCACGTCCACCAGTCGCTGTTCGGCAGGGACGGCAAAAACGCCTTCTACGACAAGGACGCCGAACACGGCATGTCGAAGCTGATGCGGTCCTATGTCGCCGGGCTGCTGGACCATGCGCAGGAGACGACGATCTTCCTCGCGCCCCATGTGAACAGCTACAAGCGCTTCTGCGTCGGCCTGTTCGCGCCGACGCGCGCGGTCTGGTCCACCGACAACCGCACCGCCGCCTTCCGGGTCTGCGGCGCCGGGACCAAGGCCGTGCGGGTCGAGAACCGCATCGGCGGTTCCGACCTGAACCCGTATCTCGCACAGGCGACCCAGCTTGCCGCCGGTCTCGACGGGATCGAACGCGGACTGGAACTCGGCCCCGAGATCGGCGGCGATGTCTATGCCGCCAAGGACGCGCCCGAAGTGCCCAAGACCCTGCGCGACGCGGCCGACCTGCTGGAAGGATCGACATTCCTGCGCAAGGCTCTGGGCGACGGCGTGGTCGATCACTATGTCCACAATGCCCGCTGGGAGGTCGAGCAATTCGACTACCACGTCACCGACTGGGAGGTGCAGCGCGGATTCGAGCGGGCTTGAGGGGTATCGAAGTAAGCACTATCGGTTACTATATACCTGTGGTGTGAGGGGTCGCCGTGAGCAAATACGCGCCGCTTCGCGATTTTCTGGCCGCGCATGATGATGCGCGGGTCGAGATGACGTTTCCGAAGATCGAGGCCGTGATCGGCTCGTCGCTGCCCGACTCGGCCCGCAGCCACCGCCCGTGGTGGGCCAATACCGTGCGCGGGCACAGCCAGTCACAGGGCTGGCTGGCGGCAGGCTATCGCACCGCCGAAGTCGATCTTGCGGCTGAACGGCTGGTGTTCGTGCGCCTGAACGCGGTCGAGGCCCGCCCCGGCCACCCCCGGACCGGCGATCATCCGCTTTTCGGCTGCATGGCCGGCACGATCAGCATCGCGCCCGGTGTCGATCTTACCGCGCCCCTGTATGACGATGCCGAGATGGCGGGGTTCGACACCGCCAGTGGCCGCCTTGTCGAGGCGCGCCCATGACGCAAGCCCTGCTGCTGGATACCTGCGCGGTGATCTGGGCTGCCGCCGGTGGCCATGCACGTCTCAGGCAGGTTCTGGTTGCCGCAAACGAAGGGGGCGCCGAGGTCTGGATTTCACCGATCACCGCCTGGGAAATCGGCAACCTGGCCCGCTTGGGACGTATCGGGATCGCGAGCCCGCCGCTGCGCTGGTATCATCAGGTCGTGGCGCGGTCCGGCCTTTGCCAGGCGGATCTCGGGGCTGACGAGCTCGTCGCGGCCACCGAATTGCCCGGCGATCTGCACCGCGACCCGGCGGACCGGATCATCATTGCGACCGCCCGGCTCAGGGGGTTGGCCGTCGTGACGCGCGACCGCAAGATTCTTGATTATTCCAGCAAGGGCCACGTTCTTGCCGTGGCCTGCTAAGGAGAGAAAATGACAACGATCAAATGCATATCGCCGGTGAACGGCGAGGTTTACGCCGAGCGCGAGGCGCTTGGCCCCGACGCCGCGCGCGCTGCCGTTGCCCGCGCGCGGGCCGCGCAACCCGGCTGGGAGGCCGTGCCGCTGCATGACCGCATCGCCCGCGTCATGGCCGGGATCGCCGCGCTGGGCGACATCAAGCCGCAGGTGGTCGAGGAACTGGCCTGGCAGATGGGTCGCCCGGTGCGCTATGGCGGCGAATACGGCGGCATGAACGAGCGTGCGAACTACATGGCCTCGATCGCCGAAGACTCGCTGAAGCCGATCATCGCGCAGGCCGATGCCGACTTCGAGCGCCGGATCGAATGGCGCCCGCAAGGCGTGGTCTTCGTCATCGCGCCCTGGAACTACCCCTACATGACCGCGCTGAACACCATCGTCCCGGCGCTGATCGCGGGCAATGCGGTGATGCTGAAGCATGCGAGCCAGACGCTGCTGGTCGGCGAACGCATCGCCGAGGCCATGCACAAGGGCGGGGTGCCCGAGGACGTGTTCCAGAACGTCGTCCTCGATCACGCCACCACCGAGGCGCTGATCGCCGCGCGCAGCTTCGGCTTCGTGAACTTCACCGGCTCGACCGCCGCAGGCGCCGCGATGGAGCGCGCGGCGGCGGGCACCTTCACCAACATGGGGCTGGAACTCGGCGGCAAGGACCCCGGCTATGTGATGGAGGACGCCGATCTCGACTGGGCGGTCGACACGCTCATGGACGGGGCGATGTACAACGCCGGGCAATGCTGCTGCGGCATCGAGCGGGTCTATGTCCACGAAAGCAAGTATGACGAATTCGTCGAACGCGCCGTGGACTGGGTGAACGGCGGGCTGGTGCTCGGCAATCCGTTCGACCAGGACACCACCATCGGCCCGATGGCCAACGTCCGCTTTGCCCGGCTGGCCCGCGAGCAGACCGCCGAGGCGGTGGCCAGGGGCGCGCAGGCCCTGATCGAGCGGCAGTTCTTCCCCGCCGACGACGGCGAGGGCACCTATCTCATGCCGCAGGTGCTGACCGGCGTGGATCACTCGATGCGGGTGATGCGCGAGGAAACCTTCGGCCCGGTCGTCGGCATCATGAAGGTGAAGAACGACGACGAGGCGCTGAAGCTGATGAACGACAGCGACTTCGGCCTGACCGCCTCGCTCTGGACGAAGGATCCCGAACGCGCCTACGCGCTGGGTTCCCGGATCGAGACCGGCACCGTGTTCCTCAACCGCGCCGACTATGTCGACCCGGCGGGATGCTGGACCGGGGTCAAGGATACCGGCAGGGGCGGCTCGATGTCGGTTCTGGGCTACCGCGCCGTCACCCGTCCGCGCACCATCCACTTCCGCAAGGTGAAGCCATGATCCACGACACCAACTGGTCCTATCCCACCTCGGTTCGCTTCGGCGCGGGCCGCATCTCCGAACTGGCCGAGGCCTGCCGGGCGCTGGGCATGATCCGCCCGCTGCTGGTCACCGACAAGGCGCTGTCCGCCCTGCCGATCACCGCGCAGGCGCTGGACATCCTCGACGCCGCCGGTCTCGGCCGGGCCGAGTTCCACGAGGTTGACCCGAACCCCAACGACCGCAACCTTGCCGCCGGGATCGAGGTCTACAAGGCCGGTGGCCATGACGGCGTGGTCTGCTTCGGCGGCGGCTCGGCGCTCGATCTGGGCAAGCTGATCGCCATGATGCCGGGCCAGACGCGCCCGGTGTGGGACTTTGAGGACATCGGCGACTGGTGGACCCGCGTGAACGGCGACGCCATCGCGCCGATCCTCGCCGTGCCGACGACGGCGGGCACCGGGTCCGAGGTCGGGCGCGCGGGCGTGCTGACCAATTCCGAAACCCATGTGAAGAAGATCATCTTCCACCCCAAACTGCTGCCCGGCATCGTCATCGCCGACCCCGAACTGACCGTCGGGATGCCGAAGATGATCACCGCAGGCACCGGCATGGACGCCTTCGCCCACAGCCTCGAGGCGTTTTCCTCGCACCGCTTCCACCCGATGAGCCAGGGCATCGCGCTGGAAGGGATGCGGCTGGTGAACACCTACCTGCCCCGCGCCTACAGGGACGGCACCGACATCGAGGCGCGCGGCCAGATGATGGCGGCGGCGGCGATGGGCGCGGTGGCGTTCCAGAAGGGCCTCGGCGCGATCCATTCGCTGTCGCATCCGCTCGGCGCGCATTACGGCAAGCACCACGGCACGCTGAATGCCGTCGTCATGCCGATGGTGCTGAAGTTCAACCGCCACGAGATCGAGGACAAGCTCGCCGCTGCTGCCGCCTACATGGGCATCAGCGGCGGCTTCGACGGGTTCTACGACCGCGTGCTGGAACTGCGCGCCGAACTGGGCATCCCCGCCAACCTGACCGAGATGGGGATTCCGAAGGACAACCTCGACCAGCTCGCACAGGAGGCGGTCGACGACCCCTCGACCGGCACGAACCCGGTTGAACTGACCTTCGAGAACACGCGCGCCCTGCTGGAAAGCTGCTTCTGAGCGGCGGGGGCGGGTTGATTGCCCGCCCGCTGGAATGATCTTCACGGCCCCGTGCGCCCCGGCGCCGGGGCCGCTGGCATTGTTTGCGCCGTCACCCGCCGCCCGCTATGTGGACACAGGCGATTCAGGGGTTTGCCGATGTTGCGACGCGATCTGGTCATGTTGGGTCTGGTTTCTGCGGGGCTGGCGGCCTGTGGGCCGCGGGTGCCGGTCGGGGCGGACGGGTTGCCGCAGGCGACGATCTTCCGCATCACCGAGGACGACGCGCGGGCGATTCCCTTCCGGATGCTCGAATCGGTCAACACATTGCGCCGCGCTGCGGGGGCGGGGCCGGTGCAGCTTGACGTGCAACTGAACGCCGCCGCCGCCACCCATTCGCGCGACATGGCGGTGCAGAACCGGCCGTGGCACTTCGGCTCGAACGGGTCATCGCCGGTCGACCGGCTGCGGCAGGTGGGCTATCCGGGGGCCTTCGTCGGCGAGGTCATCTCGGAAAGTTTCGAGGACGACGCCACGACCCTGCGCGCCTGGATGGCCGACCGCGAAACGCGCGGCGTGATTCTCGACCGCACGGCGACGAGGCTGGGCATCGCCTGGTTTCAGGAGCAGGGCGGCAAGATCTGGTGGACGATGGTGCTGGGGCGCTGAGAGGGTCTGCCCCCGTTGCCCGGTCGCACCCCCCTGCCGTCAGGCGAGGATCAGCACCGGCGTGCGCACCGGGATCATGGCGTAAAGCTCTTCCACCTGTTCGTTGGTGATGGCGAGGCAGCCCGCCGTCCAGTCCGGCTTGCCGAGCATCTCGCGCGGGGTGCCGTGGAAGAAGATGTCGCCGCCGGGTCGCCGCCCCATCTCGCGCGCATAGGCGCGGTCGGCGTCGTTCGGATAGGACACGCCGACCGACAGGTGATAGGCGCTGCGCGGGTTCTTGCGGTCGATGACATACTGGCCTTCGGGCGTCTTGCCGTCGCCCTCGAACTGCTTGTGGCCGACGGGGTTGAAGCCCAGCTCGAAATGCCACGAACGCAGGATGCGGTCGCCGCTGAGCACCGCCATCTGACGGCGCGCCTTCCATGCGACGATGCCGGTGACCGGCGGGCCGTCATAGGCAAGAAATCGCGGTGCGGTGTCCACGGTGCCGCCCGCGCATCCGGCCAGTGCGGCGGCCCCGGCAAGTATCACGCTGCGCCTGTTCAGCATCTGTCGTCCCGATCTGCCCCGGCGGTCTTGAGGCCGCCTGTGTCATGCGGGCCGGAGTATGGCGCCGAATCGCCCAGACTGCGCGGGTGCCTTTGTCACGAATGCGTGAAGCCCGCGACCAGCTCGACATGCGCCGACCAGCGGAACTGATCGACGACCAGCACCGGCGACATGGCGTAGCCTGCGGCAAGCAGCGTGGCGGCGTCGCGGGCGAAGGTGACGGGGTTGCAGGACACCATGGCGATCACCGGCACCCGCGCCTCGGCCAGCGCGGCCACCTGCGCCTCGGCCCCGGCGCGGGGCGGGTCGATGACGGCGGCGTCGAACCGGGCCAGCTCGTGCGGCAGCAGCGGGTGGCGGAACAGGTCGCGCGATTCGGCGCTGACAAGGTGCAGGCCGGGCGCCTGCCGCCAGCCCGCCAGCAGGGCGTCGGTCATCGCGGGGTCGGATTCGGCGGCATGAACCTGCGCGGTTTCGGCCAGCGGCAGCGCGAAGGTGCCGCAGCCTGCGAACAGGTCGACGATCCGGCGCGCCGGGCCGGTGATCTCGCGCACGCGGGCCAGCAGGGCGGATTCGCCCTCGGCGGTTGCCTGAAGAAAGGCGCCGGGCGGCGGGGTGACGCGGGCGCGGCCGAAGATCTGTTCCGGTGCGGCGCGCATCGCCACCTGTTCGCCCGGCCATGACACGCGGGCGATGCGGTGCGCTTCGGCCCATTGCGCCACGCTTTCGCGCAAGGGCCGGGTCAGCGGGTGGCCGCCCTCGACCAGAACATCCAGACCGCCGGGCGAATCGGTCACGGTCAGCGCCAGTTCGGCGGTGCGCGATCCGGCCAACCGCACCAGTTCCTCAAGCGCGGGCATGGCGGCGCGGATCGCGGGGGTGAGGATCAGGCAGTCGGGCACGGCGGTGATCTGTTCCGAGGCGGGGCGGTGAAAGCCCAGCGTCACGCCGCCCTTCGTCCGCCGCCCCGACAGCTTTGCCCGCCGCCGCGCCCCCGGCGGCGAGGTAACGACGCCCGCCACCTGCCCCGCGATCCCGCGCGCCGCCAGCGCCCGCAGCACGACATCGGCCTTCCATCCGCGCACGAAATCATCCGACGCATGTTGCATCGCGCAGCCGCCGCAGGCGCGAAAGTGGCGGCAGGGCGGCGCAACCCGGTCGGGCGACGGCGTAACGATCCGTGCCGACCCGTCCTCGCGCAGGTCGACAACTTCGCCGGGGAGCACGCGCGCGACCAGCGTGCCGTCCCCGGCCCTGCCCATGCCCTGCCGGGTCAGGTTCTCGATCCGCAGGGTCATTCCGCCGCCGCGTCGGTGACCAGAAAGCCGCCCGACTGCCGCTGCCAGTAGCGCGCATATAGCCCGCCACCGGCCAGCAGGCTGTCATGGGTGCCTTCCTCGACGATGCGCCCGTGATCGAGCACGATGATCCGGTCCATGCTGGCGATGGTCGACAGCCGGTGCGCGATGGCGATGACGGTCTTGCCGATCATCGCGGTTTCCAGCGCCTCTTGCACCTGGGCCTCGACCTCGGAGTCCAGCGCGGATGTCGCCTCGTCCAGCACCAGAATCGGCGCGTCCTTCAGGATCGCGCGCGCCAGCGCCAGCCGCTGCCGCTGGCCGCCCGACAGCTTCACCCCGCGTTCGCCAAGCTGGGCGTCGTAGCCCCTGTTGCCCATGTGGTCCCGCAGCCCGAGGATGAAGTCATGCGCCTCGGCCTTCTTCGCCGCCGCCTCGACCTCGGCATCGCTGGCGTCGGGGCGCCCGTAGCGGATGTTGTCGCGGGCCGAGCGGTTGAACATCGCGGTGTCCTGCGTGACCATGGCGATCTGGCGGCGCAGCGATTCCTGCGTCACCGCGCGCACGTCGTGGCCACCGACCAGCACCCGCCCGCCCTCGGTGTCGTAGAGCCGCAGCAGCAGCGCCACCAGCGTCGATTTCCCCGCCCCCGAGGCGCCGACCACGCCGATCTTTTCGCCCGGCGCGATGCGCAGGTTCACATGCTGCAACCCCCGGTCGCGCCCGTAGCCGAAGGACACGTCGTCAAAGACGACCTCGCCCGCCGTGGTCATGCGGATCGCGTCGGGGGCGTCGGTCAGGGAATGGGCCGGGGTCAGGGTGCGCATCCCGTCCTCGACCTCGCCAAGGTTGGCATACATCGACATCAGCGAGAAACTGACCCAGCCGGTCATCTGCGCGATCCGCAGCGCCACGGTGCCGGTAGCGGCAATGTCGCCCGCCGTGGCGATGTCGCGGGTCCAGAGCCAGACGGCGGCGCCGGTCATCAGCACCGGCAGCGCGCCCGCGATCATCATCAGCCAGAAGCGGAACGCGGTCGAGACCGAGCCGAAATCGAGCGTCGAGTCGCGATAATGCTGCATCGCGCCGATGGCGACCTGGTCCTCGTGCTCGTGATGGGCGAACAGCTTCACAGTGCGCATGTTGGTGATCGTGTCGACCACCTGCCCCGTCACCCCCGCCCGCGCCGAGGCCCGGCGCATCGCCCGCGCGCGGATCTTCGGCATCGCGCCCCGGATATACAGCAGATAGCCCGCCAGCCAGACCACCAGCAGCACGCCGATGCGCCAGTCGATGGCGATGACCAGCACCAGCGTCGCCAGCACCGAGGTCAGCGCGAAGACCACCGTGTTCAGCATCTCGACCACGATGTCGGTCAGCGCGCGCGAGGTCTGCATCTGCTTCTGCGCGATGCGTCCGGCGAAATCGTTGTCGAAATAGGTGATCGCCTGCCCCATGGTCCAGCGATGCAGGCGCGACAGGACCAGAACCGACAGGTTCGGGGTCAGCACCACCGATTGCAGCGCCGCATTGGCGCCAAAGGCCAGCGGGCGCAGCACGATCAGGAACAGCGCGATGCCGATGAATGCGAGGCCGTGGTCGGAAAACACCGCCACAGCACCCGAGGACTGCGCCATGTCGATGACAAGGCCGAGCAGCATGGCCGAGATCACTTCGGCGGAACCAGCCAGCGCGGCGACCACGGCCCCGACGGCCAGCGCAAAGCCCGAGCCGGTGATCGCCCAGCGGACGAAGGGCACGATCCGCGCGGGCGGCGGTGTCTCGGGTTCGCGGAACGGGGCGATCCAGCCGCCGATCCGGTGCCAGAAGTTTCCGGCAAGCCTGTGCATGTGCCTCTGTCCTGTCCTGCCTCGCCGGGCCGATCCGTGGCGGCGGGCGGCCATCGTCCGCGAAATCGGCCCTGGGCGCAACCGGGGTGCGCGGCATGTTCCGTCGTTGCAGGCGAAGACGAAGCAACCCCGACCGCTCGCGCGATGCCCTCGGGGCAAGTGTGTTGTTCATCCGGCTGTTCGATAGGCTTCTCCCTCGCGG
>JACFNP010000072.1 GCA_019454835.1 Rubellimicrobium sp.
CGACCCCAATCAGATGGTGCTGCAATGGGCGTGAATTAAACCGGACAGCCGTGGGTCGAGCCCGGCCATGACGATAGGGAAGGGGGCGCAGGCCGGCCCGGCCTTGCACCGCCGCCGTCTGGCGCCATATCCGGGGCCGAGCGTTCCACCAGCCGCGAGGTCCCGATGCCGATTCTGATGTGCCCGAACTGCAATGTGGGAATGCAGGAGCTCGACCGCGGCGGCGTGGTCGTCGACATGTGCCCGCAATGCCGCGGCGTGTGGCTGGACCGCGGCGAACTGGAGAAGATGCTGGGCGCCGTGCGCACCGAGGCCGAGGAGCGCGACGCCGCCTGGCGCGCCGCCCCGCCGCCGTCGCCGCCGCCCCGGCACTACGACGACGACGACCGCCACTACCGCCGTCACCGCGACGACGACCACTACCGCCACCGCAAACGCCGCAAGTCGCGCCTCGAGGAGATCTTCGACATCTTCGACTGAGCCGCCGGCCGCCGCCGACCCCACATTCTCGTCATGGCCGGGCTCGCGCATGACGGAAACATGACGAATGTCGTTGCGGGGAGCGGCAGCGACGAAGCAATCCAGGGCGTCCCCACCCCGCCAGCCGCCGCCAACCCCACATTCTCGTCATGGCCGGGCTTGACCCGGCCATCCACGGGCCGCCGCCGGGTCCATGGGTTGCCGGGTCAGGCCCGGCAATGACGAACAAGGCACGCTGAAACGGGACCCCGGCCCCTACGTCCGCGCCCGGTCGAACCAGCGTTCCACCTCGGGCGCCTGATAGGCGGCCATGCGCTCGACCAGGCGGGCGGGGTCGGCGTCGACCAGCATCATGGCGTGGTGGCCGTTATGCAGGAAGCGTTCGGCCACCATTTGCCCCAGGAAGTCGAGCAGGCGGTCGAAATAGCCCCCCACGTTGAGCAGCCCGACCGGCTTGTGGTGCAGCTTGAGCTGCCCCCAGGTCCACACCTCGAAGAACTCCTCCAGCGTGCCGATGCCGCCCGGCAGGGCGACGAAGCCGTCGGCCAGCTCGGCCATCAGGTTCTTGCGCTCGTGCATCGACTCCACGACGTGCAGCTCGGTCAGCGCGCGGTGCCCCACCTCCAGCGTCCACAGATGGCGGGGGATCACCCCCACCACCTCGCCGCCGGCCTCCAGCGCGCCGTCGGCCACCGCCGCCATCACGCCGATGCCGCCGGCGCCGTAGACCACCCCGATGCCCTGCCCGGCCAGCATCCGCCCCAGCGCCCGCCCGGCCGCCACATAGTCCGGGCTGGCCCCGGCGTTGGAGCCGCAGAACACGCACAGACGCCTGAGCTTCATCGGGCACGATCCAAAGGTGGTGAGCGGGCCGCCACTATGGTCAAGCCGGGGCCGCCCGGTCAATGCCCGGGCGCGGGGGCGGGGGAAGCATCCCAAACCCTCTCCCGCCTGCGGGAGAGGGAGGGACCCGGCCGCGCGGCCGGGAGGGTGAGGGAGCCGAAACGCGGATGCGCGGATCAAGTCCGCGCATGACGGAAACCGCCAACGAATGGATGCGCGGAGATTGTTCATGGACGATGCGGAGATTGGCCGCCATAATCACCGCATGAGGTGCGGAGATTATGGCCTACGTCCATGAACTGAGGGATTGGCCGGAATTCCGCTGGGACCACGCGGTTCTGGCGGTGCCGCTCGCCGCCGTCCGGCACCGTCAGGGGCGGCTGATCGGGCGCATGGAAGGGCTTGGATTCGAGCTGCGCGGCGAGGCGACGCTGCGGACCATGACCGAGGAGGTCGTGAAGTCCAGCGAGATCGAGGGAGAAATCCTCGATCGCGATCAGGTGCGCTCATCCATCGCCCGGCGCCTTGGCATGGACATCGCCGGGCTGGTCCCGGCGGACCGCGAGGTGGAGGGCGTCGTCGAGATGATGCTCGACGCGACCCGGAACTACGATCGGGAACTGACCGATGAGCGGCTGTTCGGCTGGCACGCGGCGCTGTTTCCGACCGGGCGCAGCGGGATGCACCGCATCACGGTCGGCGGCTGGCGCGACGACCAATCGGGGCCGATGCGGGTGATCTCCGGGCCGGTGGGGCGCCAGCGCGTGCATTACGAAGCGCCGAAGGCGGCGCGCGTTGCCGCCGACATGCGGGCGTTCCTTGCATGGTTCAGGGACGAGCGGGGTATCGATCCCGTCCTCAAGGCCGGCATCGCGCATCTGTGGTTCGTGACCATTCACCCCTTCGACGACGGCAACGGGCGTATCGCGCGCGCCATCGCCGACATGCAGCTTGCGCGCTCGGAGCGGAGCCCGCAGCGCTTCTACAGCATGTCCGCGCAAATCCGGCAGGAGCGGAAGGCGTATTATGAGATTCTCGAAAGGACGCAAAAGGGCGATCTCGACATTACCGCGTGGCTGACGTGGTTTCTTGCGTGCCTGTCGCGCGCGTTCGAGGGCGCGGAAGGCATTCTCGCCGGTGTGCTGGAGAAGGCGCGATTCTGGGAGAAGCATGCGGGCGATTCGCTGAACCAGCGGCAGCGCGACATGCTGAACCGGCTGCTCGACGGATTCCACGGCAAGCTCACGTCGTCGAAATGGGCGACCATCGAACGATGCTCGCCCGACACGGCGCTGCGCGACATCACCGATCTTCTGGGGCGCGGGATACTGGTCAAGGACCAAGGCGGGGGGCGCAGCACCAGCTATTCGCTGGCTGCGGTGACCTAGCGCGCACCCGTATCAAGTCCGCCCATGACGGAAACCAAAACGAATGTCATGTGTGGACGGCCCCTGCGGCGCAAGGGAAAAATGACTGACGAAGGTGGG
>JACFNP010000045.1 GCA_019454835.1 Rubellimicrobium sp.
CCCGCCCGCAACCCGCTTATCACATAAAGCGAACGGACTGGGTTGCTTCGTCGGCATCGCCTTCTCGCAATGACGGTGGTTTCTCGTCATTGCGAGGCGAAGCCGAAGCAACCAGTCCGCTCGCACGCGACATCGGGGACGCTTCACTGCGTCCGCAATGACCCCCCCCCGCCCTCACAGCATCGCCATGCCGCCGTTCACATGCAGCACGGTGCCGGTGACATAGGCCGCCTCGGGGCTGGCCAGGTAGAGCACCGCCGCCGCGATTTCGTCAGCCGTCCCCATGCGCCCCATGGGAATCTGGCCCAGAATCGCCGCCTGCTGCGCCTCGTTCAGCTTGTCGGTCATCGCGGTGGCGATGAAGCCGGGGGCGACGCAGTTCGCGGTGATGCCCCGGCTGGCCACTTCGGCGGCAACGGCGCGGGTCATGCCGACCAGCCCGGCCTTGGCGGCGGCGTAATTGGCCTGTCCCGCATTGCCGGTCGCGCCGACGATGGACGAGATATTCACGATCCGCCCCCAGCGCGCCTTCATCATCGGTCGGATCGCGGCCCGCGACAGCCGCATCGCGGCGGTCAGGTTCACCGCCAGCACCGTGTTCCAGTCGTCGTCCGACATGCGCATGAACAACTGGTCACGGGTGATCCCCGCGTTGTTCACGAGAATGTCGATCCCCCCCGTCGCCGCCGCAGCGGCGCCGGGCAGCGCATCGACCGCCGCCGCATCGGACAGATCGCAGGGCAGGACATGGGCGCGCGCGCCCAGTTCCGCCGCGAGGTCCCGCAGCGGACCCTCGCGCGTGCCGGACAGCGCGACCGTCGCGCCCGCCCCGTGCAGGGCGCGGGCAATGGCGCCGCCGATCCCGCCCGAGGCGCCGGTGACCAGCGCGTGTTTTCCTGTCAGATCAAACATCTGTCTGTCACTCCTCAGGCATCGGGTGAAGTTGCGGCGCGCACGTCGTCGGGCGTGGCGATGTTGCGGCAGGTGATGGCGGGGGCGATGCGGCGGATCATGCCGGACAGCGCCTTGCCCGCGCCCACCTCCCAGGCCTCGGTCACGCCACGGGCCGCCATCCAGGCCACGGATTCGCGCCAGCGCACGGTGCCGGTGATCTGTTCGACCAGCAGCGCGCGGATTTCGTCCGGGTCGCTGACCGCCTCGGCGCGGACATTGGCGACCAGCGGCACGGCGGGCGCGGTGATCGTCACCCCGGCCAGTGCCGCGCGCATCGCCTGCGCCGCAGGCTCCATCAGCGGCGAATGGAACGGCGCGCTGACCGGCAGCAGCAGCGCCCGCTTCGCGCCATGTTCCTTTGCCAGCGTCACGGCGCGTTCGACCGCCGCGCGGTGGCCCGACACCACCACCTGCGCCGGGTCGTTGTCGTTGGCGGCGACGCAGATCTCGCCCTGCGCGGCCTCGGCGGCCACCGCACCGGCGGCGGCGAAATCCAGCCCCAGCAGCGCCGCCATCGCCCCCTGCCCGACCGGCACCGCCGATTGCATCGCCTCGCCGCGCAGCCGCAGCAGCCGCGCGGTATCGGCCAGCGAGATCGCGCCCGCCGCACAAAGCGCCGAATATTCGCCCAACGAATGACCCGCGACAAAGGCCGCATCGGTGATCTGCACCCCCGCCGCCCGCAGCGCCGCCATCGCGGCCAGCGAGGTCGCCATCAGCGCCGGTTGCGCGTTGCGGGTCAGAGTCAGCGTCTCGGCGTCGCCCTCCCAGATCAGGGCGGACAGCTTTTCGCCAAGCGCGTCGTCCACCTCGTCGAATACGGCGCGGGCCTCGGGCGAGGCATCGGCCAGCGCGCGGCCCATGCCGATACTCTGCGACCCCTGACCGGGAAACACCAATGCGCGCAAGACGGCCTCCGTTTGCTGTGTGCGGATGTTCGTAGCGGCCTTGGGGGCGGTGCTCAAGGCGCACGGTGCGGCGGGCCCGTCATGGCGACGGGCCGAAGCAACCCCTGCGCCGCGTGAGGTATGGATTGCCACGTCGGCTGCGCCTCCTCGCAATGACGGGGAATGTGCTCCGTCATTGCGAGGAGCCGAAGGCGACGAAGCAACCCCGATGTTGCGTGTGAGCGGTCGGGGTTGCTTCGGCTTACGCCTCGCAATGACGGGGAAAGCAAGAGCGCGGCGCCTCCCCTTCCGTCACCCGCGAGGCGCAGCCGAAGCAATCCATTCCGGGCGCAGCGCCCGGCCCCGTGGATTGCTTCGTCAGCTTCGCTTCCTCGCAATGACGGAACGCCCCCCGCTCAGTCCAGATGCGACACCACCACGCGGACCTCGGGCTTCTTGCCGATCTCGTTCTGCGCGATCTGGCGCACCATGCGCGACAGGTCCTTCGCCAGCTTGTCCTCGTCGCGCAGGGCGCGGCGGCCCAGGCGGGCGACATGTTTCGTCAGGTCGGCCTCCAGCACCTCGCACAAAGGATCGCCGGACCGGCCCGTGCCCGGCAGGCCCTCGACCTCGCACCAGACATCGCCAAGCGGCTGGTCGTTCTCGTCGATGATGAGGCTGACCGTGACATGGCCGTTCAGCGCCATGCGGATGCGGTCGCGCACTACCCCGTCCATGGCCCCGACGAGCACGGTGCCGTCAAGATAGGTCCGCCCGGCATCGACATATTCGACCACCTTCGGCCTGTCGCCGGTCAGGTCGAGCATCATGCCGTTGGTCACCACCATCGCCTTGCGGCCCCGCGCCTCGGCCACGCGGGCGTGTTCGCGCAGGTGGCGGTGTTCGCCGTGCATCGGGATCACCAGCGGCGCGCCGATCAGGTCGTGGAACGCCTCGAGGTCGGGCCGGTTGGCGTGGCCCGAGACGTGATAGGTGCCGATCTCGTCGTAGATGACATCGAGACCCTTTTCGGACAACTGGTTCATCACCTTGAGGACCGGGCGCTCGTTGCCCGGAATGATCCGCGAGGAAAACAGGAAGGTATCGCCCTCCTTGAGGCTGATTCCCAGATACGACCCCTGCGCAAGCTGCGCCGAGGCCGCGCGCCGTTCGCCCTGCGAGCCGGTGGACAGGATCAGCAGTTCGCGGCGCGGCAATTCCTGCGCATCCTCGGGCGAGACGACGGCGGGAAAGTCGTGCAGCAGCCCGGTCGCCGTCGCGGTTTCCACCATGCGGCGCATGGCGCGGCCCAGCAGCACCACCTTGCGGCCCGCCCCGCGCGCGGCCTGGGCCAGCGTCAGCAGCCGCGCCACGTTCGAGGCGAAGGTCGTGGCGACGACCATTCCCGGCGCCTCTTTCAGAAGCTGCGCCAGCGGTTCGGCCAGCGACGCCTCGGAGCGCCCTTCATGCGCCGAGAACACGTTGGTCGAATCGCACATGAGCGCCCGGACGCCGGGCCGGGCCACTTCGGCCCAGAGATCGGAATCGAACACCTCGCCCACCACCGGGGTGCGGTCGATCTTGAAGTCGGCAGAATGGACGATGCGGCCCGCAGGCGTGTCGATGACCAGCCCCGAGCTTTCGGGGATCGAATGGCTGATCGGCACGAAACCCACCCTGAACGGCCCGGCCTCGACCATCTCGGGCCATTTGCCGACGACGTTCAGCGCGCTCGACGGCGCGCCGCGTTCGTCGAGCTTCATCTGCGCGATGGCGGCGGTGAAGTTACGGGCGTGGATCGGCACACGCAGCTTCTCCCACAGCAGGCCCGCGGCGCCGACATGGTCCTCGTGGGCATGGGTGATGAACACCGCCTCGATCCGGTCGCGCCGCTCGGCCAGCCATTCGATGTCGGCCATGATGAGATCGACGCCGGGGCTGCTGTCCATGTCGGGGAAGGTGACGCCCAGATCGACGACGATCAGCCGTTCCTCGCCGCGCTTGCCCCAGCCGTAGACATAGGTATTCATGCCGATTTCCCCGGCGCCGCCGAGGGGGAGATAGATCAGCCGTTCCGCGCTCATGTGTTGTTGTCCTTGTTGTAGCGGTGAATCACGGTCAGGCCGTGCATGGTCAGGTCGAGGTCGATGATGTCGAAAAGGCCCTCGGTCTCGCCGAAAAGCGGGGCGAGGCCGCCGGTGCCGATGACGCGCATCGGGGCGCCGCGTTCCTCGCGGATGCGGGCGCAGCATTCGCGCACCATGCCGACCGAGCCATACCAGATCCCCGCCTGCATGCAGGCGAGCGTGTTGGTGCCGATGGCGCCCGCCGGGCGGCTCACGTCGATATGCGGCAGCGCGGCGGCGGCCTGGTGCAGGGCCTCGAGGCTCAGGTTCACGCCCGGCGCGATGATGCCGCCGGTATAGGCGCCGTCGGTGTCGACCACGTCGAAGGTGGTGGCGGTGCCGAAATCGACGACGATCAGGTCGCCGCCGAAGCGGTCATGCGCGCCCGCCGCGTTCACCAGCCGGTCGGGGCCGACCAGCGTGCCCGGATCGACGCGCGGCGGCGCGGGCAGCAGGCAGTCGGGGCGTCCGACGACCAGCGGGCGGCAGTTCCAGTAGCGGTCGGCAAAGACGCGCAGGTTGAAGACCACGCGCGGCACGGTGGACGAGATGATGACTTCGCTGATGTCGGGCGCGATCCCGCTGTGCTCCATCAGCGAGACCAGCCAGACGTAATACTGGTCCGCCGTCCGGGTCACCTCGGTCGCGGTGCGCCAGGTGCCCAGAAAATGCGCGCCGTCCCAGAGTGCGAAAACGGTATTGGTATTGCCGCAGTCGATGGCCAGAAGCATCACGCCCTCTCAGAAATAGACATCGGCGGCGGGGATGATCCGCATCCCCTCGCCGGTGGCGAGGCAGAGGTTGCCGTCCAAGTCCACGGTCTCGAACACGCCGACATGTTCGCCGCGCGCGGTGCGCGCCACGATCACATCGCCCAGACGCGCCGCATGGGCAAGCCAGTCCTCGCGGATCCGTGCAAAGCCGAAAGCCGCCAGCTTGGCCTCCTGCGTCGCATAGGCATCGGCCAGCAGGGTCAGGAAATCGCGCGGCGTGACTGTCACGCCGGTCTCGCGGCGCAGGTTCACGGGTTCCGCCGAGCCGCCGGTGCTGGCCACCGCCGGGCTGGCTGCAAGGTTCACGCCGATGCCGATTGCCAGCCAGTCCACCAGCGGCCCCGACGAGGCGCTTTCGAGCAGGATGCCCGCGACCTTGCCGCCGTTCAGCAGCACGTCGTTGGGCCATTTCAGTTGCAGCCGCGCCCCCGGCGCTACCAGCGCCAGCGCCTGATGCAGCGCGCAGGCGGCAAGGAAGCTGCGCTTGGCGGCCTCGTGCGGGGTGGCCCAGGGGCGAAAGACCAGCGTGGCAGCCAGGTTGCCCTCGGGCATGATCCAGGGTCGCCCCTGCCGCCCGTGCCCGCCGCTCTGGCGCCGGGCGGTGATCCATGTCGGGCCGGTCAGGTCGGGGACGCGGCGCGCGGCTTCGGCCATCGTGCTGTCCACCTCGTCGAGCGTGACGAGATGGACCCCCTCGGGCCAGCGCGTGCCCTCAGTTGACAAGGGCGGCTGCGGCCCCGGCGGCTGCCGGTTCGACCCCGAACAGGTTCACCACACCGAACACCATGATCGCCGCGCAGCCGACCACGAACACCCAGGCCGCAGGCGACATCACCCGGTCGAGGGGCTGCGTCTCGCGCCCGAAATACATGAAATAGACGATGCGCAGGTAGTAGAAGGCGCTGATGACCGAGGCGATGACGCCCAGCACCGCCAGCCAGCCGAAGCCGCCGTCATAGGCCGCGTGCAGGACGTAGTATTTCCCGAAGAACCCGACCGTCGGCGGCACGCCCGCAAGGGAGAACAGCAGCACCAGCATCGCCAGCGCGACCAGCGGCCGTTCCCGCGAATACAGGTTCAGGCTGCGGATGTCGGTGACCGGGCGACCGTCGCGCTCCATCGACATGATGAAGGCGAAGGCGCCGAGGTCCATGGTCACGTAGATCGCCATGTAGACGAGCATGGCCTGCACCCCCAGCCCGGTGCCCGCCGTCAGCCCCATCAGGGCAAAGCCCATGTGGCCGATGGTCGAATAGGCCATCAGCCGCTTGAAATCCATCTGCCCGATCCCGCCGAAGGCGCCGAGGAACATCGAGAAGACCGACAGGAAGGCGACGATCTGCTGCCAGTCGCCGGTGACGTTGCCGAAGGCGTCGAACATCACCCGCGCGAACAGCGCCATGCCCGCCATCTTGGGGGCGGTGGCAAAGAAGGCGGTGACGGTGGTGGGCGCGCCCTCGTAGACATCCGGCGTCCACATGTGGAACGGCGCCGCCGAGACCTTGTAGGCAAAGCCCGCCATCATGAACACCAGCGCGAACAGCAGGCCCAGCGACACGCCGTCCGCCGTGGCCTCGATGATGCCGGAAAACAGCGTGGTGCCCGCGAAACCGTAGGCCAGCGAGGCGCCGTAAAGCAGCAGCCCCGAGCCGAAGGCGCCGAGGACGAAATACTTCAGCCCGGCCTCGGTCGAACGCGGGCTGTCGCGGCGCAGCGCGGCCAGGACGTAGAGCGACAGCGACTGCAGCTCGACCCCCATGTAGAGCACGATCAGGTCACCCGAGGACACCATGACCAGCATCCCCACCGTCGCCAGCGCGATCAGCAGCGGATATTCGAACCGCATCAGCGCGCGGCGGGTCATGTAGCCCTCGCCCATCAGCAGGATCGAGGCCGAGATCAACAGGATCGCCACCTTCGCAAACCGCGCGAAGCGGTCGTCGACGAAGGACCCGTCGAAGGCGCTGTCCACCCCGGTGCCCGTCCCGATCCAGAGCGCCAGCGCCAGCATGAGCGCGGCGGTCGCCCAGGTCAGCGCCCGCGTGGCCGCGTCCTTCACGGTCCAGGCGGCGGCGATCAGCGCGCCCATGGCCCAGATCGCAAGGATCGCCTCGGGCAGGATGATGCGGAAGTCGGCTGCAAACATCGTGAGGGTCCTCAGTTCAGGGCCATCTGGCCGGCGGCTGCGGCCATGGATGTGGCCGAGTCCACCTGCGAGACAAGCTGGGTCGTGGTCGTGGAGATGAGGTCGATGGCAAGGCTCGGCCACACACCCAGAAGCAGCGTCATGGCGACCAGCGGCGCGAAGATCAGCTTCTCGCGGCGGCTCATGTCGGTGATGGCGCGCAGGCTCTCCTTGATGAGATCACCCAGCACGATGCGCCGATACAGCCACAAAGCGTAGGACGCCGACAGGATCACGCCGGTGGCCGCGACGAAGGCGACCCAGGTGTTGGCCTTGAAGACGGCCACGAGGGTCAGGAATTCGCCGACGAAGCCCGAGGTGCCGGGCAGGCCGAGGTTTGCCATGGTGAAGAACATGTAGACCAGCGCATAGACCGGCATCCGGTTCACGAGGCCGCCGTAGGCGTCGATATCCAGCGTGTGAATCCGGTCGTAGATCACGCCGACGATCAGGAACAGCGCGCCCGACACGAAGCCGTGGCTGAGCATCTGGAACACCGCGCCGTCAAGGCCCTGCTGGTTGGCCGCGAACACGCCGATGGTGACGTAACCCATATGGGCCACCGACGAATAGGCGATCAGCTTCTTCATGTTCTCCTGCACCAGCGCCACCAGCGAGGTGTAGACGATGGCGATGGCGCCCAGCCACAGCATGAACGGCCCGATCAGTTCCGACGCTATGGGGAACATCGGCAGCGAGAAGCGGACAAAGCCGTAGCCGCCCATCTTCAGCAGGATCGAGGCCAGCACCACCGACCCGGCGGTCGGCGCCTGGACGTGCGCATCGGGCAGCCAGGTATGCACCGGCCACATCGGCAGCTTCACCGCGAAGGAGGCGAAGAACGCCAGCCAGAACAGCGTCTGCAAGCCGCCCGGAATGGTCAGCCCCAGCACGTTCACCGGGTCCGAGGCGATCTGGTAGCGCGCCACCTCTTCCGCCGAACGCCCGATTTCGGCCGCATAGACCGCGATCTGGTCGGGCGTCATGCCCGAGACCATGTAGAGATGCGCGATGTCGGTCGTCCCGGTCGTCACCCAGATCGCCATCATGGCCACGAGCATCAGCACCGAGCCGAGGAAGGTGTAGAGGAAGAACTTGAACGCCGCGTAGATGCGCTCCTTGCCGCCCCAGATGCCGATGATGAGGAACATCGGGATGAGCTGGCCCTCGAAGAACAGGTAGAACAGCACCAGGTCCAGCGCCATGAACACCCCGAGCATCAGCGTCTCGAGGATCAGGAAGGCGATCATGTATTCCTTGACGCGGTTGGTGACGCCCCAGCAGGCGCCGATCACCAGCGGCATGATGAAGGTCGTCAGCAGCACCAGCACCAGCGAGATGCCGTCGACCCCCATCTTGTAGGTCAGCCCGCCGATCCATTCGCGTTCCTCGACCATCTGGAAGCCGATGGCCGAGCGGTCGAATCCGGCAAGGATGAACAGCGACACGATGAAGGTGAACGCCGTGGTGGCGAAGGCCACCCATTTCGCATTCGACTGCGCGGCAGCGTCGTCGCCGCGCAGGAACAGCGCGAGGATCGCCGCGCCCAGGAGCGGGATGAAGGTGGTGAGCGAAAGCAGGTTGCTCATCAGTTCGCCCCTCCGCTGAGCGTGATCCAGGCCAGGAACAGGGCAAAGCCCAGCACCATGGCGAAGGCGTAGGTAAAGAGGAAGCCCGACTGCGCCCGCGCGTTCACGCGGGTGAAGAAGGGCACGATCCCCATGGAAATGCCGTTCACGGTCCCGTCGATGGCGCTGCCGTCACCGCGCTTCCACAACACACGACCGACCCAGTTCGCGCCGCGCACGAACAGCCAGTCGTAGAGTTCGTCGAAATACCACTTGTTCAGCAGGAACAGGTAGAAGGGCCGTCCCGCCGCGACCAGCTTTGCCGGAACATCGGTGTGGATCAGATACATCCAGACCGCCAGCAGCAGGCCCACGACCATGGCGACGAAGGGGCTGACCTTTACCCAGCCGGGCACATGGTGGGCAGCCTCGAGCACGGATTCGCCGTCCGGCAGCGCGGCGCCGAAGAAGCCCGCGACCCGCGCGACATCGCCGAAGAAATCGCCATACCAGATCATCCCCGCGACTGCGGCGCCCACGGCCAGCACGACCAGCGGCACGGTCATCGACAGCGGGCTTTCCTTCGCGTGGTCATGCGCATGGGCGTCGCCGCGCTGGCGGCCCCAGAAGGTCATGAACATCAGCCGCCAGGAATAGAAGCTGGTCATGGCCGCCGCGATCACCAGCATCCAGAACGCATAGGCGCCGCCGCCCGCAAAGGCACCCTCGATCACCGCGTCCTTCGACAGGAACCCGGCAAAACCGATCTGGGTAAAGGGAATCCCGACCCCGGTGATGGCCAGCGTGCCGACGAGCATGGTCCAGAACGTCACCGGCAGCTTCTTTCGCAACCCGCCGTAATTGCGCATGTCCTGTTCGTGGTGCATCGCCACGATCACCGAACCCGCGCCAAGGAACAGCAGCGCCTTGAAGAAGGCATGGGTGAACAGGTGGAACATCGCCGCGCCGTAGACGCCCGACCCGGCGGCCACGAACATGTAGCCAAGCTGCGAACAGGTCGAATAGGCGATCACCCGCTTGATGTCGTTCTGCACGAGGCCGATGGTCGCGGCCATGAAGGCCGTGGTGGCGCCGATGAAGACGACGAACATCTTGGCGTGCGGCGCGAATTCCAGCACCGGCGACATGCGCACCATCAGGAACACGCCCGCCGTCACCATGGTCGCGGCGTGGATCAGGGCGGACACCGGCGTCGGCCCCTCCATCGCGTCGGGCAGCCAGGTGTGCAGGAAGATCTGCGCCGACTTGCCCATCGCGCCGATGAACAGCAGGAAGCCGATCACCTCGGCGGCGTTCCAGTCGCGCCAGAGAAAGCGCATCTCCTCGCCCCCCAGCGTCGAGGCGGCGGCGAAGATGTTGTCGAAGGTCAGCGACCCGGTCATCAGGAACAGCGCGTAGATGCCCAGACCGAACGAGAAATCCCCCACCCGGTTCACGACGAACGCCTTGATCGCCGCAGCATTCGCGCTCGGCTTGCGGAAGTAGAAGCCGATCAGCAGGTATGAGGCGAGGCCCACGCCCTCCCAGCCGAAGAACAGTTGCAGGATGTTGTCGGCGGTGACCAGCGCCAGCATGGCGAAGGTGAAGAACGACAGATAGGCGAAGAACCGCGCCTTGTAGGGCAGATCGCCAAAATTGTCGTCATGGGCCATGTAGCCGAAGGAATAGAGGTGCACGAGGGCCGAGACCGAGGTGACCACGACCAGCATCGTCGCCGACAGCCGGTCGATGCGGATCGACCAGCTCGTATCCAGCTCGCCCGAGACGATCCAGCGGCCGATCTCGACCGTGTAGGCATTGCCGTCGAAGCCGAGGAACACCACCCAGGACAGCACCAGCGCAAGGAACAGCAGCCCCGTGGTCAGCCACTGTGCCCCCTGTTCGCCGATGATGCGCCAGCCGAAGCCGCCGATGATGGCGCCGACCAGCGGCGCAAAGAGGATGACGCTTACCATCATTCGGCCCTGCCCTGACTTGAGCCGCACCGGGCCGAGCCGCAGCGCGTTGACTGAAATTCTTCCACCGGGGCCGAGCCTTCGGTGCCGCATTCCTCGCAGACGAGGTCAAGCTGGCGGTCGCGGACTTTCACCACCCGCAGCCTGAACACGTTCACATCGCCCACCTTCGCCACGCCTCAGCCCTTCATCATGTTGACATCTTCAACGTCGATGGTGCCGCGGTTGCGGAAGAACAGCACGAGGATCGCCAGCCCGATCGCCGCCTCGGCAGCGGCGACGGTGAGCACGAAGATCGTGAACACCTGCCCGATCAGATCGCCGAGGAACGACGAGAAGCTGACCAGGTTGATGTTCACCGCCAGCAGGATCAGCTCCAGCGACATCAGCATGATGATGACGTTCTTGCGGTTGAGGAACAGGCCGAAGACGCCGATCACGAACAGCGCGCCCGCCACCATCAGGTAATGTTCCAGTCCGATCATCTCTGTCCCTCCGGGCGTTGCACCCGATTGTCGTTGGTGCCGCGCGGCAGGGTCACAGCCCCTGCCCCGGCTTCACGTCCAGCATCTCGATGGCGGTCTTGGGATCGCGCATCATCTGCGCGATCACGTCCTGCCGCTTGATGTCGGTGCGGTGGCGCAGGGTCAGCACGATGGCGCCGATCATCGCCACCAGCAGCACCAGCCCGGCAAGCTGGAACAGCAGGAAGTAACGGTCATAAAGCAGCACGCCCAGCGCGCGGGTGTTTTCCATCGCCCCCGCCGGCGCCGCCACGCGCGTCTCGGTGCCCGGCGCGATGGCCCAGCTTCCGTAGGCCACGGCGAACTGCAGCAGGATGACCACGCCGATGAACAGCGCCAACGGCATGTAACGCGCCATCTCGCCCTTGAGCGTGGCGAAATCCACGTCGAGCATCATGGTCACGAACAGGAACAGCACCATGACCGCGCCGACATAGACGATGACCAGCAGCATCGCCACGAATTCGGCGCCGAGCAGCACGAACAGCCCCGCCGCCGAGATGAAGGTCAGGATGAGCCAGAGCACCGAATGCACCGGGTTGCGGGCAAGCACGGTCATCAGCCCCCCGGCCAGCACCGAGAGCGAGAAGAGATAGAAGGTAAAGGCTGCGGCGGTCATTGGCTGATGTCCTCGTCGGGGCACGGCTCCTGAGCAGTGCTCAGCGGTAGGGGGCGTCCATCTCGATGTTGCGGGCGATCTGGGCCTCCCAGCGTTCGCCGTTGTCGAGCAGCTTGGCCTTGTCGTAGAAAAGCTCCTCGCGGGTCTCGGTGGCGAACTCGAAATTCGGCCCCTGCACGATGGCATCGACGGGGCAGGCCTCCTGGCAGAAGCCGCAGTAGATGCATTTCGTCATGTCGATGTCGTAGCGCGTGGTGCGGCGGCTGCCGTCCTCGCGCGGTTCGGCGTCGATGGTGATCGCCTGCGCGGGACAGACGGCCTCGCACAGCTTGCAGGCGATGCAGCGCTCCTCGCCGTTGGGATAGCGGCGCAGCGCGTGTTCGCCGCGAAAGCGCGGCGACAGCGGCCCGCGTTCGTGCGGGTAGTTCACGGTTTCCTTGGGGCGGAAGAACTGCTTGAAGCCGACCTTGAAGCCCAGCCACATGTCCCAGAGCAGGAAATACTTGGCTGCGCGGGTATAGTCGATCTGCGTCATCTCAGGCCCCCAACGCCCAGCGGGCCCAGAAGCCGCCGAACACTTCAAATTTCGCAAGGAACGCCACGATCAGCACCCAGCCGAGCGACAGCGGCAGCATGACCTTCCAGCCCAGCCGCATGAGCTGGTCGTAGCGGTAGCGGGGAATGATCGCCTTCACCATGGCGAACATGAAGAACCAGAACGCCATCTTGGCGATCAGCCACAGCACGCCGTCCGGCAGGCCCGGAATCGGCGACAGCCAGCCGCCGAAGAACAGGATCGAGAGCAGCGCGCACATGAGTACCACGTTCATCAGCTCGCCGATCATGTAGAGCAGGAACGGGGTCGAAGAATATTCGACGAAGAAACCGGCAACCAGCTCGGTTTCGGCCTCGGGCAGGTCGAAGGGCGGGCGGCTGGTCTCGGCCAGTGCCGCCACGAAGAACAGCACCACCATCGGCAGATGCGGCAGCCAGTACCAGTTGAACAGCCCGTAGCCGCCCTCCTGCGCGCGCACGATCTCGCCGAAGTTCAGCGATCCGGTGGACAGGATCACCCCGATGATGATGAGGCCCATCGAGACCTCGTACGAGATCATCTGCGCCGCCGAGCGCAGCGCGCCCAGGAACGCATATTTCGAGTTCGACGCCCAGCCGCCCATGATGACGCCGTAGACACCCAGCGACGAGATGGCGAGAACGTAGAGCACCGCCACGTTCACATCGGCCAGCACCCAGCCCGGATTGAACGGGATCACCGCCCAGGCAATGACCGCGACGACGAAGGTGAGCAGCGGCGCGATGATGAACACCGCCCGGTCGGCCCCCGCCGGGATCACGATTTCCTTGACGATATACTTGATGAAGTCGGCAAAGCTCTGCAGCAGGCCCCAGGGTCCGACGACGTTCGGGCCGCGCCGCATCTGCACCGCCGCCCAGACCTTGCGGTCGACATACATCAGGAACGCCAGCGCGATCAGCAGCGGCACCAGGATCAGCAGCGCCTGCCCGAGGATCAGCAGCACGATCCCGAACGGGTTCTGGGTGAAGAATGCGACCATATGCTGTCAGGCCCCTGTCAATCCGTTCTGCGTCATACCGTCGGAATGCCTGCCTGTCGGCAGGCCCGCGCCACCACTTCGGCGTCGATCGTGCGTGAACCGCGCGGCAGCGCGGGCGAGATGGTGTAAACCGCATCCGCGCTCAGGATACCAGAGCGCCGGTCGGTCAATGTGCGCACATGGCGCGCGAATCCGTAGCCACGGATCAGCGTATAGCCCGCTGCGGCGCAGCGTGCATAGGCCACGACCGAATCCGGGTCGGACGTGCCGCGCATCCGCACATGAAAATTCACCAGGTCGCCGTCCATGAGCCGGGTCTCGATGCCGAGATACTCCACCCCGCCCGCTGCAGGCGGCGGGGCATCGCAGGCCGCAAGCGCGACAAGCGTGGCTGTCATGGCGGCGGCCACCCGGATCACTCGGCCGCCACGGGTGCCCGGCGGCGCGCGATCTCGCCCGCGCTCAGTTCCGCCATGCGTGCCGATGCCCGCGCCACCGGGTTGGTGAGATAATGGTCCGCTACCGCCAGCCGGAACGTCGCCGCCCCCAGCGCACCGGCGCCGACCGGGTTCCAGCCGTTGTCGGGCACCTCGTCCAGCGCCTGCATGTGCGGATGCGCCGCAAACAGCGCCGCGCGCAACGCCTGCAGGCTGTCCCAGGGCAGCGCCGCGCCCAGTTCGCCGGAAAGCGCGCGCAGGATCGCCCAGTTCTCGCGCGCGTCACCGGGTGGAAGGCCCGCGCGCTGCGCCAGTTGCGGGCGCCCTTCGGTGTTCACGAAGATGCCGCCCTCTTCCGTCCAGGCGGCGGCGGGCAGGATGATGTCGGCGCGATGCGCGCCCCGGTCGCCGTGGCTGCCCTGATAGATCACGAACGGCCCGCCATCGTCACCGCGCGCGATGTCGATTTCGTCCGCGCCAAGGTTGAAGATCACTTCGGCGCCGTCGACCGCCGCCGCGATCCCGCCGTCGGTGACGGCGCCCACATCCAGCGCACCCACCCGCGCGGCGGCGGTGTGCAGCACCAGCAGCTTCGCCTGCGCCTTCCCGGCCACCTGCATCGCATGGCCCAGCACCGCCTCGCCGTCGGCCTCGGACAGGGCGCCCTGGCCGACGATCACCACGCCGCCCATGCCGTGCCAGTCCGACAGGTCGGACAGCGCCAGCTTCATCAGCGCGGCGCGATCATCGCCGGGATGGTCGTAGTCATAGGTCAGATCGCCCGCAGGCCCGATCACCGCAACCCGCGCGCCCGCGAGCCACGCCTTGCGGATACGGGCGTTCAGCACCGGCGCCTCGTCGCGCGGGTTGGCGCCGATGACAAGGATGCGTTTCGCGGTGTCGATCTCCTCCACCCGCGCGTTGCCGACATAGGCCGAGCGGTTGCCCGCAGGCAGCCGCGCGCCGTCGGTGCGCGATTCGACATGGCCGCCCAGCCCCTCGACCAGCGCCTTGAGGCTGAACGCGGCCTCGACCGGCACCAGATCGCCGACCAGCCCGGCGACCTTGCGGCCCTTCATCGCGGCGGCAGCGGCGGCCAGCGCCTCGGGCCAGGTGGCGCGGCGCAGGCGGCCGCCTTCACGGATGTAGGGCACGTCAAGGCGCTGGCGGGTCAGCCCGTCATAGACGAAGCGCGCCTTGTCGCCGATCCATTCCTCGTTCACGCCGTCATGGTTGCGCGGCAGGATGCGCATGACCTGCCGCCCCTTGGTGTCGATGCGGATGTTCGACCCCAGCGCATCCATCACGTCGATGGATTCGGTCTTGGTCAGCTCCCACGGGCGGGCGGTGAAGGCATAGGGTTTCGACGTGAGCGCGCCCACCGGGCACAGGTCGATGACGTTGCCCGACAGGTTCGAATCGACCACCGCCGTCAGCGCGGCGGATACCTCGTTGTCGCCACCACGGGCGATTTCGTGCATCTCGTTGTCGTAGGTCGCGATGCGGGTGTCCTCGCCGCGGCCAAGGGTGCCCCACTGGTCCAGCCCGGCCACTTCGGTGGTGAAGCGCACGCAGCGGGTGCAGTAGATGCAGCGGGTCATGTTGGTGGCGATCAGCGGCCCGAGGTCCAGATCGGGCAGGCCGCGCTTGGGTTCGCGGTAGCGGCTGAAGTCCACGCCGTAGGCCATAGCCTGATCCTGCAGGTCGCATTCGCCGCCCTGATCGCAGATCGGGCAGTCGAGCGGGTGGTTTATCAGCAGGAATTCCATCGCGCCTTCGCGCGCCTTCTTCACCATGGGCGAGTTGGTCTTGACCTGCGGCGGCTCGCCGTTGGGGCCGGGGCGCAGGTCGCGCACCTGCATCGCGCAGGAGGCAGCGGGTTTGGGCGGGCCGCCGACGACCTCGACCAGACACATGCGGCAGTTGCCCGCGATCGACAGCCGTTCATGGTAGCAGAATCGCGGAATCTCGACGCCCGCGACCTCGCAGGCCTGGATGAGCACCATGCTGGCGGGCACTTCGACGACCTTGCCATCAATGCTGATCTTGCGCAGATCGCTCGCCGGATCGGCCATGGCGCACTCCTCGTCCCTTGTCTGACCCGGAGCGGCTGGCTGGAGGCGCAGGCCCCGGACTGTTGGCCGGGGTTCTAACCCGAGTGTGCGGGATGTTCCAGAAGGTTCATGCCGCCGCGCGGCGATTGTTGAGCGCGGGGCGGGTCACGGCGTCGGCGCTCAACAAACCGTCACCCGCGAGGCGCAGCCAACGTGACCCCGACCTGTTGCGCATGAGCTTCGGGGTTGCCGCGTCGCCTGCGGCTCCACGCGGGTGACGGGGGTTGGTAATCGTCATTGCGAGCCGCAAGGCGAAGCAACCCCGACCGCTCGCAAACAACATCGGGGTTGCTTCGTCGGCTGCGCCTCCTCGCAATGACGGAATAGGCCGATTGCCGGGCTGGCGGGCGCCCCGGTTCAGCGCAGAAGCTGGCCGATCTGGCTGCCTGCCGCCATCTGGGCGCGGCCGACGGCGCAGAAGCTGGCCGATTCATCCCGGTGGCCGCCAAGTTCCGCGAACCGCTGCCAGGCCAGCGCCTCGAGCCGGGTCTTTTCGGTCCGGTCGTTCATGAACTGCTCGATCTCGCGAGCGCTGTAGCCCATGCGCTGCGCCTGCTGGCGCAGCGAGCCGAGGAACGCCAGCCCGCGCAGCGTGCGCGCATCGATCGTATCGCAGCGCTCGCCGATCTCGTAGGCGATGGCGGTGGCGATCAGCCCGTCGGTGATCGCGGTCTGCTGCGCCAGAGGCACCCGGTCGGCCAGCGCGGGCGCGGCCAGCGCGGCGACAAGCGTTGCTGCCAGAAATGCCGGGAATCGGGACATGACGAAGGTTTCCGTTGCTGCTCGCGGTTGTTGCCCGCAAGGTCGCCGCCACGCCGCCGGTTATGCAATAGCAGACCGCGCCGCAAGCGTTCGGAGTTGCTTCACTTCGTTCGCAATGACGTGGCCCCCGTCATTGCGAGGAGCCGAAGGCGACGAAGCAACCTCGATGGTGTGTGTGAGCGGTCGGGGTTGCTTCGGCTGCGTTCACAAGCCCCCCGTCATTGCGAGGAGCCGCAGGCGACGAAGCAACCCCGAGGGCATCGCGCAAGCGGTCGAGGTTGCTTCGGCTTCGCCTCGCAATGACGCCCTGCCCCGCCGCCCTATTCCGCCGCGACGCGCAGCGCGCCGCCGCCCAGCCGGTCCTCGATCTCGTCGCGGAAGGCGCGGATCAGGCCCTGCACCGGCCAGGCCGCCGCATCGCCGAGCGCGCAGATCGTGTGGCCCTCGATCTTGGTGGACACGTCGTAAAGCTGGTCGATCTCGGCCACGTCGGCCTTGCCCTGAACAAAGCGGTCCATGACCCGCATCATCCAGCCGGTGCCCTCGCGGCACGGCGTGCACTGGCCGCAGCTTTCGTGCTTGTAGAAGGCCGAGATACGGGCGATCACCTTGATGATGTCGGTCGACTGATCCATCACGATCACCGCCGCCGTGCCCAGGCCCGAGCGCTTTTCGCGCAGCCAGTCGAAATCCATGATCGCCTCTTCCATGGTCTCGGCGCGCAGCACCGGGACCGAGGAACCGCCGGGGATCACCGCCTTGAGGTTCTTCCAGCCGCCGCGAATCCCGCCCGCGTGGCGGTCGATCAACTCCTTGAACGGGATCGACATTTCCTCTTCGACCACGCAGGGGTTGTTCACATGGCCCGAGATGGCGAACAGCTTGGTCCCCGAATTGTTCGGCCGCCCGAACTGCGTGAACCAGGCCGCGCCCCTTCGCAGGATGGTCGGCGCCACCGCGATCGATTCGACGTTGTTCACCGTGGTCGGGCAGCCATACAGCCCCGCCCCCGCCGGGAACGGCGGCTTCATGCGCGGCATCCCCTTCTTGCCTTCAAGGCTTTCGAGCAGCGCGGTTTCCTCGCCGCAGATATAGGCGCCCGCGCCATGCGCGAGATAGAGGTCGAAGTCCCAGCCCGAACCGCAGGCATTGCGGCCCAGCAGCCCGGCGTCATAGGCCTCGTCGATGGCGGTCTGCAGGGCCTCGCGCTCGCGGATGAATTCGCCGCGCAGGTAGATGTAGCCCGCATGGGCGCCCATGGCGAAACCGGCGATCAGGCTGCCCTCGACCAGCGTATGCGGTTCGTGCCGCATGATTTCACGGTCCTTGCAGGTGCCGGGTTCGGATTCGTCGCCGTTCACCACCAGATAGGCCGGGCGACCATCCGATTCCTTGGGCATGAACGACCATTTCAGCCCGGTCGGGAACCCGGCACCGCCGCGCCCGCGCAGGCCCGATGCCTTCATCTCGTTGATGATCCAGTCGCGGCCCTTTTCGAGGATGCCCTTCGTGCCGTCCCAGTGGCCGCGCGCCATCGCGCCCTTCAGCGAGCGGTCGTGCATCCCGTAGATGTTGGTGAATATCCGGTCCTGATCGCTGAGCATGTGCCCTGTCCCCTAGTCGTTCCGGCCATCGTTACGGTCTGTGCCGCCACGGCGTCGCCAGAGCTGATACGTCATCCACAGCCCCAGCGCAAAGCCCGCCAGCGCGAGGATGTCGAAGAAGGCCGAGACACGCATCGGCCAGTCGTAGGTCTTGCCGATCTCGGTCGCCAGCACCCAGAGAATCCCGGTCCCGGCGAGGACGATCATCACCCGTCGTCCCTCGCGCGCGTCGCGTTCGTCGTTCTCGCTGCGCCCGGCCATCGGGTTCAGTAATCGTTGGTCTTGGCGCGGATGCGGAAGGCTTCAAGCCCCTCGTCCACGATGAGCTTTGCCTGCGCCACCCATTTGTCGCGGCTGATGCGGCCACGGAACCCCTTGAGGTTGCCGTCCATCCACGCGATTTCCTCCGGCCCCCAGGCGGCGATCTGGTCGAAATGGAAGATGCCCATCTCGTGACACAGCCGCTCAAGCGCCGGGCCGATCCCCTCGATTTCCTTGAGATCATCGGCCTGCCCGCCGCGCGGGGCGGCAATGCCCTCGGGCTTGCGGCCTTCGCCTGCGGCGGCAGCGGGCGCCGGGGCGGCGGCGGGCTTCTTCGGGGCCGGGCCGGGCTTGCGGACGGGCTTGAGCTTTTCACCCTCGACCCTGGGCGCGGGGGCCGGGGCCGCAGGTGCCGCAGCAGCGGCAGCGCCGGGGTTGTGGTTCGCGCCCTTCGTCAGCCAGGGCGTCAGCAGCGGCACTTCGGTGCCGTCGATGCGCTTCATGCCGTCGCCGCGTTCCACGGCCAGCGTGACGGCGGCGTTGTGCGGCGCCCGGCCCGCCTCGTAGTCCTTCAGCGTGGTCAGCCCGCCCAGAGGTTCCGCCGCATAGCGCCCGTTCTGCGGCCCCGGCAGCGGCTGGCGCCCTGCGGCCAGTTCGTCGAGCAGCCATTCGAGGCGCTCGGCGGTCAGGTCCTCGTAATAATCCTTGCCGATCTGGATCATCGGCGCGTTCGCGCAGGCGCCCAGACATTCGACCTCTTCCCAGGAAAACCGCCCGTCCGCCGACAGTTGCCGCGGTTCCGGCGCGATCTTCGCCTTGCAGACGGAAATCAGGTCTTCGGACCCGCACAGCAGGCACGACAGGGTGCCGCAGACCTGCACATGCGCGACCGACCCCACCGGATGCAGGTGCAGCATCGTGTAGAAGGTCGCCACCTCAAGCACCCGGATACGCGGCATGTCGAGCATGTCGGCGACATGCTCGATCATCGGCTTCGTGACCCAGCCTTCCTGTTCCTGCGCGCGAAACAGCAGCGCGATCACGGCACTGGCCTGCCGCCCCTCGGGATACTTGCGCATCTCGGCCTCGGCCCAGGCCTGGTTGGCGGGGGTGAAGGCAAAGGAAGCGGGCTGGTCGTGGTGAAGTCTGCGCAGCATCGTCAGGGTCCGAAATCTGGCGTCCGGGCGATGGTCCCGCCCGCGCGGTTGGTGAAGGTCAGATGCAATGTTGTGAGAGCAGCCGGATCGTTCCGGGTGCGGCGGCCTCGACCTGTCCGGCTTCCCGCAACTGCTGGATGACGGTGGCCAGTTCCTCGCGGCCGAGATTCGCGCGCATCTGGATCGTGGCGGCATTGTCGGCGGTCAGCAGGCAGCCGTTGGCCTCGATCGCCTCGACCAGCCGCTCGCGCGGGGTGGCGGGCGGCGGCGGCGCGGCGGGGGTTGCCCCGGCGGCGGGTCCGCCGTCGAGATAGGGCAGCATCGGCGCGCAGCCGCCAAGGGCCAGCGCCAGCACCGCAAGACCGGCCAGCCGCGCCATCAGCGGTCCACCTCGCCGAAGACGATGTCCAGCGAGCCGAGGATCGCCGAGATGTCGGCAAGCTGGTGGCCCCGGCAGATGTAGTCCATCGCCTGCAGGTGCGGGAAGCCCGGCGCGCGCAGCTTGGCGCGGTAGGGGCGGTTGGTGCCGTCGGCGATCATGTAGACGCCGAACTCGCCCTTGGGGGCCTCGACGGCGGCGTAGACCTCGCCTGCGGGGACGTGGAAGCCTTCGGTATAAAGCTTGAAGTGATGGATCAGCGCTTCCATCGAGGTCTTCATGTCCCCGCGCGTCGGCGGCGTGATCTTGCCGCGCGCCAGCACGTCGGTCTGTGCGGACGGTTCGCGCAGCTTCTCGCAGGCCTGCTTCATGATCTTGTTCGATTCGCGCATCTCGGCCAGCCGGACCAGATAGCGGTCGTAGCAGTCGCCGTTCTTGCCCACCGGGATCCTGAAGTCGAATTCGTCGTAGCATTCATAGGGTTGCGCGCGCCGCAGGTCCCAGGCGAGACCCGATCCGCGCACCATGACGCCCGAGAAGCCCCATTTCTGGATGTCATCCTCGGTCACCACGCCGATGTCGACGTTGCGCTGCTTGAAGATGCGGTTTTCCGTCAGCAGCAGCTCGATGTCGTCCAGCAGCTCGGGGAAACCTTCCGTCCATTTTTCGATGTCGTCGATCAGCTCGGGCGGCAGGTCCTGATGGACCCCGCCGGGGCGGAAATAGGCGGCGTGGAGCCGCGCGCCGGATGCGCGTTCGTAGAACACCATCAGTTCCTCGCGCGCCTTGAAGCCCCACAGGGGCGGCGTCAGCGCGCCCACGTCCATCGCCTGCGTGGTGACGTTGAGCAGGTGGTTCAGTAGCCGGCCGATTTCCGAATAGAGCACCCGGATCAGGCTCGCGCGGCGCGGCACCTCGGTGCCGGTCAGCTTTTCGATGGCCATGCACCAGGCATGTTCCTGATTCATCGGCGCGACGTAATCCAGCCGGTCCAGATAGGGCAGGTTCTGCAGGTAGGTGCGCGTCTCCATCAGCTTTTCGGTGCCGCGATGCAGCAGGCCGATATGCGGATCGACCCGTTCGACGATCTCGCCGTCAAGCTCCAGCACCAGCCGCAGAACCCCGTGCGCCGCAGGGTGTTGCGGGCCGAAGTTGATGTTGAAGTTGCGGATCTTCTGCTCGCCCGTCTCGAAGTCGGTCGAGTGGTCGTCATAGGTGTTGCGGCGCAGATCCCCGTCCATGGTCAAGCTCCGTGTCTGCTGGCCAGCGCCAGATTGTCCTGCCACGCCTGCGGCAAAGGCCCGAGCGTGCGCGCCGCCCAGGCGTAGTGTCCGGCAAGCATCCGTGCCGCCCGCGCCGCGAGATCGGCGGGCAGCGTGATCCCCGGCCCTTCATGCACCCGGCGCGTCGCGTCGGCGGGATGATAGCCTATCCCCAGGAATTGCGCCATGTCGCGCTGACCGGCCTCGGTGTAGAGGCGTTCACAATATTCGACGCGCAGGCGATCCGCCGCAACGGCCCCGCTCAGGCGCGCATGTGCCGCCGGATAGTCGCCGCGCACGAGAACATGCTGCGGCTCGCCCCGGTCGAGAATCCGCCGCATGATCCGGCCCGCCTGCCGGGCAAGATCGCCGCCCGCCGCCAGTTGCCGCTGCGCCAGCATCCGCACATGCGACCACAGCCGCGCCACCGGATCGCGCACCAGATAGACGAACAGCGCGCGCGGGCCGACACCGTCCATGCGGCGCAGGGTCTCGGGCGGCAACAGGCCGTAGGCGGGCGTGATGTCGGCCACCAGCCGCTTGCCCGCCGCGCCCGACATCAGCCAGTCGCGGTAAAGCCGGTCGCCGGTGCGCTCGCCTTCGAGGATGGCCACCAGCGCCGCAAGATCATCCGCGTATCGTTCGAGATTGGCGGCCCGCCACGCCCTGCCCGGCGCCACCCGTTCGCGCGCGGCGGCGGCGCGCAGGGCGGTGATCTGCCTGCGGAAGCTGTCGACCTGCTGCGCGCGGGCGGCGGGGTCGAACGTGTCCCAGTAATGCGCTTCCTTCACCTCGGGCACCGCACATTCGGGGTGATCCTTCAACATGCGGTAGAACCACGACGTGCCCGCCTTGGTCGCACCCACACCGTAAAGGAGCACCGGCTCGCTCACGCCTGCGCCTTGCCCGCGTCGTTCTTTTCGTCGCCCGGAAGGATGTATTTCGCCCCTTCCCACGGGCTCATGAAGTCGAACTGACGGTATTCCTGCACCAGCGAGACGGGTTCGTAGACCACGCGCTTCTGCACCTCGTCGTAGCGGACCTCGACATGGCCGGTGGTCGGGAAATCCTTGCGCATCGGATGGCCGCGAAAGCCGTAGTCGGTCAGCAGGCGGCGCAGGTCGGGATGGCCCGAGAAGGCGATGCCGAACATGTCGAATATCTCGCGCTCGAACCAGTTGGCCGAGGGGTGCACCTCGATGATCGAGGGCAGGATCGTGCCGTCGGCGACCCCGGCCTTCACGCGGATGCGGTGGTTCCGGTACATCGACAGGAAGTGATAGATCACCTCGAACCGTTCCGCCCGGCCCGGCCAGTCGGCGGCGGTGATGTCGACGAGCGTGGAAAAGGCGCAGGTCGGGTCGGATTTGAGGAACCCGGCCACCTGCACGATGCGCGTGGCCGCGACGGTCAGCGTCAGTTCGCCGAAGGCGATTTCCTGCCCGAGGACCGCATCACCCAGCCGCTGGGCGATGTGCTGGCCCAGCTCGGCCAGCGCCTCGGTGGTGGTGTCGGTGTCGGGCAGGGTCTGGGCCTCGGTCATGGCACCCCTCTCAGGCTGTGGCGGGCGGCCCCGCCTCAGCGGGTGATGGTTCCGGTGCGGCGAATCTTGCGCTGCAACTGCAAGAGGCCGTAAAGCAGCGCCTCGGCGGTCGGCGGGCAGCCGGGGACATAGACATCGACCGGCACGATACGGTCGCAGCCGCGCACCACGGAATAGCTGTAATGGTAATAGCCGCCGCCGTTGGCGCAGGACCCCATGCTCAGCACATAGCGCGGCTCGGGCATCTGGTCGTAGACCTTGCGCAGGGCGGGCGCCATCTTGTTGGTCAGCGTGCCCGCGACGATCATCAGATCCGACTGCCGGGGCGAGGCGCGCGGCGCCATGCCGAAGCGTTCCACGTCGTAGCGCGGCATCGACACCTGCATCATCTCGATGGCGCAGCAGGCCAGGCCGAAGGTCATCCAGTGCAGGCTGCCGGTGCGCGCCCAGTTGACCATGTCGGCGGTCGAGGTGACCAGAAAGCCGCGGTCCTGCAGGGCGTCGTTGATGGCGCGGGTGGCAACCTCGCGGTCGGGCCCGGCGCTGTTGGCGCCGGTCGGGATTGCGGTATCCATCATTGCCACTCCAGCGCCCCCTTGCGCCATTCATAGGCGAAACCGACCGTCAGGATCACGAGAAAGGCGATCATCGACCAGAAGCCGATCATGCCGATGTCGCCGAAGGCCACCGCCCAGGGAAACAGGAACGCCACTTCCAGATCGAAGATGATGAACAGGATCGAGACCAGATAGAAGCGCACGTCGAACTTCATCCGCGCATCGTCGAAGGCGTTGAAGCCGCATTCGTAGGCCGAGACCTTTTCCGGGTCCGGGTTGCGCACCGCGACGATGACCGAGGCAAGGACCAGCACCAGACCGATCACGACCGCCAGACCCAGGAAAAGCAGGATCGGCAGATATTCCCTGAGGAAACCGGCATCCATCGGGTGTTCCTTTCGCAGGCTGGCGCACCGCCGTGACGGCGCGATTGGCTCAGCGGTTCTCTAGACCGCGCCCCGGTCAGGGTCAACATACGGGGCGGGGTTCCGGAGACCCCGAATCCGGCCGCCCGGCCCCTGCACCGGGACCGCCCGCCGGAGGGGCGGCCCGCGCGGCATCCGTCACGGCGGCGCCGGATTCGCGGCGCGCGCCCGCCCGCAAGGGAATCGGGCGCACGGCATGTCCCGTCATTGCGAGGAGGCGAAGCCGACGAAGCAACCCCGATGTCGTGCGCGAGCGGTCGGGGTTGCTTCGGCTGCGCCTCGCAATGACGATGCACCAGGCCAATCGCACATGCCCGCCGCGCCTCCCCGCGTGGTGCAACGGTGGGGCAGCATGACCGGCGCCCGCACCGAGGGTGGGCGCGGATGCGCACGCCCTGGGGGGCGGGGCGGGCGCCGGTCGTGCTGCGCACGCCCGAAGGGGGAAACCTGCGGGCCACCCGCTGCATGGTCGGCAAATGCGCTTGCCCCCGACCCGCGCGCTTCCGCGATTGACTTTCGCACCGGCGCGCTTACCCAGAACCCATGAGCGGCATTCCCTTTCCGAACATCTCGCCCGACGTGTTCAGCATCGACCTGGGCGGCTTCCATTTCGCGCTGCGCTGGTATGCGCTGGCCTATATCACCGGCATCCTGCTGGGCTGGTGGCTGGCGCGGGCCGCGATCCGGCGCGAGGCGATCTGGCCCGAGGCCAGGGCGCCGATGACCACGGCGCAGCTCGAGGCGCTGATGACCTGGCTCATCCTCGGCGTCATCATCGGCGGCAGGCTGGGTTACGTGCTGTTCTACCAGCCGGGGCAGTATCTGGACGACCCGCTGTCGATCGTGAAGGTCTGGCAGGGCGGCATGTCGTTCCACGGCGGCTTTGCGGGCGTGGTGATCGCGGCGCTGGTCTTCTGCCGCCGCGAAGGGATCGCGCCCGGCCCGGTCGCCGACCTGATCGCCATGGCGACGCCGCCGGGGCTGTTGCTGGGGCGGCTGGCCAATTTTGTGAACGCCGAACTCTGGGGTCGCCCGACCGACCTGCCCTGGGGGGTGATCTTCCCCGGCGCCGCCGCGCAGGACTGCGGCCATCTGGCCGCCATCGCCTGCGCGCGCCACCCCAGCCAGCTATACGAGGCCCTGCTGGAAGGGCTGGTCCTCGGCACCCTGCTGCTGTGGCTGGCGTTCCGGGGCGGGGCACTGAAACGGGTCTGGGCGGTCAGCGGCACCTTCTTCGCGGGCTACGGGATCGCCCGGTTCCTGGTGGAATTCGTCCGCCAGCCTGACGCGCAATTCGTCTCGCCGGGCAATCCGCTGGGGCTGGCCTTCCACTGGAACGGCTGGGGGCTGACCATGGGGCAGGCGCTGTCGCTGCCGATGATCGTCGTCGGGCTGGCGCTGGTGTTCTGGCCGCGACGCCCGTGACGCCGCTGGGCGAGCGGCTGGCCGCGCGCATCGCGGCGCATGGTCCGGTGACCCTTGCCGACTACATGGCCACCGCGCTGATGGACCCCGAGCACGGCTATTACGCGACGCGCGACCCGTTCGGGCAGGCGGGCGACTTCATCACCGCGCCCGAGATCAGCCAGATGTTCGGCGAACTGGTCGGCCTCTGGCTGGCGCAGGTCTGGCAGGATCAGGGCGCGCCCGCAGGCGTGGTGCTGGCCGAGGCCGGGCCGGGGCGCGGCACGCTGATGGCCGACGTGCTGCGCGCGACGCGCGCCGTGCCGGGCTTTCGTGATGCCGTCGCCGTGCATCTGGTCGAGACCTCGGCCACCCTGCGCGAGGCGCAGGCGCAGCGCCTGCCCGGTGCCACGTGGCACGACGACATCGGAACGCTGCCCGAAGGCCCGCTGCTGCTGGTCGCCAACGAATTTCTCGACGCGCTGCCGGTCCGCCAGTTCGTCCGCAGGCCCGAAGGCTGGGCCGAGCGGGTCGTCACGGTGCAGGGCGGGCGGCTGGCGCTTGCACTGGCCGCAACCGCGCCGCCGCCCGCCGTGATGACGCGCGACGTGCCGCCCGGCACCGTGATCGAGCATTGCCCCGCCCTGCCCGGCATCGTCGGTGCCATCGGCGCGCGCATCGCCCGCCATGGCGGCGCCGCGCTGTTCATCGACTACGGCGAGGACGGCGGCACCGGCGACACGTTGCAGGCGCTGCGCGCGCATCGCCCGGTGGACCCGCTGGCCGAGCCGGGGCTGGCCGACCTGACCGCGCATGTCGATTTCGCCGCCATCGCCCGCGCCGCGCCGCCCGCGCGCGCCAGCGCGGTGGTGCCGCAGGGGGCGTTCCTCGAACGGCTGGGGATCACCGCGCGGGCCAGGACGCTGGCGGCGGGGCTGTCGGGCGCGGCGCTGGACGACCATGTCGCCGCCCACCGCCGCCTGACGCATCCGGGTGAAATGGGCCGGTTGTTCAAGGTGATCGGCCTTGCGCCGCCCGATGCACCGCCGCTGCCGGGGCTGGAGCCATGACGCTTGACCGCATCACCCATCCTGCGCTGGACCCCCTGCCCCACGCCTTTTTCGGGCGCGCGGGCGGCGCCTCGTCGGGCGTGTTCGCGGGGCTGAACTGCGGCCTTGCCTCGCAGGACCAGCACGAGGTCGTGCGCCTCAACCGCGCCCGCGCCGCCGCCGCGCTGGACCTGCAACCCGACGCCCTTGCCGGGCTGCGCCAGGTCCATTCGGCGCGGGTCGTCATGGCCGACCCCGCCCTGCGCCCCGAGGCCGATGCGCAGGTCACCGACCGCCCCGGCATCGGCCTCGCGATCCTGACCGCCGACTGCCAGCCGGTGCTGTTCGCCGACCCCGAGGCCCGCGTCATCGGCGCCGCTCATGCGGGCTGGAAGGGCGCGCTTGCGGGCGTGATCGAGGCCACCGTCGCCGCCATGGAGACCCTCGGCGCGCGCGCCGACCGCATTGCCGCCGTGATCGGCCCGACGATCAGCCGGGCGGCCTACGAGACCGGGCCGGAGTTCCGGGCGCGGTTCCTGGCCGAAGACCCCGATTCGGCGCAGTTCTTCACCCCCGGCGCCGATGGCCACGCGCAGTTCGACCTGCCGGGCTACGGGCTGGAACGCCTGCGCCGCGCGGGCGTCGGCCGGGCGCACTGGACCGGCCACTGCACCTACGGCGACCCGGCGCGGTTCTATTCCTGCCGCCGCGCCGCCCATCTGGGCGAGGCGGATTTCGGGCGGCTCATCTCGATCATCCGTCTTTAGGCCGCGCCCGCGTCACAGTTCCGCCGCCCCCGCCCCGCATCCTGCCTGCGAGGCAAACGAAAGGGGCAGCCATGTTGAAACGACGCTGGATGCGCGCGGCGCTGGCCGAGGCCACCGCGACCAGAACGCACCTGCCGTGGGCGCGCGGTCTGCGCAGGCAGGCGATGATCGCCCGCAGGCAGAAGGACCACCCGGAACCGATCCGCCGCAGGGCCTGAGCATTTCGCAGCCCGCAAACTCCGTCATTGCGAGGAGGCGAAGCCGACGA
>JACFNP010000073.1 GCA_019454835.1 Rubellimicrobium sp.
GATCGGGCTTCGTCATGCGTTTCTCCGATGAGTTGAAGTTGCATGACGGCATTGGCCGCCCGGATAGTGTAGGCAACTTTCTCCAGTATCTGCAGATATTTCGCCCGCTTCTCGCATCCGCAGCCGCACCAGCCCGAGCGCCAGCAGGCCGCACAACTCAGTGCGGCGCTCAGTTGCGGTCATCGCCGAGGGGGCGAGCGGGTTGGGACGACGAATGGGACCGGGATCGAACATCATGTCCCATCGGTGCAGGATTGCGCCGATGGTCGCGACCTTGGAACGGGTCACCCCGCGCCCGGACCGAAAGGGTGGACCCCTTCGGGGTTGCAACATCATGGTGGGTTGAGGGGTTCCGACGTTCGCATTATGTTCGACCCGTCCCCAACCGAGTCACGAGGCCGCCCATGTCACTGCAGACGCTCGACCGCACGCAATGGAGTTTTGCAGAGGCGCTGGCCCATGTGCAGAACGTGACGGTCGCGCGACGCATGGTGGAGGCGGCAAAGCTGCCACCGAAGCCCGCACCGGCGCACCAGCAGTGGAATTCGCCGCAGGATCCGTCCGTGGCCTGGAAGGCGGAGGCCGAGACCGAACTGCTCGTCGCCCTGCGCGACGGCGATCTTCTGGCGCAGGGGCGTTACACGGAAGAACGGACGCATGGCTGGGGCCATGCCGGCAACAGCAGCGGTTTCGGGCTGCATTCGGGCTATCACACCAGCATCCGTCCCGAGCAATGGCGCGAGGGCAAGTATTTCATGGGCAGGCTGACCGCGCGGGACTGGGAGTTCATCGACATCCGCCTGGCGCGCTTCCTGGTGAAGACGATCTGGCCGGATTACGTCCCGGAGACCGCACGCCCCGCGGTGGACACGGCAGATGCCCCCTATACCACGCCCTATCTCGACCTGATGCAGCGCGCGATCGCCCATTTCGGGATCTCGGCCGGCAATCAGGAGAAAAAGGAGTGCCTTCTCGACTGGTTCCTCGGGCAGGAGATCGAGGGAGAGCCGGTATCGAACAAGCTCGCCGACGCGATGGCGACGCTGATCCGCCTGCCGTCCTCACAGCGTGGCGGGGCGAAGCGGGTGCTGGGGCCGGACCTGCGGAATGCCGGATAGCCGCGATGCTCGCCTGACGGGCGGAACATCCGTCCGGCAATCATGACCACATTCGATCACGCCTGCTGAACCGGTCGGCGCCTCTGCGCCGCCGCAAGGTGCCGGGCCGCACCGACATGGGTCCGTGCATCGAGAGGTCTACCCTCGCGACCGGTGCGCCGACGATGGGCTGAACCGTTCAACCCGTTCGCCCGAAACCGGGTTCACCCCACGACGGCAAGCTGGCTCGGAGCGGCCTCGGAAGCGGCTCACTGGCTCCCTTGGGGTCAACCCATGATCTGACGTGATTACAACGCCTTGCTGGAAGGGTTCCACCCATTCCGGTGGGGCAGCGCGCGGCCGGGCGGACCGGCTCCGACGTCGCGAGGGGCGGCTGGAAGGCGGCAGAACCGGGGGCAACGACGCCCTCAACCCGGTTCCCGACGCCCGTGTCCGCCTGCCTCCGCCACCCCCTGCGCATCGCTGCCGCGGCCCCTGTGCCGACTGGCCTGCGCAGGCGCGCCCCGCTGGGGCCGCGATGAGCGGGCGGGACTGGCAGGCCTTCGATGCCGAGCTGCGTGCGCGGCTGCCGGAGCTCGCCGTGGAGATCCTCGGCAAGCCGAACTTCCGGGCCGGCCAGGAATGGCGCTGGGGCCGCAAGGGCAGCCTCTCGGTGGTGATCGCCGGTGCCAAGGCCGGCATGTGGTTCGACCATGAGACCGGCGACGGCGGCGGCTTTGTCGATCTGGTTGCACGCGAGAAGGGCTTCAGCCGTAAGGATGCCCTCGACTGGACGGCCGACCGCTTGCGCCTGGGGCAATGGCATCGGCCGATCCGGCAGCGCCCGGCGCCACCGATCCTGGCGGCAGACGCGCCGGTTTCGCCCCAGCCCCATGCGGCCGAGACGTCCCGGACTCATCTCCGCGAAGCGGACCCGGCAGTCGCGCGTGCAGAGGAAGCTGCGGGACGCGCCGCGCGCATCTGGGAGCACACCCAGCCGGCGCCGGCCGATCACCCCTATCTGACGGTGAAGCAGGTCGCCGCGCTCGGCCTGCGCGTCGACGCCCGTGGCCACCTCATCGTGCCGCTGCAGGACATCGAAGGCCGGCTCCACAGTGTCGAGACCATCGCCCCGGACGGCGCCAAGCGTTTTCTCGCCGGGGGCGCCAAGCGCGGCCATTTCTGCATCCTCGGCGCCGGTCCCGCCCCGGTCACGGATCCGGACGGGCCGATCCTGATCTGCGAAGGCTGGGCCACGGGTGCGAGCCTGCACCTTGCCACAGGCCACACCGTCATCGCCGCGATGGACGCAGGCAACCTGCTTCCCGTGGCCGAGGCGCTGCGCGGGCGGTTCCCGGAGGCCGACCTCGTCCTCGTCGCTGACAACGACGTGAAGCCCGACCGCGACAGGAACCCCGGCGTCTCGGCCGCGCGCAAGGCGGCGCTGGCCGTCGATGGCCGCCTCGCGCTGCCCGA
>JACFNP010000046.1 GCA_019454835.1 Rubellimicrobium sp.
TGCCCGGCGTGGAACAGCCGCGCCGCAAGGTCACGGCCGAGCGGATCGGTGCCGAAGACGTGCGCGCCGGTCAGCGGCGGCGCAAAGCGGGCGCGCAGGTCGATATAAAGCTCATCGAACGGCAGGAACCACGGGCCGACGAAACAGGCCAGCGTCAGCGCGACGATGATGACCAGCCCGACCAGCGCCAGCCGGTTGCCGACAAAGCGCCGGAAGGTGCGCGAACGCCACCACGGGACGGGCGGGGCGATCGTGTCGAGGGTCGCGTCGCTCATGGCCCTAGTCCAGCCGGATGCGGGGGTCGATGAAGGCGATGGCCAGATCGGCCAGCAGGTTCCCGGCCAGCACCAGGATTGCCGAGAACATCAGCAGCCCCATGATCACCGGGTAATCCTGATAGCCCAGGCTGTCGAGAAACAGCCGGCCCATGCCGGGCCATGTGAACACGGTCTCGGTCACCAGCGCGCCGCCCAGCAGGGTCGGCAGCTGCATCCCCGCGAGCGTGATCATCGGCACCACCGCATTGCCGACGATATGCTTCATCAGCACCCGGCGCGGGGTCAGCCCCTTGGTGCGCGCGGTGCGCACGAAGTCCTGGCTGATGACATCGAGCGTGGCGGTGCGCATGTACTGGCTCCAGGTCGCCACGCTGACCAGCGCCAGCGTCGCGGCGGGGAGGATCAGATGCACCGCGATGTCACGGGCCGAGCCGTCGCCCACGGTATACATGTTGCCCGCAGGCAGCCAGCCCAGCCACAGCGAGAAGATGAAGATCGCGATGAGGCCCAGCCAGAAGGTCGGCACCGAAAAGCCGACCATGGCGATGACCGTCGCGGAATGGTCGAACAGCGACCCCTGTTTCACCGCGCTGCGAATCCCCATCCAGGCGCCGATGACGATGGCGAAGAAGGTCGACACGCCCATCAGCAGCAGGGTTGCGAACAGGTGGTCGCCGATGATGGTCAGCACCGGGCGCCCGTCGCGGTAGCTTTTGCCCCAGTCGCCTTGCACGAGGTTCCAGGCCCAGTCGGCATATTGCACCGGCAGCGGGCGGTTGAGGCCCATCTGCTCGGCGATCCGGTCGAGCATCTCGCGCGTCATGCCGGGCGTGCGCGTGTATTGCGACAGCGGCCCGCCGGGCATGAGGTTGAGCACCAGAAAACCGATGACCGACACCAGAAGCAGGAGCACCAGACTCTGCCAGAAGCGTGAGAGGAGGTAGCGCGTCATCCTGCCGGTCTCGTGTCCTTTCCCCGATCAGCGCCGGTCGTGGCCCGCACCGGCAGCATGGCCGGTGCGGGTCCGTGCATCATCCGCAAGGTGTCCGGTTCACACCCAGCGCCAGGACCGCAGGTTCCAGGTGTCGATGCGGTTGTTGATGTTGCCGTGCGGACCTTCCAGACCGGCCTTGCGGCCCGGAATCACGGCATACTGGTAGATCGGCAGGAAGGGCAGGTCCTCGCGGATCACCTCCTGCAGGCGCAGATACAGCGGCCGCCGCTCTTCGGGGCTGAACAGGCTGGCGCCCCGCGCCAGCAGGTCGTCGGCCTCGGCGTTCTGGTAGGCCCAGTAGTTCTGCCCCGTGCCGCCCAGCGCGGGCGAGGCGTCCGAGCGGAAGAAGTCCGAGCAGTCCGGGTCCGGCCCCGCCAGCACGCCAAGGCCCACGAGGGTGGTGTCGTATTGGCCCATCGACCAGAAGTCGCCCCACATGACCGCAGGCGGCAGGTTCGAGATTTCCATCTCGACGCCGATCTCGGCCCAGGTCTGCTGCACGAACTGCTGCACCTGCTCGCGCAATTCGTTGCCCGAGGTGGTCGAGTTCCTGAACGCCAGCCGCACACCGTCCTTTTCGCGCACGCCGTCGGCACCGCGCGCCCAGCCCGCCTCGTCCAGCAGGGCATTGGCCTTGTCGATGCTGAACTCATGCGCGGGCAGCGCGTCGTTGTAGTAATACGACTCGCGCGGCATGAAGGTCTCGGTCACCGGCGGCACGTCGTAGTAAAGCGCCTCGATGATCGACGGCTTGTCGAGCGCCAGATACAGCGCCTGCCGCACCGCCGGATCCTTGAACTGCGGCCGCTCCATGTTGAACTGGATCGATTCGAAGAACGGGTTGCCGACGATTTCCACCACGCGGTCGGGCAGGTTCCTTGCCTCTTCGTAATGGTCGGGCGTGATCCACTGCAGCGCCAGCATGTCGATGTCGCCGGTCTTGAACTGGGTATACATCACCGTCATGTCGGGAATGTACTTGATGACCGCCCGTTCAAGATACGGCCCGTCGCCGAAATAGTCGGTGTTGGCCTCGAGCTCGATATGGTCGCCGGGAACGCGGTTCTTCAGCTTGAAGGCGCCGGTGCCGATCGGGGCGTTGTTGAAGGGCGCCTCGTTGGGATCGACGCCGTCGAAGGCGTGCTTCGGGACGATGAAGGTCGAGGCGAGAATCGCCAGGAACGGCGCGTAGGCCTGTTCCAGCCGCCAGGTGATCTCGGTCGGCGAGACGACCTCGATGTCGCGGACGAATTCGGTCCCGACACGGCGCCAGGCGCGGAAGTCCGGGTCGTTCAGCAGGTCGAGCGTGAACTTCACGTCCTCGGCGGCGAACGGGGTGCCGTCGTGCCATCTGGCGTCGTCGCGCAGCTTCACGCGCCAGTTCAGGCCGTCCGCCGAAATCCCGCCGTTCTCGACGGTGGGCACCTCGGCGGCGAGCAGCGGATAGAAGATGCCGTCCGGGTCCACGTCCACGAGCGGATCGAAGATCGCGTAGTGGATGCCGTCGTCCACCTCGATATGCGGCATGTGCGGGTTGAAGACCGTAGGCTCCTGCGAGAAGCCGATGATCACCTGCCCCGAAGGCGCATCCTTGGCAAACGCCGCGCCGCGCAGGCCGCCGATGCCGGGCACGGCCGAGGTCAGCCCGGCCGCCCCCATGAGCATCAGCGTCTTTCGGCGATTCAACGTGAATTGCGTGGTGTCGGTCATCGTGGCTTTCCCTCCCCGAGAAGAAACATGCGACGTTCAGGCCGCCCGTTTGTGCGACAGTGATGGTTGCAGGTCAAAAACCGCTTTGCAACTCGATCCTTGACCCATCCGAGAATCGATTCAAACGAAAATTCGTCGCATCCACCACCGGCGCCCGCCCGGTGACCAGATCGGCCATCAGCCGCCCCGCCGCCGGGCCGATCCCGAAGCCGTGGCCGGAAAAGCCTGCGGCGAGATACAGCCCCGGCACCTGATCGACCGGCGAGATGACGGGGATCGCGTCGGGCGTCACGTCCATGTAGCCCGCCCAGCGCTGCACGACCTCGGCCTGCCCGAACACCGGAAAGGCCCGCCGCACGGCGGCAAGCGCGGCGTCGAGAACGCGGTCGTTCGGTTTCGGATCAAGGACGCGGTGCGCCTCGAACGGGCCGGGTTCATCAAGACGCCAGCGGTTCGGCAGCCGCGCCTCGTCAAGGAAACGGCGCCCCAGATGCAGGCTCAGCACCCGCCATTCGCTGCGCAGGGCGGGCAGGAACTGCCGCGCGTAGCGGAACGAGGCGGGCACAATCTCGACATCGTTGCGTTCGCCCGAAGCGATGGTATAGCCGCCGTCCTGCCGCCTGCGCAGGCCGAATTCCGGGTGCCAGATCGCCTGCTCGGGCCCGCCGTCCAGCGGCGCGGTGCGCATGACCGAATTGGTGACCTTCAGTTGCGGGAAGGCAACGCCCAGGTTGCCCAGAAACAGCGACGACCACGCCCCGCCCGCCAGCACCACCGCGCCGCAGCGGATCGGCCCGCGTTCGGTGACGACACCGCTGATCCGGCCCGCCGCCGTCTCGACCCCGCGCACCGCGCAGCCGGTCAGGACATGCGCGCCGCGGTCGCGGGCCGCCTCGGCGATGGCGGGGGCGGCCTTCTGCGGCTCGGCGCGCCCGTCGGCGGCAGTGTGCAGCGCGCCCTTCAGGTCCAGCCGCGCGCCGGGGAACATCTCCGCCACCGCGCGCGCCGGGATCATGCCGCTTTCAAGCTGGTAGCCGTCGAGATTGCGGTTCCAGCGTTCGAGACCGGCATATTCGCGGTCGTCGCGGGCGGTGAACAGGATGCCCGCGCGGCGAAAGCCGGTATCGCGCCCGGTGCGGCGGTCAAGGTCGGCCCAGATGCGCAGGGATTCGGCCATCAGCGGCACCTCGCGCGGGTCGCGGGTGGCGATCCGCACCCAGCCCCAGTTGCGCGACGACTGCTCGTGCCCGATCCCGCCCTTCTCGCAAAGCGCGACCCGCAGGCCGCGCTCGGCCAGTTCCAGCGCGGTCGATGCGCCGATGATGCCGCCGCCGATGACGGTGGCATCCACCTGTGCAGGCAGGTCGGCATCGCCCGCGACGGGCACGACTTGGGGGCCGGGCATCTGGCAGTCTCCGGGGCGCGGCGCGCGCCCGATTCGACGCGCACTCTGGCGAAGGCGGCGAATACGCGCAATCGGCGCCGCGCGGCGGCAGGTGGGTCGGGCGAACGACTTGTCCTGTCATTGCGAGGAGGCGAAGCCGACGAAGCAACCCCGATGTCGTGCGCGAGCGGTCGGGGTTGCTTCGGCTGCGCCTCGCAATGACGGAAGATGCCGCACAACCACCCCGGCATACCCGTCCGATCACACCTTGCCGCCGCCCGGCGAAGGCACAATAGTGCCGCCATGACACGACGTTATTCCGCCTTTTCCCTGCTGCGCGAGGGGCTGTCCGGTCAGAAGGGCTGGGAACCCGCCTGGCGCAGCCCCGATCCGAAACCGCGCTACGATGTCGTCATCATCGGCGCGGGCGGGCACGGGCTGGCGACCGCGTATTACCTGGCGAAGAACCACGGCATCACCAATGTCGCGGTGATCGAGAAGGGCTGGCTGGGCGGCGGCAACACCGGGCGCAACACCACCGTCATCCGCTCGAACTACTTCTACCCCGAAAGCGTGGCGCTCTATGATCTGGCGCTGCGGCTCTATGAAGGGCTGTCGCGCGATCTCAACTACAACATCATGCTCTCGCAGCGCGGGATGCTGAACCTCGTGCATTTTCCCGCCGACATGGAGATGGCCGCGCGGCTGACCAATGCCATGCAGATCAACGGCGTCGATGCCGAACTGCTGGACCGCGATCAGGTCCGCGCGATGCTGCCGATCTACAACTACGGCCCCGACGCGCGCTATCCGGTCGCGGGCGGGGTGTTGCAGCCGCGCGGCGGCATCGCGCGCCACGATGCGGTGGCCTGGGGCTATGCGCGCGCGGCGTCACGCGCGGGCGTGGACATCATCCAGCAATGCGAGGTGCAGGACTTCATCATCGAGGGCGGGCGCTGCCGGGGCCTGCACACCACGAAGGGCGAGATTCGCGCCGACCGCGTGGGCATGGCGGTCGCGGGCCATTCCTCGGTGATGGCGGCGAAGGCCGGGTTCTCGCTGCCGCTGATTTCCTATGCGCTGCAAGCCTGCGTCTCGGAACCCGTGAAGCCGATCCTTGACTGCACCGTCATCGCGCCGGGTGCGGCGACCTATGCCAGCCAGTCCGACAAGGGCGAACTGGTGGTCGGCGGCGCGCTCGACCGGGTTCCGTCCTACGGCCAGCGCGGCAACCTGCCGGTGCTGCAGGGCGTGGTCGCCGGGCTGATCGAGATGTTCCCGATCTTTCGCCAGTTGAAGCTCATGCGGCAATGGGCCGGGATCGTGGACGTGGCGCCCGACTCGTCTCCCATCATCGGCGAAAGCCCGCTGCCCGGCCTGTTCCTCAACTGCGGCTGGGGCACCGGCGGCTTCAAGGCGATTCCGGCAGGCGGCACCTTGCTCGCGCATCTGCTGGCCACCGGGCAGCATCACGACATCTCGCGCCCGTTCGATCTGGACCGTTTCGCCAACGGTCGCCTCATCGACGAAGCCGCCGGTTCCGGCATCGCGCATTAGGAGGCCGCCTTGCAGATCTTCACCTGCCCGTTCTGCGGCCCGCGCCCCGAGACCGAGTTCCACTTCGGCGGCGATCTGGGCAATGCCCGCCCCGAAGGGTTCCGCGCGGTGTCGGATGACGAATGGAGCCGCTATCTTTACCACCGCCGCAACGAAAAGGGCGCGGTGCGCGAGGTCTGGATGCACATGACCTGCGGCGAACTGTTCGCCATGGAGCGCGACAGCGTGACCATGGAAGCCGCGCCGGGGCATGCGTTGCACGGGGACGCACCATGACCGGCTTTCGCCTGAAAACCGGCGGCGAGATCGACCGCGCGCGTCCCGTCACCTTCACCTTCGACGGCGAGAGCGTGACGGGTTTCGCGGGCGACACCTATGCCTCGGCGCTGATGGCCTCCGGGCATATGGTCATGGGCCGCAGCTTCAAATACCGCCGCAGGCGCGGGTTGTGGGGCGCAGGGGTCGAAGAGCCGAACGTCTGGCTCGACATCACCTGCGGCGCCGGTTTCGCCCCCGGCAGGCGCGCGACGACCGAACCCGCGCAGCACGGCGCGGTGACGCGGGCGGCGACCGCCTCGCCCTCGGCGGAACGCGATGCGACCGGGGCATTCGACTGGTTCGGGCGGTTCATCCCCTCGGGCTTCTACTACAAGACCTTCATGTGGCCCGACTGGCACCTGTTCGAGCGCCATATCCGCGCGCAGGCCGGGATCGGCACGGTGCGGCGCGATTTCACCGACGTGCCGCCCGCCGATCGCATCCACCACCATTGCGACCTGCTGGTGGTCGGCGCCGGGCCGGTCGGGCTGGCGGCGGCGGTCATGGCCGCCGAGGCAGGCGCCCGCGTGATGCTGGTGGACGAACAGGACCGGGCGGGCGGCAGCCTGCTTGCGCATCCGGCCGTGATCGACGGGCAGGCGGCGCCGGACTGGCTGGCGGCGGCGCTGGCGCGACTGGCGGCGGCGGGCGCGCGGGTGCTGATGCGCGCGACGGCCTTCGGCAGCTACGACCACGGCCTTGTCGCGGTGAACCAGCGCCACGATGACGGGCGTTCGGATACGATGTGGCAGGTGCGCCCGCACCATGTGCTGCTGGCCACCGGCGCCATCGACCGGCCGCTGCCCTTTGCGAACAACGACCTGCCCGGCATCATGTCCGCCGAGGCCGCGCTGGTCTACCTGCGCCGCTACGCCGTGGCGCCGGGGCGGCGCGTGGTGGTCGCCACCAGCAACAACCGCACCGGCGCGGTGGCGCAGGCGCTGGCCGAAGCCGGAGTCGCGGTCACGCTGGTCGATGCGCGCGCGGATGCGACCGCGCCTGCGGGCATCGCGCTGATCCGCAGCCGCATCATCGAGGCACATGGCCGACGCGGGGTGCGCAGCGTCACGCTGGCCGACGGGCAGAGGATCGACTGCGACGCGGTGCTGGTCTCGGGCGGGCTGACGCCGACGATCCACCTTTATGCGCAGGCGCGCGGCAAACCGGCCTGGGACGCCGAAAAGGCGGCCTTCGTTCCCGGCAGCACGGTCGCGGGCATGACCCTCGCGGGCGCGGCGGCGGGGCAGTTCACCCTTGCGGGAGCCTTCGCCGCCCTGCCCGAGGCGCTGGCGCCCCTTGGCCTGCCCCTCGCCGCCGCGCCGGTGACCGGGGCCGCGCCCCGCTACGAGATCGCCGCCATGTGGCCCGAGCCGGGCGAGAAGGGCCGGGTCTGGATCGACCTCCAGCATGACGTGACCGCGAAGGATGTCGAACTGGCCGCGCGCGAGAATTTCACCTCGGTCGAACACCTCAAGCGCTACACCACCCTTGGCATGGCGACCGATCAGGGCAAGACCTCGAACCTTGCGGGGTTGGCGCTGATGGGGGCGCTGACCGGGCGCACGGTCCCGCAGGTCGGCACCACCACCTACCGCCCGCCCTATACGCCGGTGCCCTATGAGAGCTTTGCCGCCGGGCGGCGCGGGGTGCGGTTCAATCCGGTGAAACGCCTTGCGCTGGAATCCGCCCACCGCGCGGCGGGGGCAGTCTTGCGCGAATACGGCGGTTGGCTGCGCCCGGCGTTCTACGGCACCGACGACTCCGCCATCCTGATCGAGGCGAAGCAGGCCCGCGAGAGCGCCGCCCTGTTCGACGGCAGCACCCTGGGCAAGATTGAGGTGATGGGGCCGCAGGCCGAGGATTTCCTCGAATTCGTCTATTACAACAGCATCCGCAGCCTGAAACCGGGGCGCGGGCGCTATTGCTTCGTCCTGTCCGAAACAGGCGTGGTCTTTGATGACGGCGTGCTGCTGCGCCTCGCGCCGGATCATTTCATCGTCTCGTGCTCGTCCTCGCATGTCGACGGGATGCGCGGCCTGCTGGAGGAATGGCGACAGGACCGTTTCGACCCGTCGCGCGTGTTCATCCATGACGCGACCCAGCACTGGGCGACGCTGACGGTTTCGGGGCCGCAGGCGCGGGCGATCATCGCGGGCGCCGGGGTCGAGGCCGACCTGTCGGACGACGTGCTGCCCCATATGGCCATCGGCGCCGGGCGGTTCGGCGACCAGCCCCTGCGCATCGCGCGGGTGTCGTTCACCGGCGACCGTTCCTATGAAATCTCGATCCGCGCCACGCAGGCCGCGCCCCTGTGGGCCGCGCTGCGGCAGGCGGGGTCGGATCATGGCGCCGTGCTGCTGGGGATGGAGGCGCTGACGATCCTGCGCGCCGAGAAGGGCTATCTCATCATCGGCAAGGATACCGACGGCACCACTTTGCCGCAGGATCTGGGCCTGACCGGGCCGCTGGCGAAGAAGTCCGAGGAATTCATCGGCCGCCGCTCGCTGATCCTGCCCGACGCGGCTGACGCGAACCGCCGCCAGTTCACCGGCATCGAGGTCACCGACGGCCTCGGCCCCCTGCCCTGCGGCGCGCATGGCGTCGAGGACCGGGACGGCAGGCCGCGCTCGCTGGGCTATGTCACCTCGTCGTATTTCAGCCCGACGCTGGACCGCCCGATCGCGCTGGGCCTGATCGAGCGGGCGCAGGCGCGGCAGGGCGAGGAGATCGCCTTCCAGCATCTGGGCCAGCGGCGGCGGGGGCGGCTGGTGGCGCCCTGTTTCCTTGACCCGGACGGAGGGCGCCTGCATGGCTGACACGTTCGACCGCGCCGCCTTCTGGCCCGAACCGGCGGCTTTCGCGCAGGACATCCCCGGCCTGTCGGTGCGCGACCTGCCCGAACTGCCGCAGGCTTATGTCTCGGGCGATCTGGCTGCCTTTCTTGCCGCCGGGGCGCTGGCCCCGGCGGTCGGCCTGCTTGGGCTGGCGCAGGGCGACCGCTACGCCGTCCGCCTCGCGCGCCACCGGCTGCTGGTCGTGGGGATCGAGCCGGATGCAGGCTGGAACCCCGGCGGCTGGGGCGTCACGCCCGTCGGCGCGGGGCTGGCGGTCGTCGCCGTCACCGGCCCGCGCTGGCGCGACTTCTTCGCCCGCGCCACGCCGATCGACCCGGATGCGGCCAGCGCCTCGGCGGCTTTCCTGCTGGGCGACGGGCTGCCCGCGATCCTGACCCGCCACGACGCGCCCGACAACCTGCGTTTGCATGTGGGCCGCGCCACGCTGCCCGCGCTGCACGACTGGCTGGGCGACTGCCTGAATGCGATGGCGAGGTGAGAGCACCGTCTCCCGCGAGGAGCTGCAGGCGACGCGGCAACCCCGATGTTGCGTGTGAGCGGTCGAGGTTGCTTCGGCTTCGCCTCGCAATGACGGCGGAAATCTCGTCATTGCGAGGAGCCGCAGGCGACGTGGCAACCCCGATGCTGCGTGTGAGCGGTATGGATTGCTTCACTTCGTTCGCAATGACGGTCCGCCGCCGCCCCGTCCGAATCGCCCCTTCCCGAACCCCGCGACCTCCTGTATAGGCGCGACCCATCTGTGACGTGACGCTGCGACCCCGGCGGACGCAAAGGATCAGGGGTCGGCGGCAATGGGGCCGCCAGATATGAGGGCACCCGGAGGGCCGGGCCGCCCGTGAGGATAACGAATGTTCCACCAAGTGAAAAAGTCCATCCGCTGGGGCGAGGAAACGCTCACGCTTGAAACCGGCCGCGTTGCGCGGCAGGCCGATGGCAGCGTCATCGCCACGCTGGGCGAAACCAGCGTCATGGCGAATGTGACCTTCGCCAAGGAGCCGAAGCCGGGGCAGGATTTCTTCCCGCTGACCGTGCACTATCAGGAAAAATACTACGCCGCAGGCAAGATCCCCGGCGGCTTCTTCAAGCGCGAGGCGCGGCCTTCCGAAAAGGAAACGCTGACCTCGCGGCTCATCGACCGGCCCTGCCGGCCGCTGTTCGTCGAGGGCTTCCGGCATGAAGTCCTTGTCATGGCGACGGTGCTGTCGTGCGACCTCGTCAACGACCCCGACATCGTGGCGATGATCGCGGCCTCGGCGGCGCTGACGATTTCCGGCGTGCCGTTCCGTGGCCCGATCGGCGCCGCGCGCGTCGGTTTCAGCAACGGCGAATATGTGCTGAACCCGACGATGGACGACATGCACATGCTGCGCAACAACCCCGAGCAGCGCCTTGATCTGGTCGTCGCGGGCACGAAAGATGCCGTGATGATGGTCGAATCCGAGGCCTACGAGCTGACCGAGGAAGAAATGCTCGGCGCCGTGGTCTTTGCGCATGAACAGATGCAGCCGGTCATCGACCTCATCATCGACCTGGCCGAGGACGCCGCGAAGGAACCCTTCGTCTTTACCGCGCCGGATTATTCCGCGCTCTATGCCCGCATCCGCGATGCCGGGATGGACAAGATGCGCGCGGCCTATGCGATCACCGACAAGCAGGCGCGCGTCGCCGCCGTCGCGGGCGTGAAGGACGACATCCGCAACGCCCTGTCCGAAGAGGACCGCGCCGATGCCAACCTCGGCGCCGCGCTGAAGCATCTCGAATCCGAGGTGATGCGTTCCGACGTGGTGCGCGCCAAGCGCCGCATCGACGGGCGGGCGCTGGATCAGGTGCGCGCGATCAGCTCGGAAACCGGCGTGCTGCCGCGCACCCACGGTTCCGCGCTGTTCACCCGTGGCGAGACCCAGGCGCTGGTCGTCACCACGCTGGGCACCGGCGATGACGAACAGATCATCGACGGGCTGAACGCCAACTACCGGCAGAACTTCCTGCTGCACTACAACTTCCCGCCCTATTCGGTGGGCGAGGTCGGCCGCGTCGGTTCGCCCGGCCGCCGCGAGATCGGCCACGGCAAGCTGGCCTGGCGGGCGTTGCAGGCGGTGCTGCCGCCCGCGACCGATTTCCCCTACACGATCCGCGTCGTGTCCGAGATCACCGAATCGAACGGCTCGTCGTCGATGGCCTCGGTCTGCGGCGGCTCGCTGTCGATGATGGATGCGGGCGTGCCGCTGAAGGCGCCGGTCGCGGGCGTGGCCATGGGTCTCGTGCTGGAAGACGACGGCGAATATGCGGTGCTGACCGACATTCTGGGCGACGAGGACCATCTCGGCGACATGGACTTCAAGGTCGCGGGCACCGAGGCGGGCATCACGTCCTTGCAGATGGACATCAAGGTCGCGGGCATCACGCCCGAGATCATGAAGCAGGCGCTGGCGCAGGCCCGCGACGGCCGGATGCACATTCTGGGCGAGATGGCCACGGCCCTGTCGGCCCCGGCGGCGTTCAGCGAACACGCCCCCAAGATCGAGACCATGCAGATCGCCACCGACAAGATCCGCGAAGTGATCGGCTCGGGCGGCAAGGTGATCCGCGAGATCGTCGAGGTCTCGGGCGCCAAGGTCGACATCAACGACGACGGCACCATCAAGATCGCCTCGTCGAACGCCGAGGCGATCAGGAAGGCCCACGACATGATCTGGTCCATCGTCGCCGAACCCGAAGTGGGTCAGGTCTACAAGGGCAAGGTCGTGAAGATCGTCGATTTCGGCGCCTTCGTGAACTTTTTCGGCAAGCGCGACGGTCTGGTCCACGTCAGCCAGATCGACAGCCGCCGCCTGAACCACCCTTCGGACGCGCTGAAGGAAGGTCAGGAAGTCTGGGTGAAGCTGCTGGGCTTCGACGACCGCGGCAAGGTGCGGCTGTCGATGAAGGTGGTGGATCAGGAAACCGGCGCCGAGATTCCGCGTGAGGAGAAGGCGGAAGAGGCGTAAGAGGGAAGGAAAGCTGCCTCCGGGGGTTGGCCCTCCGGGGGCGGGTTTGGGGGGTGTGAGGATGGTAGAGCTTGCATCCTTTTGGGTCGGTGATCCGCTCGGCCCCATCGAAATAGCGAGCATCAAGTCGTTCCTGCGACACGGCGACAGCATCACCGTGTTTTCGCCACATGCGCTCGAATTGCCCGAGGGCGCTAAATGGAGGGATGCGAACGAGATTTATCCGTCCGAGACGATCATCCGCCACCGCAAGACCGGGAGCGCGGCGCTGCATTCTGACCTGTTCCGCTATGCGCTGATGGCCAAGACGGATATGATCTGGGTTGATCTGGACGTTATTGCGTTGCGGAAGTTTGATTTTGAGTCGGAGTGGGTGTTTGGGTGGGAATCCCACTCATCTATAAATGGCGCGGTTCTTCGGCTTCCGAAGGACAGCCATGCATTGGCAGCACTATTGAACCTGCAGCCGGAATTTCGAGGCTTACCTGAATACATGTCCGGGTTCCGAAGATTCCGCTATCACCTGAAGGGATTGGGGAAGGGGCTCACTATTGATCGCTGGCCTTGGGGGGCCATTGGTCCAAGAGCAGCAACTCACTACTTGAAGAAGACGGGTGAAATCAGCTATGCAATGCCAGTATCGGCATTTTATTCAGTTCCGCTCGTTGAGGCTTCGCGCTTTGTCACACCCGGCGCATTAAGTCTGGCACAGGTCTCGCCTGACGCATGGGGCGTGCACTTATGGGCTAAGGAATTACGCCATATCATTGCCACCGAACACGGCGGAGGTATCCCGGAAGGCAGTTTCCTTGATCTTGCATTGACAGAACAGCTTTGATTACCCCCCCCACTTTCCTCATCAATCTCGACGGCTCCGCCGACCGCCTGCAATCTGCAACGGCGCAACTCAACGCCGCCGGGATCGCATTCGAGCGTGTGCCCGCCTTTGACGGGCGTAATCTGAACCCCGACCAGTTTCCCGATTACGACGCCGAGGCCGCAATCCGTTATATGGGCCGTCCCCTGCGCGGCGGTGAGATCGGCTGCTATCTCAGCCATCTTTCGGCAGCCCGCAAGGTTGTCGAAAGCGGTGCGCCGTTCGGCATGGTGCTCGAAGATGACCTCGACCTGCTTCCCGGCTTTGCCGAAGGCGTCACACTGGTTCTTCAATGGCTGGCGCAAGGCACCAATACTTGGCACCTCGTCCATCTCGCGCCCAACCGGCACAAGATATATACGACTCTCGACACGTTCTCGGTTGCGGGGCAGCCCCACGACATTACCCGTGGCCATTACTTTCCGATGACGACCACCGCACTTCTGTGGACCCGCGCAGGCGCGCAGGCATTCGTTGCCAATCACCGCCACATCACGATGCCCGTGGACAACTATTTCCGTCACTGGCAGGTGCGTGAAAATCGCGGCCTAGCCGTATGGCCACCGCTGGTTGCAACGACCGGCGCCGACAGCGATATCGACGATGGCGCCGGCCGCCGCGAAAGGCAGGGCCGTCACCCGCTCTACGGCTGGCGCAAGCAACGTCGCCTGTTCACCGACAAGGCCATCGCCCTGCGCCACAAGCTCGCCGCCCGTCATTCCTGAATCCATGGTGCCCAGGGACGGAATCGAACCGCCGACACGCGGATTTTCAATCCGCTGCTCTACCGACTGAGCTACCTGGGCATCCGGCCGGGCCGTGGCCCCGGATGGCGGCCTTCTAGGCGAGGCAACCGGGCCTGTCCAGAGGGAAATCCGCGCGGGCGGGACGGTTGCCGTTTCGTCATTGCGAGGAGCCACAGGCGACGCGGCAATCCATGGACCGGGCGTTGCGCCAGGTATGGATTGCTTCACTTCGTTCGCAATGACGGCGCGGGAGGCTGTCGCCGCCCTCACCCGTCATTGCGAGCCGCAGGCGAAGCAGCCCCGACCGCTTGCGCACAACATCGGGGTTGCTTCGTCGGCTGCGCCTCCTCGCAATGACGGCGCACTTTTCCGTCATTGCGAGGAGCCGCAGGCGACGCGGCAATCCATGGACCGGGCGTTGCGCCCGGCATGGATTGCTTCACTTCGTTCGCAATGACGGCGCGGGAGGCTGCCGCCGCTCTCACCCGTCATTGCGAGGCGCAGCCGAAGCAACCCCGACCGCTCACACACAACATCGGGGTTGCTTCGTCGGCTGTGCCTCCTCGCAATGACGGCGCACTTTTCCGTCATTGCGAGGAGCCGCAGCCGACGCGGCAATCCATGCCGCAACTCTGCGCCCGGCATGGATTGCTTCGGCTAAGACTCGCAATGACAAAGGAAAGGCCCCCCGCGCTCACCCCGCTGCCGCGCGGTCGAGCACCACCTGTGCCGCCGGGTGCAGCCGCAGGAACGAGGCCGGGCAGTCCGGCCCCACCGGCCCCTGCAGCATCGCGCGCACCGCCCCGGCCTTGCCCGCGCCGGTGGCCACCAGCAGGATGCGCCGCGCCGAAAGGATCGTGCCGACGCCCATGCTGATCGCGCGGCGCGGCACCTCCTCGCCGGGGCCGAAGAACCGGGCGTTGTCGGCCACGGTGCGGGCGTCCAGCGTCACGACCCGCGTGCGGCTGTCGCTGTCGCTGCCGGGTTCGTTGAAGCCGATATGGCCGTTGCCGCCCAGCCCCAGCAGTTGCAGCGCCACCGGCCCGCGCGCGGCCAGCGCGGCCTCATACCGCGCGGCCTCGGCCCCGGCGTCGGCGGCGATGCCCGAGGGCACCTCCATCCGCGCCGGGTCCATGCCCGCAGGCCCGGCCAGATGCAGGTTCATGAAATGGCGGTAGGATTGCGGATGGTCGGGCGGCAGGCCGACATATTCGTCAAGGTTGAAGCTGGACACCTGCGCAAGGCTGACCTCGCCTCGCGCGACCATCGCGGCCAGTTCGGCATAGACCGGGATCATCGTGCCGCCGGTGGCAAGGCCGAGACAGGCCCGCGGATCGTCACGCACGACCCCGGCAATGATCTCGGCCGCCGCGCGCGCGGCTGCGGCGGCATCGTCGGCGACCGTGACGGTCGGGCTGAATTCCTGTGGCATGGGAGCGGTCCTCGTGCTGACGGACCATATTCGCGCCGCGCCCCCGGTGGCGCAAGACGTTTCCCCCGGCCCCACCTTTCGTCATTGCGAGACCCCGTCATTGCGAGGAGGCGCAGCCGACGAAGCAACCCCGATGTCGTGTGTGAGCGGTCGGGGTTGCTTCGGCTTCGCCTCGCAATGACGAAAGGCGCAGCCGCCCCCTCAGCCCGCGCGTTCCCAGGGCCGGGTGAATTCACCCAGCGCCCGCGCCACCGCCGCATCATCCGCCGCGCCGGTGATGCGGGCGACAAGGCCGCGCTTCTTGTCCTCGACCACCTCGGCGACGCGCGCATCCACCCCCGCCGCCGCCAGCGCGGCGTCATAGACGCGGGTGATCGCCAGCCGCCGCAGGTCGGGCTTGAAGGTCTTGCCCACCGCCGTCTTGGGCAGTTCGGGCAATATGTCGAGATGCTTGATATGCGCGGCACGTTCGGAAATGCGCTGGTTGGCGAAATCGCGCAGCTCGTCCGCCGTGACATCGGCGCCCTTGACCAGTTCGACATAGGCGCAGGGCACCTCGCCGGAATGGGCGTCGGGCTGGCCGATGGCGCCCGCGAATGCCACCGCCGGATGCGCGGCAAGGGCCTCTTCTATCACCGCCGGGTCGATGTTGTGGCCGCCACGGATGATGATGTCCTTGGCGCGTCCGGTGATCCAGATATAGCCGTCCGGGTCGATCCTCCCCAGATCGCCGGTGCGCAACCAGAAGGGTTCGCCGTCCGGGCCGGGGCGGAACAGCGCGGCGTTCTTGGCGGCCTCGGTATAGGTATGCCCGGCCCAGACGCCGGGATTCGAAATGCAGATTTCCCCCACGGTATCGACCGGACATTCCGCGCCCGCCTCAAGATCGAGGATGCGGACCTGCGTATAGGGGAACGGCAGGCCGATGGAGCCGACCTTCTTCACCCCCTCGGGCGGATTGATCGAGACAAGGCAGGTCGCCTCGGTCAGCCCGTAGCCCTCGCACATGATGATGCCGGTGGCCGCCTCGAAGCGGCGATACAGTTCCAGCGGCAGCGGCGCCGATCCCGAGAACCCCATCTTCATCGAGGAAATGTCGGCATCGACCTTGCGCTGCATCAGCGCCGACATCGCGGTCGGCACGGTGATGAGGAAGGTGGCGCGGTAGCGCTCGATCAGCTTCCAGAAATTGTCGAACACGCCGTCGCCGCGATAGCCCTGCGGGGTCGGAAACACGATCTCGGCCCCCGAGGCCAGCGAGGCCCCCATGGCGACGATGGCCGCAAAGACGTGGAACATCGGCAGCGGACACATGATGACATCGGTTTCCCGAAACAGCAGCGTCGCCCCCAGCCAGCCGTTGTAGATCACGCCCTGATAGCGGTGCTGCGCCAGCTTCGGCATCCCGGTGGTGCCGCCGGTATGGAAGTAGCAGGCCACCCGGTCGCCCTTGCTGTCGGCAAAGGTCAGATCGCGCGGCTGACCCGCGATCCCGGCGTTGAAGTCGAGCACCTTCGCACCATGCGCGACCGGGTTCTTCGGCCGGATCAGCGGCACGACAAGGCGCTTGATCCCGGTCATGTAGCGCAGCAGGTCGACCTCGAGCACGGTCTTGACGTTGGGCGCCAGCGCCACCGCCGCCGCCGCCTTCTGCGCCACATCGGTGTGCGGGAAGGAGCGCAAGGTCACCAGCACCTTCGCCCCGGTGTCGCGCAGGATGCCCGCGATCTGTTCGGCTTCGAGCAGCGGGTTGATCGGATTGACGATCCCCGCCACCTGCCCGCCGACATAGGCCAGCACGGCTTCGGTGCAGTTGGGCAGCAGGTAGGCGACGGCATCGCCTTCCCCGACCCCGAGACTGCGAAACAGGTTCGCGGTCTGCGCGACCTTTTCGTGCAGCTCGCTCCAGGTCAGCGTTTCCTTGCGGTCGGCAGGCCCCGAGAAGAGCTGATAGGAGCAGGCCGGCCGCCCGCCCCATTTCGCCGCCGTGGCCGAAAGCATGGCCCAGGTCGTCTTCGGCAGCTCGCGGTCAGCCCATGCGGATTCGCGCTCGATGGCCGCAGCGTCGGCAGCGGTGGCAAAGCCCATGTCGTCCTCCCCTTGCCCTGTGCCCGCATGAGGCAGGGAAAGCACCCGTCTGGCAAGGGGAGAGTTAAGGCGACGTTAGGGATCGGGTGGCAGGATGGCCCGGGCAGAGGGACTCGACGGCAGATGGCGGATGCGCAGGGAATCCTTGTTTTCAATGAGCGGATAAAGCTCGTTGCAGGGTTTGCGAACGCGCTTGCCATCGGCATCATCGGTATCGCCGTGTTCAAGCCCATCGCCGAGGGGCTGTCGGCCTCATGGCTGGCCGTTGCCGGGTGGGGCATGATCGGACTCGCAATCCACGTGCTTTCGCATTACATATTAGGCCATCTGAGATCGGAGATGCGTCATGCTACCTTATTATGACATCGTGATCCCGCTCGCGGCACTGGCAATCGCCGTCGGTCTCGTGATTGTCGTGCATTTCATGAGCAAGGCTCTGGACAACCGCTCCGACAAGTAACCGGCGACGCGCGCCTTGTGCTCCGGTCCCGGCCCCGCGCGGAACGCGGGTGTCGTGTCCGCGACGAATGGCCCCTACTCCGCCGCCACCCCTTCGGTGAACTGCAACCGCGCCAGCCGCGCGTACAGCCCGCCCTCGGCCACCAGCTCGTCGTGGCGGCCCTGCGCCACGATCCGCCCGGACTCGAACACCACGATCCGGTCGGCGCGCTTGATCGTGGCCAGCCGGTGCGCGACGATCAGCGTGGTGCGTCCCTGGGCCAGCCGCGTCACCGCCTCCTGCACGGCGCGTTCGCTTTCGGCGTCCAGCGCGCTGGTGGCCTCGTCCAGCAGCAACAGCGGGGCGTCGCGCAGGATGGCGCGGGCGATGGCGATGCGCTGCTTCTGTCCGCCCGACAGCATCACGCCGCGTTCGCCGACGAAGGTGTCGTAGCCCTCGGGCAAAGCGCTCAGGAAATCATGCGCCGCCGCCGCCCGCGCCGCCGCCTCGACCTCGGCATCGCTTGCCTCGGGGCGACCGAAACGGATGTTGTCGCGCGCGCTCATGGCAAAGATCGCCGGGTCCTGCGCCACCAGCGCCAGTTGCCTGCGCAGATCGTCGCGGGTCACGTCGCGCAGGTCGGTGTCGCCCAGCAGGATGCGCCCGGCCTGCGGATCGTAGAACCGCATGAGCAACTGGATCATCGTCGTCTTGCCCGCCCCCGAGGGGCCGACCAGCGCCACGGTTTCACCGGGACGGACCTCGAGATCGACACCTTCCAGCGCCGATTTCTCGGGCCGGGTCGGATAGTTGAAGCGCACGCCCTCGAACCGGATCGCCGCCGTGCGCAGGTCGGGCACCGGCTGCGGGGCCACCGGGTCGCGCACGTCGTCGCTGGCCTGCAGCAGTTCCACCAGCCGTTCGGTCGCACCCGCCGCGCGCAAGAGTTCACCCCAGACCTCGGTCAGCGCGCCGACGCTGCCTGCGGTCAGCACCGCGTAGATGACGAACTGCACCAGCTCGCCGATCGACATGTTGCCGGAGCGCACGTCATGCGCGCCGATCCACAGCACGCCGACCACGCCCGAGAACACCAGGAAGATGACGATGGCGGTCATCACCGCGCGCACGCCGATGCGCTCGCGGGCGACATCGAAGCTCTTTTCCGTCACCTGCGCGAAATCGGCGCGGCTGGCCGTTTCATGCGTATAGGCCTGCACCGTCTGCGCGGCGAGCAGCGCCTCGGAGGCGGAACCCGAGGAATTGGCGATCCAGTCCTGGTTCTCGCGCGACAGCCGCCGCAGGCGGCGCCCCAGCAGCACGATCGGCACGATCACGGCGGGCACGATCAGCAGCACCAGCCCGGTCAGCTTGGCCGAGGTCACCAGCAGCAGCACCATGCCGCCGATCAGGATCAGCACGTTGCGCAGCGCGACCGAGACCGACGAGCCGATCACCGACAGGATCAGCGTCGTGTCGGTGGTGATGCGCGACAGGACCTCGCCGGTCATGATCCGTTCAAAGAAGGCCGGACTCATGCCGATGACGCGGTCGAACACCGCCTTGCGGATGTCGGCCACGACCCGTTCGCCCAGCCGGGTGACAAGGTAGTAGCGAATGGCGGTGCCGACGGCGAGCAGCACCGCCAGCACCAGCGCCAGCCCGAAATTCGCGTCAAGCAGCGCCGTGCCCGCGCCGCCGCCCTCGCCGAAGGCGTCGACGACCAGCCGCGCGGCCAGCGGCAGCGCCAGCGAGACCCCCGCCGTGACGACCAGCGCCAGCAGCGCCGCCACCACCATCGCGCGGTAGGGCCGCAGGAACGGCCACAGCGCCGTCAGCGCATTGATCCGCCGCGAGGCTTCACGGTTCTCGGCGGCGTGCCGGTCGGCGTCGGACATGATGATCCTTTCCCTTGCGCAACGGCCCGCAGGGGGCGCATCGGGACAGCCCGCATCGCGGGCGGCGGGGATGGAGCGGGCGACGGGAATCGAACCCGTATCTCCAGCTTGGAAGGCTGGGGTCTTACCATTACACAACGCCCGCGTGCCCCGGCGAATTAGTCGCTCGCATGCGCCGATGCAAGGCTTTGCGGCGGCGGCGGGGCACTCGGTCGAACGGCGGCTGCGCGGGTCGGCACGGCACCGCCGCCCGCAACTCCCGTCATTGCGAACGTAGTGAAGCAACCTCGACCGCTCACGCGCAGCATCGGGGTTGCCGCGTCGCCTGCGGCTCCTCGCAATGACGAAATATGCCGTTCGCCCGATTGCCCTGGGCGGCGGCGTTCCGCCTGTCGTAGCGGGTCGTCCGGGTGCCGCGCGCCCCGGCAAGAACGCGGCCCGCGCTTGACCGCGCCTTGCGGCACGGGCAAGAGCCGCTCATGCGTATCTACAAGATCTTTCGCGGCCCGGAATGGCAGGCGATGCAGGCCCTGGGTGAAACGCGCGGGGCGCCGGTCGATCTGGCCGACGGCTTCGTGCATTTTTCCACCGCCGCCACCGTGGCCGAAACCGCCGCGCGTCATTTCGCGGGCGAGGACGGGCTGTGGCTGGTTGCCGCAGAGGCCGACGCGATGGGCGATGCCCTGCGCTGGGAAGTCTCGCGCGGCGGCATCCGCTTCCCGCATCTGTATCGCGTCTTTCGCATGGCGGATGTCGCCGCGTCATGGCCGTTGCCGCTGGTGGGCGGCAGCCACGTCTTTCCGGTGCTGGAATGATCGACCGTCTGGGTGCTGCCGCGCTGCGGCGGATCGACCCGGAGACCGGCCACACCCTTGCGCTGGCCGCGCTGCGCAGCGGGCTTGGCCCCTGCGGCGGGCCTGTCTCGACGCCGCGCCTGCGCTGCACGCTGGCCGGGCTGGCGCTGCCCAACCCGCTCGGGCTGGCCGCAGGGTTCGACAAGAATGCGGTCGCCCTCGGCGCCCTGTCGCGCAGCGCCTTCGGCTGGATCGAGGTCGGCGCCGCCACCCCGCGCCCGCAGGAAGGCAATCCGCGCCCGCGCCTGTTCCGGCTGGCCGGGGACCGGGCGGCGATCAACCGCATGGGCTTCAACAACGACGGGGCCGCTGCGATCGCCGCGCGGCTGGCGCGGCGCCCGAAGGGCATGGTGCTGGGGCTGAACCTTGGCGCGAACAAGGATTCGCCCGACCGCGCCGCCGATTATGCCGCCGTGCTGGCGCTGTGCGGGGATCACGTCGATTTCGCCACGGTCAACGTCTCGTCCCCCAACACCGAACGGCTGCGCGAGCTGCAGGGGCCGCAGGCGCTGGCGGCGTTGCTGGCGGGCGTCATGGAGGCGCGTGCCCGGCTGGTCCGACCGATCCCGGTGTTCCTGAAGATCGCCCCCGATCTGGACGAGGCCGGGCTGGCCGCCATCGCCGAAGTGGCCGAGAGCGCGGGCGTGGCGGCGATCATCGCCACCAACACCACGCTGGCCCGCGACGGGCTGCGCTCGCGTCACGCGCAGGAAAAGGGCGGGCTGTCGGGGGCACCGCTGTTCGACCGTTCCACCCGCGTGCTGGCGCAGCTTGCCGGGATGACCCGGCTGCCGCTTGTCGGTGTAGGCGGGATCGGGTCGGCCGAGCAGGCCTATGCGAAAATCCGCGCCGGGGCCTCGGCGTTGCAGCTTTATACCGCGCTGGTCTTTGGCGGGCTGTCGCTGGCGGGCGACATATTGCGCGGGCTGGACGCGCTGCTGGCGCGGGACGGATTCGCCAGTGTCGCCGATGCGGTGGGCTGCAGGCGCGCGGATTACCTCTGACGCCACCGACTGTAGAGATCACCCCCCACCGCGCGCTGTTCCACGAGTTCCAGCCGTGGCGCGTCGGCCAGCCGTTCCAACCCCAGCGGGCCGAGCATCGCCCGCCCTTCGGCCCCGATGGCCGCGCCTGCGGTGAACAGGTGCAATTCGTCCACCAGCCCCGCGCGCAGCAGCGACGCCGCCAGATGTCCGCCGCCCTCGCAGAACACCCGCGTGATGCCGCGCGCCGCCAGCGCCTGCAGCGCGGCGCCGGGGTCGATGCCACCGTGCCCGGCGGCCACCTCGATCAGGTCGACCCCGTCACGGCGCCACGCCGCCGCATCGGCCCCGGCACCATGCACCAGCCACAGGGGCGCCACGTCCACGCTGCGCAGCAATGCGCTGTCCTGCGGCAGGTCCAGCCTGCGCGACAGCACCACCCGCACCGGCTGGCGCAGATCGCCCATGCCGCGCACGGTCAGCAGCGGATCATCGGCGCGCGCGGTGCCGCCGCCGACCAGCACCGCATCGTGCCGCGCCCGCAGCGCATGGACCATCGCGCGCGCCGCCGGGCCGGTGATCCAGCGGCTTTCGCCGCTTGCCGTCGCGATCCGCCCGTCCAGCGTGGCAGCCAGCTTCAGCGCCACGAAGGGCCGCCCCGCGCCCAGGCGCAGCAGGAAACCGGCGTGATCCTGACGCGCCTCGGCTTCGCCCAGGCCGCAATCGACGGTGATCCCCGCCGCGCGCAGCCGGGCATGGCCCTGCCCGGCGGTGCGCGGGTCGGGATCCTGCATCGCGCTGACCACCCGCGCGACGCCCGATGCGACCAGCAGATCGGCGCAGGCCGGGCCGCGCGCGCTGAGATGGGCGCAGGGTTCCAGCGTCACATAGGCGGTGGCGCCGCGTGCGGCGGCGCCCGCCTGTTCCAGCGCCATCTGTTCGGCATGGGGGCGCCCGCCGCGCTGCGTCCAGCCGCGCCCGAGCACCCGCCCGCCGCGCACGATGACGCAGCCCACTGCGGGATTGGGCCAGACCTGCCCCATGCCGCGCCGCCCCAGCACCAGCGCATGGGCCATATGGGCGGCGTCGGCGCTCGCGCTCACGTTTCGGACAGGGGCGCGGGGCGCAGTTCGGCCATGAACTTGTCGAAGTCGTCGACCGCCTGGAAATTCATGTAGACGCTGGCGAAGCGCACATAGGCCACGGTATCGATGCGCGACAGCGCCTCCATCACGATCTCGCCGATCTGGCGCGACGGGATGTCGGTGTCGCCCAGCGATTCCAGCCGCCGCACGATGCCCGACACCATCTGGTCGATGCGTTCGGGTTCGACCGGGCGTTTCTGCAACGCGATGCGGATCGAGCGTTCCAGCTTCGTGCGGTCGAAATCCTCGCGTCGTCCGTTCGACTTGATGACCACCAGATCGCGCAACTGGACCCGTTCATAGGTCGTGAAGCGTCCGCCGCAGGCCGGGCAGAACCGGCGCCGCCGGATCGCCACATGGTCCTCGGCGGGGCGCGAGTCCTTCACCTGGGTATCGACATTTCCGCAAAACGGGCAACGCATCGGCCAGTCCCCTGTCTCTGCCGACAGCAGGTCGCCGCCCGCCGTCCGCTACCATTATTGGCGCGATACGACATCTCGGGCAACTGCGGCGGCGACACCACAGCAAAATGACGCGGGCCTGTGGAGTCTGTGCGGCACCGGGCAACCCTTCGCTGCGCAGCGAAAGAGAAATGCTGCGCAGCGAAAGCGCCGGTCAGGGCCGCGTCCGGCTTACTGATCCAGAAAGCTGCGCAGCTTGCGCGACCGCGTCGGGTGCTTGAGCTTGCGCAGGGCCTTGGCCTCGATCTGGCGGATGCGTTCGCGGGTGACGCTGAACTGCTGGCCGACCTCTTCTAGCGTGTGGTCGGTGTTCATGCCGATGCCGAAGCGCATCCGCAGCACCCGTTCCTCGCGCGGCGTCAGGCTGGCCAGAACGCGGGTCGTGGTTTCCTTGAGGTTTTCCTGAATGGCGGAATCCAGCGGCAGGATCGCGTTCTTGTCCTCGATGAAATCGCCAAGCTGACTGTCCTCCTCGTCGCCGATGGGGGTTTCCAGCGAAATCGGCTCCTTGGCGATCTTCATCACCTTGCGGACCTTTTCGAGCGGCATCTGCAGCTTTTCGGCCAGCTCCTCGGGCGTGGCCTCGCGGCCGATCTCGTGCAGCATCTGGCGGCCGGTGCGCACCAGCTTGTTGATCGTCTCGATCATGTGCACGGGGATGCGGATGGTGCGGGCCTGGTCGGCAATGCTGCGGGTGATCGCCTGGCGGATCCACCATGTCGCATAGGTGCTGAACTTGTAGCCGCGGCGGTATTCGAACTTGTCCACCGCCTTCATCAGGCCGATATTGCCTTCCTGAATGAGGTCGAGGA
>JACFNP010000047.1 GCA_019454835.1 Rubellimicrobium sp.
GGGCAATCGGGCGCGCGGCATATTTCCGTCACCCGCGAGGAGGCGCAGCCGACGAAGCAACCCCGATGTCGTGCGTGAGCGGTCGGGGTTGCTTCGGCTGCGCCTCGCAATGACGGGGTATGCGGTTCACCCGATTACCCTCGCGTCAAATATTGCCATTTGACTGCGAAATGCTCTGATGCTCAGGCACGCTCCAGCCTTGCGATGAAGAACCCGTCCATGCCGCCCCGGTCTGCCCATAGATCGGGGCGCAGGCGCAGGCTGCCGTCGGGGTTGCAGGCGCCGTCCGGCAGGCCCTTGGCGCGGGCGGGCGCCAGGCGCAGGCCGGGGTGGCGGGCCAGCGCGGCGGCGATCCGCTGTTCGCCTTCCTCGGGCAGCAGCGAGCAGGTCGCATAGACCAGCCGCCCGCCGGGGGCGAGCAGGCCGAGCGCGTGGTCGATGAGCCGCGCCTGCAACGCCACCAGATCGGGCAGCGTGGCCGCATCGCGGATATGGGGCAGTTCCGGGTGGCGGCGGATGGTGCCGGTGGCCGAACAGGGCGCATCCAGCAGGATCGCGTCCCAGCCGCTTTCGGTGAAGGCCAGCGCATCGGCGGCGACGACCCGTGCCGTCAGGCCCGTGCGGGCAAGATTGGCGTAAAGCCGCGCGAGGCGGCTTTCGGACAGGTCCACGGCGGTCACATCGGCACCGGCGGCGGCCAGTTGCAGCGTCTTGCCGCCCGGCGCGGCGCACAGGTCGAGGATGCGTTCGCCGGGCGCGGGGGCAAGGACGCGCGCGGGCAGCGCGGCGGCGGCGTCCTGCACCCAGAAGGTGCCCGCCTCATAGCCGGGCAGGGCGCTGACCTGCACCGGCCCGTGCAGCCGCACCGATCCGCCGGGCAGCAGGGTGCCGCCGGTGGCCTGCGCCAGCGCCTGCGGATCGTCCCTTGCGGTCAGATCGAGGGGCGGCGGCAGCGCGTGGACGGCCTCGATGGCGGCGACGGCCTCTGCGCCATGGGCGCGCAGCAGCGGCTTGCGCAGCCAGCCCGGCAGGCGCGGCGGCGGCAGGCCGGGCCAGAGCGCCGCCGTCTCGGGCGCGGCCTTGCGCAACACCGCGTTCACCAGCGCCTTGAGGCTGCGGTGGCGCCGGTCGGCGGCAACGAGGTCCACGGCGGCGCCGACGGCGCCATGGGCGGCCTCGCCATGGGCGATCTCGGTGACGGCGAGACGCAGGACATTCAGCACAGCCAGCGGCGGGCGGCGAGCCAGATGCGGCGCAAGCACGCGGTCGGCGCGCGACAGGCCGCGCAACGTGTCGGCGGCAAGGCGGCGGGCGCGGGCGCGCTCCTCGGGCGGCAGCCGGGTCAGCGCGGGCGCGTCGTCCGACAGGGCACGGTGTTCGGCCATGACGGCGTGCAGCAGCGCCAGCGCCGCCCGACGCGGGGCAAGCGGGTCGGGCGTTCGGGCATGAGTTTCGGGGGGCGCTGCCCCCCGGCCCCGGCGGGGCCTCCCCCCGGAGTATTTGCGCAAGGATGAAGGGGCAGGGGGCGGCTTTTCCTGGGTCATTGTGCAGGCTATAGCAGGTGCAGCCCCACAGGAAAGCCGCCATGAGTGATGCTCCCGCCCCGCGCCCGGTTCCCACGCCCGAAGCCCTGCGCGCCATGTCCGAGGCGCTGGCGCGGCGCGACGCGCAAAAGCCGGTGAAACGGCAGAAGGAACTCGAAGGGCGCGGCGGCCCCGATCCGGTGCGTTACGGCGATTACGAAAAGAACGGCATCGCGATAGATTTCTGACGGGATCAGGCCCAGACATCCCACAGCAGCCGCAGCGCCAGCACGCCCGAGGTGACGACCAGCAGCGGCTTGATGAGCCGTGCGCCCACGCGCACCGCCAGCCGCGCCCCCAGCGCCGCGCCCGCGACCTGCGCCGCGCCCATCGCCAGCCCGGTCAGCCACCACGGCGCAGCCACCACGGCAAAGGCGACGAGACTGCCGACATTCGAGGCGAAGTTCAGCAGCTTGGAATGGGCGGTCGCCCGCAGCACACCGAATCCCGCCAGCGTGACGAAGCCGAGCATGAGAAACGACCCGGTCCCCGGCCCGATCAACCCGTCATAAAAGGTGATGAGCGGCGCGACGGTCAGCATGAAGGTGGCCGGGCGCATCCGCGCGGCGCGGTCGTGATCGTCGAGACCGGGTTTCACCGCGAAGAACACCGCAATCCCGATCAGCACCACCGGCAGGCCGATGCGGATGACATCTGTGGGCAGCGAGCTTGCCAGCAGCGAGCCGCAGATGGCGGCGGCAAAGGCCGCGATCACGCCCGCCCGCTGGCTGCGCAGATCGACCTGGCCCGCGCGGGCATAGCTGAACGCGGCGGCCCCGGCCCCGAACAGGCCCTGCAGCTTGTTGGTGGCCAGCGCCGTGACCGGATCGGCCCCCGCTAGCAGCAGCGCGGGCACGGTGATGAGACCGCCGCCGCCCGCGATGGAATCGACGAAGCCCGCGACGAAGCCCGCCAGCACCAGCAGGGCCACAAGGTCCGGCGCGACCTCGAGAAGCATCACGCACCGCCCGCGAAATCGCGGCTTGCATAGCCCTGCAGGAAAAGCAGCGCGCGCAGGCCCGCGTGGTTGATCCGCAACGGCGCGCGCGCCTGAAGCGCGGGCTTGCCGTGCAGCGCCACGCCCATGCCTGCGGCCTGCAGCATCGGCAGGTCGTTCATGCCGTCGCCCACCGCCAGCGCGTCGGCGGGGGTCAGGCCCAGCCGCGCCGTGATCTCGTGCAGGGCGGCGCGCTTGGCGTCCTGGCCGAGGATCGGTTCGGCGACCTTGCCGGTCAGGCGCCCGCCGTCGCTCAGCAGCCGGTTGGCGCGGGTCTCGTCAAAGCCGAGCGCGCGGCCGACGGGTTCGGCGAAGGCGGTGAAGCCGCCCGAGACCAGCGCCGCACGGGCACCGTGGGCCCGCATCGTGGCGACCAGTTCGCGCCCGCCGGGAGCAAGGGTGATGCGGCTCTCCAGCACGCGGGCGATGATGGCGGTATCCAGCCCCGCCAGCAGCGCCACCCGTTCGCGCAGCGCGCCTTCAAAGCCGATCTCGCCGTTCATGGCCCGCGCGGTGATCGCGGCAACGCGGGCGCCGAACCCGGCCTCGTCGGCCAGTTCGTCGATGCATTCCTGGCCGATCATGGTCGAATCCATGTCGGCGATCAGCAGGCGCTTGCGGCGGTTCGCGGCGGGGACAAGGCACAGGTCGATCCGGTCCGCCTGCAATTCTGGCCAGACCTCGGCGGCGTCGGCGGGGGCGGCGGGCAGCGCGAATTCCGCCGCCTCGCCCGGCGCGAGCCAGCGCACATCCGCGCCCCGCCAGCGGCGGCGCAACCCCTCGACGCGGGCGGCGGACAGCGGGGCGGGGCTGGCGAGGACGGCAAACATGGGCGCTCCCGTGGCTTGAGCCGCCATGCGACAGAAGCGCCGCCCGTGCAAGCCGGGCAATCGAGCGAACGGCATATTCCGTCATTGCGAGGCGAAGCCGAAGCAACCCCGACCGCTCACACACCATCGGGGTTGCTTCGTCGGCTGCACCTCCTCGCAATGACGGGATATGTCGTTCACCCGATTGCCCTGCCCGTGCAAGTCATCCCTTGCAGGCGGCGCTGCGCGGCCCTAGCACTGTCGGCGGGACACGCCCCCCCAACGGGGCGCGCATATCTGGAAGGATACCATGACGACACCCGCAAGACCGGCCGCGCGGCCGGAAAACCCGCGCTTTTCATCAGGCCCCTGCACCAAGATTCCGGGCTATTCCCTTGACCTGCTGGCCGATGCGGCGCTAGGCCGGTCGCACCGGGCCGCGCCTGCCACCGACAAGCTGCGCGATGCCATCACCCGCACGCACCGCATCCTGCGTCTGCCCGAAGGTTTTCGCGTCGGCATCGTGCCCGCCTCGGACACCGGCGCGGTCGAGATGGCCATGTGGTCGCTGCTGGGCCGTCGCGGGGTCGAGGTGCTGGCCTGGGAGGCGTTCGGCGCGGCCTGGGTGACCGATGCGGTGAAACAGTTGCGTCTCGATCCGGTGGTGCGGCAGGCCGATTACGGCGACTTGCCGGACCTCTCGGCGGTGAATTTCGACCGCGACGTGATCTTCACCTGGAACGGCACCTCGTCGGGGGTGCGGGTGCCCGATGGCGACTGGATTCCCGCCGACCGGGCCGGGCTGACGATCTGCGATGCGACCTCGGCGGCGTTTGCGATGGACCTGCCCTGGGACAAGCTCGATGTGACGACGTTTTCCTGGCAGAAGGTCATGGGCGGCGAGGCGGCGCATGGCATGATCGTGCTGTCACCGCGCGCGGTCGAGCGGCTGGAGAGCCATACCCCCGCCTGGCCGGTGCCGAAGATTTTCCGGCTGACGAAGAACGGCAGGCTGAACGAGGCGATCTTCGAGGGCGCCACGATCAACACCGTCTCGATGCTCTGCGTCGAGGATTATCTGGTCGCGCTCGACTGGGCCGAACGGATCGGCGGGTTGCCGGAACTGATCGCGCGCTCGGAAGGCAACGCGCGGCTTCTATGGGATTTCGTCGCCGGGCGCGACTGGATCGACCATCTGGCGCGGGTGCCCGAGACGCGGTCCTGCACCTCGGTCTGCCTGAAGTTCACCGATGCCCGCATCCGCGACGAGAAGGCGTTTGCCAGGGGCGTCGCGCGGCGGCTGGCCGACGAGGGCGTGGCGCTGGACGTGGCCAACTACCGCGACGCGCCGCCGGGCCTGCGCATCTGGTGCGGCGCCACGGTCGAGCGTGCCGATCTGGCGGCGCTGCTGCCGTGGATCGACTGGGCGTTCGAGGCCGAACTGGCCGCACAGGGCTGATGCGGCGCTGACATCGGGGCGCGCGCGCCTGTCGCGCCCCCTTTCACACATTTGCAAGGAATGAACAGATGGCCCCCAGGGTTCTCATCTCCGATGCTCTGTCCGATGCGGCGGTGCAGATTTTCCGTGACCGCGGCGTCGCGGTCGATTTCCGCCCCGAACTGGGTAAGGACAAGGACGGACTGCTTGCCGCAATCGCCGATTACGACGGCATCGCGGTGCGCTCGGCCACCAAGGTCACCGAAAAGCTGATCGCCGCCGCACCGAACCTGCGGGTGATCGGGCGTGCGGGTATCGGTGTCGACAACGTCGATGTGGCGGCGGCCTCGCGGCGCGGCATCATCGTGATGAACACGCCGTTTGGCAATTCGATCACCACCGCCGAACATGCCATCGCGATGATGTTCGCGCTGGCACGGCAGATCCCCGCTGCCGACGCCTCGACCCGTGCGGGCAAATGGGAAAAGTCGCGCTTCATGGGGGTGGAGCTGACCGGCAAGGTGCTGGGCGTCATCGGCGCGGGCAACATCGGTTCCATCGTCATCGACCGCGCGCGGGGCCTGCGCATGAAGGTGATCGCGCATGACCCGTTCCTGGGCGATGAACGCGCCGATGCCCTGGGGGTCGAGAAGGTCGAACTTGACGATCTGCTGGCGCGTGCCGACTTCGTCACCCTGCATGTGCCGCTGACCGATGCCACGCGCGGGCTGCTGTCGCGCGAGCGACTGGAGCGCACCAAGAAGGGCGTGCGCATCATCAACTGCGCGCGCGGCGGGCTGGTGGATGAACAGGCTCTGGCCGATCTGCTGCGTTCGGGCCATGTCGCGGGCGCGGCGCTCGATGTCTTTGCGGTGGAACCTGCGGTGGAGAACCCGCTGTTCGGGCTTGAAAACGTGGTCTGCACCCCGCATCTGGGCGCCGCCACCCGCGAGGCACAGGAGAACGTCGCCCTGCAGGTGGCCGAGCAGATGGCGGATTATCTGCTGACGGGTGCGGTGACGAACGCGCTCAACATGCCCTCGGTCACGGCGGACGAGGCGCGGATCATGGGGCCGTGGATCAGCCTCGCCGGGCATCTGGGCAATTTCATCGGCCAGATGACCGATGAACCCGTGCTGGCGGTGAACGTGCTGTTCGACGGCGTGGTGGCGCAGATGAACCTGCGCGCGCTGGAATGTGCGGTGATCGCCGGGATCATGCGCCGCGCCAACCCCGACGTGAACATGGTCTCGGCCCCGGTGATCGCCCGCGAGCGCGGCATCAGGATTTCCACCACGAAGCAGGAACAGTCGGGCATGTTCGAGGGCTTCCTGAAGGTGACCGTGGTGACGGCGGCGCGCGAGCGTTCGGTTGCGGGCACGGTATTCGCCGACGGCAAGCCGCGCTTCATCCAGATCAAGGGCATCAACGTCGACGCCGAGGTCGGCGCGCACATGATCTACACGACCAACGACGATTCGCCCGGCGTGATCGGCGTGCTGGGCCAGACCATGGGCGGGGCCGGGGTGAACATCGCCAACTTCACCCTGGGCCGCGCCGAGAGGGGCGGCGAGGCCATCGCCATCCTGCATGTCGACGACCGCGTGCCCGAAGAGGTGCTGTCGGCCCTGCGCCGGACGGGCCGTTTCCACCAGGTGACGGCGCTGGAATTCGCGATGGGGTAGGGGCGCGTGGGGCGGCGGTGGGGTGCGGGGGCGGTGCGGTGGTGCGGTGGCGGTCGGGGCGGTGTGGCGGCGGTGGATGTTGGCATGGCGCGGTGGCGGTCGGGGCGGTTGTCGCCCCGCCTGTCCCCCCCCCCCCGCCCGCGAAATCCGCCCGCGCGCACAAACAGGGACTTGTCACCCCCCCCCGCCCCGCATAGACACGCCGACGGAGTGGTGGCCGAGCGGTCGAAGGCGCTCCCCTGCTAAGGGAGTATACCGGAGACGGTATCGAGGGTTCGAATCCCTTCCACTCCGCCACTTGTCCTTGAGGAACGTTTCTCCCGGCCAGGGTGAGGCTGGAATTTCCCGTTGGTTTCGAGGGCTATGCGGGAGGGGCTGTTCACCGGTTCCGGCGCCAGGAGGCCCGGAAGCGTTCTCTCAGGGCCGATATTCTCCAAGGCTGTTGACTGCACCGGTTTCGGTGAACAGCCGTAACTCCCTGCGACGGCTGGAGATTTCGTTCCTGATTCCTTCGCGAAGTTCTCGAGGCCGCCCGCTCATCGGGCGGAACCCGGGTCGAACGGCCGTCACCCGTAGCAGTTCCTCACACGGTCAGAGGTGGTTCGGTTGATCTGAACAGGTTCCGGACGTTTTCTAAGTGGTTTTCCGCCTCGGTTACGCCGCCACCGCTACGGGCGTCGGCGGGTTGAAGTAGGCCTGATCGGGGGTTTTGCCGTCAAGCGACGAATGAGGGCGGCGGGTGTTGTAGAAGTTCAGATACCGGCCGATCCCGGCCCGGGCTTCGGACACGCTGGCATAGGCGCGCAGGTAGACCTCTTCGTATTTGATGGTCCGCCACAAGCGCTCGACGAAGACATTGTCCCGCCACGCGCCCTTGCCATCCATGCTGATCTTGATCTCGCGGGCGGCGAGCACCTTGATGAAGTCGATGGACGTGAACTGGCTGCCCTGATCCGTATTGAAGATCTCGGGCGTGCCGTGACGTGCCAACGCCTCCTCGACAGCTTCCATGCAGAACTCGGCCTCCAGCGTGATCGATACCCGCCAGGCCAGGACGCGCCGGGTGAACCAGTCCAGCACGGCGGCGAGGTAGATGAAGCCGCGCGCCATGGGGATGTAGGTGATGTCCATCGCCCAGACCTGATTGGGCCGCGTGATCGGCAGCTTTCTCAGCAGATAGGGGTAGATCTTGTGCCCTGGTGCCGGTTTCGAGGTGTTTGGCCATCGATAGAGGGCTTCGATGCCCATGCGCTTCATCAGCGTGGCAACATGCAGACGCCCGACCTTGAACCCTTCCTAGACCAGCAAGCCCTGCAGCATCCGGCTGCCCGCGAACGGGAATTCCATGTGCAGCTTGTCGATCCGATGCATCAGCTTCAGATCTGCGTCAGACACCGGGCGGGGCTTGTAATACACGCTGCCCCGGCTGATCCCCAGCACGATGGCCTGGCGGCTGACGCTCAGCTTGGCGGTGGGATCGATCATTTTCTTGCGCTCGGCAACAGACCCGCCTTGGCCCAAGCGCGCCGGACAAAAAATCGTTCTCCAGCGTCAGCTCTCCGATCTTCGCATGCAGGGTCTTCACATCGATGGTCGGCTCCGGCTCGGCCTTCGGGGCTTCACCGAACACCCCGGTCGCCCCCTCAAGCAGCTGATCGCGCCACTGTTTGATCTGGTTCGGATGGACGTCGAACTCCTGCGTCAGCTCGATCATGGTCTTCTCGCCCTTGATCGCCGCCACAGCCACTTTCGCCTTGAATGCCGGGCTGTGGTTCCGGCGCGGTCGTCTTGCCATGGTCTTCTCCTCGCTCGCAGCATCATGCTGCCGTTACGCGGAAAATCCACTTATCCCGGCTGTTCAGATTCCCGCAGCCGCCTCTGTCTGCATCGTTTGTGCACAGTCACGCCCTCTGATTCTCGGGCCATGCGTCCCTTCCGCAAGCTTTTTGAGGCGAGCGCTGTCTGGATCTCAGTGGCCGAGCTCCAGAGCCGTCTCCCGAAATGGAGCGAGATCGGCTGAGGTCCAGCCGGCCTTCTCAGGGGGCCCGGCGCGGGCGCTTGGCCTCCTCGATGCGCTTTGGCCTTTTAGCGTAGAGAAGTGCCAGGTGTTGAGGTGGCAGCCCGAATCCAGTCCTCCAGAATCCTCAATGTACCGAGGCTTTCTTCTGGCGAGCGCGGCAGGGATGTGCCCGCCAGCATAGCTTCGGCAAAGGCCTCCACCATGAGTTGGTAATGGTCAGCCGGCGCGATCGACTCCTCCACCCGGTTGCCATGGCGGTCGCTGCGAATGATCAGGCCCTCGGCAGGGCGATCTCCCAGACCTGGAAGGATGCCGCGTGGCACCTCGATGGTGCCCTCCGTGCCGATGATGGAGTAGGTTCCGTTGCCGTTGGCCTCAAAGGAGCAACTGACTAAGCCGACCAGACCATCGAACTCAAGGATAGCCGCCGCCGAAACATCGACGCCATAGGTTTCGTGCCTGCGCGCCCAGCCCGACACCAGGCGAGGCTCGCGGCCCGCCAGCATCCGGGCAATGTCGACGGAGTAGCATCCCATGTCCAGGATCGAGCCGCCGCCCAGCGTTGGATCAAATCGTACGTTGCTGCCGTCTGTCCCTGTCAAGATATCGACGGAAAGATGAACCCTTACCTCGCGAGGCGCTCCGATCGCGCCTTGCGATAGCAGCTCAAGCACACGCCGGGTTTGTGGGTGGAAGCGATACATGAACGCTTCCATCAAAGGCCGTCGCGCCCGCTCAGCCGCGGCGAACATCTCCGCAGCCTCGGTTACGGACAGAGCGAGGGGCTTCTCGCACAGGACCGCCTTGCCGGCCTCGAGAGCCCTTATCGCCCAATCGCGATGAAGCGAGTTGGGCAGCGGCACGTAGATGGCATCTATCGCCTCGTCGTCGAGAAGTGCCTCGTAGTTCGCATGATGCCTCACCGCCCCTATCTCTGTGGCGAACTGCTCAGCCAGCGGGCCGCTTCGGCTGGCCACCGCCTCCAACACACCATTTCTGGATCGGCGGATCGCTGGAGCGACCTGTCCTCGCGCGATGGATGCAGCCCCCAGAATGCCCCAACGTAGTTTCTCTGGCCCCACCGCCATCTCCTCCCTAGATACGCGCCACGTAATCGTTTAACTAGGCTACTGACTAACTCCTCGCTCATCAAGTCGGGCCTTCAATGCTCGCGGGCCGGCCTGACCAGGCGGACCGCCGGACCAGGACAAAGCAGAACCGGAAGTTCGATGGCAACCATTCTCGATGTGGCCCGACGGGCTGGGGTCTCTACGGCCACCGTTTCTCACGTGATCAACGAGTCGAGGGTGGTCACGCCTGAGACAAAGCAGCGTGTCCTGGAGGCCATCGAGGCGCTTCATTACCGCCGAGACGGGATTGCCCGCAGTCTTCGGCGCAGCCGGACGGGGACGATCGGCCTTGTCGTCTCCGACATCACTAACCCATTCTTCTCCGAACTCGTCCGTGGGGTCGAGGACGCGATCATCGAGAAGCATCGGGACTCCAATCTCATCCTTTGCAACACCGATGAGGACACGGAGAAGGAGCGCCGGTCGGTCGAGACGCTTCTCGAAAAGCGGATTGATGGCCTGATCTTCGCGCCCGCGGGCGGAAACGAGAGCCAGATCTCGCATCTGATCACGCGCGGGGTCCCGGTGGTCATGGTCGACCGGAGACTTCCAGGCGTCGAGGCGGACGCCGTCCTTGTCGACAACGTCCAGGGCGCCTATGAGTTGACCGCACACCTCCTTGGGCTTGGTCATCGCCGCATCGGGGTGATGCGGGCCGACCTCAGGGCGGGCTCCATCGAGGAGCGGCTCCATGGCTTCGAGGCCGCGATGAGCGCCGCCGGTGTTCCTGTTGACCCCGCCCTTATCGTGACGAGCCCGTCAGAAGTAGACGAGGCCACCCGCGTGGCCGCGTCCCTAATCGCCCGCCCGAGTGTTCAGCGACCCTCTGCCGTCTTCTGCACAAACAACTTCATGACTTTGGGCATGCTACGCGCCATCGTCCAGGAGCGCCTGCGCTGCCCTCAAGACATCGCCGTGGCAGGCTTCGACGACCTGCCCTGGGCTCTGGGGTTCCACCCCCAGCTGACGGCCATCGCGCAGCCGGCCTATCAGATGGGCCAGGTTGCCGTGGACCTTCTGTTCGCGCGCATGTCGGAGGGCGCGACGCATCCTCCCGAGCAGCGCAAGCTTGAAACCCGGCTGATGGTACGGGAGTCCTGCGGGGCGACCCTCGTTCAGCCGCTCGCCCGCTCGACTGCCTGAGACGGCGTCATCTTGCTCAAGACTTGGCAATCGAGGCTTGACACTGGGCGCGGCTTCGGCAAATCGTTTACGTAATCGATTAACAAGGCTGATTTGCCCAAGGGAGGAGACCATGGGCCTGGATGTTCCAGGGGCGATAGCGTCTGCCGGAGAGCTTCGCTTTCCAAGCCTCTTTCAACCGATCCGCTTGGGCTCGGTCGAGATCCGCAATCGCTTCGTGTTTCAGCCGCATTTCACCGCGCTGGGCGGTCGGGACGGAGTTCCATCCGACGATCACGTGGCCTACCATGAGGAGCGCGCCATCGGCGGCGCCGGGCTCATCGTCTTCGAGAGCCAGGCCATTCATCCGTCCGGCAAGATGTCGCGACGGTTCGTCAATGCCTGGGATCCGACCGTCGTCCCGGCGCTCGCGCGTGTCACTGGCGCCGTCCATCGGCACGGGGCCAAGATCTTCAGCCAGCTCACCCATGGCGGGCACACGTCGCTCGAACACCCTCCGCACCTTCTCTGGGCCCCGACCCAGATGCCCGAGCCGTCCAGCCATTTCTCCACAAAGGCGCTCGACGCGGATGACATTCGCGCCGTTGTCGAAGGGTTTGCTGCGAGCGCCCGGAATGCCATGGACGCGGGCTTTGATGGGATCGAGATCAAGATCGCCCACGACGGCCTTCTGCGCTCCTTCGCGTCTCCGTTTTTCAATCGGCGCACGGATGCCTATGGGGGATCCTTCGAGAACCGGATGAGGCTCTCGATGGAGGTGCTCGAGGCCATCCGCAGGATGATCGGGGACGGCGTTCCACTGGGCGTCCGGCTTTGCGTCCAGGAGTTTACGGCCTTTGGCTACGATATCGACTACGGCCTAGATCTGGCCGAATACCTCCAGTCTTCCGGTCTCGTGACCTACTTCAACTCGGACGCGGGGTCGTTCTCGAGCTACTGGATGGAGATCCCGCCCGCGGCAGTGCCCACGGCGGATTTCCGGCGCATCAACGTGGCCCTCAAGCAGGCGAGCCGCATTCCCGTGGTAGCTTTCGGCCGGATACAGCCGGCCCAGCTGGCCGAGGACATGATCGCGAACGGCGAGGCTGACATGATCGGCATGGCACGCCAGCTGATCGCCGACCCGCATACGCCCAACAAGCTCCGGGTCGGGCGTGCCGATCTGGTAAGATCCTGCATTTCCTGCAACGACGCCTGCATCTTCCAGGTGGGCCAGGAGAAGGCCGTCCGCTGCGTCCACAATCCCGGCGCCGGGCAGGAGCGACGGATCAACGAGCGGAACCTCGCGCCGCTGGATCTTCCTCGTCACGTTGTGGTCGTGGGAGGCGGGCCGGCCGGGATGAAGGTCGCAGAGGTGTCCGCGCGACGGGGCCATCGGGTTACGCTGCTGGAACGATCCGGCATGCTCGGGGGGCAGATCCGGCTCGCTGAGCGTCAGCCCGAGCATGGCATGGTCGCCGGGGTGGCCGACTACTTGGTGACGATGATGGGCGAGCTGGATGTCGATGTCCGGACGGGCGTCGAGGCCTCGCTCGATGCCGTGGCCGCCCTTGCGCCCGACATCGTAGTAGTGGCGACGGGCTCGCATCCGAACCTGCCCAACATGATCGAGGATGGCAGCGCCCTGTCACGCGAGCTGGGCCGGCAGATCCTGCCCGACATCCCGGGACTCGACCGTCCTTTCGTGATCTCGTCCGACGATGTGCTGCTTGGTCGGGTCGATCCGCGGGGCAAGGTTCTCGTGATCGACGGCAACGGCCACTGGGAAGCCGCCGGAACGGCTGAGTTCCTGGCGGACAAGTCCTGCCAGGTGGAGATCCTGGCCGCCGGCGAGATGGTGGGGGCGGAGATCGAGGGAGGCACGCGCACCCTGTTCCTGAGGCGCGCCGCCATTAAGGGGATCCGTATGCGGACCGGCTGCACGGTCCTCGAGGTCGGCGACCGCCGGGTCCAGGTGGCCCGGACCTTCAGCGGCGCCGACGCGGTCGGCTGGGCCAAGTACGTGCTCATGCCCGGCGACGAGGAGTGGATCGAGGACGTGGACTGGGTGGTGGCCGTGATCGGCCGGCGGTCGCGCGAGGACCTGTACCTCCGGATGAAGCGGCATCCGGAGTTCTCCGGGATCCGTGTCGAGCGCGTGGGCGACTGCGTGGCGCCACGACTGATCGAGAGCACAATCGCCGAGGCCTTTGCCCTCGGCAATAGCCTGTAGGGAAAGGGGCGCGATGAAGCTGTCGTTCAACACCTGGGTCTATTCGAGCTTCCCTGTCTGGGTGCCGGCCTACCCCATCGACGAGACAATCAAGCGCATCGCCAAGGCGGGATACGACGGCATTGAGATCGGCGCCGCCACCCCGCACGCCTACCCCGACTACACCGGGCCGGAGCGGCGGCGCGAGATCCGGTCCATGCTCGAACACAACGGGATCGCGCTCTCCTCGATGCTGCCGGCTCCCGGCGGCGGAGCAGGGTTCAACGTCTCCTCGCCTCTCCCGGAAGAGCGGGCGGCGGCGCTCGACCAATACAACAAGGTCATCGACCTCTGCGCCGACCTCGGCGGCAACCTGGTCATCTATGTGGCCGGCTGGCAGGTCTATGGGACGGACCGCCGCCAAGCCTGGGCCTGGAGTCGCGACGCCCTCGGCCAGGTCGCCGGACACGCCCGGGATCGCGGGGTGACCCTGGTCATCGAGCCGACCTCGACCGACAGCAACCTGGTGGACGATTGCGACGACGCCATCCAGATGATGGAGGAGGTCGGCGCGCCGAACGTGAAGCTCATGTTCGACACCTTTCATGCGCTCTACCGCAACGAGGTCCCGACCGACTACGTCTACCGGATGGGACCGAACCTCGCGCACCTGCACATCGCGGACGTAGGCCGGTCCGCACCCGGGGACGGTCGGATCGACTATCCGGCATTGATCGCGGCGCTCCGCGAGGTCGGCTATGACGGCTATCTGACGATGGAGATCGGCTATGACCGCCGCGCCGTCGAGCCCGACCTGATGGCCCGCAAAGCGATCGAGTTTCTCCGCCCTTTGATGAGCTGATGGTGTCCCGAAAGGAGGGCAAACCATGACCGTCGTCGACCCGATCCGGACCCCGGTCCTGACGGCCAGAGGCCTGTCGAAAAGCTTCCCGGGCGTGGTTGCGCTCGACGGAGTGGACCTGGATCTTTTCCCCGGCGAGGTGAACGCGCTGGTGGGCGAGAATGGGGCCGGCAAATCCACCCTGATCAAGATCATGTCCGGACTTTACCGGCCCGACAGCGGGGAGCTGCGGGTGGGAGGCGAGCCGGTTCCGGCCGCTCCGGCGGCCGCCCACGCGGCCGGGATCGCGACCATCCACCAGGACCACAACCTCGTTCCGAACATGAGCGTGGCGGAGAACATCCTGCTCGGCCACTGGCCAGCCCGGCACGGTTTCGTATCTAAGGCGACGCAGATCGAGCGGGCCTCGCGGGCTCTCGCGATGGTGGCTCCGCACATCCGCCCCGGCACGCTGGCCCGGAGGCTCTCGCCCGCTGAAGGGCAGCTTGTGGAGATCGCCCGCGCGCTCAGCGAGAACAGCCGGGTGCTCATCATGGACGAGCCCACGACATCGCTCTCGGGGCCGGAGATCGAACGGCTGTTCGGAATCGTGCGGGAGCTCAAGTCCCGCGGAATGGCCATCGTCTTCGTCTCCCACTGGCTCGAGGAAGTCTTCGCTATCGCCGACCGTGTCACGGTGCTCCGCGACGGGCATATGATCGGCACCCGGCCGGCTTCCGACCTGACCGAGGCCGATGTCATCCGCATGATGGTGGGGCGCGACGTCGAAGCCCTCGATGTGCCTCCGCGGCCCGTGGGCGACGTCGTGCTCGATGTGCAGGGCATCACCCGCGCAGGCGTCCTGGACAACGTCAGCTTCTCGGTTCGCGCAGGGGAGATCGTCACGTTGGCCGGGCTTGTGGGCGCCGGACGAAGCGAGGTCGTGAATGCCATCTTCGGAGTGGATCCGCGCGACAGCGGTACGGTGACGGTGAACGGCAAGCCGGTTCGGCCCAACAATCCGATCGCCGCGATCGAGGCCGGAATCGGATATGTGCCGGAGGACCGTCGGGGCCAGGGGCTCGTAGGTCAGCTCAGCGTGGCCGAGAACCTGACCCTAGCCTCGTTTCACGAGATCTCGTCCGGCGGTTTTGTTCGCGGCGCACGCGTCAGGACAATCGTCGAGCGCGCCCGCAGCGCGATGCGCATCCGCATGGCCAGTCCCGAGGTGCCGGTCTCCACCCTGTCCGGGGGAAACCAGCAGAAGGTTGTCATTGGCCGCTGGCTCGCCCGAGCGCCCCGGGTGCTCATTTTGGACGAGCCGACCAAGGGCGTGGATGTGGGAGCCAAGGCGGAGATCGGCGACATCATCGTTGGCCTGGCCAAACAGGGCGTCGCCATCCTGCTGGTGAGTTCGGAAATGCCCGAGGTGATCGGGTTCTCCGATCGCATCCTTGTCATGCGCGCGGGCCGCATCGTCCGCGAGGTCGATCGCGCGTCGAAGTCGCCGGAGACTGTTATGCAATACGCAACCATGGGCCAGGGAGCAGCGCTATGACCCTTGAATCCGCTGACAAGCCGAATGGGCCCGCCACCGGTGGCCGGACCGAAGCTGGCAGCCTACGAGTTCTCGAACTCATTCAGAGCCTCGGCCTTCTCAGCGTCATCCTGCTTTGCGGGATCGCGCTGACTGTCGCCACGCCAGTCTTCCTCACGACCCTCAACATCACAAATCTGCTGTTCGCCGCGACCATTATCGCGGTCGTGGCGATCGGGCAGGCCTTTGTCATCTTGGTCGCCGGAATCGATCTGTCGGTCGGCGCGGTCCTCGCCCTGTCCTCGGTGCTCTGCGTCGGGCTCAACATGCACTACGACGTGCCGGTCGCCGTTTCGGTCCTGGCGGCCCTGGCAGTAGGGGCGCTGATCGGCCTCGTCAACGGGCTCGCGGTCACTGCGTTGCGCGTGCCCGCCCTGATTGCGACCCTGGCGATGATGAGCGTCGTGCGTGGCGCGGCCTACCTCTACTCCGGCGGGCAGAACCTCGCCCCGGTGCCGGACATCTTCGTCGACATCCAGATGACGAGGCTCTTCGGCATTCCCGTGGTGATCCTCTTCACCCTGCTCCTGGCGCTGGCCGCCCACATCCTTCTGACGCGGACGACCTTCGGACGGTCGATCTACGCCACGGGCGGCAACCCGGTCGCGGCGCGCCTCGCGGGGATCCCCACGGCTCGGGTCGTTGTGGCGGCCTACGTCATCTCAGGCTTCATGGCGGCCCTAGGCGGCCTCATGATCACGGCGCGCCTGGAGGCGGGGGCCGCCACGGCCGGCGTCGGCATGGAGCTCACCGTGATCTCGGCCGTGGTCATCGGCGGGATCAGCCTGTTCGGAGGCGAGGGGAAGATCTGGGGCGTGCTCCTCGGTGTGCTCCTTCTCGGACTGGTGCAGAACGCGGTGAACCTGCTCCGCGTGCCGCCGAACTGGGACTACATCGTGAGCGGCCTCGTGATCGCCATCGCCGCAGCGCTCGATGTCTACCGTCGCCGCTATGTCGAAGCCGGCCTTGTCCGGCGGACCCAGCGCAAGGGGAGGTGACGGCCGACACGGCGTCCGGGGCCCGCGATCCGGACCGCCGCTCGTTCGCGGGATCAACAGCACAACAAGGGAGGAGACTATGTCGAAACTCATCATGAGCCGCAGGAATCTGCTGGCAGGAGCCGGCGGCCTGGGCCTGACGGCCGCGTTTGGCCGGCCGGGCTTCGCTCAGGGCACCGGCGCCCAGGGCAAGTCGGTGCAGTACATCACGTTCGGGCTGCAGTTCGAGTATCAAGTCGCCCTTGTGGAGGGCATCAAGCAGAAGGGTGAGGACGCCGGGCTCGTCATCAACGTGATCGACGGGAAGGGGGACCCGAACCTGCAGGTCACGCAGATGCTGGACGCCGTGACGACCCAGCCCGACGCGATCCTTCTCAACCCGGTCGACGCGACGCTTCTGGTCGCGGGTGTCAAGAACGCCAACCAGGCGCAGATTCCCGTCTTCATCATGGAGAACACCCCGCCCGAGGGTGAGTACCTGGGCTTCGTGGACTTCGACAACGAAGCTGGGGGGGCCATGGGCGCGGATGCCCTGGCCGAACGGATCGGCAGAAGCGGGGTCGTCCTCGAAACCCGAGGCTCGATCGGCTCCGCCCAGGCCGAAGCGCGGCACAAGGGCTTCACCGAACGCATGGCATCGGCCTATCCGGACATCGAGGTGCGTTCACTCAACACCGAATGGGTAGCGGACAACGCCAACCGGATGGTGCTCGACGCATTCACGCAGGACCCGAACATCAAGGGGCTCTTCAGCCACAACGACGAGATGATCCGCGGCGTGGTTTCGGCGCTCCGGCAAGTCGGTCGCCTGGCGCCGGCAGGGGAAGAGGGGCACGTCGTCCTCGTCGGCCTCGACGGCACACCGCTCGCGCTCGACCGCATCCGTGAGGGCACCCAGGATGCTACTGTCGAGCAGAGCCCCTTCGCCATGGGCGGTGCCATCCTCGACCAGATGATCGCCTACTTCGAGGGCAAGGACTACGAGCCCACGGCGCGGACGCAGCCAATCCTCGTGACCAAGGATAACGTCGACAGCGACGAGCGCTGGGGGAACTTCGGTCGGGAGAACTGAAGACCCAATCTGCGCAAGGGACCTCGATCGAAGTTCGCTGCGCTGTCTCGGGCGCCCGCTCCGTCTGACGGAGCGGGTGCTCTGACTCAAGGGATCGGTGTGATACCAGTTCCGTTTGATCAGTTCGGAATAAGCCAGGTCTTCACTAGAGGTCTGGCGGCCTCGCCCCGAACTGATCAACAGGAGTTCGTATCATGCCTCTGCTCCTTCCAGGCCAGAGGAAAGGGCTCCAGCACCCGCGCGAGCGTGACCTCCGGCCCCTGCCGCCCTTCCAGCGTCGCCTCCACTATGTCGGGGGCGAGCAGCGTCAGGCGCAGGACGCGCGTAAGATAGGACGGTGCTATCCCCTCCCGCTCAGCCAGTTCGCCGATGGTGGTGAACGCGCCACTGTCCAGCATGTGCTTCCACCGGAAGGCCCGCGCGAGCGCCTTCACGAGCGTGTTGTCGACGCGGGAGCGCGGGGCAGGGATGCCCTCGGGCAGCACCATCTCCTTGCGCCCGCCGCGCCGGGCGAGCCGCAGCGGCACATGCAGGGTGAGGCTGTCGGGGAGGGCGGTGGCGCGCATCAGGCGGCCTGCTCCAGATTAGTCGCCATTTCCCTCACGAGCCCTGTGAGCCCGTCTATCCGCAGGCGCAGGTTCAGCCCCTCGGTCCCGACCTCCACCCGCTCGACCAGCAGCTGCACGATCCGCGCCTGCTCGGCCGGGAAGAGCTCGTCCCAGAGCGGGTCGAGACGGAGGAGGGCCTCGCGGGCCTCGGCCTCGGTGATGGCGGGATCCTCAGCCTGCGCCGCCCGCGAGGTCCCCGCCATGATCTCCGGCTGGCGGAACACGGCGCGAAGCTGGTCGATGACCGCGGTCTCGATCTCGCCCGCGGGCACCCGGCCCACCGGGCAGGACCCAGCCCCATGCTTCAGCACCGTCTGGCTCACGTAGTAGCGGTAGAGCCTGCCGCCCTTCCTCGTGTGCGTAGGCGAGAAGGCCGCGCCATCGGGCCCGAACAGCAGCCCCTTGAGCAGCGCGGGCGTGTCGGCGCGGGTGCGGGCGGCGCGCGTCCTCGGGCTCTCCTGCAGGATGGCGCGGACCCTGAGGCCGGACGAGGTTCCGGCCATCCTGCAAAAGGGCGAGCGCGTGCTGTCGCGGCGCGAGGTGGCAGGCGGTGCGGGCGGCGGCAACGTCACCATCAACATCCAGACGCGCGACGCCGAGAGCTTCCGCCAGTCCCGCACCCAGGTCGCCGCCGATATCGCCCGCGCCGTCGCCTTCGGCCGTCGAGGCATGTGAGGCGGGCGCAGGCCCAAGGAGGCAGGCGATGGCATTCCACGAGGTCCGGTTCCCCGAGAACATCTCGCGCGGGGCGCGCGGCGGTCCCGAGCGGCGCACGCAGGTGGTGGAGCTGGGATCGGGCGACGAGGAGCGCAACGCCTCCTGGGCCGACAGCCGCCGCCGCTATGACGTGTCCTACGGCATCCGCCGGGCCGACGACCTGGCGGCGGTGGTGGCGTTCTTCGAGGCGCGCGGCGGGCGGCTGCACGGGTTCCGGTTCAAGGACTGGGCCGACTGGAAGTCCTGCCTGCCCTCCGGAACCCCCGCAGCCACCGACCAGTTGCTCGGCACCGGCGACGGCAGCACCACAGACTTCGCGCTGGTGAAGCACTATGCATCGGGTGCGCAGTCATGGCCGAGGCCTCGCCCCTGTTCGCCTGCGTCGATGGCTATGCCACCACGCGTGTCGATGACGGCACAAAGAACAAGCGGCCCGTGAATCTGAATGCCTCCGCAGCCCGGGTCGATGTGCTCGAGGCGCTCGATGACCTCGAGCGGCGCGGGCCGCGCGTCAGCCATGTCTCCCTGCAGGTGCCGTGGTTCGTCTCCGACCTGCGCGCGGGCAATGCCGTGGTGGAGCCACGGCTCGCGCTGGCAGAGAAGAGCCACACACCGGCATGGAAGGTGGGCAGCCGGACGGCGGCAAACACCACGAGCCTCGCCATGCCCTCTGCCCATGGCGGCACGCCCTCCGATGCGCATGTGGCCGCGATCATCCGCGAATGCGCAAGGCGCGGCCTGGCGGTGACGCTGGTCCCGCAACTGCTGGTCGACATTACCGCGCCCAATGCCCTGCCAAACCCCTGGTCGGACAATGCGGCAACGCTCGGCCAGCCCGCGCTTGCCGATCGCGGCCTCATCACCTGCTCGCCCGCGCCTAGGTTTGCCGGAACCGTGGATGGAAGCAGCACGGCGGGGGAGCAGGTCGCCGCCTTCTTCGGTGCGACCACGCCCGGCCAGTTCACCGTCTCGGGGACCACGGTGACGTGGACCGGTGCGGCGAGCCTGCGCTATCGCCGCTTCGTCCTGCACTATGCGCATCTGGCGAAGGCGGCAGGCGGGGTGGAGTCGTTCCTCATCGGCTCGGGGCTTGCGGGGCTCACCTCCGTGCGCGATGCGAACGGCTATCCGGCGGTTGCCGCCCTGCGCGCGCTTGCCGCCGATCTGCGCGCCATCCTCGGTGCGGGCGTGAAGCTTGGCTATGGTGCCGACTGGCGCGAGTATGGCGGGCATCACCCCGAGGACAGCCCCGGCGCGGTGATCTTCAACCTCGACCCACTCTGGGCCGATCCCGCCATCGACTTCATCGGCATCAACGACCATTCGCCGCTCTCCGACTGGCGCGACGCGGTCGAGCATCTTGACGCGCAGGCGGGCTGGGCCGCGGTCCACGACCGCGGCTACCTTGCGGCCAATGTCGAGGGCGGCGAGGAGTACGACTGGCGCTACGCAAGCGCACTCGACCGTGTGCTGCAGAACCGCACAGCCGTGGAGGATGCGGGCGGTGCGCCGCACTGGATCGCGGTGCCGCGCGCCATCGAGGGGGTAAAGCTCATCGGCAGGACCGGGCTCGTGGTGAACAGCTACCACCAGGAGCTGGGCCGGGGCGGCTACATGCATCCCGACAGCGGCACCTCCGAAGGCCAGTTCATGCTGTTGCGCGCCTCGGCACTTGCCGCGCTGGCGCTCGACGGGCACGACGAGAGCGCGGCGGCCGACTGGCGCGCGCGGGCGCGGCTGCTGGCGGCACCGCTCGAGGAGGTGTTCTACCGCAAGCGCCTGCCTGCGAGCCCCGAGGAAACCTTTCTGCCGCACTGGCTGAACGCGGCTCGCGCCCCGGTCGCGCTGCAGAGGGTCGACCTCGCAACCGGCCCCGCCACGGTGGAGAACCCCGGCCGCGGCATCATCCGCTTCGAGCCCGCAGGCGGCGGCAGCTTCACCGGCACGCTGGGCACCGCCGCCGACAACATCCGTCGCCTCTACTCGGTGCGCGCGGCCGACGCGACGCTGCTGTGGGAGAACCCCTACTCGCCGGTGATCGGCGAGGCCTTCCCGATCACCAGCGGCCCGGACGAGGACGCCTCCGGGCGCATCACCCTGACCATCTCGGCGCCGATCCTCGGGGTCGGAGCCGTCGATGTAGCGGGGGATGTTCAGGTTGAAGTCGTTGCGGGCGATCTCGTCGAATGGCACGAGGCGGGAATAGCCCGGGATTGTCTGGGCTCGCGTGAAGGCGTCGATGATCTTGTGGATGTCGCGCTCGCGCAGGCGGTTCTTGGGGCCGTCCTTGATGAAGCCCCTGGAGGCGTCGACCATGAAGACGGGGCGGTTGGCGGTGGCCTCGGCTTTGTCGAGCACGATGATCGAGGCGGGGATGCCGGTGCCATAGAACAGGTTTGCGGGCAGGCCGATGACGCCCTTGATATAGCCGCGCTTCAGGATCTTCTCGCGCAGCCGGGCCTCGGCATTGCCGCGAAACAGGACGCCATGCGGCAGGATGACGGCGCCGGAGCCGGTGGCCTTCATCGAGGCAAGGATATGAAGCAGGAAGGCGAAATCGCCGTTCTTGGCGGGCGGCTCGCCATCGTCGAAGCGTCCGTATTTCGTGTCCTCGGTCAGGCCGGCGGCCCAGGCCTTGGCCGAGAAAGGCGGATTGGCGACGACGAAGTCGAAGGTCTGGAGGGTGTGGGCATCGGCCAGGAAATGCGGCTCGGCGATGACGTCGCCCTGCGCGATCTCGGCCGTGGCGCGGTTGTGCATGATCATGTTCATGCGCGCGAGGCCGCGGGTGGCGATGTCCATCTCCTGCCCGAAGATGGTGATCGGCACGCGGGCGGTCTCGGCGGCTTTCAGCAGCAGCGAGCCCGAGCCGCAGGTCGGGTCGTAAACGGTTTGCTTCGGGCTGGTAGCGCGGCTGACGCCCGCCACGGCGGCGACGACCCGCGAGACCTCGGCCGGGGTATAGAACTGCCCCTTGGACTTGCCCGCCTCGGTCGCGAAGTTGCGCATCAGGTATTCATAGGCATCGCCGAGGATGTCGTCGCCGTCGGCCCGGTTCTTCGAAAAGTTCAGCTCTTCGCGGCTGAAGATGTTGATCAGCGCGGTCAGGGTGTTGATCATCTTCTGGCCGCGCCCGAACTTTTCGGGGTCGTTGAAGAAGGCCCGATCAATCACGCCGCTGAGGTCGTTCTCTTCGGCGATGCGGGCGATGATCGTGTCCATCCCCTCGCCGATGTTCTTCGATCCGCGCAGGGCCTTCATGTCTTTGAAGGAGGCGCCGGGCGGGACCTCGATCAGCGCGTCAGGCTGGCCAGCGCGGTCGGAGACATATTTCACGAAGAGGAGCGTGAGGATGTAATCCTTGTAGAGCGACGCATCCATGCCGCCCCGAAGCTGGTCGCAGCTTTCCCAAAGAGATCGGTATATGTCGCTCTTCTTGATGGCCAATTGATGCCCCTGCCAATTTCTGATGCCCCCTCTTGGCGGCACGGTTTGGATAGGGTGCTCAGGGGATTGCGCTATCTATCCGATGTCTGTCTTGACCATTCAACCGGAAACGGCTCCAGAACCCGCGCAAGTGTCAACTCCGGCCGCTGCCTTCCATCCAGGATCGCCTCAACGATATCTGGCGCCAGAAGGGTCAGGCGCAAGAGGCGAGCCATGTAAGTGAAGGCGATCCCTTCCATCTCAGCCAGTTCGGAGATCGACGCGAACTCGCCCGAGTCCAGCATCCGCTTCCAGCGAAACGCGCGGGCCAGTGCCTTGACGAGTGCGTCATCGGGGCGGCGCGGGGTGGACGCGCCTTCGGGCAACTGCATCTCCTTCCGCCCCCCACGCTTCACGAGGCGGAACGGGACATGGATCGTGACAGTATCGGGGACCGGGGTGGCGCGGGTCATGCGGCTGCTCCTATGTCGGCGGTTATTTCGCGCGCCAGCCCGGCCAGTCCGTCCATACGCAGCCGGACGTTCAGGCCGTCCGTGACGATCTCGACCCGCTCGACCAGCAGCGCCACGATGCGCGCCTGCTCGGCCGGGAACAGATCGTCCCACAGCGGGTCGAGCCGAATCAGCGCCGCGCGCGCGTCGGCCTCGGTGATCTCACCGTACTGCACCCGCGCCGCCTTCCATGTGCCCGCGACAATCTCAGGCTGGCGGAACACGGCGCGCAACTGCTCGATGACGGCCGCTTCGATCTCGCCCGCTGGCACGCGACCGATGGGGCATGATCCGGCGCCGTGTTTCAGCACGGTCTGGCTGACATAATAGCGGTAGAGCCGCCCGCCCTTGCGGGTATGGGTCGGCGAGAAGGCCGCCCCCTCGGGGCCGTAGAGCAGCCCCTTCAGCAGCGCGGGCGTGTCGGCGCGGGTGCGGGCGGCGCGCTTGCGGGGGCTTTCCTGCAGGATCGCATGGACCCGGTCCCACATCTCGCGGGCGATGATGGCGTCGTGCTCGCCGGGGTAGCTCTCGCCCTTGTGGACCGCCTCGCCGAGGTAGGCGCGGTTCGAAAGCATCCGGTAGAGATACTTCTTGTCGATCCGGTTGCCGCGCGGCGTCCGGATGCCGCGCGTGCCAACCTCCCGCGCCAGTTCCGTGCAGGACCCGATCTCTAGGAAGCGGGCGAAGATCCAGCGCACATGCGCAGCGGTTTCTTCGTCGACCACCAGCTTCCGGTTCTCGACCCGATAGCCGTAGGGCGGCACTCCGCCCATCCACATGCCTTTCTTGCGAGAGGCGGCGACCTTGTCGCGGATGCGCTCGGCCGTCACCTCGCGCTCGAACTGGGCGAAGCTGA
>JACFNP010000048.1 GCA_019454835.1 Rubellimicrobium sp.
GACAGCTCGTCCATGCCGAGGATGGCGATGATGTCCTGAAGCGACTTGTAGCGCTGCAAGGTCACCTGCACCGAACGGGCCACGTTGTAATGTTCCTCGCCGATGATCGCCGGGTCCATCAGCCGCGAGGTCGAGTCGAGCGGGTCAACGGCGGGGTAGATGCCCAGTTCCGAGATCGCGCGCGACAGCACCGTGGTGGCGTCGAGGTGCGCGAACGAGGTCGCAGGGGCCGGGTCAGTCAGGTCGTCGGCGGGGACGTAGATCGCCTGCACCGAGGTGATCGAGCCGTGCCGCGTCGAGGTGATCCGCTCCTGCAACTGGCCCATGTCGGTGGCCAGCGTCGGCTGGTAGCCCACCGCCGAGGGAATCCGGCCCAGCAGCGCCGAGACCTCGGACCCTGCCTGGGTGAAGCGGAAGATGTTGTCCACGAAGAACAGCACGTCGGCGCCGGACTGGTCGCGGAACTGTTCCGCCAGCGTCAGCCCGGTCAGCGCCACACGCGCGCGCGCGCCGGGGGGTTCGTTCATCTGGCCGTAAACCAGCGCCACCTTGGACTTTTCCAGATCGTCGCTGTTGATGACGCCCGATTCGATGAATTCGTGATAAAGGTCGTTGCCCTCGCGGGTGCGTTCACCCACGCCCGCGAACACCGAAAAGCCCGAGTGGACCTTGGCGATGTTGTTGATGAGCTCCTGGATCAGCACCGTCTTGCCGACGCCCGCACCGCCGAACAGGCCGATCTTGCCGCCCTTGGCATAGGGGGCCAGCAGGTCCACGACCTTGATACCGGTGACCAGCACTTCGGATTCGGTCGACTGTTCGACGAATTCCGGCGCTGGCTGGTGGATGGCGCGGGTGGTTTCGGCGCCGACCGGCCCCTTTTCGTCCACCGGCTCGCCCACGACGTTGAGGATGCGGCCCAGGGTCGCGTTGCCGACCGGCACCGAGATCGGCGCGCCGGTGTCGCTGACCGCGCCGCCGCGCACGAGACCCTCGGTCGCGTCCATGGCGATGCAGCGCACCGAGTTTTCACCCAGGTGCTGCGCGACCTCGAGCACGAGCCGATGCCCGTTGTTGTCGGTCTCGAGCGCGTTGAGGATCGCCGGAAGCGTTCCGTCGAAATGCACGTCGACCACCGCGCCGATGACCTGTGTGATCCTGCCCTTGGCGTCTGCCATGTCGTGTCTCCGCTTCGCGACTCAGAGCGCCTCGGCGCCCGAGATGATTTCGATGAGTTCCTTGGTGATCGCGGCCTGCCGCGACCGGTTGTACTGGATGGTGAGCCGGTTGATCATGTCGCCCGCGTTGCGGGTGGCGTTGTCCATCGCGGTCATCTGCGCGCCGTAGAACGAGGCGCTGTTTTCCAGAAGCGCCGTGAAGATCGCCGTGGCGACCCCGCGCGGCAGCAGGTCGGCGAGGATCGCTTCCTCGGACGGTTCATAATCGAACAGGGTCGATTCGCCCGCGCCTTCCTCGAAGGTGGCGGGGATGATCTGCCGTTCGGTCGGGATCTGGCTGATGACCGACTGGAAGCGGTTGTAGAAGATCGTCGCCACGTCGAACTCGCCCGCGTCGAAGCGAGACAGCACGTCGCGGGCGATGTCCTGCGCGGTGGCATAGCCCATGCGGCGCACCGCCGCGAGGTCGACATGGCCGACGAAATGGTCGCCCAGATCGCGGCGCAGCGCGTCGCGGCCCTTCTTGCCGACGGTGAGGATTTTCACCGTGCGGCCCTGCGCCAGCAGGTCCTCGGCCCGGTGCCGGGCCAGCCGGGCGATGGTCGAGTTGAAGCCGCCGCAAAGGCCGCGCTCGCCGGTCATGACCACCAGCAGATGCACCTGCGCGGACCCCGTGCCGCGCAGCAGGCGCGGGGCGCTGTCGGAACCGGCGGCACCGGCCGCAAGCCCGCCCATCACCGCCTCGAACCGTTCGGCATAGGGGCGCGCGGCCATGGCGGCATCCTGGGCGCGGCGCAGTTTCGCCGCCGCGACCATCTGCATCGCCTTGGTGATCTTGCGCGTCGAGGTCACCGAGGCGATGCGGTTCTTGAGATCCTTCAGACTGGGCATGGCCGAGCCTCCTTATCCCTCAGAGGTTCAGGCAAAGTCCCGCGCATATTCGTCCAGCGCCGCCTTGATCGCCTTTTCCGCGTCGCCCGCGATCTTGGGATCGTCGCGGGTGATCATGTCGAGCAGGTCGCGCTTCTTGCCGCGCAGGAAGCTCAGCAGACCGGATTCGAAGCGCACCACGTCATGCACGTCGATCCTGTCGAGATAGCCATGCGTGCCGGAATAGAGCACGCAGACGATTTCGGCATTGGTCAGCGGCGCATATTGCGGCTGCTTCATCAGCTCCATCAGCCGCGCGCCGCGGTTCAGCAGCGCCTGGGTCGAGGCGTCGAGGTCCGAGCCGAACTGCGCGAAGGCCGCCATCTCGCGATATTGCGCCAGCTCCAGCTTCAGCGAACCGGCCACCGACTTCATCGACTTGGTCTGCGCGGCCGAACCCACCCGCGACACCGACAGGCCGGTGTTCACGGCGGGGCGGATGCCCTGGAAGAACAGTTCGGTTTCAAGGAAGATCTGGCCGTCGGTGATCGAGATCACGTTGGTCGGGATATAGGCGGAAATATCGCCCGCCTGGGTCTCGATGATCGGCAGCGCGGTCAGCGAGCCGGAACCGAAATCCTCGTTCATCTTGGCCGAGCGTTCCAGCAGGCGCGAGTGCAGGTAGAACACGTCGCCGGGGTAGGCCTCGCGCCCCGGCGGGCGGCGCAGCAGCAGCGACATCTGCCGGTAGGCGACGGCCTGCTTGGAAAGGTCGTCGTAGATGATCAGCGCGTGGCGGCCGTTGTCGCGGAAATATTCCGCCATGGCGGTCGCCGAGAACGGCGCGAGATACTGCATCGGCGCCGGGTCCGAGGCGGTGGCGGCCACGACGATCGTATAGGCCAGCGCGCCGGTTTCCTCGAGCTTCTTCACCAGTTGCGCCACGGTCGAGCGCTTCTGCCCGATGGCGACGTAGACGCAGTAGAGCTTCTTCGATTCGTCGTCGCCCGCCGCCTCGTTGTAGCTTTTCTGGTTCAGGATCGTGTCGAGCGCGAGCGCGGTCTTGCCGGTCTGGCGGTCGCCGATGATGAGTTCGCGCTGGCCGCGCCCGATGGGCGTCATGGCGTCCACCGACTTCAGGCCGGTGGCCATAGGTTCATGCACGGAGCGGCGGGGGATGATGCCCGGCGCCTTCACGTCGGCGACGCGGTGCTCGGCGGCCTCGATGGCGCCCTTGCCGTCGATCGGGTTGCCCAGCGCATCGACGACGCGGCCCAGCAGGGCGTCACCGGCGGGCACTTCCACGATGGCGCGGGTGCGCTTGACGGTGTCGCCTTCCTTGATGTTGCGGTCGTCGCCGAAGATCACGATCCCGACGTTGTCGGCCTCGAGGTTCAGCGCCATGCCGCGAATCCCGCCGGGGAATTCGACCATCTCGCCGGCCTGGATGTTGTCGAGGCCGTAGACCCGCGCGATCCCGTCACCGACCGAAAGCACCCGCCCGATCTCGGCAACTTCGGCATCCTGGCCGAAATTCTTGATCTGCTCCTTGAGGATCGCCGAAATCTCGGCAGCCTGGATCGCCATTACCCGACCTCTTTCATGCTGTTCTGGAGAGCGGCGAGCCGCGAGCGGATCGACGTGTCGATCATCTTCGAGCCCACCCTGACGACGAGCCCGCCGATGAGACCCTCATCGACGCCCGCCCTGATCTTCACGTTCTTGCCGAAATTCGCCGACAGGGCCTTGGCCAGCTTGTCGGTCTGCGCCTTGGTCAGCGCCTTCGGGGCGGTGACATCGGCGGTGACTTCGCCCTTTTCCTCGGCGATGCGGGCCGAAAGGGCGGCAAGCAGTTGCGGCAGAACGAAAAGCCGCCGCTTCGACGCCATGAGCGCGAGCGTGTTCTGCATGGTCTGCGTCAGCGCCATATGCGCGCCCAGCGCGCCAATGGCGCGGCCCTGTTCGGCGCGGGTGACGACCGGCGAGGAAATCAGCGCGCGCAGGTCGGCGCTTTCGGCCAGCGCTGCGGTCAGCGCCTCGACATCGGCCTCGATGGCGGCAATCTCGCCGCCCTCGCGGGCCAGGTCGAAGACCGCACCCGCGTAGCGCCCGGCAATCCCGGCAGAGATCGAAACTGGTTCGGCCACATCCACCCTTTCGCTGCTTCGGCCCGGACGCCGGTCCGTCGACCCGGTGACAAGCCACCCCGCACCCCCGCAGGGGCGGGGGCCGAAAATCATCGGCGCTCTAGCAGAGAGGTTTCGGGCCTGCAACCTCTCAAAGCCGTGATTGCCGGGATCGTCGCGGCGGGGGCAACGGGCCGGGTGGCCGGGGCCACGGCGGCGGATTGCCGCACCGCTTCGGGACGGGCGACCGGGGCGGTCACAGGCGCGGCGACCTGCCCGGCAGCCTGTGCCTGTCCGCGTCTGTGCGGATCAGGCGGCGGCGATCCGCAAGGTGTAGGTCCAGGTCGGCGCGACCGCGCCCCGCGCGCGCGAGAAGGCCTCGGCGTCGCCGAGATAGTCGAAGCCGCAATTCGTCAGCACACGGGCCGAGCCGGGGTTGTCCTGGAAGGCTTCGGCAAAATAGGTCTGCGCGCCCTGCGGGTTGGCGGCGATGAGCGCGCGCAGGGCCTCGGAGGCGATGCCGGTGTTCCAGTAATCGGGCGCCACCCAGTAGGAGACCTCGCTCTGCGCGCGATCCAGCCGGGTGAGCGCGACCAGCCCCACCACCTCGCCCCAGCCGTGGCCCGAGCCGTCGATGACCCAGACATCGCGCATCCGGTCGGGGGCATGGGCCGAGGCGATCAGCGCCTCGGCGGTGCCGGGGGGATAGGGATGCGGGATGGATTTCGTGCCGCGCGCGACGCGCAGGTCGCCCGCCTGGGCGGTGATCGGCGCGGCATCCGAGGGGCGCAGCGGGCGCAGCGTGATGCGTTCGGCGCGAATGTCGGCGTCGCGGGCGATCTGGTCGTGCTTCACGTCATCCCTCCCGATGGCGCAGGCGGGGGGCCGCGTCCGGGGATGCGGCCCTGCCCTGGAGCGGTTCCGTCCGGTCCGGTTCAACGGCCCCATTCCAGCCTGTCGTCCTGTCGCATTGTCGCGGACGCCGGACGCGCCATCCGGCTGCGAAATGCTTTGTCCCGTCGCATTGTCACGGGCGCCGGGCGCGCCATCCGGCTGCGAAATGCTTCTAGCTGCCGGGCGTTGCCTTCCGGTTAACCGGGCATCTGAAGGATGCCCGGTCATGCGTCCGGTCTGCCGGAAATCCGGCCCGAAGGGCCGGTGTCACGACGGGTTCACTCGGCCGCGACGGGCGCGGGGACAACCGAGATGAAGGTCCGGCCCTTGAGGCCCTTGCGGAAGGTCACATGGCCTTCCTCGGTCGCAAAGATCGTATGGTCGCGGCCCATGCCGACGCCGGTGCCGGGCCACATCTTCGTGCCGCGCTGGCGCAGGATGATGTTGCCGGGGATGACGACCTCGCCACCGTATTTCTTGACGCCGAGCCTGCGTCCGGCGCTGTCGCGGCCGTTGCGGGACGAACCGCCTGCCTTCTTGTGTGCCATCTGCTTACTCCTTCGCGGCGGCGGCGGCGGCCCTGCGGGCGGCGCCGGTGCCGGTTGCGGGCTTCACGCCCGACGTGTCGCCACCCGTGGCGAGAACCCCGGTGACGCGCACCAGCGTCAGTTCCTGACGGTGGCCCTTGGTGCGCTTGGACGAATGCTTGCGGCGGCGGCGGACGAAATTGATCGTCTTCTCGCCCTTGATCTGGTCGATCACCTCGGCCTGCACGGCCGCGCCCGCGACCAGCGGCGCGCCGACGGTGTCGCCCGCGACGAGAACCTCGTTGAATTGCACGGTCTCGCCGGCGGCGGCGTCGAGCTTTTCCACGCGCAGGACATCGCCCGCGCTGACCCGATACTGCTTGCCGCCGGTCCTGATGACAGCGAACATCGTTTCCATTCCTTCGATCCGCGCCCTGCGGCCCCCGATGCCGGGTGTTCCGGGGCCTGGCCCCGCCTCGGACTGCGCGCCCCTGGGGGGCGTCATTGCATCAGCCCCTGCCAGAGACGCTCTCGCCGGGGTCGCGGGCTTATCCATGCGGGGCGGGCCGATGTCAACCGGCGCCATGACGCGGATGGCGGGCGGGCGGGCGGGCGGCATGTTCCGTATCCCGCGAGTCCCGTCATGGCGAGTTCTGTCATTGCGAGTTCTGTCATTGCGAGGCGAAGCCGAAGCAACCTCGACCGCTCGCGCATGACATCGGGGTTGCTTCGTCGGCTGCCCCTCCTCGCAATGACGAGAGCATGCGGTCCCGCCACGCGCAAACCCCGTCACCCGCGAGGCGCAAGCCGAAGCAACCCCGAACGCTCACCTGCAACATCGGGGTTGCTTCGTCGGCTGCGTCGCCTCGCAATGACGAGAGCATGCGGCCCCGCCCGCACATCCCGTCATTGCGAGGAGCCGAAGGCGACGTGGCAATCCATGGGGCCGGGCGCAGCACCAGGAATGGATTGCTTCGGCTTCGCCTCGCAATGACGGGATTTGCGGGCGGGCGGCGTGGCGGCGAAGGCGCGCAACGCCCCGGCCAGCAAGGCCCGTCATGGCAGCGCGCAGGCGAGGCGACCCACGGACCCGACCCCGCCATCCACCGACCCGACCCCGCCATCCACGGACCCCTGCCCGCCACCGACTGCCGCACCCGTCATCGCCCCGCAGGCATGCCCGCCGTTGCGGCACCTGCCGCCCGGCATCCGCCACCCGGCACGGCCCCGGCACGCAGGCGCCGGTCAGTCCGGCTCGGGCTGGTTCACGTAGATGAGGACGCCGAGAATCGCCACATAGAACTTGAACGCCGCATCCTGCCCGTTCCAGGTGCTCGACTGCCACATGGCGAACCATTCGCCGCCAACGACCATGAAGCCGAAGAACCACACCAGAAAGCCCATGGTCGCCCCGGCGATCACCCAGGTCTTGGAGCGGTCGAAGGCCTCGGGGCCGAGATCGCGCGCGGCGAACATCGCCAGCGCCCCCATGAGCAGCATGAGGCAGGTCAGCGCCTCGCCCAGGATGATGAGCCAGTAGGCCACATGCCACAGGCCCTGCGTGTTGATCGCCCGATACATGAGACTGTTGCCCTCGAACGTGGTGTCCATGCTGAGGACATGGCGGACGAAGGCGAAGTTCGAGCCGTAGTCGGTGATGTTGTTGAACGCGACGAGAAAGGCGAAGGCGGCGAGCGCCAGCACCATGATGATCTTGGAATACCGCCGGGTCATGAGCGCCCCCTTTCGTGTCAGGCGGCGCCATTTCACCACGCGCGCGGGGGCCTGTCCACGGGGCGGCGCGGATGCGCGGCCGCCGGGCGGACGGGTCGCACCACCCCCGCAGCCATGCGGCCAGGGCGGCGGATATCCAGAACCATGCGTTTCCCGTCGTGTCCGGCATCGGCAGCCATCCTTCACATGCGGTCGTCGACCGTCACCGAATCGATAGCGGCTACAGGTTAAGGCCGGGTTGACGGCGGCCGCCGCCGGAACCCGCAACTGAAAAGACCTCTGCCCTGTCCCGGCATCAACCCTCTCTTAACCGGGCGCTGCTAGTGAGTCCCCCGACAACCGGCCACGACATCCGAAGGACATCCCTCTTGCCAAACATCCGTTCCCGGCGTTCCCTTTGCCCGACAGGGGGGAACCACCCATGCCGATGCTCTTCTTCACCGTCGCCACGCTCACCCCCGTGGCGCTCATCGCTGCGGGCGCGCTGGCGGGGGCGCCCTGGGTGTGGCTGGCGCTCGTCTGGATGACGGCGCTGACCGCCACGCTCGACGCGGTGGTGCGCCGCGTGCTGCCCGCGACGCAGGGTGACGAATTTCCCGCCGCCAACGCGCTCTCGGTCGCCATCGCGCTGTCGCAGCTTGCGCTCATGGTGCTGGCCGTGCGGGCGCTGTCGGGGGCCTGGCTCGGCGGCTGGGAAAAGCTCGCGCTGTTCCTGGCGGCGGGGTTGTTCTTCGGACAGGTCGGCAACGCCAATGCGCATGAACTGATCCACCGCGCGCAGCGCTGGCTGCGGGGGCTGGGGATCGCGGCCTATGTGTCGGTGCTCTTCGGCCACCACGCCTCGGCGCATGTGCTGGTGCATCACGTGCGCGCCGCGACACGCGGCGACCCGAATTCGGCACGGGCGGGCGAAGGTTTCTGGCGCTTCCTGCCGCGCGCCTGGGCGGGTTCGTTTCGCGAGGGCCTGCGTGAGGAAAGCGCCCGGCGGCGGCGGGCGGGCAAGCCGGTGCTCACCCATCCCTATGTGGTCTATCTTGCGGGGGCGCTGGCGACTGTTGCGATTGCGGCGACAATCTCGGGCTGGCGCGGGGTATTGTGGCTGCTGGCGCTGGCCGGTTACGCGCAGTTGCAGATCCTCATGGCCGATTACGTCCAGCACTACGGCCTGACCCGCGCGCTGCGCGACAACGGTCGGCCGGAACCTGTGGCGATGCGGCATTCGTGGAACTCGGGCCATCCGGCGTCATCGGCGCTGATGCTGAACGCGCCGCGCCATTCGGACCACCATGCGCATCCGATGCGGCCCTACCCCGCATTGACCCTGCCCGGCGACGCGCCGCTTCTGCCCTATTCGCTGCCGGTCATGGCGGTGATCGCCACCATCCCGCCGCTCTGGCGCCGGGTGATGGATCCGAGGGTCGCACGCCTGCGGGACCCATAATTTACACGCAGATATACCCTATAGCCATCTGATTCGTATTACTACTCGACGCAAGGGAAGGCTTGCTGGAGTGCAAATAGAACAAGATCTCGCGCCTCCACATGACGGATCTCCGGCGTATTTTCCAGGTATCTTTTAACCACATCAGATATTTGATTTCGTGATGCTTGTTCTGGGATGCAGTACTTTAAAATAGTTCAGATTATTTCATTAATTTAATCAGTCTCATAGCCGCCCGTCAGTATGACTGGGTATGCCACCCCAAACGGCAACCCCTCAACAATACCATCTATATAGTCATCACAATAAGCCTGTACTCCGGGATCATCACTCCCACAAAAGGAATACAAATGATTTCCCGTCCAGTTTTACGTCCGCGCCGAGGTCGCGTTAACCGCAACAAGGAAAAACACCAAGATAACAACACTATTTCTCATCGTTATCAGTCGCTCATGGGTGGGCAATACAAGATATAAGCTCCATACTGCGCCACAAACCGCGAGGTGTATCATACTCTTCAGGCACGAGATATGACAGTATAAATTTTCCGAAGACAAACCAAGACACCGAATGAGTGACGCTCCCCAACTCGCAAGGGGAGACGAGGGTGATCAGGCGAACGGCATATTTTCGTCATTGCGACGCGAAGCCGAAGCAACCCCGACCTCTCGCGCGCAACATCGGGGTTGCTTCGTCGCCTTCGGCTCCTCGCAATGACGAATTTCGCGGGCAGGGACGCCCTGCCAACCCGCGCAGAGCGGTTCGCCCGATTGCCGTGCAGGGGAGACTCAGCATTTGCACGTGCAGCACCTGCGCAGCTAAAGCAGACTGCCCTGCTCCGGCGGTGCCTCGTCGCGGCGCGGGCGGCGTGGCGGGGGGCCTGCCTGCACCGTCACGCGGCCGTCGGCGAATTCCACCTCCATCAGCGGCGCGGCATAGGCGGCGCGGGTCACGATCCGCTCTCCGGCCCGCACCACCGCGAATCCGCGCGCGAGCGTGCCGGTATAGGACAGCGACCCCAGCACCCGCGCCAGCGAATCGACCCGCGCGCGCCGCTCGGCGACCCGCCGCGCCAGCGCCGGGGCCAGCCGCGCCGCCAGACCCTGCAGGGTGCGGCCCTCGCCGCGCAGCCGCTGCCGCAGCGCCGCGGGTTGCAGCACCAGCCGCGCCAGCCGCAGGCGCCGCGCCTGCTGGCCGCCGCGCAGCGCCACCGCCAGCCGCGCCGCGACCTGATCCAGCCGCTGCACCGCACCCTCGATCAGCCGTTCCGGTCGTGGCAGCGCGCGGGAAAGATCGGCCAGCCGCTGCCTACGCCGCTGCACGCCCTGCGCGGCACCCGTGGTCAGCCTGCCGCCCAGCCCGGCGACCTGCGCCAGCAGTTCCGCCCGCACCGGCACCGCGAGTTCCGCCGCCGCCGTGGGGGTAGGCGCGCGCAGGTCGGCGGCGTGGTCGATCAAGGTGGTGTCGGTTTCATGCCCGACGGCGGAAATCAGCGGGATGGTTGACGCCGCCGCCGCGCGCACGACGATTTCTTCGTTGAACCCCCAGAGATCCTCGAGCGAGCCACCGCCCCGCGCCACGATCAGCACGTCGGGGCGCGGCACCGGGCCGCCCGCAGGCAGGGCGTTGAAACCGGCGATGGCGCGGGCGACCTCGGGCGCGCAGGCCTGGCCCTGCACCGCGACCGGCCAGACCACGACCCGGCGCGGAAAGCGGTCGCGCAGGCGGTGCAGGATGTCGCGGATCACCGCGCCCGAGGGCGAGGTGATGACGCCGATCACCTCGGGCAGATAGGGGACCGGGCGCTTGCGCGCGGCATCGAACAACCCCTCGGCGGCCAGCGCCTTGCGCCGCGCCTCGAGCATCGCCATCAGCGCTCCGGCCCCGGCGGGGGCCATGTCCTCGACGACGAGTTGGTATTTCGAGGCGCCGGGAAAGGTCGTCAGCCGCCCGGTGGCGACCACTTCCAGCCCTTCCTCGGGGCGCACCGACAGCCGCGCCGCCTGGCCGCGCCAGACCACGGCATCGAGGCTGGCGCGGTCGTCCTTGAGGTTGAAATACAGATGCCCCGAGGCGGGCCGCGACACCCGGCCGATCTCGCCCCGGATGCGGACGCGACCGAATTCGCCCTCGATGACGCGCTTCACCGCCCCCGCGATTTCCGAGACGGTGAACGCGGGGTTGTTGTCCCCCGCGTCGGGGCCGGGGTCCGGGGCGTCGTCGATCAGGTCCATTGCCCGCTCCTTGCCTGGGGGCTGGCCCGACCCTATGACGCGGGCGCGGGATGGCAAAGGGGGCGGCCATGGATATTCTCATCCTCGGCGGGGGCGCGCGCGAACATGCGCTGGCCTGGGCGATACGGCAGAATCCGAAATGCGACCGGCTTCTGGTGGCGCCCGGAAATGCCGGGATCGCCGAGGTGGCGGATTGCGTGACGCTCGACATTGTCGACGGTGCGGCGGTGGTGGCGTTGGCGCGGCGCGAGGCCGTCGATCTGGTCATCATCGGCCCCGAAGCCCCGCTCGCCGCCGGGGTCAGCGACAGATTGCGCGACGCGGGAATTGCAGTTTTCGGACCTTCTCAGGCAGCCGCACAGCTTGAATCGTCAAAATATTTCACAAAAGCGATCTGCGATGCAGTCGGCGCCCCCACCGCGCGCTGGGAGAGGTTCACCGACAGCGCCGCCGCCCGCGCCCATGTCGCGGCGACCGGCCTGCCCCTTGTCATCAAGGCAGACGGGCTGGCGGCGGGCAAGGGCGTGGTGATCCCCGCGACGATGGACGAGGCGCTCGCCACCGTCGCGCGGATGCTGGACGCCGAGGGCGCGGAAATCATCATCGAGGCGTTCATGGAGGGCGAGGAGGCCAGTCTTTTCGTCCTGTGCGACGGCACCAATGCCCTGCCCGTCGGCAGCGCGCAGGACCACAAGCGCGCCTTCGACGGCGACCTCGGCCCGAATACCGGCGGCATGGGGGCCTTTTCGCCCGCGCCGGTGCTGACGCCCGCCATCGAGGCGCAGGTAATGGTGCAGATCATCCGCCCGACGCTGGAAGAAATGGCACGGCGCGGCACGCCCTATCAGGGCGTCCTCTATGCCGGGCTGATGATCCACGAGGGGCGCGCGAAGCTGGTGGAATACAACGCCCGCTTCGGCGATCCCGAGGCACAGGTGCTGATGCTGCGGCTGGGCGCGCAGGTGCTCGACCTGATCGAGGCCACGGTCGCGGGGCGGCTGGCCGGGATGCAGGTGAACTGGGCCGGGGACCACGCGCTTTGCGTGGTGATGGCGACCAGGGGCTATCCGGGCGCGCATGAAAACGGCAGCGAGATCAAGGGTCTGGACGTGATCCCCGAGGACAGCACGCAGGTGGTGTTCCACGCCGCGACCCGGCGCGACGGCGACCGGATCACCGCGCAGGGCGGCCGGGTGCTGAGCCTCTGCGCCCGCGCGGCAACCCTGCACGCGGCGCACGACCGCGCCTATGCGCTGGTCGACCGGATCGACTGGCCCGAAGGCTTCTGCCGCCGCGACATCGGCTGGCGCGCGCTGGGTTGAGGGTCATGGCGAGGGCGGCGAAGCGATCCTCGCGCGCAGTACCCGTGGATTGCCACGGCGGCTGCGCCGCCTCGCAATGACGATCATCAAACCCCGTCATTGCGAGGAGGCGAAGCCGACGAAGCAACCCGATGTTGCGCGTGAGCGGTCGAGGTTGCTTCGGCTTGCGCCTCGCAATGACGGGAGTTGCGGGCTGCGGCGCCCCGCCACCCCCCGCACCCCGTCATTGCGCGGAGCCGCAGGCGACGAAGCAACCCCGATGTTGCGCGCGAGCGGTCGGGGTTGCTTCGGCTTCGCCTCGCGGGTGACGGGGGTTGCGGGTCGCGCGCCCCGCCCCGTCCCTACGCCGCGCGGCTGACCAGGGCCGATTCGATGTCGCGCTGTGCGCCGACCTCGTCGTGGCCCGCCGCTGCGGCGACTTCGCGGGTCAGGCGTTCAAGCGCGGCCTCGTAGAGCTGGCGCTCGGAATAGCTCTGCTCGCGCTGGTCGTCGGCGCGGTGCAGGTCGCGCACCACCTCGGCGATGGAGATGAGATCGCCCGAGTTGATCTTCTGTTCGTATTCCTGCGCGCGGCGCGACCACATCGCCTTCTTCACCCGCGCCTTGCCGCCCAGCGTTTTCAGCGCATGGGCGATCACCTCGGGCGGCGACACCGAACGCAGCCCGGATTCCACCGCCTTGTTGGTCGGCACCCGCAGCGTCATCTTGTCCTTCTCGAACGAGATCACGAAGAGTTCGAGCTTGAAGCCCGCCACTTCCTGTTCCTCGATCTGGACGATCCGCCCGACCCCGTGGGCGGGATAGACGACGAAGTCGTCGGGGCGGAACTCGGGGCGCTTCGTTCTGGTCATTCACTCACCTCATGAACCTCTGCCGCTGCCACAAGGCGAAACCGCCCGGCGGGAAACCCCGGTCCGGGCGCGCATTGTCGTCAGTCAGGAGAGAGCAAGCAGCATGTCGCGCTACATATAGCACAAAAATCGCCTGCAAAAAAGGGGGTGTGGCCGCGTCAGGGCAATCGGGCGGACGGCGCTGCGGCAGTTGGCCCGGCATCGCCGCCCGCAAAAACTCCGTCATTGCGAGGCGCAAGCCGAAGCAACCCCGACGGCTCACACACAACATCGAGGTTGCCGCGTCGCCTTCGGCTCCTCGCAATGACGGGATGCGGGGGATGGCGGGGCGTGCGCGACCGGCAACTCCCGTCACCCGCGAGGCGCAAGCCGAAGCAACCCCGACCGCTCATACACAACCTCGGGGTTGCTTTGTCGGCTTCGCCTTCTCGCAATGACGAAAATGCCCCGTCGCAACGGCCGCCCGGCGAGATCAGTCGCCCGGACCGGCGGCTTCCGAGAACAGCGCCATCTTGCCGGGCTTGCCGTCCATTTCCTCATAGCCCGGCATCGGATCCTTGCGCGAGGTCAGCACCGGCCACATTTCCGCATATTTGCGGTTGAACTCGACCCATTTGGCCATCTCGGGTTCGGTGTCCGGGCGGATCGCGTCGGCGGGGCATTCGGGTTCGCAGACGCCGCAGTCGATACATTCGTCCGGGTGGATCACCAGCATGTTCTCGCCCTCGTAGAAGCAGTCCACGGGGCAGACCTCGACGCAATCGGTGTATTTGCAGGCGATGCAGTTCTCGAGGACGACATAGGCCATGGCCAATTTCCTTCAACTCGGTGCCCGGCAACGGAGTGCCATCAAAAACATGTAGCGCATATGCGACTTTTGGTCACGCGCCTTCTTCAAGCGCTGCGGGCGCGATTTCCTCGTAGAGCGTCCGCGCCTCGACCGCCGGGCCGCGCCGCCCGCCACAGGCCAGGATGCGCAAGACGCAGATGCCGCCGCCATGGGCGAAGGTCAAGACATCGCCGGGGCCGACGTTGCGCGCGGGTTTCGACACCGGCGCACCGTTCAGCCGCACCGCGCCCGCAGCGACCATCGCGCTGGCAAGACTGCGCGAGCGGGCGAAACGGGCCTGCCACAGCCATTTGTCGAGGCGGATCAGTCCGGCGCGGGCGGCGGGATCAGGCAAGAGCGCTCACTTCTGCTTCATCAGTTCCGCCAGAGCCGCGAACGGGCTGTCGGGATCGGGGCGGCGGTGATCGCGGTGCCCGCCGTCCTTGCGCGCCGTGTCGTCACGCGGGGGATGGGCCTCGAAGACCTGCGGCTTGTTGCGGTCCTCGCGGGGCGCCCGCCCGTCGGGTTTCCGCTCGGGCTTGCGACCGGCCTTGCGATCGGCCTTGTGATCGGGGCGCCGGGGGCGGTCGCCGTCCGGGACCGCCGCGTCGGGCGCGGTGCGATTGCCCTTGCCGCGCGGGCGGGCCGGGGCATCGCCCGCGTCGCGGCGCGGGCCGCGCTGCGGGCGGCGGGATGCGCGCGGCACCCAGGTGAAGGTATAGAAAACCTCGGTCTCGACCGGGGCGGCGGTTGGGTCGGCGTTTTCGCTCGCGGGCGTATCTGCCGCCGCCTCGGGCGCCGGGGTCTCAGGTTCGGGCACTGCCTCGGGCATCGGGGTTTCGGTCCCGACCGCCTCCAGTTCGGGCGCCACGGGTTCGGTTGCCACGGCTTCGGGGGCCACAGGTTCCGCCACCGGGGACGCCTCGGCCACCGGCGCCGCCTCGGCGGGGCGATCTTCCGGCGTCATTTCGGTCGCGTCGGCCTCCACCTCGGGCGCGGGCGCCCCGGCCTTGGCGGCGCGCTGGCGCGGGCGTTCGCCGCGTTCGGCGTGATAGCCCAGCCCCTGCATCAGCGCCGCGAAATGATCGAGCGACAGGCCCGTGATCGACAGCATGTCCGGGACCGCCTCGAACCCCGCCTTGGCGTTCCGGTCGCGCAGCATGTCGGCCAGACGTTCGAGCATGTCGATGCGCACCGCCCGCTCGCCCGCCGCGCGATAACCCGCCATGGCGTAGAAGCCGGGCAAGGCCCCCTGCGCCGCCGGGATCGTCACATGACCGGGCGGCGGCCCGGACGGGATTTCGTCCAGCTCCTGCGCCAGCCCCCAGAGCACCAGCCGCAGCCGCGTCGGCGCGGGCTTCAGAAGGGCGGGGACAAAGACCGTGTATTGCCCGAAGCGCACCCCCAGCTTGCGCAGGCTGGCCCGCGCCTCCTGGTCGAGCGCCTTCACGTCGGCGGCGATGTCGCCCCTCGGGATGACGCCGAGGTGTTCGACCAGCCGGAAGGCCATGCCACGGGCAAGGCCGGACAGGCCCTCCTCGCGTTCCAGCGCCAGCAGCGGCTCCATGGCCTGCGCCACGCGGCGGTCGATGAAATGCTGGAGACGGCGCCGGACCTTGGCGGCGACTTCCTCGCCCGCCTCGTCATCGACGAAGGCCACGGCCTGCGGGCGCAGCGCCGTGGGCCCCTTCTGCAACCGGCCCACGGCCAGATCGCCCCACATCAGCCCGCCCTGTTCGGTGAAGTCCATTTCCGTATCGGGGGCGTTGTAGAACCTGTCGGCGCGCAGGTGGAAATGCGGCGCCAGCGCCTGTGTGGCGGCGGCGCGCAGGGTGCGCGCCTCGTCGCCCTGGGCGCTTTCGTCCATGCGGAAGCGGAACCCCTCGATCCGGCCGACGAACTGGCCCTCGACGGTCACTTCGCCCGTGTCGTTCACCTCGGCCACAAGTGCCTCCTTCTGCTTCAGCCGCCGGGCGAGCACAGAGGTGCGCCGGTCCACGAATGCCTGTGTCAGAGCGTCATGGAGCGCATCCGACAGGCGGTCTTCTACCCTGCGCGTTTCCTCGCGCCAATGGGATTCGTCCTCGACCCAGCCCTTGCGCTGCGCGGCGTAGGTCCAGGTGCGGATGAAGGCGAGCCTGCGCGACAGCGTGTCGATATCGCCGTCGGCGCGATCCAGCCGCGCGACCTGTTCGGCAAACCACGAATGCGGCAGATGGCCGCGTTCGTGCAGATGGGCGAAGATCGCCGCCAGCAGATGCGCATGTTCGGCGCGCGAGATGCCGCGAAAATCGGGCACGCGACAGACATCCCAGAGCAGGCGCACCGCACGGGGAGCGGACGCGCGGGCGCGGGTCTCGGCGTCGCCCGCCAGCGCGCGCAGCGCCGCGAGGTCGTCGCTTTCGCGCACCCGTCCCAGCCAGCGGTTGTCGGTGCGCCGCTCGAGCGCATGGATCAGCCGCTCGAGCGAGCCGAATTCCAGATCGCTGTTGCGCCACATGAGGCGATTGACGGGAAGAAACTGGTGATTCTCGATCCGCGCCACGGTTTCGGCGTCGATCTCGGGCGCCTCGCCGGTGACGCCGAAGGTGCCCTGCGTCTGGTAGCGTCCGGCCCGGCCCGCGATCTGGGCCAGCTCGTCCGCCGCAAGCGCGCGCATCCGGTGGCCGTCGAACTTGCGCAGGTCGGAAAAGGCCACATGCGCGATGTCGAGGTTCAGCCCCATGCCGATGGCGTCGGTGGCGACCAGGTAATCGACCTCGCCCGCCTGATACATCGCCACCTGCGCGTTGCGGGTCCGGGGGCTAAGCGCGCCCATCACCACCGCCGCCCCGCCCCGCGTCCGGCGCAGGTATTCGGCGATGGCATAGACGTTCTCGACCGAGAATCCGACGATGGCGCTGCGTTCGGGCAGGCGGCTGATCTTCTTGGCGCCGGTATAGGTGAGCGTGCTGAAGCGTTCGCGGTAGAGAAAGGTCGCCCCCGGCACCAGCGCCGCGATGGCGCCTTTCATGGTCTCTGACCCCAGAAACAGCGTCTCGTGCAGGCCGCGCGCCCGCAGCAGCCGGTCGGTAAAGACATGGCCGCGCTCGGGATCGGCGCAGAGCTGGATTTCATCGACGGCAAGGAAATCGACCGCCATGCCTTCGGGCATCGCCTCGGTGGTGCAGACCCAGTATTGTGTGCGTTCGGGAACGATGCGTTCCTCGCCGGTCACCAGCGCCACGACGGACGGGCCGCGCAAGCGCAGGATGCGGTCGTAGACCTCGCGCGCCAGCAGCCGCAACGGCAGGCCGATGATGCCCGAGCGATGCGCCAGCATCCGCTCGATGGCGTAATGGGTCTTGCCGGTATTGGTCGGGCCAAGGACGGCCGTTACCCGCGCGGGCGTCATGGCTTCTCCCCGGATGGAGGGGGTTCAGAGCGGCGTGCCGTCCAGCGCGAGGCCCAGCCTGCGCACCGCGGCGCCTATATCGGCATCCATCGGCGCGATGGCAAGCGCGGCGCGCCACAGCACCAGCGCGCCGGGCGCGTCGCCCATCTCCTCGAGCAGCACCGCCAGCCCCTGGATGGCGCGGAAATGGCGGGGTTCGAGGCTGACCGCATGGCCCAGATCGTCCAGCGCCGGGCCGATCTCGCCGGTCATGTAATAGGCGGTGGCGCGCAGGTTGAACGCCTGCGCCACCTCGGGGTCGTGGTCGAGCAGCGCGGTCAGGTGCTCGATGGCCGCCGGGTAGTCGCGCGCCGCCAGCGCATCGGCGCCGCGCTGCAGCAGCAGATCGAAGGCGGGCGAGCCGGTGCGCATCAGTTCATCGGTCAGCGCCGCCTCGATCCGCCGCCCGGCATCGGCACTGTCGGCGCGCGACAACTGGTCGAAGAGTTCGTCGAGACGCGCGCCATCGGCCAAAGCCGCCTGCGCGGCGACGAGCAGCGCCAATGCCGCAACGGCAGGTTTGAAGTGGCGACGCGCGCGGTCCATATGATGCGACGATAGGCCGATGCGCCCGCCCCGCAAGGGGGCGGCGCATCACGAACCGGACAGGCGGAGACAGCATGAGCGAGATCGTGGACAAGGCGGTGGCGATCCTGAACGCGAAACTGGGCGGGCAGGGTTTTGACGGCAGCGCGAAATTCGTCTTCGAGGGCGAGGGCACCCTGATCCTCGACGCGGACGGCGCACGGGCGGGCGACGAAGAGACCGACGTGACGCTGACGGCAACCGCCGAGGTGTTCCAGGCGATCCTCTCGGGCGACCAGAACCCCACCTCGGCCTTTATGTCGGGCAGGCTCGCCATCGACGGCAGCATGGGGCAGGCGATGAAACTTGCCGCCATCCTCTGATGGGCGATGCACCGTGGTCGGGCGCGCCCGGCCCCGAGGTAATCTGGCGGCGCGCCGATGACGGGGTGCGACTGCGGATCGCGCTGTGGCAGGCAGGCGGGCGCGGGACGGTGCTGCTCTTCCCCGGACGCACCGAATATGTCGAGAAATACGCCGATGTCGCCGCAGCGCTGACCGGGGCCGGGTTCGCGGTGGCAAGCATCGACTGGCGCGGACAGGGCCTGTCGGACCGGCTGGCCAGCCCCGCAAGCATGGGCCATGTCCGCCGGTTCGCCGACTATCAGCGCGATGTCGCGGCGCTGGTCGCGGCGGCGGGCGCCCTGCCCCGGCCGTGGCACCTGCTGGCCCATTCGATGGGCGGCGCCATCGGGCTGCGCGCGCTGCATCGCGGCCTGCCGGTCGCCAGCGCGGCCTTTTCGGCGCCGATGTGGGGGATCGCGATTCCGGCCCGCAAGCGCGCCGCCGCCTGGGTGCTGTCCACCGGCGCCCGTCTGGTGCATATGGGCGCGCGCTTTGCGCCGGGCGAAGGCCCCGCCTGCTACGCCGCCACCGCGCCTTTCGAGGGCAACACCCTGACGACCGACCGCGACCGCTATCTTGCCACGCAGGCCGAGTTGCAGGCCCATCCCGAACTGGCGCTGGGCGGGCCGTCGCTGGGCTGGCTTGGCGCCGCGCTGTGGGAGACGCGCGCGCTGGCCCGGCTGCCCGCGCCCGACCTGCCCGCGCTGGCGCTGCTGGGCGGCGACGAGGCCATCGTCGAGCCGGGGCCGATCCGTGACCGGATGGCGCACTGGCCGCGCGGACGGCTGGCCGGATTCCCCGGCGCCCGGCACGAGCTGCTGATGGAGCGCGCCCCGGTGCGCGAGGCGGCACTGGCGCAGGTTATCGGGATTTTTGCCGGGGCTGCGGCCTGAGCGTCGGCGCTGCCCTCCCCGTCATTGCAAACGAAGTGAAGCAATCCATGCCTACGCGGGTTGCGGGCGTGGATTGCCACGTCGCCTTCGGCTCCTCGCAATGACGGAATATACAATCCGCGCGATTGCCCCGGCGCCAGATGTCCCCGTTCGGCCGCGAAATGCCTAAGGCTGCAGCCTGAGCGCCGCCGCTGCGGCGCCTGCCCGCAGGAAGCCGTGGTCGGAGGCGACGACGAACATGCTCACCCCGTGTTCGCGCCAGTCCTCGGCGCGTGCGATGTCGGGCACCCAGGCCGCATAGGCGGCGCCGCTGGACCGGCAGGCGGTGCCGATGCGAGTCAGCGCCTCGGCCACTTCGGGCGAACCCAGCGAGCGCTTGCCGAAGCCGACGCTCAGGTCGGACGGCCCGGCGAACAGCGCGTCCAGCCCCGGCACGGCGGCGATCTCCTCGACATTGGCGATGGCGACCGGGTCTTCGACCTGCGCGATCACCACGGTTTCGGCGTCACGGTCAAGCACCTCGGACATCGCCCGCGAGGCAAAGCCCGCCCAGCGCGTCGAGGTGGCGAAACCCCGCCCGCCCGCGCCGAAATGCGCCGAGGCCACCACCTCGCGCGCCATCGCGGCATTGAGCACATGCGGCACCACCACGCCCACGGCGCCGGAATCGAGCGCCTGCAATATCGCGGGGCCACCGGGGCCGCCGATACGCACCAGCGCGGGCAGGTCCAGCGCCCGCGCCATCGCCAGACAGGTATCGAGCCGCCCGCGATCAAAGGCGCCGTGTTCGGAATCGATGCAGATGAAATCGAGACCCGACTGCGCGAGCACCTCGATGACGCTGATCTCGGGGATCTTCACGAATGTGCCGACGATCCGGTCGCCCCGTGCCAGCCTTGCCCTGAATCCCGCCGTCCGCATCGCACCCTCCCGCGCCGCGCACCCCTGTTCCGGGAATCCGAGCCGACCACTTCGGCGCGGCAGGCGCAAGGGCACGCCCGGCAACGGGATGCAGGTTTGTGAAAAATGCATGGCTCCGCCGCCCTTTCCTCGTCGGCGGCCCTTCCCTATGTTTCCCCCGACAACGAAAGGACATCACATGCAGCAGCGCCATCTTGCCGCCGACGGTGCGGGGGGCAACTCGCTCGGAGAGCTTCCGGTCTGGGATCTGGGCGATCTCTACCCGGCCCCGGACGCGCCGCAGATCGGTGCCGACATGGGCTGGCTCGAAGGCGAATGTGCCGCCTTCGCGCGCGACTACGAAGGGAAGATGGCCACGCTCGACGCGGGCGCGATGCTGGAAATGGTGCGCCGCTACGAACGCATCGACCAGGTGGCCGGGCGGGTGATGTCCTTCGCGGGCCTGCGCTACTATCAGCAGACCACCGACGCCCTGCGCACCAAGTTCCTGTCCGACTGTCAGGACCGGATCACCGTGGCCACCACGCCGCTGGTGTTCTGGAGCCTCGAGTTCAACCGCCTCGACGACGACCATCTCGCGCGCCTGCTGGCCGACAATGCCGATCTCGCACGTTATGCGCCGGTATTCGAGCGGATGCGGGCGATGAAACCGCACCAGTTGTCGGACGAGCTGGAACGCTTTCTGCACGACCAGTCCACGGTCGGCGCCAGCGCCTGGAACAGGCTGTTCGACGAGACCCTTGCCGGGATGACCTTCGAGGTCGAGGGCGAGACCCGCAACCTTGAAGCCACGCTGAACCTGCTGACCGAACAGCGCCGCGAGACCCGCGAAGTCGCCGCCCGCGCGCTGATCGCGGGCTTTCGCGGCAACATCAAGCTGTTCGCACGGGTGCACAACACGCTTGCCAAGGAAAAGGAGATCGAGGACCGCTGGCGCAAGATGCCGACCCCGCAATATGCGCGGCACCTGTCGAACCATGTCGAACCCGAGGTGGTGCAGGCCCTGCGCGATGCGGTCGTCGCCGCCTGGCCGCGGCTGTCGCATCGCTACTACCGGCTCAAGGCGAAATGGCTGGGGCTCGACCGGCTGCAGATCTGGGACCGCAACGCGCCGCTGCCGATCAGCGACGACCGCATCGTGGCCTGGGACGAGGCCCGGCAGACCGTTGTGGACGCCTACCGGGCCTTCGATCCGCGCATGGTGCCGCTGCTGACCCCGTTCTTCGAGAAGGGTTGGATCGACGCAGGCGTGACCGAGGGCAAGGCCACCGGCGCCTTCGCGCATCCGACAGTGACCGACGTGCACCCCTATGTGATGCTGAACTATCTCGGCAAGCCGCGCGACGTGATGACGCTGGCGCATGAACTGGGTCACGGCGTCCACCAGACGCTCGCGGCGGCGCAGGGCGAGCTACTGTCGTCCACCCCGCTGACCCTGGCCGAGACCGCCAGCGTGTTCGGCGAGATGCTGACCTTCCGCCGCCTGCTTGCGGGTGCGAAGGACGATACCGAACGCAAGGTGCTGCTGTCGGGCAAGGTCGAGGACATGATCAACACCGTGGTGCGCCAGATCGCCTTCTACGACTTTGAATGCCGCCTGCACGAAGCCCGCGCGACGGGCGAGCTGACCCCCGAGGACATCGGCGCGATCTGGATGGCGGTGCAGCGCGAATCTTTGGGCGATGCGTTCGACTATGTCGATGGCTACGACACGTTCTGGGCCTATGTGCCGCATTTCGTGCATTCGCCCTTCTACGTCTATGCCTATG
>JACFNP010000001.1:0-66457 GCA_019454835.1 Rubellimicrobium sp.
ATAAAGCGAACGGACTGGGTTGCTTCGTCGGCTTCGCCTCCTCGCAATGACGAAAGATGCACGCCCGATTGCCGTTGCAACCGCGCGCCGCCTTGCCCCTGCCCCGCGCGGCGCCTAGCATCGTGCAGGAGGATTTCGCCATGCCCGCCGCCCCCGTCCCCGAGCCGGTCCCCGAAGATGTCCGCCGCCTCGTCGCCGCCGCGCTGCCGCAGGTGGCGTTCGACGGCTGGTCCGCGCGGGTGCTTGCCGGTGCCGCCGCCGAGACCGGCCTCGATCTGACCCGGCTGCGCGCGCTTCTGCCCGGCGGGGCCGTCGATCTGGCCGCCGCCAGCCACCGGCTGGGCGACGAGGCGATGCGCGCGCGGCTGGCGGCGGTCGATCTGGCCGCCATGCGGCTGAACGTGCGCGTCGCCTTCGCCCTGCGCGCCCGGATCGAGGCGCTTCCGGGCCGCGAGGCCACGCGCCGCGCGATGGCGCTGTTCACGCTGCCGCAGAACGCGGGGCGCGGCGCGGCGCTGGTCTGGGCGACGGCGGACGCGATCTGGAACGCGGTCGGCGACAATGCAACGGACGGCAACTGGTATACCAAGCGCGCGATCCTGTCCGCCGTCTGGATGTCCACCGTCACCTTCTGGCTGGGCGACAACACCCCCGGCTTCGAGGCCACCCATGCCTTCATCAACCGCCGCATCGCCGATGTGCTGCGGTTCGAGAAGAACAAGGCCCGGATCGCGCCGCTGAAACGGTTGCTCGCCGCGATCCCGGCGCCGCTGCCGCGGCGTGACCTGCCGGGCCTCTGGGTGCCCGAGGATGCCGGGAATGGCTGAGATGCAGGTCGTCGAGATCACCGCGCCGGGCGGCCCCGAGGTGCTGCGCATGGCCGCGCGCCCGGTGCCGGAACCCGGCCCCGGTGAAGTCCTGATCCGCGTCGCCTTCGCGGGCGTGAACCGCCCCGATGCCGCGCAGCGCGCCGGACTCTATCCACCGCCGCCGGGGGCAAGTGATCTGCCGGGGCTGGAAGCCTCGGGCGAGATTGCCGCCCTGGGCGCAGGCGTCACCGGGTGGGCGCCGGGTGATGCGGTCTGCGCGCTTCTGCCCGGCGGCGGCTATGCGCAATATGCCGTGACTGCCGCCAGCCATTGCCTGCCGGTGCCCGAGGGCATGGGGCTGGACGCGGCCGCCTGCCTGCCCGAGACCTTTTTCACCGTCTGGTCGAACGTCTTCATGCGCGGCGGCCTGCAGGCGGGCGAGCGGCTTCTGGTCCATGGTGGCTCGTCGGGGATCGGCTCGACCGCGATCCAGTTGGGCCGGACCTTCGGCGCGCGGGTGTTCGCCACCGCAGGCACGGCGGAAAAATGCGCCTTCTGCCGCGAACTCGGGGCCGAAGCCGCGTGGAACTATCGCGCCGACGACTGGTCCGCCGCCATGCGCGCGGCGGGGGGCGCCGACGTGGTGCTCGACATGGTCGGCGGCGACTATCTGGCGCACAATCTCGCGGCGCTGACCATGGACGGGCGCATCGTCCAGATCGCCACGCTGGGCGGGGCCGAAGCGCAGGTGAACCTCGCGCGGTTGATGATGCGGCGGGCGACGCTGACAGGGTCAACCCTGCGGCCGCAATCGGTGCTGGCCAAGGCGCGCATCGCGGCGGAACTGCGCGACAGGGTCTGGCCGCTTCTGGCGCGGGGACGGCTCTGGCCGGTGCTCGATTCGACCTTCGCGCTGGCCGATGCCGCCGGGGCGCACCGGCGGCTCGAATCCTCGCAGCACATGGGCAAGATCGTGCTGCGGGTGCAATGATCGCAACGCACCTGCGGCATAAGGCGGCAGCGACAACGGCAATGTCGGTTTTCGGCTGTCATCTGCGGCGCGCTTTCGCTACAGGGCGGCAAACCGTGGATGCCACCAAGCGATGGAGGACGAAGGATGAAGATTCTGGTGCCCGTGAAGCGGGTCATCGACTTCAACGTGAAGGTGCGTGTGAAGGGCGATGGGTCGGGCGTCGATCTGGCCAATGTGAAGATGTCGATGAACCCCTTCGACGAGGTCGCCGTCGAAGAGGCGCTGCGGCTGAAGGAAGCGGGCGTCGCGGACGAGATCGTCGTCGTCTCCATCGGGGTGAAGCAGGCGCAGGACGTGCTGCGCACCGCGATGGCCATGGGCGCCGACCGGGCGATTCTGGTCGTGGCCGCCGATGACGTGCATCAGGATATCGAACCGCTGGCCGTGGCCAAGATCCTGGCGGCGGTGGCGAAAGAGGAACAGCCCGGCCTGATCATCGCCGGCAAGCAGGCGATCGACAACGACATGAATGCGACCGGGCAGATGCTCGCCGCGCTGCTGGGCTGGGGTCAGGCGACCTTCGCATCCGAGGTGAAGATCGAGGACGGCAAGGCCCGCGTCACCCGTGAGGTGGACGGCGGGTTGCAGGTCATCGAGGTGAAGCTGCCCGCGATCATCACCGCCGACCTGCGCCTGAACGAGCCGCGCTATGCGTCCTTGCCGAACATCATGAAGGCCAAGAAGAAGCCGCTCGATGAAAAGACGCCTGCCGATTACGGCGTCGATGTCACGCCGCGCCTGACGGCCGTGAAGACGAGCGAGCCGCCGGTGCGCAAGGCCGGGGTCAAGGTCGCCTCGGTCGATGAACTGGTGACGAAACTGAAAGAGACGGGGGTGATCTGATGACCGTTCTTCTTCTTGCCGAAGTGGTCGAGGGCCGCCTTGCCACCGATGCCGTGGCCAAGGCGCTGAATGCGGTGGCCGGGCTGGGCGATGTCCACGTCCTTGTCACCGGCCCCGCCGCCAGGGCCGCCGCCGACGAGGCCGCGACCCTGCAGGGCGTGTCGAAGGTGCTGGTGGCGGACGATGCCGCGCTCGATCACGACATGGCCGAGGCCAATGCCGCGCTGGTCGTGTCGCTGGCGGCGGGCTACAGCCACATCGCCTCGGCCTCGACCGCGTTCGCCAAGGACGTGCTGCCGCGCGTGGCGGCGCTGCTGGATGTGATGATCCTGGCCGACATCACGGCGGTCGTGGATGCCGACACGTTCGAGCGCCCGATCTATGCGGGCAACGCCATCCAGACCGTGCATTCGTCGGATGCGACCAAGGTGTTCAGCGTCCGCACCGCCGGTTTCGAGGCGGTGGCCGCAGGCGGTTCCGCCCCGGTCGAAAGCGTCGCCGCCGTCGCCGATCCGGGCCTGTCCACCTGGATCGAGGACCGGGTGGCGGGGTCCGACCGGCCCGAACTGACCTCGGCCAAGGTCGTGGTGTCGGGCGGGCGCGGCGTGGGATCGAAGGACAGCTTCGCCATCATCGAGGCGCTGGCCGACAAGCTGGGTGCCGCCGTCGGCGCGTCGCGCGCGGCGGTCGATTCGGGCTATGCGCCGAACGACTGGCAGGTGGGCCAGACCGGCAAGGTGGTGGCCCCCGACCTTTACGTCGCGGTCGGGATTTCCGGCGCGATCCAGCACCTTGCGGGGATGAAGGATTCGCGCGTCATCGTCGCCATCAACAAGGACGAGGAGGCGCCGATCTTCCAGGTCGCCGACTACGGCCTTGTCGCCGATCTCTTCACGGCGGTGCCGGAACTGACCGGCAAGCTCTGACCCATGGTCAGCACGGCGGGGAGCGCCAGTTCGCCCCCCGCCGGTTCGCGCAGCGCGCGGGCGATGGTGGCGGCGGCTTCCTCATGCGCCGCCGGGGGCAGCAGCGCGCGCGCCGCCGCCTGCTGGCGCGAGGTATAGACCATGCCCGCCGTCCCGGTCGCCATGGCGCGGGGGCTGGGCGTCGCCATCAGCACCATGCGCACCAGCGGCCGCAGCGAATCGAGCATCCGCCGCGTGACGAAGGCCGGTTCGATATGCAGCGGGTCGGGCCGTTCCTCCCAGGGGATGTCCGAGGGCATCTGCGGCGCGAACCACAACAGCAGCGTCGCGGGGCCAAGCTGCTCCAGCGTGCTGCGCATCCGCGCCGACCATGCGGCCTGCAATTCCTCGCGCAGGATCTGGAAGCGGTCGGGCGACACCTCCCACAGCCGGGCGAGCAGGTGGCCGGTGAAGCAGATTTCGGAGAAATCGACCTCGGGGAACAGGGCGGAAAGCACCGTCGAGGCGCGCAGGAAACGGTCGTTCCGGCGCGGATGGACGGTATAGAAACGGTTCGAGAGCATATGCGCGCCGGTCACCTGCAGCACCCGCACCCCGGCGCGCCGGGCGATCGCCATCAGGCCGGGGTCGCTGCCCGGCGCATCGACCGAGGCGTTCACGATGCCGAAATTCGCGCATTGCAACCCCGTCGCCCGCGCCACCAGCGCCGGAAACGGGGTTTCGATGAACTTCCCGTAGGTTTCCGTCCCGCCGAGAAAGGCGACGAAGGGCCGCGTCAGATCGGCAGCCGGGCCGCGAAAATAAAGCCGCGATCCCGGATACTGACAGGGGGCATAGTCGAGCCCGTCGGCGACCGGCTGGCCGGTGTTCATGGTTCCCACCCGTATCAATTCTCACCCGCGGCCAGATTCGCCGACGGGTCTTGCGAAATGACTAAAGGAAGAATTTGAACGACCGGGGCGGGGCGGGGGAACCGCATGTTTCGTCATTGCGAGGCGAAAGCCGAAGCAACCCCGACCGCTCGCGCACAACATCGGGGTTGCTTCGTCGGCTGCGCCTCCTCGCAATGACGAAACATGCAAGTCGCCCCGCCGCCCCCCGCTTGCCGCTGCACCCCGGCGCCCTTATGCTGCAGGTGCAAAGACGGAGACGGGCAATGACGATCAGGACCGTGGGCGTGGTCGGCGCCGGGCAGATGGGCAACGGCATCGCCCATGTCATGGCGCTGGCCGGATACGAGGTGCGGCTGAACGACATCAGCAGCGAGGCGCTCTATGCCTCGCTGGACCTGATCGGGCGCAATCTCGAACGGCAGATGAAGCGCGCGACGATCACCGATGCCGACCGCGTCGCGGCGCTGGCGCGGATCGCCACCACGACCGAGCTGGCCGATCTGGGGTCCAGCGATCTCGTCATCGAGGCGGCCACCGAAAACGAGGATGTGAAGCACCGCATCTTCGCCGGTCTCGCCCCGCATCTGGGGCCGGAGACGATCCTGACGACGAACACCTCGTCGATCTCGATCACGCGGCTGGCCAGCCGCACCGACCGGCCGGAAAAGTTCATGGGGTTCCACTTCATGAACCCGGTGCCGGTGATGAAGCTGGTCGAACTCATTCGCGGCATCGCCACCGACCAGGCCACCTTCGACGCCTGCGCAGGCGTGGTCGAGCGGCTGGGCAAGACCGCCGCCACCGCCACCGACTATCCGGCCTTCATCGTCAACCGCCTGTTGATCCCGATGGTGAACGAGGCGGTCTATGCCCTGTTCGAGGGCGTGGGCGATGTCCGTTCCATCGACATGGCGATGCGGCTGGGTGCCAATCACCCGATGGGGCCGCTGGAACTGGCCGATTTCATCGGCCTCGATACCTGCCTTGCGATCATGAACGTGCTCTATGACGGGCTGGCCGACAGCAAGTACCGCCCCTGCCCGCTGCTGGTGAAATACGTCGAGGCGGGCTGGCTGGGCCGCAAGGCCGGACGCGGTTTCTACGACTATCGCGGGGATGAACCGGTGCCGTCGCGCTGAGAGCGGTGTGGTCCCGTCATTGCGGGGCGGCGAAGCAACCCCGGTGTTGTGCGTGAGCGGTCGAGGTTGCTTCACTTCGTTCGCAATGACGAGAACACCCCGTCATTGCGAGGGGCCGAAGGCGACGAAGCAACCTCGATGTTGTGCGCAAGCGGTCGGGGTTGCTTCGGCTTGCGCCTCGCAATGACGGGACCGCACACCCCACCGGGTCGCGTCAGTCTTCCTCGCCGAAGCGATTCGCCACCAGGTCGGCGATGGCGTCGGCCAGTGCCTCGGCCTGCGGGCCGCGGGTCTCGACCTCGATGATCGTGCCCATCGCGGCGGTCAGCATGAGCAGGCCCATGATGCTGTCGCCGTCGGCGCTTTCGCCGTTCGCGCGCACCGTCGCCCCGGCGTCGAAGCGTTCGACCGTCTCGACCAGTTTCGCCGAGGCCCGCGCGTGCAGCCCGCGCATGTTCACGATTTCCAGCCGCCGCAGGACCACCGCTCAGGTGCCCCAGCCGCGCAGGCGTTCCTCGCCGATGATGGCGCTGTCGATATATTTGCGGCCGGCTTCCAGCGCGAGGCGCACGGCCTCGCCCATCGGCTTTTCGCGCGATTTCAGCAGTTTGATGAGCATGGGCATGTTGGCGCCGTAAAGGATGCGGCGGTTCGCCCCGATGCAGGCGGGCAGCGACAGGTTCGAGGGCGAGCCGCCGAACATGTCGGTGACGACGATCACGCCCGCGCCCCGGTCGACCCGGTCGGCGGCGGCGCAGATTTCGTGGCGCTTGTCGCCTCGGTCGTCCTCGGGGTCGATGGCGATGGTCTCGACCGCCGCCTGCGGGCCGACGACATGCTCGGCCGCGGCGAGAAATTCCCGCGCGAGACCACCATGCGCGACGATGACGAGTCCGATCACCAGTCCAGCCCCTGCTTGGCGGCGCTCTGGCGCCCTTCCAGTTCCCGGTGGCGCTTTGACACCGGCCAGCCTGCTGCCGCAAGGGCCTGCGCAAGACTTTCCACCACTGTGACCGAACGGTGCTGCCCGCCGGTGCAGCCGATGCCGATGGCCAGATGCGCCTTGCCTTCATCGCGGGCGGCGGGAAGCAGGAACAGGATCAGGTCGTCGAGCTTTTCACGAAAGGCAGCATAGCGGGGATCGCCCGCGACCCAATCGGCCACGCGCGCGTCGCGCCCGTCCAGCGCGCGCAGTTCCGGCACCCAGTGCGGATTGCGCAGGAAGCGGGTGTCGAACACCAGATCGAGGCCGCGCGGCAGCCCGCGCCGGTAGCTGAAGCTGTGCAGGCTGACCGCCATCGGCCGAGTGCCGCCGGGCGCGAACCAGTGCGCGATCTCGCGCGCGAGGTCATGCGGCGACAGGCTGTCGGTTTCGATGAGAATGTCGGCCCGCGCGCGCAGCGGCGCCAGCATCGCCCGTTCGCGCTGCAACGCGGGCAGTGGCCCGTCGCCGGTGTCCAGCGGATGGCGGCGGCGGGTGGCGGCAAAGCGGCGCAGCAGTTCGCTTTCGTCGCAATCCAGAAAGACCACCGCCACGCCGGGATCGGGTCGGGCGGCAAGGTGATCCACGGTTTCAAGCAGCATCCCGGCGGAAAAGTCGCGGTTGCTGACCCCGAGGCCGATGGCAAGCGGGCGCGACAGCGGCGGCCCTTCGGTCAGGCGGGGCAGCAGCGACAGCGGCAGGTTGTCGATGACCTCGTGGCCAAGGTCTTCGAGCGCATTGATCGCCGTGGTGCGCCCGGCGCCCGAAGGGCCGGTGACAAGCACGAGGCGGGGGATATGGGGAAGCGTGTCGGTCATGGTGCAGCGCGCCCGTGGGCAAGAAACAACGCGAGCGCCGGGCCAAGATGGGCCGCCGCGATGCCGCCGACAAGGGGGAAGGTCGCGCCGAGCAGGTCAATTTCCCGGGGGTCGGGGAAACGCGCGGTCTCGGGCGCGCCCAGATCGACGACCAGGGCCAGCGGCGCGGGCGGATGCGCGGGCGCGCGCAGCAGGCCCAGACCGCGCGCCTCGATCAGGCCGGACAGGTCGGGCGGGCAGGCCAGGGTGACGGCATCACCCGCGCGGGTCAGCCGCGTACGATCATCGGCGATCAGCCCGGCGCCCTGTCCGATCATCTGCAAGGCCAGCGCCGACTTGCCGCTGCCCGACGGCCCGAGGATCAGCAGCCCGCGCCCGGTAACCGCGACGGCGCTGGCGTGAAGGGTCAGGGCCGCAGGCATCGCCGGTCAGACCGGCAGGCCGACGACGAAACGGGCGCCCAGCGGTTCGGAGGTGACATCGGCCTCGGTCGGGCGGATGTTCTCGGCCCAGATGACGCCGCCGTGGGCCTCGACGATCTGTTTCGAGATGGCGAGGCCGAGGCCCGAGTTGTTGCCGAAGTGTTCGTCCGGGCGCTGCGAATAGAAGCGCTGGAAGATGCGGGCCAGCGCATCCTCGGGGATGCCGGGGCCGGTGTCTTCGACCACGACGAGGATGCGGTTGTCGCGCCGCCGCGCCCAGAGCCGGATCGCGTCGCCTTCGTCGCAGAACGAGATGGCGTTGGTGATGAGGTTGACGAAAACCTGCGCCAGCCGCCCTTCCAGCCCCTGCAGCACCACCGGCTGTCCGGGCAGGTCGGTGATGAAGTCGACACCCTTGGCCTCGGCCTCGCGGCCCAGGTGGGTGGCAAGGTTGCCGAGCATCTTCATCAGGTCGAAGGGCAGCTCTTCCTCGCGCACGAGTTCGCTGTCCAGCCGCGAGGCGGTGGAAATGTCGGTCACCAGCCGGTTCAGCCGTTCGACATCGTGGTCGATGATGTCGAGCAGCTTCACGCGCTGGTCGTCGCGTTTCGCGATGCGCAGGGTTTCCACCGCCGACCGCAGCGAGGCGAGCGGGTTCTTGATTTCATGCGCCACGTCGGCGGCGAACTGTTCGTTGGCCTCGATCCGGTCGTAGAGCGCGGCGACCATGCCGCGCATGGCGGCGGACAGGCGGCCGATTTCGTCGGGGCGCGCGGTGAGGTCGGGGATGCGCACGCGCGTCGGGCTCATGTGGCGGGCGTCGCGTTCCCGCCCGGCCTCGGCGGCGGCGGCGAGGTCGGCGATCGGATTGGCGATGGTCGAGGCCAGCACGAGGCTGAGCGCGACCGAGACGACCAGGGCAAGGACGAACATCTTCAGGATCTGTTCGCGTTCGCTGCGGACCACGGCGTCGATGTCGGCGGCGCCCGAGGTCAGGACGATGGCGCCCGCCGTGGCGCCCGCACGGACCACGGGGGCCGCGACCGCGAACACGGTGTCACCGTCATGCACGCTGTCGATGACCGGCCCGGCGCCAAGCGCGCGCGCGGCAAGGGCGGCGGCCCGCTGGTCGGGGGTCGGGGCCGCGCGCCCGTCGTCGTCGGGGGCGGTGCGGCTGGACAGCCAGTTCCAGGCCCGCGCCAGCGTGTCGATGAGCAGCGTGTTGCCCAGGGGCGCGCGCCCGGCATCTAGGGCGGGGGCGCCCGCATGGCTGGCGACGGGACGACCTGCAGCATCGAAGAGCGTGACCACCACCTCGCTGCGCAGGTGCAGGCCATCCAGCAGGCCGGGCGTGACGCCCGCGCCGGGCGCGGCATCCGGCGCCATGCGCGCGGCAACCGCATCGGCGACGAGCAACGCCTCGGACTGGAGGGCGGCGAGGCGCTGATAGGCAAGATTTTCGCGCGCGGGGGCGAAATACAGCATCCCGGTGACAAGCAGGATCAGCGCGATCAGGTTGAAGGTGATGATCCGCCGCGCCAGCGGCGAGCGGTTCAGCACCAGGAAACGGCGTCGGCGGCTGCGGCTGTCGGTTGCCTCGCCGTTGCCGGGCATGATGTCGGCGCCGAGGATCAGCCGACCCGCCGCACCGTCAGCCGAGCGGTCACGGCGGCGGATGTCGTCCGCCGCGCGGCGGACGGATTTCAGGTCACGGACATCGATGCCGGGCACGGCTGACATGATTGCGGCCTCGCGCGCCTATTCCTCGTTGTAGCGGTAGCCGATGCCGTACAGCCTCTCGATCGCCGAGAAGTCGTCGTCCACGGCACGCATCTTCTTGCGCAGGCGCTTGATGTGGCTGTCGATGGTCCGGTCGTCGACATAGACCTGATCGTCATAGGCGACATCCATGAGCTGATCGCGCGACTTCACGAAACCGGGCCGTTGCGCCAGCGCCTGCAGCAACAGGAATTCGGTCACGGTCAGCGAAACATCGTCGCCCTTCCATTTCACCGAATGGCGCAGCGGGTCCATGGTCAGATGGCCGCGCACCATGACCTTCTGTTCCTCGGTCGGGGCGATGGCGTCGCCGGAAAGCGCCTCTTGCCGGCGCAGCAGGGCGCGGATGCGTTCGACCAGCAGGCGCTGGCTGAAGGGTTTCTTGACGTAGTCGTCGGCCCCCATCCGCAGGCCGAGAAGTTCGTCGATCTCGTCATCCTTGGAGGTGAGGAAGATGACCGGCATCGAGGTCTTGGTCCGCAGCCGCTGAAGCAGGTCCATCCCGTCCATGCGCGGCATCTTGATGTCGAGCACCGCCATGTCGGGCATCCGGCGGTTGAATGCGTCGAGCGCGGCCTGGCCGTCGTTGTAGGTTTCGACCTCGAAGCCTTCGGCCTCGAGCGTCATGGAGACGGAGGTAAGGATATTGCGGTCGTCATCGACCAGCGCAATCTTGGACATGGGCTGCTCCTGCCATTATTATTATGTGCCTGCCTTTTTGTTGCCCTTTTTGCCCGATCCCCGCAGCGAATCAATCCCGAATGCATGATTCGCCCCGGCAAGGGTGCGGTGCACGGGCCGAATTACCACAGACAGGGTGAACAAAAGGTATCCCGACCCCGCGCGACGGCGGGCGCGGCGGCTGGTTGCGCTAACATGCAAGTGGTTGCGCTAACAGAGGAAATTGTCCTGTTCAGGCCGAAAATGACTGTGCTAGGCACGGATCAGGCGGCATCGGGAGGCAGAGATGGAGCACGGGCGGATCAATCCGGCGCAGACGCTTGCGGCGCAGGGGATCACGGGGGCCGAGGTCTACTGCAACCAGAACGAGGCCGCGCTGATGGAGGCCGCGCTTCTGCGCGGCGAGGGGCGGCTGGGCCTTGGCGGCGTCCTGCATGTCGCCACCGGGCGCCATACCGGCCGCTCGCCCAAGGACAAGTTCGTCACCCGCAGCGCCACCACCGAGGACACGATCTGGTGGGAGGCAAACGGTTCCATGCCGCCCGAGGGCTTTGCCCGGCTGAAGGCGGACATGATCGCCCATGCCGGGGGTCTCGACCTGTTCGTGCAGGACCTGCACGCGGGCGCCGATCCCGCGCTGCAGGTGAACGTGCGCATGGTCACCGAACTGGCCTGGCACGCGCTGTTCATCCGCCACCTGCTGCGGCGCCCGACTGCGGACGAAATCGACGCCTTCGTCCCCGAATTCACGCTGCTGAACCTGCCCGGCTTCAAGGCCGATCCCGAACGCCACGGCTGCCGCTCGGAAACCGTGATCGCCTTCGACTTCGACGAAAGGCTGGTGCTGATCGCAGGCACCGAATACGCGGGCGAGAACAAGAAGGCGGTGTTCACGCTGCTCAACTACCTGCTGCCCGCGCAGGGCGTGATGCCGATGCACTGCTCGGCCAACCATGCGCCGGGCAATCCGGTCGATGCGGCGGTGTTCTTCGGCCTGTCGGGCACCGGCAAGACCACGCTTTCGGCCGATCCGTCGCGGGTGCTGATCGGTGACGACGAACACGGCTGGTCGGATCGCGGCATCTTCAACTTTGAAGGCGGCTGCTACGCCAAGACCATCAACCTCTCCGCCGAGGCCGAACCCGGCATCCATGCCACCACCCGCCGATTTGCCACCGTGATCGAGAACATGGTCCACGACGAGGAAACGCTGGAAATCGACTTTGCCGACGACAGCCTGACGGCGAACACCCGCTGCGCCTATCCGCTGGAAGCCATCGACAACGCATCCGATACCGGCATGGCGGGTCACCCCAAGAACATCGTCATGCTGACCTGCGACGCCTTCGGCGTGCTGCCGCCCATCGCGCGGCTGACCCCGGCGCAGGCGATGTATCACTTCCTTTCGGGCTTTACCGCCAAGGTCGCGGGCACCGAACGCGGCGTGACCGAACCCGAACCCACCTTTTCCACCTGTTTCGGCGCCCCCTTCATGCCGCGCCGCCCGGAAATCTACGGCGCGCTGCTGCGCGAGAAGATGACCACCCATGGCGCGACCTCGTGGCTGGTGAACACCGGCTGGTCGGGCGGGGCCTACGGCACCGGGCGGCGGATGCCGATTGCGGTGACCCGCGCGCTGCTTTCGGCGGCGCTGGACGGCACGCTGGCCGAGGGCCGGTTCCGCAAGGATCCGTTCTTCGGCTTCGAGGTGCCGGTCGATGTGGAGGGCGTCGATCCCGCCATTCTCGACCCGCGCCGCACCTGGGCCGATCCCGGCGCCTATGACGCGCAGGCGCACCGGCTGGTCGGCATGTTCTCGGACAATTTCGAGCAATACCTTCCCTTCATCGACGAGGACGTGCGCGCTGCTGCCATAGGTTGAACCCGCTCATCCCTGCCGCGAATCGCGCCGGACCCTGCGGGCTGCGGCTGCGAATCGCTTGTGCACGCCGATGTGATCGGCGAAGGTTCGTGCAGGGCGGGCGCCGCATCCGTTGCGCGCCACGCTCCCAGGGTTCAACAGGGAGTCAACCATGTCCTTTGTCTCGTCCGGCCGGCTCGCGCTTGCTGCCAGCGCCATGGCGCTGGTGGCCGGTGCGGCCATGGCCGATATCCGCGTGACCGTCGCGGAATACAGCTCGCTTACCGGGCCGTTCTTCAACGATGCCGCCGCCGCCTTCGAGGCCGAGACCGGCACCAAGGTCAACATCGAGGTCGTGCCCTGGGACGTGCTGTTCCAGAAGCTGACCACCGACATTTCGGCGGGCGCGCAGGCCGACCTGTCGATCATCGGCACCCGCTGGCTGATCGACTTCGCCTCGGAAGATCTGGTCGCGCCGCTCGACGACATCATCTCGGACGATCTGCGCGAGCGGTTCGTTCCGGCCTTCCTCGACCCGTCGATCATGGACGGCCAGCTTCTGGGCCTGCCGGTCGCGGCCTCGGCGCGGGCGATGTATTTCAACAGCGACCTGATGGCGCAGGCCGGTGTCGAGAGCGTTCCCGAGAACTGGGAAGAACTGGCCGACGCGGCGGCAAAGATCAGCGCGCTTGGCGACGACATCTACGGCTTCGGCCTTCAGGGCGCCGAGATCGAGACCGATGTCTATTACTATTACGCGCTGTGGTCCTACGGCGGCGACCTGATTACCGCCGACGGCACCTCGGGGCTGGGCACGCAGGCGGCGGTCGATGCGGCCACCATGTACAAGGGCCTGATCGACGCGGGCGTGACCGAGCCGGGCGTCACCTCCTACAACCGCGAGGACGTGCAGAACCTGTTCAAGCAGGGTCGCGTCGGCTTCATGATCACCGCGCCCTTCCTGGCGACCCAGATCGCCAACGAAGTGCCCGACCTGAACTACGGCGTGTCGGCGATCCCCGCCGGGCCCGACGGCGACCGGGGCACCTACGGGGTGACCGACTCGATCATCATGTTCGAGAACTCGCCCAACAAGGAAGAAGCCGCCGCCTTCCTCGACTTCGTGTTCGGGCACGACTGGCGCGTGCGCTTCGACTCGGGCGAGGGCTTCCTGCCCGTCACCTCGTCGGTGGCCGAAGACCCGGCCTTCGCCGATGATCCGGTGCTGAGCGTGTTCGCCTCGCTCCTGCCGACCGCGCGCTTCGCGCCGACCATCGCGGGCTGGGAAGAGATCGCCGCCATCGCCTCGGACGCGATGCAGTCGATCTACCTGAGCGACGGTGACAGCGCCATCGCGCCGACGCTGAGCGCCGCTGCGGATCGCATCAACGCGCTTCTGCCGTAACCAACAGGCACCCGGCCTCCGGTTGGCGGAGGCCGGGTGCCGGACCCCGTGTCACGACAGGGCCTGGCGCAGATGAATCGTTCACTTCTTGTCAATCCGTATGTGCTGATCGCGCCCGGCTTCATTCTTGCAGCGCTCATCATCCTGTGGCCGCTGGCCTCGATCACCAATATCGCCGTCCATGACGTGAACCGCTTCGGCGTGCTGCGCGACTATGTCGGCTTCGAGAACTTTCAGGTCATCTTCGCCGACCCCGAATTCCTCGGCGCGCTGCGGCGCACGGCGATCTGGGTGTTCGGCATCGTCGCGGGGTCGATCATCGTCTCGATCCCGGTGGCGATGATCCTGAACGCCGACTTCTACGGGCGGGGGCTGGCGCGGGTCATCATCATGCTGCCCTGGGCGATCTCGCTGACCATGACCGCCATCGTCTGGGCCTGGGCGATGAACGGCGAAAGCGGGATGCTGAATTCCGGGCTGCGGGCGATCGGTGTCCTCGACAGGAACATCCAGTGGCTGGCGCAGGCATCGACCGCGTTTCCGATGCAGATACTGATCGGGATTCTCGTCACCATTCCCTTCACCATCACCATTTTCCTCGGCGGCCTGTCCTCGGTGCCCGACGACCTTTACGAAGCCGCGCGCCTTGAAGGCGCGAACGGCTGGCAGGTCTTCCGCGAGATCACCCTGCCGCTGCTGAAGCCCTTCGTGAACATCGCGGTGGTGATGAACACGATCTACGTGTTCAATTCCTTTCCGATCATCTGGGTGACGACACAGGGCGGCCCGGCGAAATCGACCGACATTCTGGTGACCTATCTCTACAAGCTCGGCTTCCAGTATGGCCGCCTTGATGACGCCTCGGCGCTGTCGATCCTGATGTTCGTGCTGCTGCTGGCGTTCACGCTGCTTTACGTGCGCCTTGCCATGCGGGAGGAAAAGGCATGAGCCTGTCGCGCAAGGCGAAGCGGTCGATCTGGTCCTGGGTGGCGCTGTCGCCGCTGATCGTGCTGGTGCTGTTCCCCTTCGCGGTGATGATCCTCACCGCGCTGAAGCCGCCGTCCGAAGTGCTGCGCCAGACCTGGATTCCCAGCGAATTCCACTGGCGGAACTTCATCACCATGTGGGGGGCCACGAATTTCGGCAAGGCTTTGTGGAATTCGGTCTATGTCTCGACCCTGTCGACGATCATCGCCCTGATCGCCGCGATCCCCGCTGCCTATGCAATGAGCCGCTACCGTTTCAGGGGCAAGGGTGCGTTCCAGCAATTCCTGCTGGTCAGCCAGATGCTGTCGCCCATCGTGCTGGTGATCGGCCTGTTCCGGCTGGTGGTCTGGCTGGGGCTGGTGGACAGCACCAATTCCGTCGTCATCGTCTATGCGGCCTTCGGCATCGCCTTCTCGGTCTGGATGCTGCAAAGCTACTTCGCCACCATCCCGCGCGACCTCGAGGAAGCCGCCTGGATCGAGGGCGCGACCCCCTGGCAGGCGCTGATCCGGGTGTTCCTGCCGCTGGCGCTGCCTGCGATGGTGGTGACGGCGCTGTTTACCTTCATCAACGCCTGGAACGAATTCGTCATTGCCCTGACCATGCTGCGCACCCAGGACAGCTACACGCTGCCGATCCAGATCTTTTCGCTGGTCGCCGGGCGCTACACGGTCGAATGGCATCACGTCATGGCCGCAACCTTCGTCGCCACCATTCCCGTCGCCATCATCTTCGCCTGGCTGCAACGCTATCTCGTGCGCGGGCTGGCGCTGGGTGCGGTGAAATAGCGAAGGTCCGTGCATCAATCCGGCCCGTGCCGCAACGAAATGCGCCGAACCCCGACCGGGTCGGCAGATCAATGCCGCGCAGGATGGTTCACAAACCGGATTCCGGTGCTATGGTGACCGCATGACGCAGAGTCGCGTGCTCGGCGGCAGACAACAAATGACAAGGGAGCCAACAGGATATGCGTAACAATTCCACAAAAGGCGGTTTCACGCGCCGCCACGTGATCAAGGTCGCGGGTGCCTCGGGCGCCGCTGCGTCCTTCGGCCTCGTGCTGCCGTCGCGGCTGCTGGCGCAGGACGCGCCCGCGCAGATTCCGGTCGGCCAGCTCGTGCCGTTCACCGGCTCGGCCGCTGAATTCGGCACCTATTATCGTGATGCCGCGCAGCTTGCCTTCGACCAGATCAACAAGGCCGCCGAACAGGTCTTTGGCGGTCCGATCATCGGCCCGGTGATCGTCGCCGACTCGCAGACCCTGCCGACCCCCGCCGTCGCCGCCGCGCGCCGCATGGTCGAGGCCGACAACGTCCGCGCCGTCATCGCAGCCTGGTCCTCGGGCGTCACCGTCGCGGTGGCCGCCTCGGTCACCATTCCCAACGGCGTGCTGCAGGTCGGCAACGGCACCACGTCGCCGCTCGTGTCCGTCCTCCCCGAGGACGAGGGCGAGGACCTGCTGTTCCGGACCAGCCCCTCGGACGCCCTGCAGGGCATCATCGCCGGGCAGCTTGCCCGCGGCGAGATCATCCCCGACTACAAGTTCGAGAAGGCGTCCTCGATCTACATCAACAACCCCTACGGCCAGGGCCTGTCGAACGCCTTCGCGGCGGCCTTCACCAAGCGCGGCGGCACCATGCTTGCCGAAGTCGCCCACGCCGAGGAAGTGCAGGCGACCTATCGTTCGGTCGTGCAGGCCGCGCTGGAAGGCGATCCCGACGTGATCCTGCTGCCGACCTATCCGGCGCATACCACGGCGATCATCAAGGAAGCCCGCGACAACTTCGGTTTCAACAGCTTCCAGTTCACCGACGCCAACCAGTCGGATGACATCCTGCGCGCCGTCGGCGCCGACACGATGAAGGGCCAGCTCGGCACCGTGCCGTCGGCCGACCCGGATTCGCCCACGTTCCAGTCGATGCGGGCGGCCTTCCTCGAAGCCTATCCCGAGTATCAGAACCTCCAGCCCTTCACCGAAACCACCTATGACGCGGCGCTGTCCATCGGCCTCGCCATGGCCAAGGCGGTTGCGGACGGGCTGTCGGCGGACGAGATCGACGGCAAGGCCCTGGCCTCGCGCCTGCGCGACGTGAACAACGCGCCGGGCGAACGCATCCTTGCGGGCGACCAGGACTCGATCACCGCCGGTCTGCAGAACATCAAGGACGGCGTCGATACCGACTATGTCGGCGCGGGCGGCTCGGTCGACTTCGACGACAACGGCGACGTGAAGACGCCGTATGAAATCTATCGCTGGACCGACACCACCAACGAACACGTCATGATCATCGCGGCGGAAGACATCCCCGACGCATGATCCGCGACCGCTTCACGACGGACGGGCGCCTTCGGGCGCCCGTTTCGTTTCGGAGTGCAAACATCAGAACGGCAGCGCCAGGCCGTTGATGCGGATGCCCGCGTCATCGATGGTGAGATGGGCCTCGACACGGTCGGGGCCGGTCGGGGTGCCGACCATGGCCAGCATCCCGCGCAGCGACAGGATCACGAGGTCGGGAACCCGCCCCGTCGCCGCCACCCGCGCCAGCAGGGCATGGACGCCCTGCGCGACAAGGGTGGCCTCGCCCTCGGGCATCGCCATGTGCCGCCCGGCACCGCTGCCGTCGCGCCACGCAAAGGCGCCGCTGCCGGTCAGCGCAGCCCCGCCCAGCGCGGCATCCAGCCTTTGCAGCTCAAGCCGCAGCAGATCATAGGGGCGACCGGCTGCCCCCCGGCCATCGGCAAGATCGGCGCGCAGGATGATCTCGCCGCGCAGCGCAAGGTCGAGATGCGCGGGCGCCGCGCCGTCCCCTGCCGCAACGGCCCAGGGGCCGAGGGCCTCGATCCCGGCGACCGTCAGCACCAGCGCGGTCTCCTGCGGCGTGCTCCGGGCGATCAGGGGCAGGCGCAGGCGCAGGGTCGATGCGGCAACGCGCGCCACCGGCGCGCCGTCGAACGCCAGTTCACCCGCCCGGTTGTCGAGCGCCAGTTCCAGCCCGCGCCCACGGGTCATGTCCAGCGCCCACCGGGCACCCTGCACGGTCTGCGCGACATCGCGCAATGTATCGTGGCCGCGACGGTCGATGTCGCGCACATGCAGTTCGCCCGCGCGTCCGCTGGCGTGCAGCCGCATCCCGGCACGCAGCGCCGCCGACAGCGACGGGGCGGCGGGCGCGGTCTCGGGCAGGCGCAGGGCAACGGCGGTCTCGATCCCGCGATATTCGGCCCGCTGCACCGTGGTCGCCTGCGGGCGGCGGACCGAGATTTCGCTGGTCAGATGGCCGACCGTGGCCTGCATCTCGAGGCGCGGCACGTCATCCAGGCGGATGCGGGTCGTCCGGTCCACATCCTCGGCCACGACAAAGCCGGTGGTGGCGCCACCGCCCGCCGCCGCCCCTTCGGGCGCGGTCAATTCAAACGTCAGCCTGCGCGCGGCGACATGGCCCTGCAGGTCGTCCGGCGTGCCGGAATAGCGCCAGTCGAGACCCTCGGCGGTCAGTTCGCCGCCGAGGCTGAGCCGTGGATGATGCCAGCGCAGGTCGAGGTCGAGGTCAAGCATGACCGGCACCCCGCGCGGCAGCGTCACCCGCACCGAACCGTCGCCGTCGTCGTGCAGCGCAAGCTGCCCGACATGCCAGCCGATGCGCCCGAAGGGCATCTCGATCACCGCCCCGGCGTCGGTGACGGTCATCACGTCGCCCGCGCGGGCGGTCGTGCCGGTCTGCGTGACGCCGACCCGCGCCAGCGCCGCGCCCCAGCCGTGCCAGACATCCGCCGCCGTCACCTGCGCCAGCGCCGGTGCGGCGGTGAAGGCAAGCGCCAGCGCGGCGCCTGCCCCCTTCAGCCCGCTGGCGCGACCGCGCGGCATCGGCCTAGAACGGCATCGCCATGCCGTTCGCGGTGATCTGGCCCTCGGGCGTGATCTCGATGGTCGAGGTCATCTGGTCGTCACCCGAAGGCACCGCGAACATGCCGAGCATCATGGTCACGCCCATCGCCTGCTCCGGCGGCACGAGGCCGATCTGGCCAAGTTTCTGCATGAGCGCGTTGATGCCGGAGATCGTGGCGGTCAGCGACCCCTGCGGACGCGGCACCCCGTCGAAAGTGGTCAGGTCGGAGGTGTCGAAGGTGAACGCCCCGTTCACATGCGCGCTGGCGCCACCGAAGGCCAGATCGACGGTGTTGATGTCAAGCGAGTTGGGCAGGCCCGGCGGCGCGTCCATGTCTTCGGACATCGAGAACAGATCCTGCGTCAGCGTCGCCGTGCCCGAGAGATCGACGCTCAGCGTCGTCGGGTCGCGCGGGATCACGCGGCCGGGGTCGAGCATGTCCCAGATGTCGTCGCCGACCGTGACCTGCGCCAGCGACAGCCGCGCGGCGTAGGGTGCGGGTCCGGGCGTCGGCGCGAGCGGCATGGTCAGGCCGATGCCCAGCTCGCCCGCCGAGAACGACACCGGGAACGGCATGTCCGGCATCGTCGCATCCAGGGCAAGGCCGTTCATCGACATGTCGTAGGCGAAACTTTCCTGCGCAACCGCGACATGGCTGCCCGCGCCGTCCATGCGGATGGCGACCTGCCCGTCGCTGCCCGAGTCGGTGACGGCGAAGCTCATCTCGACGGCACCGACATTCGAGGTCGCATCGACGGCAAAGCCTGCGGCGAAGATCGCGGCGGCATCGTCCGGGTCCACGCCCTCGGGCACGGTCATGTGGGCCTGCGACCGCATGTCGGCGATGCTGCCGTTGGCATCGACGGTGTTGCCCATCTCCGAATCCCGGAGGCTGAACTTCAGGTCGCCGCGTTCGGCGGCGAACTGGTAGTCGAGGGTGGACAGGCTGCCGTCCACGCTGCGCTGCATCGTGCCGGTGACATTGCCAAGGACCATGCCCCCGGTCGCGGTGTCGCCGGTGTCGGAGGTCACCTGACCGATCCTGACCCCCATGCGGGGCGCCGTGAACGCATAGGACAGCGCGCCGGGCGATCCGGTCACCTGCGTGACGCTGTCGGTCTGCTCGATGACAAGCCCGACGCTGAACGGCGCGCCGTCCGAGTCGGTGCCCGAGATGTCGAGCGTCTGCTCGGGCGACATCGTCACGGTGACGCTGCCGTCGCCGTTTTCACTAAGGACAAGCTGCGGCAGGTTGCCCCGTGTGGTGACGCCGTCGCTTTCGGCGCTGAACGCCATGTCGGTGATGGTGAGCACGCCGTTTTCGTAGCTCTTGCCGCCGGTCGTGACGGCAACCTCGCCCGACGCGGTCAGCATCGCCTGCCAGTCGTCCCAGACCTGCGGTGCGGTCACGTCCGCGAATGTGGCCGTGGTGCTCAGCAGCAGCGCAATGCTGCCCAGCGCAAGGCTCCCTTGCGATCTCGTCATCGTGGTCGTCTCCCTGTTACACAATCAGCCCCTGCAACCGCAAAGGGCGCGGCCGGAAGGCTCTGGACCGCAGGATAGCGGCCAATTACCCTGCGTGAAAGCCTGCGCAGGGGAGTTCACGCGAATGTCGAAACGGGTCGTGCTCGTCACTGGGGCAAGCAAGGGCATCGGTGCCGCCACCGCGCGTGCCTTTGCTGCCACGGGCGCGGATCTGGCCCTTGTGGCGCGCGGGCGGGCGGCGCTCGAGGCGGTCGCTGACGGGATCGGCGGGAACACGCTCATCCTGCCCTGCGACATCGCCGACGCAGGGGCGGTCGCGGATGCGGTCGCCCGCACGCTGGCCGCCTTCGGGCGGCTCGACGTGGTCATCAGCAACGCGGGCGTCATCGAACCCGTCGCGGGCGTGGCGGACGCCGATGCCGCGCTCTGGGGGCGGGCGGTGGACGTGAACCTCAAGGGCGTCTTCCATCTGGCCCGCGCCGCGCTGCCCCCGATGATCGCGGGCGGCGGCGGGTCGTTCCTGCATGTGTCGTCCGGCGCCGCCCATGCCCCGCGCGAGGGGTGGTCGGCCTATTGCGCGTCCAAGGCCGGGGCGGCGATGCTGATGCAGTCGATCCATCTCGAACATGCCGCGCAGGGCATCCGGGCGCTGTCGCTGTCGCCCGGCACCGTGGCCACCGACATGCAGCGCACCATCGCCGCCAGCGGCATGAACGACATCAGCCGCCTGCCGTGGTCGGCCCATGTGCCGCCCGAATGGCCCGCCATGGCGTTGCTGTGGATGGCGGGCGCCGATGCCGACGACTTTCTGGGGCAGGAGCTGTCGCTGCGCGAGGAATGGCTGCGGCAGGCGCTCGGGCTGATGCCGGTGGAATGAGCCACGCGCTCGTCATCGGGGCCGGGCCTGCCGGGCTGATGGCGGCGGGGGAACTCGCACGCGCGGGGCATCGCGTGACCCTGGCCGAGGCGATGCCGTCCCCGGCGCGCAAGCTGCTCATGGCGGGGAAGTCGGGGCTGAACCTGACCAGGGACGAGCCGCCCGACACGTTCCTGCGCGCCTTCGACCCGCTGACCCCGGCGCTGGAGGCCGCGCTGCGCGCCTTCGGCCCGGCCGAGGTGCAGGACTGGGCGCGCGGGCTGGGACAGGCGGTCTTTACCGGCTCGACGGGCCGGGTGTTCCCCGTGGCGATGAAGGCATCGCCGCTGCTGCGGGCCTGGCTGGCCGATCTGGCCGCGCTGGGCGTGATGCCGGAACGCCGCTGGCGCTGGACCGGCTGGGACGGCGGCGCGGCGCTGTTCGACACGCCGGACGGGCCGCAGCGCATCACGGCGACGGCCACCGTGCTCGCGCTTGGCGGCGCAAGCTGGCCGAAGCTGGGATCGACGGGCGCATGGGCCACGTATCTGCCGGGGCTGGTGGCGCCGTTCCGGCCCGCCAACACCGGGCTTGCCGTGGACTGGTCGGCGCATATGGTCCGCCACTTCGGCCAGCCGGTGAAGGGCGTGGCGCTGGCGGCGGGCGGGCGCACCAGTCGCGGCGAGATCGTCATTTCGGCGCGGGGCATCGAGGGCGGCGGCATCTATCCGCTGTCGCCCGCCCTGCGCGACGGCGCGGCGCTGGCGATCGACCTCTTTCCCGATCTCGCGCCCGAGGCGCTGGCCGCGCGCATCGCCCGCCTGCCCGCGCGCGCGTCGGCGGCCAACCGGCTGCGGCGCCTTGGCCTGACCCCGGCGCAGGCGGCGCTGGTCATGGAATTCGCCCGCCCGCTGCCCGACGACCTTGCGCCGCTGCTCAAGGCCCTGCCCGTAGGGCACGCCGGATTGCGCCCGCTGGCCGAGGCGATCTCGACGGCGGGCGGCCTGCGGGCGGAGGCGCTCGACGGCTTCATGCTGCGCGACCGGCCCGGCGTGTTCGCGGCGGGCGAGATGCTCGACTGGGAGGCGCCGACCGGCGGCTATCTGCTGACCGCAAGCCTTGCCACCGGCCGCGCGGCGGGCAGGCAGGCGGCGGCGTGGCTGGCCGGGCACGGCGGCAACGCAGCCTTTGCAAGCGGCGACATTTGCGGTTAGCTGTCCGCACGCCTTGGGGGAGACGGAGTCATGAACCTGCGCCGAACGCTTGCTCTCGGCAGCGCCATGGTCGCGCTGGCCGCACCGGCGCTGGCGCAGGACCGGGGGCTGACCTATTCGCTTTACGGCACGCCGGGCCTGATCGACCTGCCCAGCGCGATGGCCGCGAATGACGGGCAGATCGCGGGCACGCTGGCGCTGTCGCAGGGCGAAAGCCGCACGGCCTTCACCTTCCAGATGTCGCCCCGCCTGTCGGGCACGTTCCGCTACAGCAGCCTTCAGGACTACGACGCGGGCAGCTACTACGGGCGCGGCCTCGATCTGCGCTATCAGCTCATGGACGAGGACGGCTGGCGGCCCGCGCTGGCCGTGGGGCTTCAGGATTTCCTCCAGGACAGCCCCTATTCGGGCGAATATGTCGTCGCCACCAGCACCATCGGCGATTCGTTCCGCGTCACCGCCGGTCTGGGCTGGGGGCGGCTGGGGGATTACGCCGGTCTTGCGGACCGGCTGGCAGCGCCTTCGGATGGCGCGGTTCCGGCGGATCACTGGTTCCGGGGCACGCCCGCCCTTTTCGGCGGCATCGAATGGGCGCCGAACGAACGCTTTCTGTTCAAGGCCGAATACGACGGCTCGGACGGCTACCGCGCGGCGGACGGGACGCCGCTGCTCGACAACCGCTCGCCGCTGAACTTCGGCGTCACCTGGCGCCCGAAGCCGGGCTATCAGGTCGGGCTGGCGGTGCTGCACGGCAGCGAGGTCGCGCTGTCGGGCACGCTGCTCTTCAATCCGCATGACCGGCCCTATGCGATGGGCCTCGATTCCGCGCCGGTGCCGGTCGCGGTGCGCGGGGTTGCCGCCGCCGCGTCCTGGGACCGCCCGGCTGCCGATCTGCGCACCGCTATCACCGCCGCGCTGGCCGCCGACGGGTTCCGCGTCGATTCGGTCGAACTGACCGACCGTGCCGCGCGCATCCGCTATACCAACGGCACCTACCGCGCCGAGGCGCAGGGGCTGGGCCGTGTGGCGCGCATCCTGACCACGCTGCTGCCGCCGGGGATCGAGACGATCACGCTGGAACCGATGCGGCAGGGGATCGCGCTGTCCGCCGTCACATTCCGGCGCAGCGATCTTGAGACGCTGGAAAACGCGCCGGGCGGCACGCGGGCGATCTTTGACCGCGCGACCTTCGCCGACGCGGGCGGCAGGGCCGGGCTGGTCGCGGTGCCGCAGGACGCATCGCGGCTGTCCTGGGGGATCGCGCCCTACGGGTCGGTTGCCTTCTTCCGAGGGCGTGATCCGATCAGCCTCGACTTCGGCCTGCAGGCGAGCGCCCGCTATTCATTCGCGCCGAATCTCGTCCTGTCGGGAGCCGTGCGTTATTCGTTGATATCGCATGATCTGCCCGGCTCCATTTCCTCGGGGCCGGTGCAGCCGGTGCGGCGGCTGTCGTCGCTCTATTCGGCCGAGGGCAACCCCGGCATCACCAACCTGCAACTCACCTGGTATTCCCGCCCCGGCCACAATCTCTACAGCCGCGTCAGCCTGGGTTACTTTGAAACCATGTTCGGCGGCGTCTCGACCGAACTGCTCTACAGCCCGGTCGATACCCGCTGGGCCATCGGTGCCGAACTGAACTATGTCGCGCAGCGCGCGAATGACGGCGGGCTTGGTTTTGGCGGCTATTGCGAAGCCGGGGGGCATGATTATTGCGACCCGTCCGACGACCACGACTATCGCACCCTGACCGGGCATCTGTCGCTTTACTACGGTCTCAGCGACCAGCTTCAGGCGCAAGTCGATGTCGGGCGCTATCTTGCCGGTGAATGGGGCGCCACGGTCGCGCTCGACCGGGAATTCGGCAACGGCTGGCGCATCGGCGGGCAGGTGACGGTCACCGATGCGCACGGGCTGGCGGGGCAGGATGACTACTCCGCCGGAATCCGCATCAGTATGCCCGCCGATTTCCTGTATGGCACGCCGTCGCGGGGGCGCTCGGGCGCTTCTCTGGGGCTGTATTCGGGCGATGCCGGGTCGCGGCTTGGTGTCAGCGGGCGCCTTTACGATTTCGTCCGTGAGGGACAGGTGCCCGACCTTGAAACCGGCTGGGGGCGGTTCTGGAGATGAAATGGACCCTGCTTGCCGCTGCCGCGCTGTTGACTGCCTGCAGCAACGGTCAGACGAATTTCAGCCTGTCCAGCCTGCCCGGCGCCAGCATCATCGGTGCGATTCGCGGCGGTGACCGCGACCATTTTGCGACCACCGAAATCGAGACCCCCGGCTTCACCGCGCAGGCCATCGCCGACAATCCCGAAAACTTCATGATCGTCGATGTGCCCAACATCGGCCTGAACCAGCCCGCGCGGATCGTGCAGAAGAACGGTCCCGACGAAACCTGGGCCGCGCAGTCCGGCGCCACCTTCGCCTTTCACGACGGGGTGATGGTCGCCACGCGCGGGCTGATCGACGACCTGCTGACCCTGTCCGGCGCCGGGGTGCGTAACGCGCTGGCGGCGGGCGGCGGCACGGTGACGCGCACGCTGGAGCGGCTGGACGACCTGGACCGGCTCTCGACGCTGGTGCTGACCTGCACCATCACCGGCGACGGCCCCGAAGTGGTGAACCTCGGCCTGCGCGAGGCCGAGCTGGCCAAGTTCACCGAACATTGCGCCAGCCCGGCGCTGGTATTCGACAACGCCTACTGGCTCGACCCCGAAGGCCGGATCATCGCCTCGCGGCAGCTCGTGTCGCCCGGCGTGGGTTATGCGCGGCTGAACCGGCTGTAGGGGGGCGGTGTTCCCGTCATTGCGAACGAAGTGAAGCAACCCCGACCGCTCACACACAACATCGGGGTTGCTTCGTCAGCTTCGCTTCCTCGCAATGACGGTAGGTGCTCGTCATTGCGAACGAAGTGAAGCAACCCCGACCGCTTGCGCACAGCATCGAGGTTGCTTCGTCGCCTGCGGCTCCTCGCAATGACGGTGGTGTCCTCGTCATTGCGAGGCGAAGCCGAAGCAACCCCGACCGCTCACACGCAACATCGGGGTTGCTTCGTCAGCTTCGCTTCCTCGCAATGACGAGAGAGAGCGGCCCCTGCCACACCCCCGCCGCGCGAGTGTTGCAATTTTGCGCGATTTTCGGTCGGATTGCGTGGCGTCGAAAGCCGCAGGTCACAAGCGTCTTGAGTGGACGCCCCGTTGGCGGTATGGACTGACCAACGCCTTGTTATTCAACCGGAGTAAGAACATGCGTCTCACCAAGACCATCGCCGCCGTCACTGCGGCCACGTTTGCCGCCACCACCGCCATGGCCGGTGGCCTTGCCCCCGCCGCCCCCGAAACCACCGTCGTGGTGCCGGTCGAACCCGCGCCGCAGCGTTCGTCGTGGGGCATCATCCTGCCGATCCTCGGCGTGGCGCTGCTGATCGGTCTGGCGAACAAGAAGGACGATAACGGCACTTCTGGGCCGTCAATGTGTGACGACCCTAATAGCGAAACGACCCCCCCCGAACAAATCCCGTGCGAGGACATTGGCTAAACACTATCCGAAGGCGTCGCATACGGCGCTGACATCGGGCGGGTCGCAAGACCCGCCCTTTCCTTTTACGCTGCCAGTTTTCCTTGCACGACCGCCCCCGCCGCGCGTATTGTCTGCCCCGTAACGATTACCAACGGGGGACCGAACCATGTATCTGAAGAAAACACTCGCCGCCGTCGCGCTGGCCGCGATGACCGCGACCAATGCCATGGCGGGCGGCCTTGCCCCGGCCTCACCGGAACCCACCATCGTCGTCCCGGTCGAACCCGCGCCGCAACGGTCGAGCTGGGGCATCATCCTGCCGATCCTCGGCGTCGCGCTGCTGATCGCGCTGGCGAACAAGGACAAGAAGGAACCCGCACCCGACGTGTGAGTGATCGCCTTCTCGCAATGACAGTAAAGACATCGTCATTGCGAGCGAAGCGAAGCAATCCATTCCGGGCACGGCGCCCGGCCCCGTGGATTACCGCGTCGGCTTCGCCTCCTCGCAATGACGGCGGGAACATCGTCATTGCGAGGCGCAAGCCGAAGCAACCCCGACCGCTCGCACACAACATCGGGATTGCTTCGTCGGCTTTGCCTCCTCGCAATGACGGGAGAAAGGCTTCGGCTCCTCGCAATGACGGCGCCCCGGACGCCCCTACCTCCTCACCCGCGCCAGCCTGAGCACCAGGCGTTCGACCAGTGCGGCCTCGGGGGCGCGGGTGCCCGAGCGCAGTTGCAGGTCGCAGTCGACCACCAGCGAAAGCGCCGAACCCAGCGCCTGCACCCCCCAGTCGCGCGCCTGCCGGGCCATGAGATCGCGGCGCCGGAATCCGCCGCGTGCAAAGACCGGCGCCTTCGGGTCGGCGGCGATCTGGTGCAACTGCCGCACCCGTCGCCCCAGCGCAATCGCGATCGCCACCGGCTGCGTCCCCTGCGCAACCAGCCGCGCCAGCAGCGCCGCCGAACGGGCCTCGTCGCGGTCCATCACCGCGTCGGCCAGCGAATCGAGATCGGCCTCCCATGACAGCGGCGCACAGGCGGCGACATCCTCGGCACTGACCTCGGCGTCGCGGCCATACATGTAGAGACCCAGCTTCTCGACCGTCTGGCGGAAATCGCCCGGTTCCAGCACCTGCGCCAGTTCCGCCAGATCGCGCCGCGCGCCGGAGGCAATGCGGGTCAGACCGGCGGCGGCCAGCATCGCCGCCACCTGCGCCTGATCGGGTGGTTCATCATAAAGCGTGATGGCGGCGGCCCGTTTCGCGCCCTCGAACAGCTTGCGCAGCGCGGAACGCGGCGTCAGCGCCCCCGCCGTCACCACGATCTGCGCATCGCCCGGCCGCCAGTCGTCCAGCGCGGCCCCGATGACCGGGGCCAGCGCGTCGCCCGCATCCTCGACCACCACGGCGCGCGGGCCGGGAAAGAAGCCGGTGGCGCGGGCGGCGTCGATCAGCGCGGCGGGGTCTTTTCGCAGGTCTGCCCCGGCGATGCGGGTGAGGCGCATTTCTTCATCCGCCCCCGGCCCGGTAATCGCGGCGGCGACCGCGATGCGGGCATCGGCCACGCGCATCGCGTCCTCACCCGAGATCAGCACCCCCGCCATTGCGGGGTCGGGCGCCTTCAGGAACGCTGCCGCCTCGCGCCCGCGCAGCAGCATCAGCCTGCCCCGAGCGCAAGCATCTGCGTCACGATCTGGTCGGCAAGCTGCACCATCAGCCGTTCATGCGCGTCGATGGCGGCGGCGCGCAGGGCGACGGTGTTCGACAGGCCCGAATCATAGCCCGCAAAGGCCCGCGCCCGGCCCTCTCCGACCAGCGGCCCGTCCGCGCCCTCGGTCAGCCGCCAACCGGCCTGCCCGGTCACCGTCGCCCGGCCGATGCTGCCGTCGGCCCCGTAGGCGGCGCTGCTTTCGTCGGTGTCGAGCGTTACCGTCAGATGCCAGCGCGCCGCATCGGCGCGGCCCAGCCGGTCCTCGATCCGGGCAAGCAGGCGGTAGCCGTCCACAGTCGCCGGAGCGGTGATCGCGGTGGCGCCCCGGAACCGCCCCGCGCCGCCTTCGCCCATCGCGGGCACGAAGCCGCAGCCCGCCAGCGCCAGCCCGGCGCCCAGAAGCCCGCGTCTGGTGGGTCTAGACCACCACATTGACGATGCGCCCCGGCACCACGATCAGCTTCTTCGGCGCGGCCCCGGCAAGGGCGCGCTGCACGGCATCATCGGCCAGAACCAGCGCCTCGATGTCCGTGGTGCCCAGATCGCGCGGCACGGTGATCTCGCCGCGCCGCTTGCCGTTCACCTGGATCGGCAAGGTCACCTCGTCGCGCGCCAGCATCGCGGCATCGGCCACGGGCCACGGCGCTTCGGCCACCAGCCCCAGCCCGCCGAGCAGGTGCCAGATTTCTTCGGCCAGATGCGGGGTCATCGGCGCCATGAGCTGCGCAAGGGTCCGCAGCGCCGCCTTGCGCGCCGCGCCGCCCGCATCCGATTTCGCCAGCGTGCCGGTGAACGCATAAAGCCGGGCGATCGCGGCGTTGAAGCCGAAGCTCTCGATGCCGAGCGTCACGTCCTCGATGGTGCGGTGCATGGCGCGGATCAGGTCGGCGTCACCCGGCCCGGTGCCGTCGCCCGCCTGCGCGGCCTCGTCGGCCAGGCGCCAGACGCGGGCCAGATGCCGGTGAGCGGCCTCGGCGCCGGACGCCGTCCATTCGACATCACGTTCGGGCGGGCTGTCCGACAGCACGAACCAGCGCGCGGTATCGGCGCCGTATTGCGCAACGATATTCACCGGATCGACGACGTTCTTCTTGGATTTCGACATCTTGGCCGAAGGGACCACCTCGACCGCCTCGCCGGTGGCCTTCAGGCGACCGTCCGCGACATCCTCGGGGAAATGATAGACCGGCCGCCCCTGCGCGTCGCGGGTGCGGTAGATTTCATGCGTCACCATGCCCTGCGTGAACAGCGCCGCGAAGGGTTCGGCGCAGGTCGCGGGCAGGTGGCCGGTGCGGATCATCGCCCGCGCGAAAAATCGCGAATAGAGCAGGTGCAGGATCGCGTGCTCGATGCCGCCGATATACTGGTCGACGTTCATCCAGTATGCGGCCTCATCCTGCGCCACCGGCACCTCGGCATGTGGCGAGGTGAAGCGGGCGTAATACCAGCTCGAGTCCACGAAGGTATCCATCGTGTCGGTCTCGCGCCGCGCCGCGCCGCCGCAGTCGGGGCAGGTGCAATGCTTCCATGTCGGGTGCCGGTCGAGCGGGTTGCCGGGCTGGTCGAACGTCACGTCATCGGGCAGGCGGACGGGCAGGTTTTCCTTCTTCTCGGCCACCACGCCACAGGCGGGACAATGAACGACCGGGATCGGGCAACCCCAGTAGCGCTGCCGCGACAGGCCCCAGTCGCGCAGACGAAAGCGGGTGACGCCCTTGCCGATGCCGCGCTTTTCGCATTCGGCGATGGCTGCGGCGACAGCGGCCTCGCCGGTCTGCACCGCCTCGCCCGCAAAGCCGCGGATGTAGCGCACGGGTTGTTCCTTCGGCGGAACATAGGCCTCGCGCAGCGGCGCCTCGTCGGTGCCTTCGGCGACAAAGACCGGCGGGATCGGCAGCCCGTATTTCGAGGCGAATTCAAAGTCGCGCTGGTCATGCGCCGGGCAGCCAAAGATCGCCCCGGTGCCGTAGTCGACCAGAATGAAATTGGCGATCCAGACCGGCAGGGTTTCCCCCGGCTTCAGCGGGTGCGCCACGCGCAGCCCGGTGTCGAAGCCCAGCTTCTCGCCGGTCTCGAGCGCCTCGGCGGTCGTCGCCCCGTGTCGGGCCTGCGCGCAGAAGGCGGCGACATCGGCGCGGTCGCCTTCCAGCGCGCGGGCCAGAGGATGATCGGGCGAGATACCAAGGAAGCTCGCCCCCATCAGCGTGTCGGGGCGGGTGGTATAGACCTCGATCGTCTCGTGTCCGGCCAGCGGCGCGGTCAGGGCAAAACCCATCTGGAGGCCCCGGCTCTTGCCGATCCAGTTGGCCTGCATGAGCCGCACCTTGGCGGGCCAGTCCTCGAGCCCGTCCAGCGCGGACAGCAGTTCCTCGGAATAGTCCGAGATGCGGAAGAACCACTGCACCAGCTCGCGGCGTTCCACCTCGGCGCCCGAACGCCAGCCCTTGCCGTCGATCACCTGTTCGTTGGCCAGCACGGTCATGTCGACCGGATCCCAGTTCACCACCGCCGCCTTGCGATAGACGAGGCCCGCTTCCAGCATATCGAGGAACAGGGCCTGCTGCTGGCCGTAATAATCCTCGTCGCAGGTGGCGAATTCGCGCGACCAGTCCAGCGACCAGCCCATCGGCCGCATCTGCGCCTTCATCTCGGCGATATTGGCGCGGGTCCATTGCGCGGGATGGCCGCCCGATTGCATGGCGGCGTTTTCCGCAGGCATCCCGAAGGCGTCCCAGCCCATCGGATGCAGCACGTTGAAGCCGCGCGCCTTCTTGTAGCGCGCCACCACGTCGCCCATCGTGTAGTTGCGCACATGGCCCATGTGGATGCGCCCCGAGGGATAGGGGAACATCTCGAGGACATAGTATTTCTTCTGTCCCGGACGATGCGCGGCGCGGAAGGTGCCCGAGGTATCCCAGGCGGCTTGCCATTTCGCTTCGATCTCGGCGGCGGAATATCGTGACATGGGAGGCCCTTCGGGATTGCCCGATGTCTCTAGCGGATGGTGCGGGCAAGGGCCAGACGGTCGCGCAGGCCGACCGGCGCCAAGGTGGCGTCATTGCGAGGAGGCGCAGCCGACGTGGCAACCCCGATGCTGGGTGTGAGCGGTCGAGGTTGCTTCGCCTGCGCCTCGCGGGTGACGGGGGGGAAATGTCGTCATTGCGAGGAGCCGCAGGCGACGAAGCAACCCGATGGTGTGTGTGAGCGGTCGGGGTTGCTTCGCTGCGCTCGCAATGACGAGAACACCTCCGTCATTGCGAGGAGGCGAAGCCGACGCGGCAACCCCGATGCTCATGCGCGAGCATCCGGGGTTGCTTCGCCTGCGCCTCGCGGGTGACGCCACCCTTGCACCGCGCCGCCGCACCACCCCGGTTGACCCCCGGCCCGGCAGGGCCTAATCGGGGGCGCCGCCGTCACGGGCGGCCAAGTTGCCGCAACCTTGTCAAAACGGACCTAAGCTGTGCGCCTGCTTCCCGGTATCCTTGCCATGACGGTGATCGTCGTGGCCTCGAACATCCTCGTGCAGTTCCTGCTCTGGGACGGGCTGCTGACCTGGGGCGCCTTTACCTATCCGTTCGCCTTTCTGGTCACCGAGATCGTGAACCGCCTCTACGGCACCGCCGCCGCGCGGCGCGTGGTGCTGGCGGGGTTTGCGACCGGCATCGCCTGTTCACTGGTCGGCACACAGGTGATGCTGGAATTCGGCCCGGCGGTGACGTTGCGGGTCGCGGTCGCCTCGGCCACGGCGTTTCTCTGTTCGCAGACCTCGGACATCCTGATCTTCAACCGGCTGCGGCGGCAGGTCTGGTGGCTGGCGCCGCTGGTCGCCTCGGCGGCGAGTTCGGTCGTGGATACCGCCGCGTTCTTTGCCACCGCGTTTTCCGGCGCGCTTGGCCTGTTCTTCCCCGCCGGTGCCAACGCCGCCGTCGCCTGGGCACAAGAGGCCACGCCGCTGCTGACCCTTGGCCCCCAGATGCCGATGTGGGTCTCGCTCGGGCTGGCCGATCTGGGGGTCAAGCTGGTGATCGCCATGGTGGCGCTGCTGCCGTTCCGGCTGGTGGTGGCGCGTGTGCTTGGCGCACGCACCGTCTGAGCGGTTTCTGTCGCAAGGGGCAGGGCAATCTGGCGAACGACATAATCCGTCATTGCGAGGAGGCGAAGCCGACGAAGCAACCCCGATGTTATTGAGCAAGCGGTCGAGGTTGCTTCACTTCGTTCGCAATGACGGGGTTTGCGAGCGGCGGTGCCGTGCCAACCCGCGCAGCCGCAGTTCGCCCGATTGCCGTGCTGCCGGGGAAATTCATTTGACTTTTGCCCCGACCGTGGCACCTTGCCCCCATCTGCAACCCAGCGAAAGGAGGTGATCCAGTGTCGAGAAGGTCATTGGAGAAAGGCGTCGGGACAGTCCGGGGGGCGGAAATCTGAGGCAGCCCTCAGGTTTGCAAACCGCGGGTGGATGCGTCTAACCGACCCCACCTCCTGAACTTTCGAGGGGTCGCGCCGGAAGGTGCGGCCCTTTCGCTTCCGTCACGGCATCCGGACCATGCTCCACATCACCGACACCATCACCATCGCCGACTGGGAACTGACCGAGACCTTCGTGCGCGCCAGCGGTCCCGGCGGGCAGAACGTGAACAAGGTTGCGACGGCGGTGGAGCTGCGCTTCGAGGCCGCGCGTTCGCCCGCGCTGTCGGACGCGGCCAAGGCGCGGCTGCGGCGGCTGGCGGGCACGCGCTGGACGCAGGAGGGCGCCATCGTCCTGTTCGTGCAGGACACCCGCAGCCAGGCCCGCAACCGCGAGATCGCGCGCGAGCGGCTGGCCGCGCTGATCCGCACGGCGCTGGTGGCGCCGAAACGGCGGCTCGCCACCCGCCCCACGCGCGGCTCGGTCGAACGGCGTCTGGCCGCCAAACGCGCCCGCGCGGCGGTGAAAGCCGGGCGCAGCGATACCGGCGAGGAATAGGGCGGGGGCGTCACCCGCGAGACGACGCGGCAACCCCGCCGTTGTCGAGCACCGGATCGGGGTTGCTTTGCCTGCGGCTCGCAATGACGCTGTTCTTTCCGTCATTGCGAGGAGGCGCAGCCGACGAAGCAACCCCGAGGACATTGAGTGAGCGGTCGGGGTTGCTTCGGCTTCGCCTCGCAATGACGATGCTCTTTTCCCCGTCACCCGCGAGGTGACGCAGCCGACGCGGCAACCCCGATGGTTTCGCACAAAGGTTCGCGGTTGCTTCGCCTCCTCGCACTGACCGTTGCCCCCGCCTTGACCGGCACGCGGCCTTTCACTACGCCCGCCGCAACATCCGCAAACCCGCAGGAGTCCCGTCGTGGCAAATCCGTCCATCCTGATCCTTGCCGGTGACGGCATCGGCCCCGAAGTCATGGAAGAGGTGAAGAAGATCATCCGCTGGCTCGACGCCCGGCGCGGCATCGCCTTCGACCTGGGCGAGGATCTGGTCGGCGGCTGTTCATACGACGCCCATGGCACGCCCCTGACCGATGCCGCCATGGCCCGCGCGCAAGAGGCTGATGCAGTGCTGCTGGGTGCCGTCGGCGGGCCGAAATACGACGCGCTCGATTTCAGCGTGAAGCCGGAACGCGGGTTGCTGCGGCTGCGCAAGGAGATGGACCTGTTCGCCAACCTGCGCCCCGCGCAATGCTTCGACGCGCTGGCCGATTTCTCGAGCCTCAAGCGCGATGTGGTCGCCGGTCTCGACATCATGATCGTGCGCGAACTGACCTCGGGCGTCTATTTCGGCGAGCCGCGCGGCATCTTCACCGAGGGCAACGAGCGCGTCGGCATCAATACCCAGCGCTACACCGAGGGCGAGATCGCCCGCGTCGCGCGTTCGGCCTTTGACCTTGCCCGCAAGCGCGGCAACCGGGTCTGCTCGATGGAGAAGGCGAATGTCATGGAATCCGGCGTGCTGTGGCGGCAGGTGGTGCAGGAGGTGCACGACCGCGAATACCCGGATGTCGAGCTGTCGCACATGTATGCCGACGCGGGCGCCATGCAGTTGACCCGCTGGCCCAAGCAGTTCGACGTGATCGTGACCGACAACCTGTTCGGCGACCTGCTATCGGACCTCGCGGCGATGCTGACCGGCAGCCTTGGCATGTTGCCCTCGGCCAGCCTCGGCGCGCCGATGGCCAACGGGCGGCCGAAGGCGCTTTACGAACCCGTCCACGGCTCGGCGCCCGACATCGCCGGGCAAGGCAAGGCCAATCCGATCGCCTGCATCCTGAGCTTCGCCATGGCGCTGCGCTATTCCTTCGATCTGGGCGATGAGGCCAGCCGGATCGAACGCGCGGTGGAAAAGGTGCTGGCGGACGGGCTGCGCACCGCCGACCTGATGGGCCCCGAGGGCGGCACCCCGGTCTCGACCGGCGCCATGGGTGATGCGATCATCGCGGCGATGGACGCAAGCCTCTGAGCCACCGCCCCCGGATGCGCGGGCAAAGGTGACGCGGCGGCCTGTTCGGCCGCCGGATGCTACCTGTGGCGGCCTGTTCGGCCGCCGGATACCAGGCGTCTGTGGCGGCCTATTCGGCCGCCGGATCGTATACGTCTGTGGCGGCCTATTCGGCCGCCACGGGCACATCCCAGTTCGAGATCGCCTTGCTGACGAGGAATTCCTCGATCCCCCAGACGCCACCCTCGCGCGCCCCGCCCGAGGCACCGATGCCGCCGAAGAACGACCCCTTCGCCAGCCCCTTGCCGTTCATCGAGATCATCCCCGCGTTCAGCCGCCGTGCCAGCCGGTTGCGGCGCGGGCCGTCGCTGCTCTGGACGTAGTTCGTCAGACCGTAGACCGTGTCGTTGGCGATGGCGACGGCCTCGTCCTCGGTGTCGAAGGGCAGGATCGACAGGACCGGGCCGAAGATTTCCTCGCGCTCGATGGTCATGCCGGGTTTCACGTCGGCAAAGATCGTCGGGCGCACGAAGAAGCCCTTGTTCAGCCCTTCGGGGCGGCCAAGACCGCCCGCGACCAGACGGGCGCCTTCCTCGATGCCTTTCTGGATGTAGCCCTGCACCTGGTCCCATTGCCGCGCGTTCACCACCGGGCCGATATGGGGGCCTTGCTGGTCGGAATGCCCGACACGGGTGGCCTCGGCCACGGCGCGGGCCTGTTCCACGGCCTCGTCGTAGCGCGACCGTTCGACCAGCATCCGGGTGGGGGCGTTGCAGGACTGGCCCGAGTTGTTGAACACATGCCGCACGCCGCGCGCAACCGCATCCGCGTCGGCATCGGCGAAGATCAGGTTCGCGCCCTTGCCGCCCAGTTCCAGCACCACGCGCTTGAACGTGTCGGCAGCCACCCGCCCGATGGCGCGGCCCGCGCGGGTGGACCCGGTGAACGAGACCATCGCCACGTCGGGATGACCCGAAAGCTGCGTGCCGACCCCGGCGCCGTCGCCGTTCACCAGATTGAACACGCCCGGCGGGCAGCCTGCCTCGTCCAGCAGTTCGGCGAACAGCAGCGAGGACAGCGGCGCCTGTTCGGACGGCTTCAGCACGATTGTGCAGCCCGCCAGCAGCGCCGGGATCACCTTGAGCGTGACCTGGTTCATCGGCCAGTTCCACGGCGTGATGAGGCCGACGACCCCGATCGGCTCCATCGCGATGCGCGAGTCGGGGGTATCGGCGCGCAGCGGGCGCAGGAACCGGAAATCGCGGAAGGCTTCGAGGAAGTTTTCGGTATGGTCGGGGACGCAGGGCGCCTGTTCGTCGCGGGCAAGGTCGATGGGCGCGCCCATTTCAAGGCTGATCGCCTGCGCCATTTCCTCGGCCCGCGCGTGGTAGCGGGCAAGGAACCGTTCCACCAGCGCGACGCGGTCGGCCGGGTCGCTGACCGACCACGCCGGAAAGGCGGCCTTCGCGGCGGCGACGGCGGCATTGGTATCGGCCTCGCCACCCAGCGAGATGATGGCCGACGGTTCCTCGGTCGAGGGATTGATGACGACGTGATCGCGGCCCTCGAGAGGGGCGACCCATGCGCCGTCGATGTAGAAAGCGCGCTTCTCGATCATTGCTGTCTCCTCGCAAAATTCGCATGGCGGCCATGCCGATGTGGCATGGCGACGCAGGGTGACAATCCCTATATAAAGAGTCGGAAACCAGAAAGGGAGTGCCGACATGGGTCTGCGCATCAACGATACCATCCCCAATCTTACCGTCCAGACCGATGAGGGCGAGATCACGCTGCACGACTGGATCGGCGATCACTGGGCGATCCTGTTCTCGCACCCCAAGGATTTCACCCCGGTCTGCACGACCGAATTCGGCGCCGTGGCGCAGCTTGCCGACGAATGGGCAAAGCGCGACACCAAGGTCATGGGCATCTCGGTCGACAGCGCCGAGGATCACAAGAAGTGGAAGGTCGACATCGAGAAGGTCGGCGGCGCGAAGGCCGGATTCCCGATCATCGCCGACACCGACCTGAGCGTGGCCAAGGCCTTCGACATGCTGCCCGCCGAGGCGTATCTGCCCGACGGTCGCACCCCCGCCGACACCGCGACGGTGCGGGTGGTGTTCATCGTCGGCCCCGACAAGAAGCTGAAGCTCGCGCTCACCTATCCGATGAACGTGGGCCGCAACTTCGCCGAGGTGGTCCGGGCGCTGGATGCGTTGCAGACCGCCGCGAAGCATGGCGTCTCGACCCCCGCCGACTGGCGCGTGGGCGATGACGTGGTGATCCCCGGCACGCTGTCGGACGAAGATGCCGCGAAGAAGTTCACCGGCGTGAAGCGCATCCTGCCCTATCTGCGCAAGGGCGCGCTGCCTGCGTGACACCCCGGCGGCACGATCACGAAAAGGCGGCCTCCGGGTCGCCTTTTTCATGGCCGACCCGCCGCCTGCGCCCCTCTGGCCCGTCAACCGCCGTGGCCCGCGCTTGTTGCCCAGGGCAATCGGGTGAACTGCGCATACCGTCACCCGCGAGGCGAAGCCGAAGCAACCTCGACCGCTCACACTCAGCATCGAGGTTGCCGCGTCGGCTTCGCCTCCTCGCAATGACGGGAATTGCGGGCGTCGGTGCCGCGCAGGGCCGTTCGCCCGATTGCCCTGTCTTGTCGTCCTGTCGCATTGTTGCGGGCGCGGGATATATCCATCCGGCCGCAGAATGCTCTATCAGGGCGCACCACATGAGGATTTCCGATGCCTGCACCCGTCCCCGCCGTTCTTGATTTCCTGCTTGCCCGCCGGTCGCGGCCCGCCCGCACGCTGGCCGCGCCGGTGCCGTCGCGTGACGAGATCGCGCGCCTCATCGCCGCCGCCGCGCGGGTGCCGGATCACGGCAAGCTGGCGCCGTGGCGGTTCATCGTGCTCACCCGGCCCGTGCTGGACCGGCTGGCCGCGCAGGTCGCCGCGCGCGGGGCGGAACTGGGCATCGACGCGGGCAAGATCGCCAAGTCGGTGGCGCAATACCGCGACTCGCCGCTGGCCGTCGCGGTGATCTCGGCCCCCGGCGACACCGGGCGCATCCCGCTCATCGAGCAGCAGCTTTCGGCGGGCGCCGTCTGCATGACGCTCATCACCGCCGCCACCGCGCAGGGCTGGGGGACGAACTGGCTGACCGGCTGGCAGGTCTACGACCGGCACTTCCTGCGCGAGGGGCTGGGGCTGGCGGATCACGAATCGGTGGCGGGGGTCATCCATGTCGGCACGCCGACCGCCGACGTGCCCGAACGCCCGCGCCCCGATCCTGCCGCGCTGACGGACTGGCCAGTCGCCTGATTCACAGCATTTCGCAGCCAGATGGAACATTTGGCGTCCGCGACAATGCGTCAGGACAACAAGTCGGCGCCGACCGCGCCCGGATTACCGCATCACCGCCGGGCGCATCCGGTTGAACCAGTCGAAATCCTGCACCCGGATCACGCCGCCGATGATGATGACGGCGACAATCGCCCAGATCACGGCGGCGACCAGCGTGGCGATGAGCGCCTTGCGCCCGACCTTCGGATCGACCGGCGCCGAGGAATGGGTGCCGGGCACGATCTCGCCCGCCTCGCCCTGGGTTTTCAGGTGCAGCGGCAGCAGGGCGAGGAAGACGACGAACCAGATCATGCCGAAAAGGACGATGCCTGCGGTGATGGTCATGGGGCTTGCTCCAGTTCGATCAGGCAGCCGTCGAAATCGCGCGGATGCAGGAAGATGACGGGCCGGCCATGGGCGCCGGGCCGTGGCGCGCCCAGCACGCGGGCGCCCTGCGCGGCCAGACCGGCGCAGGCCGCGTCGAGATCGGCGACCTCGTAGCAGATGTGGTGAATCCCGCCCGCAGGGTTGCGCGACAGATAGCCCGCAACCGGGCTGTCGTCACCCAGGGGCGTGACGAGCTCGATCCGGCTGTCGGCCATGTCGACGAAGGCCACGCGCACGCCATGGCCCGGCAGATCATGCGCCACGCCCGCGCGCGCACCGGGCAACCGGCGCCAATGCGCAAGCGCGGCATCGAGGTCGGGCACCGCGACGGCGATATGGGCAAGGCGGCCGGGCAATCCGATCTCCTGTGAAGCGCGCCCCCATAAACGTCAGCCGGGCACCAAGGGCAAGGCGCAGGCGCATGTCGCGCCACGGCTTAACGTTGTCTTTACCTTGCCGGAGCGAAGATCGGCGCAGGTTGTCCGCAGTCGCTTTCGGGGAGTTCCGCGATGGATACCGTGACCGCACCAGTCCTTCGCCCGACCGCCGCCCGGCCCCTGCACGGCATGACCGTGCTTCTGGTCGAGGACAGCCGACTCACCTCGGAAGCCGTGCGCCTGATGTGCACGCGCTCGGGCGCGCGGCTGTTGCGGGCCGATTCGCTGGCCCATGCCCGGCGGCATCTGGCCGTTTACCGGCCGGGCTGCGTCATCGTCGATCTAGGCCTGCCCGACGGGTCGGGTGCCGAACTGCTGGCCGATCTCGCGCGGGCGCGGCCACGCATCGACGTGCTGCTGGGGATCAGCGGTGATCCCTGGGCCGAAGGCGTGGCGCTGGCCGCCGGGGCGGACGGCTTTCTGGGCAAGCCCTTCGTATCGCTGGCACATTTCCAGACCATGATCCTGCGCCTCCTGCCGCACGACCGCCGCCCGCCCGGCCCGCGCCCGGTCTCGGTCGCGCCGCTGGTGCCCGATCCGGCGGCGTGGCGCGACGATCTTGGCCGCGCCTCGGACCTTCTGGCCAGCGGCGACAACGACATGGGCTATGTCGCGCAATTCCTGGCCGGCGTCGCGGCCAGCACCGGCGACAACGCGCTGGCGGCGGCGGCGGCCGCACTGGCGCCACCGGCGGGCGCCGCATCTGCGGCGGCGCTGGCGCGGTTGCGCGCCATGGTGGCCCTGCGGTTGCAGGACGGTCCGCAGGATCAGCCCGCGTCCTGAAGCAGCGGGTCGCGGGCGAACAGCAACGGCCGGGTCAGCGCCGACAACGAGTGGCGCTGTCGCCCCGAGGCATCGAAATTGCCGGGCGCGAGCCAGCGTTCATATGCCGCGCGCAGCGCGGGCCATTCGCGGTCGATGATCGCGAACCAGGCGGTGTCGCGGCTGCGGCCCTTCACGATCATGTGCTGGCGGAAGATGCTTTCAAAGCTGAACCCCAGCCGCTGCGCCGCGCGCCGCGACGGGCGGTTCAGCGCGTCGCATTTCCATTCGTAGCGGCGATAGCCGTTGTCGAAGGCCCATGCCATCAGCAGGAACATGGCCTCGGTTGCGGCAGGCGTCTGCTGAAGCGCGGGCGCGAGGCAGATGTTGCCGACCTCGACCACCCCCATCACCGGCGTGATCCGCATGAGCGAGGCAACCCCTGCGGCACGCCCGCCGGCAAGGTCGCGGATCGCGTAGAAATACGGGTCGGGCTGACCGGCGATGTCGCGCAGATAGGCACCGATCCCGGCGGCATCGTCGAACGGCCCCCTGAACATGTAGTCCCAGAGCCAGTCATGGCCGAGCCATGCGTCGGCCAGATCGGCACCATGGCGCGCGGGGTCGAGCCGTTCGAGACGGGCGAAACGCCCGTCGATCACGTCGGGCCCCGGCAGGGGCGCCGGGGTCCAGCCGGAAATGATCTCGCCGCGCGGTCTGTCGTCCATGGAGGCCTCCGTTCACGCGCAGGATAGCGCGCAAGGCGGCGGAGTCGAGACGGGGCGGTCCCGCAGTTTCCTACAAATTTGGCAGAACAAATTTCCAGAAATTTGTTAGGCCAAATAGTTAATATCACGTTGATTTTTGCGAAAACCGCCCCCGCGATCCTGTCGCGGGGGCGATTTCCGGGCTGCCGTCACTCTTCGGGCGGCACCACGCGCAGGCGCAGTTCGCGGAGCTGTTCGTTTGTCGGTTCCGACGGCGCGCCCATCATCAGGTCTTCGGCGCGCTGGTTCATCGGGAACAGGATCACCTCGCGGATATTCACCTCGTCGGCCAGGAGCATGACGATCCGGTCGATCCCCGCCGCACAGCCGCCGTGCGGCGGCGCGCCGTAGGTAAAGGCGTTGACCATGCCGCCAAAGCGCTTGCGCACCTCGTCCTCGTCGTAACCGGCGATGGCGAACGCCTTGAACATGATGTCGGGCGAATGGTTGCGGATCGCGCCGGACACCAGTTCATAGCCGTTGCAGGCAAGGTCATACTGATAGCCCAGCACCCGCAGCGGATCGCCCGCCAGCGCCGCGATCCCGCCCTGCGGCATGGAAAACGGGTTGTGGGAGAAGTCGATGCCACCCTCGTCGGTGCGTTCGTACATCGGGAAATCGACGATCCAGGCAAAGGCGAAGCGGTCGGCCTCGAAGGCCCCGGTCTCGCGGCCGATCTCGACGCGGGCCTTGGCGGCGACGGCTTCAAACCGCTCCGGCCTGCCGCCGACGAAGAAGACCGCGTCCCCGGCGCCAAGGCCAAGCTGGGTGCGGATCGCCTCGGTCCGTTCGGGGCCGATGTTCTTTGCCACCGGGCCTGCGGCTTCGATCCCGTCCCCGGCCTCGCGCCAGAAGATATAGCCCATCCCCGGCAAGCCCTCTTTCTGCGCGAAGGCGTTCATGCGGTCGCAGAAGGCGCGGCTGCCGCCCCTGGGCGCCGGGATGGCACGGACCTCGTTGCCCTCGTTCTCGAGCAGCTTGGCGAACACCTGAAAGCCCGAGCCGCGGAAATGCTCGCTCACCTCTTCCATCTTCAGCGGGCAGCGCAGGTCGGGCTTGTCGGTGCCATACCAGCGCAGCGCGTCGGCATAGCTGATGCGCGGCCAGTCGGCATCGACGCGGCGCCCGCCGCCGAATTCCTGAAACACGCCGCGCAGCACGGGTTCCACCGTGGCGAAAACGTCTTCCTGCTCGACGAACGACATTTCCAGATCGAGCTGGTAGAAATCGGTCGGGGAGCGGTCGGCGCGCGGGTCTTCGTCGCGGAAACAGGGCGCGATCTGGAAATAGCGGTCGAAGCCCGAGACCATGAGCAACTGCTTGAACTGCTGCGGCGCCTGCGGCAGCGCGTAGAACTTGCCCGGATGCAGCCGCGACGGCACCAGAAAATCGCGCGCCCCTTCGGGTGACGACGCGGTGATGATCGGGGTCTGGTATTCGCGGAACTCCTGATCCCACATCCGCCGCCGGATCGAGGCCACGACATCCGAGCGCAGCTTCATCTTGCGCTGCATCTCGTCGCGGCGCAGGTCGAGGTAGCGATAGCGCAGGCGGGTTTCCTCGGGGTATTCCTGATCGCCGAACACCAGCAACGGCAGTTCGGCGGCAGCGCCCAGCACCTCGACCGCGTCCACATAGACCTCGATGGCGCCGGTCGGCAGCCTGGGGTTTTCCAGCCCGTCGGCGCGGGCGCGCACCGTGCCGTCGATGCGGATGCAGGTTTCCGGGCGCAGCCGTTCCACATCGGCGAAGGCCGGGCTGTCGGGATCGGCCAGAACCTGGGTGATGCCGTAATGGTCGCGCAGGTCGATGAACAGGATGCCGCCGTGGTCGCGGATCCGGTGGACCCAGCCCGAAAGGCGCACGTTGTGGCCCGCATCGGTCAGGCGCAGGGCGTCGCAGGTATGGCTGCGGTATCGGTGCATCATGGCCTCCTTGGCGATGGCGGGGGATTGCGCGCACGGGGGCGGAAGTCAAGGACGGCGCCGGGCGATTCCCGCCAAAGTGTTGACGAAAGCGGCGGCGCCGTGCATCGCTGCGCGTCAGGATGACGAACGGGGGAGGTCCGGGCATGAACGGAAACACGGGCGTGCAGATCGTGACCCATGCCTTCGGGCTGGTGTTCCGGAACCTGACCGATGCGCTGAAGGTCTCGGTCGGCCCCTATCTGCTGGGCCTCGTGGTCGCGGCGCTGGCGATGATGGCGCTCGGCGGATCACCGGCGCGATGGCTGAGCGGCGCCGCCGATCCGGCGGCGGGCGATCCGATGGCTGCCGCCGGGCAGTCGGTTGCCCTGCTGGTTGCCATGCTGGTGATGCTGTTCATCTCGTCCTGGGTGGCGGTTGCCTGGCACCGTTTCGTGCTGCTCGAGGAATATCCCGGCCTGCTGCCCGCCCTCGCCGGGCGGCCGGTGTGGCCCTACATCGTCAAGGCGATCAAGCTGGCGCTGCTGCTGATCGTCATTGCCATCCCGGTGATGATCGGCGTTACCGTCGTGCTGGCGCTGCTGAGCGGCATTCCGGGGGTCGCACCCGACGAGGGGCCGGGGGCGATCGGCTTTCTGGCCGCGATCGTGGTCGGCACTCTGTTCTCGTGGCTCTCGATCCGGTTCGGGCTGGTCCTGCCTGCGGTGGCGCTGGGGCGGCAGATGACCTTCCGCGAAAGCTGGACCGCGACGGCCGCGCTTTCGGGTGCGATCCTGACCGCGATCCTGATTCTGGTCGTGCTGAATGTCGTCGTCTCGTGGCTGCTCGGGGCGGCGTTCAGGGGCAATGTCCTGTTCGGCATTCTCGACATGCTGGTGGGCTGGATCAGCGTCATGGTCGGGCTGTCGATCCTGACCACGATCTACGGCCATGCCACCGAGGGGCGACCGCTCAACTGACGCGCGGTCACCCCTTGTCTTTTCGGCGCGGCGGCGCGAGGGCGGCTGCATGAGCGATTTTATCAAGAATGTCCGCGCCACGGCGGATGCCCTGCGCGAGCTGTTTCCCGCCACGCCGCTGCAGCGCAACGATTTCCTGTCGGCGCGCTACGGGGCGGACATCCTTCTCAAGCGCGAGGACCTCGCGCCGGTGCGCAGCTACAAGCTGCGCGGCGCCTTCAACGCCATGCGCCGCGCGCTGGCCGCACATCCCGAACAGCGCGCCTTCGTCTGCGCCAGTGCAGGCAACCATGCGCAGGGCGTGGCCTATGCCTGCCGTCATTTCGGCGTGCGCGGCACGATCTTCATGCCGGTGACGACCCCGCACCAGAAGATCGACAAGACCCGCAGCTTCGGCGGCGGACAGGTCGAGATCGTGCTGACCGGCGACTATCTCGACCAGAGCCTTGCAGCCGCGCGGACCTTCTGCACCGAGGCGGGCGCGCATTTCCTGTCGCCCTTCGACGACCCCGACGTGATCGAGGGACAGGCGACGGTGGCGGTGGAAATCCTTGACCAGCTTGGCCGTGCCCCCGATCTGGTGATCCTGCCGGTCGGCGGGGGTGGTCTGGGGGCCGGGGTGGTCTCGGTCATGCGCGAGGCGGCGCCCGCCACGCAGTTCCTGTTCGTCGAGCCGTCCGGCGGCGCCAGCCTTGCCGCCGCGCTGGCCGCCAGGCATCCGGTGACGCTGGAGCGGGTGAATTCCTTCATCGACGGCGCCGCCGTGGGGCGCACCGGCGATCTGCCGTTCTCGATCCTGCGCGACACCGATCCCGCGCGGGTGCTGCTGGTTCCCGAGGACCGGGTCTGCGGCACCATGCTCGAATTGCTGAACGTCGAGGGCATCGTTCTGGAACCCGCCGGGGCGCTGTCGGTCGACGTGCTGGGCCACCTTGCCGAGGCGATCACCGGCAGAACGGTGGTCTGCATCACCTCGGGCGGCAATTTCGACTTCGAGCGCCTGCCCGAAGTGAAGGAGCGCGCCCAGCGCTTTGCCGGGCTGAAGAAGTATTTCATCCTGCGGATGCCGCAGCGCCCCGGTGCGCTGCGCGACTTTCTGGGCCTGCTCGGCCCCGAGGACGACATCGCGCGGTTTGAATACCTGAAGAAGACCGCGCGCAACTTCGGCTCGGTCCTGATCGGGATCGAGACCACCGACCCCGCGAATTTCCCGGCGCTCTTCGCGCGGATGGACGCCGCCGAGCTGGATTACCGCGACATCACCGAAGATGCGGCGCTGGCCGAGTTCCTCATCTGATTGACGCGCCCCGCCGCCCTTGGCAGGACTCGGCAGGTCGGGACGGGGCGCGCGGATGAGCTGGAAACTGGCGGCAATCAGCCTTGCGCTCGTGTGGCGCAACATCGGCGCTGCCGTGCTCGTGTCGCTCGTGCCTGCGGCGGCGGCGCTGGTGCTGTCGCTGGGCATCTTCGCGGCGCTGGGCGTCAGGCCGGGGATGCTGACCTTCGCGCTGGCCTTCGGCGGCTGGAGCGGCCGGGTCGCCGCTGCTCTGGCGCTGGCGGCGGTGGTGGTGATCCTTGCGGCCGCCTGGGCGGCGGTCGGCTGGCACCGCTTCGTGCTGCGCGGCGAACAGCCGGGAATTGTCCCCCGGCTCGATGCGCGTCTGGTCGGCGACTATGCGCTGCGCTCGACGGTGATCTCGGTCGTCCTGCTGGTGCTGCTGTTCCCGGTCTCTGCGATGGGGATGCAGATGCTGGCCATGGTCGGGCTGGGCGGGCTGGCGCTGGCGCGGCTGGCGCTGGCCTTCGCGATGACCGCGCTCATGGCGTTTCTGTGGCTGCGGCTGGCGCTGATCCTGCCGGGGCTGGTGCTGGGCCATCGCGTCAGCGTCGCCGAAAGCTGGGCCGCGACCGGCACGCGGACCGAGGAGGTGCTGGGGGCGTCGTCGATCCTGGTCGGCCTCGATCTGGTGCTGTCGTCGCTGCTCGATATCGCGCCGCTCGGGGTCTGGCCGGGCCTGCTGCTGCGGCTGGCGCTCGTCTGGGTGATGACGCTTGCCGGAGCCGGCCTGCTGTCGCTCATCTACCGCGACCTGATCGAGGGGCGGCGGCTGCGCTGACCCGGCGCGGCACCGCCCACAAATCCCGTCATTGCGAGGCGCAGCCGAAGCAACCCCGACCGCTCACACACGACATCGGGGTTGCTTCGTCGCCTTCGGCTCCTCGCAATGACGGAAGGTGCTGATTGCCCCGGCTCTATTGGACTCGGGCTTGCCCGCCCCCATATGGGCGCGGTAATCCGGTGGCGCGCCCCGGACTGCCTGTGCCGCCATCTCCCCGGAAGGAGCCGCCATGCCCATCGCATCCCGCATCGCGTGGGACGACACCGTTCTGCCGTTTCAGCTTGACCTGTCGGATGTCCGCGGCCGGGTGGCCCGGCTTGACGGCGTGCTCGGGCAGATACTGGGCCAGCACCACTACCCGCCGCAGGTCGAGGCGCTGGTGGCCGAGGCGGTGGTGCTGACCGCGCTCATGGGGCAGGCGATCAAGCTGCGCTGGAAACTGTCGTTGCAGATTCGCGGCGACGGGCCGCTGCGCATCGTGGCGACCGACTACTACGCCCCCGAGGCCGAGGGCGAACCCGCCCGCATCCGCGCCTGGGCAAGTTTCGATCCCGACCGTCTTGACCCGCAGGCGCCGGGGTTCGACCAGATCGGCCAGGGCTATTTTGCGATCCTCATGGACCAGGGCGAGGGGAGCGAACCCTATTCCGGCATCACGCCGCTTGCCGGCGGCTCGCTGGCGGCCTGTGCCGAGACCTATTTCGCCCGCTCCGAACAGTTGCCGACGCGGTTCAAGGTCGCGGTCGGCCGCTCGCGGCTGTCAGGCGGGGCCGAGGGCTGGCGCGCGGGCGGCGTCATGCTGCAACACATGCCCGCAGCCGGGGCGGCGCCGGGCCACGAGGAAATCCTTTCCGGCGAGGCCGCCGAGGACTGGACGCGCGTGAACCTGCATCTCGACACGGTCGAGACGCTGGAGCTGATCGGCCCCTCGGTGCAGCCGACCGAACTGCTGGTGCGCCTGTTCCACGAGGAACAGCCGCGCGTCTTTGATCCGCAGGGCCTGCGCTTCGGCTGTTCGTGTTCGGCGGACAAGGTGCGGCAGTCGCTGTCGATCTATTCGGCAAGGGACATCGCCCACATGACCACGGACGAAGGCACGGTGACCGCCGACTGCCAGTTCTGCGGCGCGCATTACGTCTTCGACCCGGCGACGCTCGGCTTCGAGGCGGCGGGCGAGGGTCAGGGCCTTGACGCCTGACGAGGCCACGGCCCGCCTGAACCGGGCCATCGCGCAGGCGGGACAAGGGTCTTCGGATTTCGACTTCGACGATGGCCTGCGGCCGGGGGCCGCCGGGCGGCTGCGGCCTGCCGGGGTGCTCATCGGGGTTGAAACTACCGGCGCGGAACCCGCCGTGATCCTCACCCGCCGCGCGCTGCACCTGCGCCACCATCCCGGCCAGATCGCCCTGCCCGGCGGCGGGCGTGAGGCGGGCGACAGCGACGCCGCCGCCACCGCCCTGCGCGAGGCGCAGGAGGAAATCGGCCTGCCCGCCGCCAGCGCGCGGATTCTGGGCACCCTGCCTGCGCATGAAACCGTGACCGGCTTCAGCGTCACGCCGGTCGTGGCGCTGATCACGCGGCCCTTCACGGTGACGCCGCAGGCGGGCGAGGTCGAGGAGACCTTCCGCGTCCCGCTTGCCCATCTGCTCGACCTGCGCCGGTATCGCATCGAGGGCCGGGTCTGGGCAGGGCGGATGCGGCATTATCCGGTGGTGCCCTGGGGCCCCTATTACATCTGGGGCGCGACCGCGCGTATCCTGCACGGGCTGGCCGAAAGGGCGGAATGATGCGAATCGCGGCGGACTGGCTGACGGATGCGGACGTGCGGCGGATCATGGCCATGTTCGCGGATGCCGGGCACCGCGCCTGGTTCGTCGGCGGCTGCGTGCGCAACGCGGTGATCGGCGCAGGCGCCACCGATGTCGACATCACCACCGATGCGCTGCCCGAACGGGTGCTGGCGCTGGCCGGGGCGGCGGGCCTGCGCGCGGTGCCGACCGGGATCGACCACGGCACGGTCACGCTGGTGGCCGGTGGCCGCCCGCACGAGGTGACGACCCTGCGCCGCGACGTGGAAACCCGTGGCCGCCACGCGACCGTGGCCTTCGGCACCTCGCTGGAACAGGACGCGGCGCGGCGCGATTTCACCATGAACGCGCTCTATGCGACCGGCGCGGGCGAGGTGCTCGACCCGCTGGGGCTGGGGCTGGACGACCTGCGCGCGGGGCGGGTGCGCTTCATCGGCGATGCGGGCGCGCGGATCGCCGAGGATTACCTGCGCATCCTGCGCTTCTTCCGCTTTCACGCCTGGTATGGCGACCCCGAGGGCGGCATCGACGCCGAAGGTCTGGCCGCCTGTGCCGGTGGTCTGGACGGGATCGCGCTGCTGTCGCGCGAACGGATCGGCGCCGAGATGCGCAAGCTGCTGGCCGCCCCCGACCCGGCGCCTGCGGTCGGCGCGATGGCGGCCTCGGGCGTGCTGCTGCGGGTGCTGCCGGGCGCCGGGGTGCAGACGCTGGCGGTGCTGGTCCATGTCGAGGGCGCGGCGGGGCTGGCGCCCGACTGGCTGCGGCGGCTGGCTGCGCTGGGCGGCGAGGGTGCGGCGGACGCCCTGCGGCTGTCGCGCGCCGAGGCACGGCGGCTGGCACGGCTGCGGGACGCCATGGCCGGGGGGCTGGACGCCGCCGGGACCGGCTACCGGCTGGGTGCCACGGACGCCACCGACGCGCTGGCCCTGCGCGCCGCCATGGCCGGACGCGAGATCGCGCCGGGGGCATTGCAGGCGGCGGCAGAGGGCGCAATGCGGGTCTTTCCGCTGCGCGCCCACGACCTGCCGCCCGACCTGCACGGCGCACGGATCGGCGCCGCACTGGCGCGGGCCGAGGCGCAATGGATCACCGAAGGCTTCACCCCGGACCGCGACGCGCTGCTGGCATGGCTGGCAGGCGCCGGGGCAAAACCGGACCGCAGCGGATAGATCACCCGGCTTTCAGGGCGCGGTGATCGGGACGGCCCCACCCGGCCCCAAGGGCAATCGCGATCCTCCGTCATTGCGAGGCGAAGCCGAAGCAACCTCGAACGCTTGCGCACAACCATCGGGATTGCTTCGTCGGCTGCGCCGCCTCGCAATGACGGGGGGATGATCGTCATTGCGAGGCGCAAGCCGAAGCAACCCCGACCGCTCTCGCAATGCCATCGGGGTTGCTTCGTCCGCTGCGCTTCCTCGCAATGACGGAAGATGCCGCTCGCCCGATTGCCCCACCCGGCGCCGTCAGTTGTCGTTGATGTCGTGGCGGATCACCTTCACCTGGTCATGCCCGCGCTTCGAGGTGGCGCGCAGGCCGATGTAGGCCACCAGCGACAACACCGCAAAGACCACCAGCGCCCAGCCGCCGGTCACGGGGAACAGACCGGTGGCGAGGATCACGCCCGTCACCACCGCGCCGATGGCAAAGCCGAGGAAGATGTAGCCCGGCGCGAGCACCTCGAGGATGGCCAGCGCCAGCCCCGCCGCCACCCAGACCCACCATGTCGCCCAGAGCGGATCGTCCAGCATCACCCGATCCCCTGGACCAGTCCGGGCGTGGCGACGACCGCGACGATCACTTCCACCACCTCGACGATCAGGGCGATCAGCCCCCGCGCCAGCGGTGTGAGACCATCCACCAGCGAGATATCCTGCTGCATCACTTGCCCCGGAACATGCGGAACGCATCGGCAAAGGCCGACAGCGCGTCGGCAGGCACCACGATCGTCTGCCGCCCCGGACTGCCGCCCAGCGCGACCAGCGATTCGACCTGTTTCAGCGCGACCTGGTATTGCGCGGCCTCGATCCCGTTCTTGGCGATGGCGGCGGCGACGGCCTCGGTCGCATAGGCTTCGGCATCGGCCTCGATGCGGCGGGCATCGGCGCGCTTCTGGGCGGCGTAGAGTTCGGCGTCGGCCTTCAGTTCGACCGCGCGCTTCATGCCTTCGGCCTCGGTCACCTGGGCGCGGCGGGCGCGTTCGGCGTTGAGCTGCTGGAGCATGGCGGCGCGCGTCGCCTCGTCGAGGTTCACGTCGAGGATTTCGGTGCGCGTCACCTCGATGCCCCAGTCATCGACCTGATCGGCCAACTGGAGGCGGATCGCCTCGATCAGGGTGGCGCGGTTCGACTGCACCTGATCGAGCTCGATCTTGCCGATTTCGGACCGCACGATGCCCGCCACGGTCGTGGTGATGGCGCCGTCCACGTCACGGATGCGGTAGACGGTCTTTTCGGGTTCGATGATGCGGTAGAAGACACTGGTTTCCACCGTGACCAGCACGTTGTCCGAGGTGATCGCATCCTGCGCCGATGGCGGCAGTTGCCGTTCCAGGATCGAGACCTTGTGCGCCACGCGGTCGAGAAACGGCACGATCAGGTTGAAGCCGGGGCCAAGCACCACCCGCAGGCGGCCGAAGCGTTCGACCACGAATTTCTCGGACTGCGACACGATGCGCACAGCCTTGAGGATGGCGATGATGATGACGAGCGCGATAAGGACGAGGACGAGATTCGACCCGACCAGTTCGCTCCAGATACCTTGCCAGTCGGTCATTTGCGGTGTTCCCTTCATGCGCCCACTCTAGCGCAGCCGGACCGGCGCACAAGCGCCAAGCCGGGCGGTTGTGGCCGGGTGCGGTTCGGATGTATGACGCTTGCCGTATCTGCCGCAGCCCCGCCGGGCCGACGGCGCCATCAGCAGCCCCGAGGTCGCCCATGCCCTGGAACGAACGGTCGAAACATATCACGCAAGGGGTGGAGCGTTCACCCAACCGGGCGATGTTCTACGCCATCGGCTACAAGAAGGAGGACTTCGACAAGCCGATGGTCGGCATCGCCAACGGCCATTCGACCATCACGCCCTGCAACGCCGGGCTGCAGCCGCTGGCCGACGCCGCCGAGGCCGCGATCCGCGCGGCGGGTGGCAATCCCCAGACCTTCGGCACGCCGACCATTTCCGACGGCATGTCGATGGGCACCGAGGGGATGAAATATTCGCTGGTCTCGCGCGAGGTGATCGCCGACTGCGTCGAGGTCTCGGTGCAGGGCCAGTGGATGGACGGCGTCCTCGTCATCGGCGGCTGCGACAAGAACATGCCCGGCGGCATGATCGGCATCCTCCGCGCCAACGCGCCTGCCGTCTATGTCTATGGCGGCACCGTGAAGCCCGGCAAGTGGAAGGGCGAGGACCTGTCCATCGTCTCGGCCTTCGAGGCCGTGGGCGCCTTCATGGCCGGCAAGATGAGCGAGGAGGATTTCGAGGGGATCGAATGCAACTGCATCCCCGGCACCGGCTCGTGCGGCGGCATGTATACCGCCAACACGATGTCGTCGTCCTTCGAGGCGCTGGGCATGTCGCTGATGTATTCCTCGACCATGGCCAACCCCGATGACGAAAAGCGCGAAAGCGCCGCCCAGTCGGGCCGGGTGCTGGTCGAGGCGATCAAGCAGGGCCTGACGCCGAAGCGCATCGTCACCAAGAAATCCATCGAGAACGCGCTGGCGCTGGTGATGGCGCTGGGCGGGTCCACCAATGCGGTGCTGCATTATCTGGCAATCGCCCACGCGGCGGAAATCGACCTCAGCCTTGATGATTTCGAGCGCATCCGCGAGCGGGTGCCGGTGCTCTGCGACCTGAAGCCTTCCGGCCGCTACATGGCGGTCGACCTGCATCAGGCCGGCGGGGTGCCGCAGGTGCTGAAGCTGCTCCTGAACGCGGGGCTGCTGCATGGCGACTGCCTGACCGTCACCGGCAGGACGCTGGCCGAGGAACTGGCCGATGTGCCCGACACCCCGCGCGTGGATCAGGACGTGATCCGCACCATCGACAAGGCGCTCTACAAGGAAGGGCATCTGGCGATCCTGCGCGGCAATCTGGCCGAGGATGGCGCCGTGGCCAAGATCACCGGCCTGAAAAGCCCCGAGATCACCGGCCCGGCCCGCGTGTTCGATGACGAACAATCGGCGATGGACGCGATCCTCAACGACCGCATCAATGCGGGCGACGTGCTGGTGCTGCGCTACCTTGGCCCCAAGGGCGGGCCGGGGATGCCCGAGATGCTGGCGCCGACCTCGGCGCTGGTCGGGCGGGGCCTGGGCGAAAGCGTGGGACTCATCACCGACGGGCGCTTTTCGGGCGGCACCTGGGGCATGGTCGTGGGCCATGTCGCCCCCGAGGCGGCGGTCGGCGGCACCATCGCGCTGATCGAGGAAGGCGATTCGATCACCATCGACGCGCACAGGCTGCTGCTGCAACTGAACGTGCCCGACGAGGAAATCGCCCGCCGCCGCGCCGCCTGGGTAGCCCCGGCACCGCGCTACACGCGGGGCGTGCTGGGCAAGTTCGCCACGCTGGCGCGGCCCGCGAACGAGGGTGCGGTGACGGGCTGAGCAGCCCTACCCCCGCCCGCGCGGGCGGCCGCCCTTGCGGCCGTTGGCGCGCGAGGCGGCGGCCTTGGCTTCGGAAGTGGCGCTCCCCGCCTGGCGGGCGAGCGCCTTCTTCATCCAGTCGCGGGTGCCGAACACCCCGGCGACCAGCGCAGGAACATAGAGATCGACCTCAAGCCGTGGCCAGTTCAGGTTGAAGCCGCGCCCGTCAACGACAATCTCGGCCAGATCGTCCGGCCCGGCCCCGGCAAGGTCCTGCACCAGCGCCACCGGGAAGGCGTAGGTGCAGCCGTTGACGAGATCGACCACGATGCGCCCGGTCGCGGGATCGTGCCGCGCCGTGGCCGCGCGCGGTTCGGAGGCAAGCATGTCCTCGCCGCGCCGTTCGGCAACCGCAAGGGCAGCATCAGTGATATGGTCCATGAATCCGCCTCCATGCGCGGAGAAATTCCGCTTGCCGTAGCTCGACCTCGGCCAGAAGCCGGATCATGTCGCCGCGTGTGATCCCGACGACGAAGACTGCCGCCGGGCGACCATCCGGCCCCGCAAGATCGACCTTCGCATGTCCGGCGCCGGTAATGTGGATATGCGCCGGTTCGTGGTCGGCAGTGTAGATCACGAAGCGAAACCCGTGTGCCCGGTGAATCACGACCATGGAATCTATATAACCTGACAGTTGGGTTTTCAAGAGATCGTGCCCAACCTTCCGACAGGTTGGTAAACAATCCCCTAACCGCCCCCCACCCGCGCGGCGATGGAGCGCAGGACGGCGTAATTCTCTTCCTCGACGCCCGCATCCTCGAACCCGAGGTCGGCGGAGTTCACCGCGACCACCACGCCCAGCGGGCGGTTCACGTAGATGAACTGGCCGTAGATGCCCTGCGCCAGGAATTCGCCCTCGCCCCAGCCTTCGGGGATCCACCACTGATAGCCGTAACCCGGCTCGCCCGCTGCCGTGGGGGCGCTCGGGGCGGTCGATTCGGCGATCCAGTCCTCGGGCACGACCCGCACCCCCTGCCAGATGCCGCCATTGGCCATCATCTGCCCGAAGCGCGCGTAATCGCGCGTGGTCATGTTCAGCCCGCCCAGCGCGAAGGCCACGCCGTAGCCGTCGGTGATGTAGACGGGATCGGCTTCAAACCCCATCGGCCGGACGATGTAGTCATCCATCAGGTCGGGCAGGCTGCGCCCGGTCGCGCCGCGCAGCACCATGGCGACGACATGGGTGTCGGTCGACACATACTGCATCCGCGCGCCGGGTTCGGCGTCGCGGTGGCGCTGCCCGGTGGTGAAGGCATCCATGGACCCGCCCAGCGCCAGCACCCGTCCCATGCGGTTGATGTCGGACCAGAAGGACAGATAATCCTCGTCGAAGCGCACCCCGGACGACATCTGCAGCACGTTGCGCAGGCTGGTCCCGTCATAGGCGGACCCGGCCAGCATCGGCGCATATTTCGTCACCGGATCGTCGATGCTGTCGATGGCGCCCTCGGCGAGCAGCACGCCGGTCAGCGCCGAGAGCACGCTCTTGGCCACCGACCAGCTTATGCGGCGATCCTCGGGCGCGGTGCCGAGGTAGTAGCTTTCATGCACGATGGCGCCGCCCTTCAGCACCACCAGCGCCGTCACCCGCCGCCGCGCCACCCAGTCGGCCACGTCGGCAGGCAGGTCCCATTGCGCGCCATGCGGCAGCGCGCTCGGGGCGGCCTCGCCGCGGTCCATGGGGACGGTCAGGAACATCTCGTCCATGTGGCTGAAATTACGGGTGATGCGCCCCTCGTCGAAGAGGGTCATCACCGACCAGAGCCGCGCAACCTCGTCCCGCTTCCAGGCGAAGAGGGCAAGCACCACCACCACCGCCACCAGAAGCAGCCGGACGGCCCAGACCAGGACGGCACGCATGATCCCCTCCGCTTTTCGTCCAGTGTGGCGCGGGCGGGGCGGGTTCGGCAAGCGTGACGTTCAGCGGAAGCGGTCGATGAGCCGTTGCAGCGGCGAGCGTTCGGGTTCCCCGGCGTTTTCGGGCGGGGGAGCGGCCGGCGCCTTGCCCGGCTTTTCGCGTTTCGGCGGCGGCGCCATGCGCAGCGCCACCGCGTTCTGGAACCCCGGACCGTCACCGCGCGCCAGCGCCCCGGCGCCGTCCGAGATGCCGCGCAGCAGGTCGTCGAGCCAGTCCTGGTCGCCGCGCGCGAAATCGTGCAGCACATAACCCGCCACCCGGTCCTTGTGGCCGGGGTGGCCGATGCCGATGCGGACGCGCCCGTAGGCATCGGTGCCCAGATGCGCATGGATCGAGCGCAGCCCATTGTGGCCCGCATGGCCGCCGCCCTGCTTCAGCCGCAGCCTGCCGGGCGCGAGGTCGAGTTCGTCGTGGAACACGGTCACGTCGGCGGGGTCGAGCTTGTAGAAATCCAGCGCCGCGCGCACCGACTGGCCGGAATGGTTCATGTATGTCGCGGGTTTCAGCAGGGTGATGCGATCGTCGCCCAGCCGCCCCTCGGCCACATGGCCGTGAAAGCGCGCCCGCCACGGCCCGAAGCTGTGGTCGGCGGCGATGCGGTCCACCGCCATGAAGCCGATGTTGTGGCGGTTGAAGGCGTATTGCGCGCCCGGATTGCCAAGGCCGACCCAGAGTTTCATGTCCGCCTTCTAGCCCCTGCGCCCGGCCCATGCCAGCGCGCGAAACGAAAACGGGGCCCCGCAAGGCCCCGTTGGTGGTCACCGTATCGGGAGGCTCATGCCATCGGGAGGCTCATGCCTCGGCGGCGGCCTCGTCCTCGTCGTCGGCATCGGTGCCCGCAGACCGCAGGCCCGAGGGTGCCGAGATGTTGGCGATGACGAAATTGCGGTCGGTCGTGGGCCGGGTGCCCGCAGGCAGGGTCACGTCGTGAATGTGGATCACGTCGCCGATGTCCTTGCCGGTCAGATCGACGTTGATGTGATCGGGGATTTCGCCCGCCAGCACGTCGAGTTCGACTTCGGGGCGCACCACGGTCAGCACGCCGCCCTTGCGCAGGCCGGGGGCCTCGCGCTGGTTCTCGAAGTTGACGTGGATGAACAGGTTGATCCGCGTCGTCCGGCGCAGGCGCAGGAAATCGACATGGATCGGCAGGTCCTTGACCGGATCGCGCTCGACCGCGCGGCAGATGACGCGCACGTCGTCATGGCCCGCGACCTTGAGGTTGAACAGCGTCTGGCGGAAGCGGCCCGCCTTGAGGCGCTTCAGCAATTCGTTGAAGGGAATGCTGATCGGCAGCGAATCGACGCCGCCGCCATAGACGACACCAGGCACCAGCCCCGCGCGGCGGGTCTGACGGGCGGCCCCCTTGCCTGTCCCCGTGCGTGCCGTGGCGATCAGATCGGGTATCTCACCGGCCATGACTTATCTCCATCAGTGAAAGGGCCGCCCTCCAAGGGTGTGCGGCCCGTGAGGCTGCGCCATTAGCGGGATTCGCGGCGAAGGGAAAGGGGTGGCCTGCGCGAACGGTGGCCCGGCGCCAAGGACGGGGGGTGGCGGCGTCAGTCAGAATTCGACACCCAAATTTGGCCTTCCAAATTTCCAGAAATTTGGATAGCGAAAGTGTTGATAAATCGTGAAGATTTATCGGATCGCCCATAATTCTCCGCCACCGTGACCCGACGGCCGCATCTTCAACCGGCCGCCGCGAATATCCCGGCCAGCCGCGCGCGGTCGATGCCATGGCAGAGATGTCCCGCCGGGTGGAAGGTCGGCGTGTCCTCGCCCGCGACGATGGCGTTGACGATCACCGCCTAGACCGGGGCAAGCGACATCACCGTCAGCCGGTTCCTGAAACGCGCCGGTCATCTCGAGGCTGGGGCTGTACTGACGGCACGGGGCCGCAGGTTCCGTCATTGCGAGGTGAAGCTGAAGCAACCCCGACCGCTCACTCACGACATCGCGGTTGCTTCGTCGGCTTCGCCTCCTCGCAATGACGGGGTTTTCGGGCGGTGGTGCCGCGCCAATCCGTGCATGACCCTCGGGGCAGCGTCGCCTCCGCCACCTCGCAACGACCGACCATGCCGACTGCCTTGCGCTTCGGACCCGCACGGGCTATGGGGCGCCGTCAACGCGGCGGCACGGTCGCGGGCGCGAGGATCAGGGCAGGGTCGGGACGTTCCGGCCCTTCTTGTTTTCCGCTCCCCTACCCAACCGCAAGACCGGCGGAGACAACCGTCAGGCCCGGATATACGACACGCAAAGGAAAACCGATTACATGAGCGCGACAAACGCGATGGAGGAATTCGAAGCCCTCCTGCAAGAAAGCTTCGAGATCGACACGCCCGAGGAAGGCTCGGTCGTCAAGGGCAAGGTCCTGGCCATCGAGGCCGGACAGGCCATCATCGACGTGGGCTACAAGATGGAAGGCCGCGTCGATCTCAAGGAATTTGCCGCCCCCGGCGAGGCGCCAGACATCAAGGTCGGCGACGAGGTCGAGGTCTATCTCCGCGCCGCCGAAAACGCGCGTGGCGAGGCGGTCATCAGCCGTGAAATGGCCCGCCGCGAAGAGGCATGGGACCGGCTGGAAAAGGCCTACGAACGCGAGGATCGCGTCGACGGCGCCATCTTCGGCCGCGTCAAGGGCGGCTTTACCGTCGATCTGGGCGGCGCCGTGGCCTTCCTGCCCGGCTCTCAGGTCGATGTGCGCCCGGTGCGCGATGCCGGGCCGCTGATGGGCCTCAAGCAGCCGTTCCAGATCCTCAAGATGGATCGCCGTCGCGGCAATATCGTCGTGTCGCGCCGTGCCATCCTGGAAGAATCGCGTGCCGAACAGCGCGCCGAGATCATCTCGAACCTGTTCGAGGGCCAGGTGGTCGACGGCGTGGTGAAGAATATCACCGAATACGGCGCCTTCGTCGATCTGGGCGGTGTCGACGGCCTGCTGCACGTCACGGACATGGCGTGGCGCCGGGTCAACCACCCGTCGGAAATCCTCTCGATCGGCGAGACGATCAAGGTGCAGGTCATCAAGATCAACCGCGAGACCCACCGCATCAGCCTCGGCATGAAGCAGCTGCAGGAAGATCCGTGGGATACGGTCGAGCAGAGCTATCCCATCGGCTCGGTCCACAAGGGCCATGTCACCAATATCACCGATTACGGCGCCTTCGTCGAACTCGAGGCCGGGATCGAGGGGCTGGTGCACGTCTCGGAGATGAGCTGGACCAAGAAGAACGTCCATCCGGGCAAGATCGTCTCGACCTCGCAGGAAGTCGAGGTGATGGTGCTGGAAATCGACAGCGCCAAGCGCCGCGTCAGCCTGGGTCTCAAGCAGACCATGCGCAACCCGTGGGAAGTCTTTGCCGAGACCTACCCCGAAGGGTCCGAGGTCGAGGGCGAGGTGAAGAACACCACCGAATTCGACCTGTTCGTCGGCCTGCCCGGCGACATCGACGGCATGGTGCACCTGTCCGACCTGACCTGGGAAGGCCGGGGCGAGGATGCGCTGGCGTCCTACAAGAAGGGTGACGTGGTCCGCGCGAAGGTGCTTGAGGTCGATGTCGAGAAGGAGCGTATCTCGCTGTCGATCAAGGCGCTTGAAAACGACCCGTTCGCCGAGGCCATCGGCGGCGTGAAGCGCGGCTCGATCGTCACCGTCGTCGTCACCAAGATCGAGGATGGCGGCATCGAGGTCGAATACGAGGGGATGAAGTCGTTCATCCGCCGTTCCGACCTGTCGCGTGACCGCCAGGAACAGCGCCCCGAGCGCTTCCAGCCCGGCGACAAGGTCGACGTGCGCGTGGTCTCGGTCGATTCCAAGACCCGCAAGCTGGGCATGTCGATCAAGGCGCGCGAGATCGCCGAAGAGCAGGAGGCCGTGGCGCAATACGGCTCGTCCGATTCGGGCGCGAGCCTCGGCGACATCCTCGGCGCGGCGCTGAAGGGCGAGAAGTAGGCCCGACAGCCCGGAACGGACGCGAAGGCCCGCAACCACGGTTGCGGGCCTTTCGTCTTGCAGGACCGGGGTTGCGCCGGTGCCGTCCGGCAGGCATCCGGTCGATGACGGCGGCGCGGATCGCCGCAGGAGGGACGCCATGAGGATTGCCGTTGTCGGAATCGGCTATGTGGGATTTTCGCTGGCGGTGCTGCTGGCGCAGCGCCACCGGGTGACGGCGCTGGACGTGGATGCCGGGCGGGTGGCGGCGCTGAACGCGCGCCGCGCCCCGGTCGAGGACGAGGTGGCGGCCGATTGGCTGGCCAGCCGCACACTGGACCTGACCGCGACCACCGATGCCGCCGGGGCGCTGGCGGATGCCGATGTCGTGGTGATCGCCACGCCCACCTCCTATGACGAGGCCACCGACCGCTTCGACACCGCCTCGGTCGAGGCCGTGGCGCGCGCGGCGCTGGCGCTGGCGCCGCCGGACGCCGCCATCGTGGTGAAATCGACGGTGCCGGTGGGCTTTACCGACGAGCTGAACGCCCGGCTGGGGACCGACCGCGTGCTGTTCTCGCCCGAGTTCCTGCGCGAGGGGCGGGCGCTTCACGACAACCTTCATCCCTCGCGCATCGTGGTCGGCGGGCAGGGCCCGGCCGCCGCAACCTTTGCCGGGCTGCTGCGCGAGGCTGCGCTGTCGCCCTGCGAGGTGCTGTTCTGCGGCGCGCGCGAGGCCGAGGCGATCAAGCTGTTCGCCAACACCTTCCTTGCGCTGCGGGTGGCCTATTTCAACGAACTCGACAGCTATGCGATGGTGCGCGGTCTGGATGCGCGGGCCATCATCGAGGGCGTGAGCCTCGATCCCCGCATCGGCACCCATTACAACAATCCCTCGTTCGGCTATGGCGGCTACTGCCTGCCCAAGGACACGCGGCAGCTTCTGGCCAATTACAGCGACGTGCCGCAGAACCTGATCCGCGCCGTGGTCGATGCCAATGCCACCCGCAAGGACGTGGTCGCCGATGCGATCATCGCCCGGCACCCTGCGCGCGTCGGCATCTACCGGCTGGTGATGAAGGCGGGGTCGGACAATTTCCGCGACAGTTCGATCCAGGGGATCATGAAGCGCGTGAAGGCCAAGGGGATTCCGGTGACGGTCTATGAGCCGCTGCTGAAGGCCGACGACTTCTTCCGCTCGCCGGTCGAGCGTGATCTGGCGCGGTTCAAGGACGACTGCGACCTGATCGTCGCCAACCGCATGGTGCCGGAATTGCAGGACGTGGCGGCGCGGGTCTTTACCCGCGACCTGTTCGGCGAGGGATAGAGCATTTCGCAGCCAAATGGAACATTTGGCGCCCGCGACAATGCGACAAGACAGAAAGCTGGAGCGGGTCCGCCGAATCCATGACAACGCGACCCGCTCCAGGGGCGCCGCCGGTCGCGGTGATTGTCGGCAAAGGCCGCGATCCGGCCATGATCCGCCTGCCGCCCGGCCATGCTGCCCGCCGATCCTGCCTGCGGGAAAAGGGGGCCGGGGATGGGCTGGCTGAACGAGATCGGGCAGGTCGCGGACGGGCCGCCGACGCATGTTGACGGCATCCGCGCGCTGGCGCTGGCGGGCGGGCGGCTGGTCAGCACCACCGGCTGGCAGGGCGGGCTGATCGTGCGCGACGCGGGCGATCTGGCGTATCTTGGCCAGAAAAGCCTCACCCGCCCGCAGGGTCAGGCGGGCGATCCCGCGCTCACGACCGTCACGCTGGGCGGGCGCGAGGCGCTGGTGCTGCACGGGCTGGGCGCGGATGCGCGGCTCTGGTGGGCGGACCTGCCCGGCGATCTGCTGGCCGGGACGACGCCGCTCGATTTCGGCGGCCGCACCATCACCGCGCTGGCCGCGCTGGCGCTGCCGGGCGGCGGTGATGCGCTTTACACCACCGATCTCGGCTCGAACGCGATCACCCTCTGGCGGCGCGACCCGGACGGCACCCTGCACGAGACCGGCACGATCACTGTGCCCTGGGGCACCACGACGGCGCCGCCGGTGCCGCCGCCGGGATCGGGGGCGGAAATCGTGGCGCCGCAGGTCTTTGCGACGGCGGCGGGCAACTGGCTGGTCACGGCCGAGACTCGCGGGGCAAGCCTGTCGCTCTGGCATCTCGGCCCGGACGGCGCCGCCACGTCGGCCGGGCGGCTGACCGCAGCCGAGGGTCTGGCGGTCGGCCTGCCCTCGGCGCTGGCGGTGACGCAGGCAGGCGGGCGCGATTTCATCCTGGTCGGCGCGGCGGGAAGCGGCTCGCTGACCGTGGTGGAACTGACGGCGGCGGGCGACATGGTGATCCGCGACCATGTGCTCGACGACCGCGCGACGCGGTTCGGCGGGCTGTCGGTGTTGCAGGCCGTCCAGGCCGGAGGGCAGACGCTGGTGCTGGCGGGCGGTGCCGATGACGGGCTGACGCTGATGTCGCTGCTGCCCTCGGGGCGGCTCGTGCATCTCGAGACGCTGGCCGACAGCACCGGCCTGACACTGGCCAATCCGCTCGCGCTGGTCGTGCATGTCGCGGGCGGCAACATCATCGTGGATGTCGCGGGCGAGGGCGAGACCGGCCAGAGCCGCCTTGCCCTGCCGCTGGCCGCGCTGGGCGACGTGCTGCAGGCGGGGGATGCGGGCGGCACGCTTTCGGGCGGGGCGGGCGGCGACATCCTGATCGACGGGCCGGGCAGCGACGTGCTGCAAGGCGGCGCCGGGGCCGATACCTTCGTGCTGGGGCCGGACGGCAGGCCCGACACGATCCTCGACTTCACCCTGGGCGAGGACATGATCGACCTGTCCGCCTGGGGGCGGATCCGCGATCCCGGCGCGCTGTCGATCCGGCGGATCAACGGCGGCGGCGTCGAGATTTCCCATGGCGAAGAGGTCCTGCAGGTCTTTTCCGGCACCGCCCGGCCCTTGCAGGTGACGGATTTCAACGCCGCGAACCTGCTTGGCCTCGACCATGTGCCGATCATCCCGGCGACCCCGTGGCAGCCGCCGCCCGAGGGGCCGGACTGGCCGCTGCTGCCGCATCTGCCGGGGCCGGGGCGGCTGTTTGCCGGGCTGCCGGGCGATGACGTGGTCGCCGGCACCTCGGGCGATGACGTGATGTTCGGCGGCGGCGGGCGCGACCGGCTGTCCGGCGGGGCGGGTGACGACCTGATCTTCGGCGAGGGTGCGGTCGAGCCGTTCGATACCGTGGCGGGGCAGGTGGTGCGGCTTTATCAGCTCGTGCTGGGCCGCGCGCCCGATGCGGCGGGCTTTGCCGACTGGGCCGGGCGGCTGTTGTCGCCGCAGGCCGACATGGTGCAGGTTGTGCGCGGCTTCATCGAGTCGCCCGAGTTCCGCGCGGCGGTGGCGCCGGGCAGCGCGGGGTTCGTCACGGCGCTGCTGGCGCACCGCGACGGCACAGCGCCCGCCCCCGCCGAGGTGGCGGCGGGGGTGGCGCGACTGGCCGCCGGGATCGACCGCGCGGATTTCACCCTCGCGCTGCTGGGCGATGCCGGGCTGGGCCGCGCCGTGATCGACACCGCCTTTCACCACAGCGCCGCCGGGATCGAGGCCGGAGATTCCGCGCTGGCCTTTCACCTGCTGCGCGGCGTGCTGGGGCGCGACCCGGATGCGGGCGAATTCACCGATGCGCTGCATGCGCTGGCGGGCGGCCTAGCCCCCGGCGATGTGGTGGACGGGATCATGGATGCGGGCAACCGGCTGCGTCCCGGTCAGGGCAGCAACGCGGATTTCGTCAGCCGCGCCTACGAGATGATCCTCGGGCGCGCCCCCGACGACGACGGGCTGGCCGACTGGGTCGCGCGGCTGCGCGGCGGGGCCAGCCGTGCCGATGTCGTGGCCGGGATCGCCGGGAGCATCGAAGCCGCGGATCTCGGCGCTGCCGCGCTGCGCGACTGGATGCGGGCACAGGGGCCGGACGACCGGCTTGAGGGTGGCGCGGGCGACAACGTGCTGGCCGGGGGGCTGTGGGCCGATACGTTCGTCTTTGCGCAGGCGGACGGCGGGCGGCAGCGGGTGCTGGACCTCGAACCCTGGGATGTCGTGGAATTGCAGGGCTTCGGTTACGGCACCGCCGACGAGGCGCTGGCCCGGATCAGCCAGCACGGGGCCGATGCCGTCCTTGCCGATCAGGGGGTCGAGATCGTCTTTCACCATGTCGATGCGGGCACGCTGACGGCGGACATGTTCATCCTGTCGTGACGGATGCAGCCGCGCGGCCATCGCCGCGCCGATCGCGCGCTCCGAAAACCGGGCGCGCAGCAGGCGCAGGGCACGGGCGGCACGGGCGCGCGCCTGCCCTGGATCGGTGCGGATGGTGCGCAGCAGGCGCGCGGCGCTGGTGATGTCGGGTTCGGCCCATTTCTGGCCCCGGTGCACGAAGATGTAGTCGTCGGGCGCGACCTCGACCTCATGCACGGGGACCAGCCAGGAATTGTCGTCGCGGCAATAGGCAAGATTGCCGGAATACCGGCTGGCCAGCACCGGCACGCCAAGGGCCATCGCCTCGATCATGCCGAAACCCCAGCCCTCGGCCCGGTGGAGCGAGACATAGGCATCGGCGCCGCGCATCAGCGCCATGAGTTCCGCGCGCTTCAGGGTCGCGTCGACAAGGGTGATGCGCGGATCGCGCGCCAGCGCCGCGTCGATCCGGCCCCAGATCGCCACCTGCGCGGGGTCGTGGACGCGGTGGCGGTTGTGGGTCTTGAGCACGAGGCGGGCATCGGGATCGCCCGGAAAGGCGGCGCGGAAGGCGGCAATGACGGCCAGCGGGTTCTTGCGCTGGACGAACGAGAAGCTGTCGAAACTGGCGAAGACCACGAAACTGCCGCCGGTGCGGGCAACCAGCGCCGCGCGCGCCCTGTGGCGCGGGATGCGGGCCATGCGCGGCGCGGGCAGGCCGATGCGGATGACGGGCAGGTCCGTATGCGGGGCATAGGCGGCGACGCCGTGGTCTGACGCCACCCAGATTTCATCGAGCAGCGCAAAGGCGAGATGGTGGCAGGCGGCGGGGCTGTCGAGTTCCCAGAACATGCGGGCGATGTTCCTGGCGCCGGAAAAGACATCGGGAAGCGTGGCCATGGCAAGCGGCACGCTTTCCGCGTTCAGATGCAGGATGTTGACCGCCGCGCGGCCGGGGGGGTGCAGGTCCTGATCGGGGTCGAAGCCCGTGGGCGCGGGGTTGTCGAGATCGAAGTCGACGCAGCGCGGCGCGATCCCCGCCGCCCGCAGCGCGGCGACGGTGGCGCGCGTGGCCTGGCCCAGACCCGATGCCTTGCGAAACGGGCCGATGACCTGCACCGCGACCGGCGCCCCGGTAGGGACGGGGTGGCGCGCGGCATCGAGCCGGTGGCCATCAGGGGTGCGGGTCAGAAAGCGGCGCTGCGCCAGATCGAAGCCCCGCGCCCGCAGCGCGGCGGCATAGCGCTGCACTGTCAGAGGCGGCAGGTCCGGGGCCAGCGCGGCGGCCAGCCGGGCGAGCGGGGACGGAGGCGCGAGGGCTTGCGCGATGCTGTCCTGCGGCAGCAGCAGCAGGATCGCGGGATTGTCGAGCGCCATCAGCATCGCGGCCAGCGTGATCCGGCGCCGGTCATCCGCAAGCGCGGGGTCAAGACCGGCCAGCGCCGGTTCGGTTGCCCGCAGCCGGGCGAGAAAGACGTTCAGCGGCCAGTTTTCACGGGGGTCGCCGAGCAGGCGGGCCAGCCGGGCGATGACCTGGGCGGAGACAAGACAATCCTCGGCCTGCAGGGCGGGCGCCTGCCGCATCGCCCACCAGAAGGCCGCCGCATCGCGCCGCTCATCATCCGTGCCGGGCGGCCACAGCACGGGGTGCCGTTCGAGAAACATCATCACCGCGCGCGGAAAAGGCGCATCCGGGTCGCTGCCGTTCAGCCAGGCGATCTGCCCCGCGGAGAGCGGCACCCGCAATCCGGGCCGCAGCGGGCCGCAGGCGGCAAGATACCAGTGCAGGAAGCGCGCCGGGGTGGCGGGATCGGCAAGCGGAAAGTCATTCTCCTGCCGGTGGCGATGGCGGACATGGTCGCAATAGGAAGTAAGCAGCGGCGGCAGCGCCCCGCCCGCGACCATGTCGCGCAACGTGAAAAAGGCGCGATGCGGGCGCAGTTCCGGCGGGGTGCCCGGTTGCGGGTCGGGCGCGGCGGCGGCGCGCAGCAGCGTGCCGTGCAGCACGACCGCCAGCGGCGGCGCGGCCTGCGGCGGGTGGCGCGGGGGCGCCAGCGCCCCGATGCGCCCGATACGCCCCCGTTGCGGCGGCATCAGGCGGATTTCGGCGCCCTCGGCCAGCGCCGCCCGCAGCACATCGTCGAGCGGAAAGGCAAAGCCGTGGCAGCCGTCGCCGATCCCGGCGGCGCGCAGGTCGTCGCGCGACAGGCAGGCCGGGGCGCGCGCGATCAGGCCGCGCGGCCCGTATAGCCCGACCTCGGGCGCGGAGCCGGACCTGCGCAGCGCCACCCAGCCCTGCAACGCCCCGTCGATGTCACCGTCGATCGCCCCCTGCCAGCCGCGCAGGCGCAGGTGCAGGCGGCGCGCCAGACGGCGCGGGTCAGGCCAGCGCATCGTGATCGGCGCGCGCCATCATGTCGGCCAGCGCCTCGATCCCGGTGGCGGGTGTCCAGCCCAGATCACGCCGGGCGCGGGCGGCATCGCCGCACAGCCGGTCGATTTCCGCCGGGCGGAACAGGCCGGGCGTCACCCGCCACAGGCAGCGCCCGGTTTTCCGGTCGACGGCCGTTTCGTCCAGACCCTCGCCCAGGGTTTCGGGGGTGAAGCCCAGCGCCCCGGCGGCCAGACGGGCAAAGTCGCGCACGCTGGTCGCCACCCCGGTGGCCACGACGTAATCGCCGCCCCGGTCGCGTTGCAGCATCTGCCACATCGCCGCGACATGATCGCCCGCAAAGCCCCAGTCGCGCCGCGCGTCGAGATTGCCCAGCAGCACCGGCCCGCCCGCGCCGTGCGCGATCCGCGCCAGCCCGCGGGTGATCTTGCGGGTGACGAATTCCTCGCCGCGCAGCGGGCTTTCGTGGTTGAAGAGAATCCCCGACGACAGGTGCATCCCCCAGCTTTCGCGGTAGTTCACCGTCAGGTGATGGGCATGGGCCTTGGCCGCCCCGTAGGGCGAACGGGGACGCAGCGGCGCCGATTCGTCCAGCGCACCGCCCGCATTGCCGAACATTTCCGAGGTTGATGCCTGATAGAAGCGGGTTTCCGGCGAAAAGAGCCGCAGGGTTTCGAGAATGTCGCCCACCGCCAGCGCATTGACCCGCGCGGTCAGCGACGGCACCTCCCACGAGGTTGCGACATGGCTTTGCGCGGCGAGATTGTAGAGTTCATCCGGGCGCAGGTCGCGCAGCACGCGCTGGATGCTGGCAAGGTCGAGCAGGTCGCATTCGTGCAGATGCACGCGGTCGGCGATGCCCAGCCGTTCCAGCCGGGCCAGTCGCGGCTGCGAGACCCGCCGCATCCCGCCGTGGACCACATAGCCCCGCGCCAGCAGGAAGCGCGCCAGATAGGCGCCGTCCTGGCCGGTGATGCCGGTGATGAAGGCCGTGGGCATGGGCAGGCTCCGCAGATGGTTGCGGCCCCTGTTCACCACATCACGGTTGAGGAATGATGAATCCGCGCGGGCGTCAGTCGCCCTCGATCCGGTCGCGCAATCCGAACACCGATCCCGCCAGCGCGAGCAGGTTGCGCGCTCCGACCAGCGGGCTTTCGCTGACATGGACCAGATCGCCCGGCGCGATGGCAAAGGCCCCGGCGCTGAACAGCCCGTCGGCCGAGGTCAGGTCGATGGTAAAGACCATGCGCGCCTCGGGCGGGGCGGCATCGCCGCCGCGCAGGGCCTGCGCCGGATATTGCCTCAACACCAGGATGGCGCGGGCATCGGCGCGCGCGGGCGCGACGCCGCCGATGATGGCCAGTGCGTCAAGCGCGCTGACCCGGTCCTGCGGAAAGGGATGCCGCGCTTGCCGCCCCGCCGCGCCAAGCGACAGGAACACCCGTTCGTCCGGCACCACCAGCACCCGGTCGCCGCCCTGCAATGCCACGTCGCGGGCCGGATCGCCCGCGAGCCGGTCGAACGAGATGCCGTAAACCCGTCCGCCGCGCTGGAGGCGGATCTGCGGGTTGTTGATCCCGGTCGCCACGCCGCCACCCTCGGCGAGGATCTGCAGCAGCGTCGCCCCGTCCTCGAGCGGATAGCTGCCGGGCCGCGCCATGCCCGACACCAGGCTGGCCGCGCCCGCCCGCCCGCCGCTGCGGGCAAACTGCACCTGCACGGCGGGCATGACGGCAAGATAGCGTTCCTCGATGCGGGCGCGCGCGGCATCAGGGGAAAGGCCCGCAACAGGCACCTCGCCCAGATAGGGCAGAAAGACCCTGCCCTCGGGCGAGACGCGCAACCCCGGCAGGCTGGTGGCGCGCGCGCCGGGGGCGGCGAGAAGGCCGTTCTCCTCGGTGCTCCACAGCGTGAGGGCCAGCGTGTCGCCGGGGGCGATGGCCTGCGGGCGGGCGGCACCTGCGGCGGGCCAGGACAGCGCGGCGGGGCCGGGCAGCGGCCAGGCCGCGATTCGGGTGATCGTGGCGCCGGTAACGGGGGTCACCGCGAACCCCGCCTCGGCCTCGGCGGGCGCGGCAAGCACCTCGCGCGTCAGCCCGGCGCCGCGCGGAAAGGCGGCGCAGCCCGCCAGCGCAAGTGCAAGCAGCGCGGCAATGGGGACAGGGACGAGGCGCATACGAGTGATGTTCGCACGGGCGGGGCGTTCACGCAACCTGCGCGTGTGACAACTGGCGGCACACGCCTTGCGATTGTGCCCGCCACGTCGCAGGATGCGGCGGTGACTGATTTCGCCGCCGACATCCCGCCGCAGCCCGCGCGCCTGTCCGATACAGGCACGGGCCTCGTCCGCCACACCGGCGCAAGCTGGCCGCGTTCGGGGCATCATCTGCTGGTGCGGTTGTTGCAGGGCTATTTCGGCGACCGCTTCGGCTATTGCCAGCACTACCACACCTCGGCGGCCTGCTGCGGGTGCCTGCCCTGCACCCGGCCCGACATCCACCTGAGCAAGAGCCACGACTTCACCGCAGACCTGCCCCGTGATCCCGCGCGGCGCTATCTGGTCCAGTGGCGCGACTTCCTGCCCTCGGTGATCTCGGATTTTGAACTCGCGGTGCGCGCGGGCGGCGAGGACAGCCGCACAGCCTTTCTGTCCCACGCCAGCCACCGTTTCGGCGCCTGGCAGGCGTTTCGCGCCCGCTGGGTGGACTGGGGGCTGGCGCAGGGCCAGATCGTGTTGCGCTACGAGGATCTTCTGGCCGATCCGCAGGCCGCGCTTGCCCGCGTGATCGCGGCCTTCGCCCCCGGCGACACCCCCGACCCGGCCCGCATTGCCCGCATCGTGGCCCGCGTCGATGGCGAAAGGATCGAGCGCGGCCGGGTCACGCGCCTTGCCGGGGCGGGCGTCCATGCGCCGCGCGACATGCGGGCCTTTCGCCACTACGATGCCGCGACATTCGCCCTGCTTACCCGGCTGCGCCTATCGCGCGCGCAGGTCGCGGCGCAGGCCGGGACCGGAGTGCTGGACATCCTGCGCCTGCAGGCCGGTGAGTAGGGGTTGGCGGGGTATGCCGTCACCCGCAAACCCCGTCATTGCGAGCCGCAAGCCGAGGAAGCGACCCCGATGGTTGTGCGAGCGGTCGGGGTTGCTTCGCCTGTCGGCTCGCAATGACG
>JACFNP010000001.1:66557-112344 GCA_019454835.1 Rubellimicrobium sp.
CTCGCAATGACGGAACATGATGACGGAAGATGTCGTTCGCCCGATCACCCCGCCCCCGGCCCTGTCACCCCGCCGAAATCGACGGCAGCCCTTGCTCTCACCGACAGTTTCCCGCTCTCTGGCGCAAACACCTGCGGAGGGCGCCATGATTACCCCCACCCTGCTCTGCGGCGGCTCGGGCACGCGGCTCTGGCCGTTGTCGCGGCAGAGCTACCCCAAGCAGTTCGCGCCGCTTCTGGGCGAGGAAAGCCTGTTCCAGGCCGCTGTCCGGCGCCTTTCGGGCGGGGATTTCGGCCCGCCGCTCGTTATCACCGGGGAACCGTTCCGCTTCATCGTCACCGAACAGATGGCGGCGCTGCGCGTTGATCCTGGCGCGGTGCTGATCGAACCCGAGGGCCGCAACACCGCCCCCGCCGCCGCGCTGGCCGCGCTGCAGGTGGCGGCGGGTGACCCCGAGGGGATGCTGCTTCTTGCGCCTGCCGATCACGCGATCCCCGATGCCGGGGCCTTCCGCGCCGCCGTCATGGCAGGCGCCCGTGCGGCGCAGGCCGGTCGCATCGTCACCTTCGGCATCCGCCCCACGCGACCCGAGACCGGCTACGGCTGGCTCGAACTCGGCGCCGCGCAGGGCGACGGTGTCCATGCGCTGACCCGCTTTGTCGAAAAGCCGGACGCCGCCCGCGCCGCCGCGCTGTTCACCGGCGGGCAGCATCTGTGGAACGCCGGGATTTTCCTTGCGCGCGCCGATGCGCTGCTCGCGGCCTTCCGCAGCCATGCCCCCGACACCCTTGCCGCCGTCGAGGCCGCCTTCGCCAGCCGCAGCGCCGATCTGGGCTTTCAGCGCCTCGATCCCGCGCTCTGGGACCAGGTGCCTGCCGACTCCATCGACTATGCGGTGATGGAGAAGGCCGACAATCTCAGCGTCGTCCCCTATGCGGGCGAATGGAGCGATCTGGGCGGCTGGCAATCGGTCTGGCAGGAAAGCCCGCGCGACGGCGACGGCAACGCGCTGTCGCCCCGCACCACGGCAATCGACTGCGAGGACACGCTGCTGCGCTCGGAAAACGACGGGGTCGAACTGGTCGGCATCGGCCTCAAGGGCGTCGTTGCCGTCGCCATGCACGACGCGGTGCTGGTCGCCGACATGAGCGCCGCGCAGGAGGTGAAGCAGGCGGTCGGCCTGCTGCGGGCGCGCGGCGTGAAGCAGGCCGACGCCTTCCCCCGCGATCACCGCCCCTGGGGCTGGTTCGAGACACTGGTTCTTGCCGCGCGCTTTCAGGTCAAGCGCATCCACGTCCACCCCGGCGCGGCGCTGTCGCTGCAATCGCATGTCCATCGTTCGGAACACTGGATCGTGGTCGAGGGCACCGCGCGGGTGACGGTCGGCGGCGAGGTGCGGCTGCTGTCCGAAAACGAATCGGTCTATATCCCGCTCGGCGCGAAGCACCGGCTCGAGAACCCCGGCAAGGTGCCGATGGTGCTGATCGAGGTGCAGACCGGCGCCTATCTGGGCGAGGACGACATCACCCGGTATGAGGATATCTATGCGCGGAAGTAATGGGGGTCGGATCCGTTAACCGGAATCGGCTGAGATAGACAACTATAGTTGTCACCTGCCGTTGCATCGAGTATATCCCCGTCATGGCCGAGCTGATCCGGAGCGAGACCTTCGACCGCTGGCTGTCCGGCCTGCGGGACCGCCGCGCGGTCGTGCGGATCACGCTGCGCCTCGACCGTCTGGCGGCGGATAACTTCGGCGATGTCGCGCCTGCCGGCAGTGGCGTCTCCGAACTCAGGATCGACTATGGGCCGGGTTACCGCGTCTATTTCATCCGATCGGACGAGGTGCTGGTCATCCTGTTATGCGGCGGCGACAAGTCATCGCAGGACCGGGACATCCGCAAGGCGCAGGCGCTTGCCGCGCAATGGAGGGGCTGAGATGGCACAGGAACGATTCGCCCGCTACGACAGCGCGGATTACCTGAAGGACGACGAGGACATTGCCGCCTATCTCGAGGCAGTGATGGAGGAAGGCGGCGACGATCCGGCGCTTGTGGCACGGGCGCTCGGGGTGGTGGCGCGGGCGCGCAACATGACTGCTCTCGCCCGCGAGGTCGGGATGAGCAGGGCGGGCCTCGGCAAGGCGCTGTCAGGCGAAGGCAACCCGACCCTCGCCACGGTGCTCAAGGTCACAAGGGCGCTGGGACTGAAGGTGTCGATCCATCCCTGAGCGCGCCCGACCCGCCCGTCAGACGGGACAGCGCGGCCACCTGCCCCGAAGCACAGGCAGCCGCGCCCCCGCCCGCTACTCGGCCCGCGTCATCAGCGTGCCCTCGTCGTCGCGGATCGTGGCCTCGTCGATGACATCTACGGTGGTCGGGTCGGTCAGCGTCTCGCGGGCCTGTTCGACGCCGTCGACGGTGTAGACCATCTGCAGTTGCGGGCGCAGCACGAAGCTGGTCGGCGATACCTGCTCGGTGCTGTAGGTGCCCCGGCCCGAGACCTCGATCACCATCGGGTTCGGCACCGTGACGGTGAAGGTCTCGTTCAGCGCCATGCGGCCGTCGGCGGTGAAGAACATCTCGCCGGTGGCCGCGCCGCGCACGCCGCCCTCGACCTCGAGATCGTCGGCGCTGAAGGTCCAGTGACCGTCGAGATAGGCCGCCGGGTCATCGACGGTGAACCCGCCCGGCGTGACCGCAGCGCCCGCGTCCAGAAGCGCGGCGACCTCGGGGACATCGGCGGCATGAAGCCAGTCGGCCATGCCCTCCTGCCAGACATAGGTGTCGCCGGTCAACGCCCCCGAGGCGATCTGCGCCTCGATCGCGGCGCGGTCGAAGGGGCCGGTGGTCTGGCCGCTGACAGCCACATAGACCTCGAGCGCGGGTTCGGGCGGCGGCGGGGGTGGTGGCGGCGGCTCAGGCGGCGGCGGGGGCGGCACGACCGCGCCGGTGTCGGTGTCGGCCTCGGGCGCGTCGGCGGGCGCGGGGCTGACCGCGTCGGTTGCCGCATCTGCGGCATCCGTCACCACGTCGGCGACGACATCGGCGGCATCGGTCGCGGTGTCGGCCTCCTGCGCGAGCAGCGGCGGGGCCAGCGCGAGCAGCGCGGCGATGCCCGCTCCGGCGAGCATCCGCCCGGCTGTGGCCGGACGGCGATTCGGACTCGTCATTTCCACCTCCCAATGGACCTGAACCGCGTCAGGCTAGCACCGGAGGGCGCAGAGTCAAAAACTAACGCGCGCGCAATCCGCGCCTTCAGTCCAGCCCGTCGCGCGCGAACAGCGCCTTCAGGTCGGCCTCGGGGCGGGCGCCGAAATGGCCGATGACCTCGGCGGCGGCGATGCAGCCCATCCGCCCCGCGACCGCCAGCGGCCGCCCGCGCGCCATGCCGTAGAGGAAGCCCGCCGCGAACAGGTCGCCCGCGCCCGTCGCATCGACCGGCGCGACGCGGGTGACCGGCACCTGCGTCACCTCGTCGCCCCGGACCAGCACCACATCGTCGCCCGAGCGCGTGCAGACCACCACGCCCGCATCCCGCGCCGCCCGTTCCAGCGCCTCGGACAGGTCGCATTGATAGAGCGATTCCCATTCGGACTGATTGCCGATCACATAGTCGAGCTCGCGCACGAGGCGGCGGAAATCGTCGCGGTGACGGTCGACGCAGAACGGGTCCGACAACGCGATCCCGGCCTTGCCGCCCGCCGCCCGGCACAGCCGCGCGGCGTGCTGGAACGCCTCTTTCCCCTTCGGCTTGTCGTAGATGTAGCCTTCGAGAAACAGCCAGTCGCAATCGCCCGCGACATCGTCGGCCACGTCCTCGGGGCCAAGTTCGGAAGAGATGCCCAGATAGGTGTTCATCGACCTTTCGCCGTCCGGCGAGACGAAGATCATCGAGCGCGAGGTCGGCAGTTCCGCGCCCGCGACCGGCGGGTTGACGAAGGCCGCGCCCTCGGCCGCCATCGCGCCCGCGTAGTAGCGGCCCAGATCGTCGTCGCGCACCCGGCCGATGAACCCGGCCCGCAACCCCAGCGCGGCGGTGCCCGCGACGGTATTGGCGACCGAGCCGCCCGGCGCCTGCATCCGCTCGCCCATCGCGGCGTAAAGGGTCTCGGCGCGGTCGCGCTCGATCAGTTGCATGATGCCCTTCCCGATCCTCATGCGCGCGAGGAAATCCTCGTCGCATTCGGCGATCACATCGACGATGGCGTTGCCGATCCCGACAACCTCGAAACGCTTCATTGGGTCTTGTCCTCGTAAAGGCAGATATCGCGGATCAGGCAATCGGGGCAGCGCGGCTTGCGCGCAAGGCAGATGTAGCGGCCATGCAGCACCAGCCAGTGATGCGCGTTCTGCTGGAACCGCGCGGGGACGTTGTCCTCGATGGCGCGTTCCACCGCCGCGACATCGCGCCCCGGCGCGATGCCCGAACGGTTGCCGACCCGGAAGATATGGGTGTCGACCGGCTGCGCGGGGTGGCGGAACCAGGCGTTGAGCACGACATTCGCGCTCTTGCGGCCGACGCCGGGCAGGGATTGCAGCGCGGCGCGGGAATCGGGCACCTCGCCGCCGTAGTCGTCGACGAGGATGCGCGACAGGGCGATGACGTTCTTCGCCTTGTTGCGGAACAGGCCGATGGTGCGGACATGTTCGGTCACGGCATCCAGCCCGAGAGCCAGCATCTTGCCGGGCGTGTCCGCCACCGCGAACAGGTCGCGCGTCGCCCGGTTCACGCCGACATCGGTGGCCTGCGCCGAAAGGACCACCGCCACCAGCAGCGTGAAGGCGTTGGTGTAGTCGAGCTCGGTGCGCGGCGCGGGATTGGCGGCCTCGAACCGGCGGAAAACCTCGGTCATCTCGTGATAGTCGAACTGGCGGACCATGGCGCGTCTCCTTCCCTGCCGTGATGCCCGCAGGCGGAGGGCGGTGCAAGGGAAGGGTGCCGCGCCGCCGGGGCGATCGTGCGAACGATATATTCCGTCATTGCGAGGCGAAGCCGAAGCAATCCACACCGGGTGCAGCGCCCGGCCCATGGATTGCCGCGTCGCCTGCGGCTCCTCGCAATGACGACATCTTCCCACCGTCATTGCGAGCCGCAGGCGAAGCAACCCCGACCGCTCGCGCACGACATCGGGGTTGCTTCGTCGGCTGCGCCTCCTCGCAATGACGGAACATGCCGTTCGCCCCGCCGTGCCCCGGCCCGTCGCGCCCCGGCGTATTTGCGCAAGAATGACGGGAATGCGCAGGAAGCGGGTCGAAACCCGCGCGGCGGTGGCCTAGGCTCGGCGCATGGAAACCGATTATCATTACGGCGTCATGCGCCGCGCCATCGGCCTCATCGACGAGGCCGGGGGCAGCCTGTCGCTGGCCGATCTTGCCGCGCGGCTGAACATGTCCGAGGCACATTTCCAGCGCCTGTTCTCGCAATGGGTCGGCATCTCGCCCAAGCGCTACCAGCAGTATCTCGCGCTGGGCGAGGCGCGGCGGATGCTGCGCGACCGCTTCACCACCCTGCAGGCCGCACAGGGCGCCGGGCTGTCGGGGTCGGGGCGGCTCCACGACCTGTTCCTGCGCTGGGAGGCGATGACGCCGGGCGAATACGCGCAGGGCGGTGCCGGGCTGGTGATCCGCTGGGGCGTGTTCGAGACCCCCTTCGGCCCGGCGCTGGTCTGCGCCACGCCGCGCGGCATCTGCGGGCTGGGCTTCCTGTCCGAGACGACCGAGGATGCCGCGAAGGCCGACCTGTTCGGGCGCTGGCCGCGCGCGGAATTCGTCCACGACCCGGCCTCGATCGCGCCCTGGGTCGCGGCGGCGGTGACGCAGAAGGGCGAGGCGGCGCTGCACATGATCGGCGGGCCGTTCCAGATCAAGGTCTGGGAGGCGCTGATGCAGGTGCCCGAGGGCCATGTGACGACCTATTCCGAGATCGCCGGGGCCATCGGCCACCCGGCGGCGATGCGCGCCGTCGGCACCGCCGTCGGGCGCAACCCGGTGTCCTGGCTGATCCCCTGCCACCGGGCCTTGCGCAAGGAAGGGGCGCTGGGCGGCTATCACTGGGGCCTGCCGGTGAAGCGCGCGCTGCTGGCGCGGGAATCGGCGCGGTCCGACGGGCGCGCGGCAACGGCGCAGTCGGCGGGCTGACGCGCAAGGCGACGCCGGGGGGCGGCGCGCTATTGCATAACAACCGCCGCCGTCCCAAGACGAGACCCGTCCGGGGTGCGTGCTGCCGTCTGTTACGCGCCCCCTGAAATGATGGAGCGCAACATGATCGCATCACGCCTCAGCCTCGTTTTCGCCGCCACGGCCCTTGCCGGTCTTGTCGCCTGCCAGGCGCCGCTGCCCGGCCAGACCAACGAGAACACCCAGCAGGGCGCAGCCATCGGTGCGGGGATCGGCGCGCTTCTGGGCGCCGCGACCGGATCGACCGGGCATGAAAGGGTGCAGAACGCCGCCATCGGCGCCATCCTCGGCGGCGGCCTCGGCGCGGCGGCGGGTGCGAACCTCGACCGGCAGGCGGCGGAACTGCGCCAGCAACTGCCCGGCAACGTCGGCGTGACCAACACCGGCTCGCAGTTGATCGTCACGGTGCCGCAGGACCTGCTGTTCGCCGTGGACAGCGCGACCGTCTCGGCCAGCCAGCAAGCCAACCTGCGGACCGTTGCGACCAGCCTCAACCGCTATCCCGACACGACAGTGAACGTCATCGGCCACACCGACAACACCGGCGCGGCCAGCTACAACCAGACCCTGTCCGAGCGCCGCGCCAATGCCGTCGCCTCGGTGCTGATCGGCGCGGGCGTGTCCCCCGGCCGCGTCGTCGCCGTCGGCCGGGGCGAGAACCAGCCCATCGCCTCGAACGGGACGCCGGAAGGCCGCCAGCAGAACCGCCGGGTGGAAATCATCATCACGCCCAGGGGGTAAGCGCACCCGTCATTGCGAGCCGTCAGGCGAGGCAACCCCGAACCTTTGCGCAAAGCCATCGGGGTTGCTTCGTCGGCTGCGGCTCCTCGCAATGACGAGGGGGGCGAGTCGGCGCGCGGCGTCCCGCCCGCAATCCCTGACATCAGGTAAACAAAACGGCCGCCCGGTTGCCCGGACGGCCGCGGAATCTGGCGGGGGCGGCGTCAGTGCAGCTTTTCGCCCGCTGCCGCGATGGCCTCGTCGATCAGACGGTTCGATTCGGTGGTGGTCATCTTGCCCGCGATGATCCCGCGCGCCGCCTCGACGGCGACGCTGACCGCCCGGTCGCGCACCTCGCGCAGGGCGCGGGCCTCGGCGCCCTTGATCTGGTCCTCGGCGGCGGCAAGCCTGCGGGTGACCGAGCGGGCGATGTCCTCGCGCGCCTCGTCGGCGGCACGCGAAGCCTCGTCCTTCGCCTGCGCGACGATGCGCGCCGCCTGTTCGGCCACGTCCTTCTGCTTCTTCTCGAAGCTGGCCAGCAGCGCCTGCGCCTCTTCGCGCAGGGTGCGGGCCTCGTCGAGTTCGCTGCGGATCGTCGCGGCGCGCTTGTCGAGCAGCCCGGCAAGGATGCGCGGCACCTTCAGGCCGATGACGACGGCGACGAAGATCAGGAAGGCGATCCACACCACGAAATTGGTGTTGAACAGCGAGAAGAACGGGATCGGCGCATGGCTGGCGGCGGGTTCGGCCTCGGCCAGCGCACCGGCGACGACGGCGTCGCCATCGGCTTCGGCGGCGGGCGCGGCGTCGTCAGCCGCCGTGGCGACGGGCGTGTCGTCCACGGCATCCTGCGCGAACAGGACCGGCGCCGGAAAGGCAAGCGCGAGGGCAAGCGCTGCGGGCAGCGCCAGACGTTTCCAGGGGGTCATGCGTCCACCTCGTTCACGCGGGCGTCGACGGCGGCGTCCACCGCCTTGTCATCCGCCGTGACACCGAAGGCCGCGACGATGGCGCGCGCGGTGTCGCGGGCAACGGCGGTCACGCTGGCCACGGCCTCGTCACGGATCGCGGCGATGGCCGTTTCGCTTTCGGCGGCGCGGGCGGCGATCTGCGCCTCGGCCTTGTCCATCTCGGCGGCGAGTTCGGCCTGGATCGCGGCGCGGGTTTCACCGGCGATGCGCCCGGCCTGCGCGCGGGCATCGGCCAGCGCCTGTTCGTAGGCGGCCTCGGCCTCGGTGGCTTTCCGGCGCAGTTCCTCGGCCCGCGTCAGGTCGCTGGTGATCGCGCCCGCGCGTTCGGCCAGCACCCCGCCGATGCGCGGCAGGGCCACGCGGATCAGGATCAGGTAGATGACGACCAGCGTCACCACCAGCCAGAAGATCTGGTTGCCGAAGGTCGAGAAGTCGAGCTGCGGCATCCCTGCCGCCTGCCCGGCGCCCTCGGCCGCTTCGGTGATTGGGTCTGCCATCTTGGCCTCCGTGAGTCAGTCCTTCGATCCGGCAGGGGGCGCGATGCGGTCCCCGCCGGCGGGAAGAAGGTGGCTCAGACGGCGAACATCAGCAGCAGCGAGACGAGGAAGGCGAAGATGCCCAGCGCCTCGGCGAAGGCGATGCCGATGAACAGCATCGCGGTCTGCGACGCGGCGGCCGACGGGTTGCGCAGCGCACCGGCCAGATAGTTGCCGGCGACGTGGCCGATCCCGATGGCCGACACGCCCGAACCGATGGCGGCCAGACCGGCACCGATGAGCTTGCCGAGGGCTGCTGCTGCTGCGAGTTCCATGTGGTTTCTCCTTGATGGAATGGCTGTGGGGTTGCGGCCTGCGTCAGTGGCCCGGATGCAGGGCGTCGCTGAGATAGACGCAGGTCAGGATGGTGAAGACATAGGCCTGGATCACGGCGACCAGCACTTCGAGCGCATAGATCGTCGAGATCGCGGCGATGGGCAGGATCGACCCCAGCCCCAGCACGCCCGCGAAGCCCGCGAACACCTTGAGCACCGCGTGACCGGCCATGATGTTGCCCGCAAGACGGATCGAGTGGCTGACGGGCCGCACGAAATACGAGATCAGCTCGATCACCGCGAGGATCGGTCGCAGCACCAGCGGCGCCGAATGGACCCAGAACAGGTTGAGGAACTTCGCCCCGTTCAGCACGAAGCCCAGCACCGTGACGCCGAGGAACACCGCCAGCGCCAGAACCGCGGTCACCGCGATATGCGAGGTGGTCGCAAAGCTCATCGGGATGAGGCCGAGAACATTCGCAAACAGGATGAACATGAAGATGGTCATGATGTAGGGGAAGAAGCGCACGCCGTCCTTGCCCGCGACATCCTCGACCATGGAATAGGTGAAGCCGTAGACCAGCTCGGCCATCGACTGCACCCGCCCCGGCACCACCGCGCGCTGGCGGGTGCCCCAGACCAGCAGCAGCGACATGGCAAGGATCGCCAGCGCCATCCACAGGGTCACGTTGGTGATGGTGTAGAAGGAAACCGTGTCGCCGCCGAACAGCGGCTTCACCACGAACTGGTCCATCGGGTGGATCTGCAGCCCGCTCGGGCCCCCTGTGGCGTCGGCCATCTCTACCCCTCGTCCTTCGTCTCGCCGCCCTCGCGCGCGGCGCGGGCCTGAAATTCCGCTGCCGAGCGCAGCATGACCCTGACACCGGCGGCAAAGCCGAGCAGGGTGAAGATCACCATCAGCACCGGCAACGTGCCGAACAGGCTGTCCAGCCCGTAGCCGATGGCGAACCCGACCAGAAGCCCCGAGACCAGCTCGATCACCATGCGCCAGCCCAGTTCGGCCTGACGGTGCGATGCCTGGCCCCTGGGCGGCCCTTCCTCGTTCCGGCGCAGCTCTTGCAGCCGCTGGTCCAGCGCGCGCAGGCGCGCGCCTTCGTCCGGTTCAGGCATGAAAGGCCCCTCGGATCACTCGCGGTGCTTCTAGGGGTCACACGGGCGTGAGTCAAGCCGGGCGCAGAACCGCGCAAGCCATTGATATGCAGGCATGATATGCGCGGCAGATGCGCCGGTTGCCGCGCCGCCCGCGCGGGGTATATTCAACCATCCGGTTGAGCGATCAGGGACGGATGCGATGGCCGACAGGCTCGATCAGGTCTTTGCCGCCCTCGCCGATCCGACGCGGCGGGCGATCCTGACCATGCTGCTCGAGGACGACATGGCGGTCACCGACGTGGCCCAGCCGTTTGCAATCTCGCTGGCCGCCGTCTCGCGCCATCTGCAGGTGCTGGCCGCCGCCGGGCTGATCTCGCAGGAACAGCGCGGGCGGGTGAAATGGTGCAAGCTCGAACCCGACGCCCTGCGCGAGGCCAGCGTCTGGATGCAGGCGTTCGGCATGATGGGGCCGCTCGATCTGGATGCGTTCGAGCGGTTTCTCGATACGGAACTGGGGGCCGGGGCAGATGACTAGCGCGGCCAGTCGCGCGCGCGGTCCTTCAGATAGGCGGTGAAGGCGCGCACCTTGGTGGTGCGGTGCAGGTCGACATGGGTGACCAGCCACAGCGGCGTTTCCCATTCCGGGCGGGCGGGCGCGACCTCGTGCAGGTCGTCGCGCGCCGCGACGTTCCAGCGTGGCATGAAGCCGATGCCCGCGCCCGCCAGGATCGCGTCGCGCAGGCCCTGCACCTCGGCGGTGCGGAAGATGATGCGCTCGCGCGGGACCAGATCGGCCAGCCAGCGGTTGAACGGCGAGCGGCTGGTGGTCTCGTCGTCGCTGACGAACCAGTGGCGGGCCAGATCGGCGGCGCCTTCGGGCAGGCCGTGGCGGGCGACATAGGCGGCGGATGCCACCAGCGCCATGCCCTGCGTGCCCAGCGGCTGCACGACGTTGTCGGGCTGCTCGGGGCTGGCGCCGGTGCGGATCGCGACATGGGCCTCGCCGTATTCGAGGCGGAACAGCCGGGTTCCCGTCAGGTAGCGGACGACGAGGCCGGGGTTCTCGCGCTGGAAATCGATGAGAATCGGCGTGAGCAGCGGCGAGAGTTCGGCCAGCGAGGTCACGACCAGCTCGCCGGTCACCCCGTCGCCCCGGCCCCGGATACGGCCGAAAAGCTGGGTGAACTGGTCGTCGGTGACCTGCGCCACCTGCAACAGGTCGCGCCCGGCCTCGGTCGCGGTATAGCCGCGCGCATGGCGCTGGAACAGCTTGACCCCCAGCCGCGATTCCAGCGCATCGACATGGCGGATGACGGTCGCATGATGGACGCCCAAGGCATCGGCGGCGCCCGAAACCGTGCCGAGGCGCGCGACCTGATAGGCGGTGCGGATTTCGTCCCAGTTGTCCATGCGTCCCTCCGCCGCCCAGAGATACAGGCGCCACGGGCGGGCGCAAGCCGACGCGGCACGCCGGGGCAGGCAGGCAACGGGATCGGGTTGCTTCGGCTTCGCCTTGCAGGTGACGGTGAGTGTGAGCGCGCCCCCTGTTCTTTGTCATTGCGAGGAGCCGAAGGCGACGAAGCAACCCCGATGCCGTGTGTGAGCGGTCGGGGTTGCTTCGGCTTGCGCCTCGCAATGACGGTTGAAATCGCCACCCGCAATGACCCCACGCGCAAGCACAGGCCGCGCCTAGCCACGCTCTTGCGCCACCGCAAAACGGGCCACCGGGTCGGTCTCGTCCACGCCCTGCCACTCTCCGGCCAGCGCCTCGCGTTCCGCCGCGACCAGTTCCGCCACCGCGCGCAGGCGCGGCCCCTTCGGGCGATAGCCCGCATCCATGTGATCCATGAGCCGGTGCGAATGGATGATCGCCGGGCGCACATCCCACGGCTCCCAGGCGTCCAGCAGCGTCAGGCGGCGCAGGTTGAACTCGGGCGGCAGGACGTAGAAGCGCAGGTCCGATTCCCAGAGCATGTCCTTCAGGATCGGCTGGTCGCGCCGCGCCCCGGTGGCGTGGAAGCGCCGTTCCCATTCGGCCAGGAACGCCAGCATCGCCGCGCTGCGCCGATACAGGAACACGCCCGAATTGAGCTGCGGAAAGGCGTAGGGCGTGGCCACCGCCCCCTCGCGGATCAGGGCCGAGGCGCGCCGCATGTCGTGGGCCAGCGCGCAGTCGAACCGTTCCAGCACGTCGAACAGATCGCCGATGGGGCCGACGACCAGCGTGTCGGCATCCAGAAACAGCGTGCGCTCGAAGCGGGTCTCCTGCATCGCGGTCAGCTTGGCGCGCGGGCCGGGCCGGGACAGCGGATGGATGCGGTCGAACAGGCCCGCAGGCACGGGGTCGTCGGTGAAGATGTCGACGGGCAATCCCGGCTGATGCCTGCGCAGGCCTTGCGCCGAGGCGCAGGCGAGATCGACGTAATCCGCCCCGCTTGCCACATAGATCACGCCCGATGTCGCCATTGCCGCCTCCGCCGCCACGGATGCGACGCTGGCAAGAGGCGCGCGCCAAGGCAAGACCTTGTCACCGCGCGCGAAAGGGGTCACGTTTGCCGCGCCGCCGCAGCGCTACCGAAGGCCCGCAATGTCCGCCGAACTGACCGTCCTCGTCCTCGCCGCCGTCCTGATGATCGTGCAGATGGCCCTGCCGTCGATGCTGGGGCGCGACCAGATGCCGCCGGGCTGGGCCGCCTCGCCGCGCGACGAACCCGTGGCCCTTGCCGGACGCGCGGGCCGTGCCGAACGCGCCTGGCGCAACCTGATCGAGGCGCTGCCGCTGTTCATCATCGCCGTGGTCGCGCTGACCGTCGCCGACCGGGGCACCGGGCTGACGGCGCTCCTTGCCTGGGTCTGGCTTGCCGCGCGGGTGCTCTATGTTCCGGCCTATATCCTCGGCCTCTCGCCCTGGCGCTCGGCGATCTGGGGGGTGGGCTTCCTCGCCAATCTCGTCATGCTGGGCACCGCCCTGATCTGAACCCCGATCCGATCTTCAACCTTGCACAAATACTCTCGGGGGGGTCGCCCGCAGGGCGACGGGGGCAGACGGCCCCCCTCCCCCGCCGCACAAGGAGCCGCAACTCATGGCAGACTTCGATCTCATCATCATCGGCGCCGGTCCCGGCGGCTATGTCTGCGCGATCCGCGCCGCGCAACTGGGCCTGAAGGTCGCCGTCGCCGAGGGGCGCGAGACGCTGGGCGGCACCTGTCTCAACGTCGGCTGCATCCCCTCGAAGGCGCTGCTGCACGCGACCCATTCGCTGCACGAGGCCGAGGTGAACTTCGAGAAGATGGGCCTGACCGCCAAAACGAAAGTCGACTGGGCGAAAATGCTGTCCTACAAGGACGAGGTGATCGGCCAGAACACCGGCGGGATCGAATTCCTGTTCAAGAAGAACAAGGTCACCTGGCTGAAGGGCTGGGCCACCATCACCGCCCCCGGCGAGGTGAAGGTGGGCGACGATACCCACACGGCGAAATCCGTGGTCATCGCCTCGGGCTCGGAACCCTCGCCGCTGCCCGGTGTCGCGGTCGATGAAAAGGTGATCGTCACCTCGACCGACGCGCTGGCGCTGCCGAAGGTGCCGAAGGAAATGGCCGTGATCGGCGCGGGGGTGATCGGGCTGGAACTCGGCTCGGTCTATGCGCGGCTCGGGGTCAGGGTCACCGTGGTCGAATATCTCGACGCCATCACGCCGGGCATGGATGCCGAGGTCGCGCGCACGCTGCAACGCTATCTCAAGCGGCAGGGGATCGACTTCGTGCTCGGCGCCGCCGTGCAGGGCGCGGCGGTCAAGGGCGGCAAGGCCACGCTGTCCTACAAGCTGAAGAAGGACGGCAGCGAGCATGACCTGACCGCCGATTGCGTCCTCGTCGCCACCGGACGGCGGCCCTATACGCAGGGCGTGGTCGACGCCGCGCTGACCCTCGCGCTGACGAAGCGCGGCCAGATCGAGACCGACGCTCGCTTCCAGACCAGCATCCCCGGCGTCTACGCGATCGGCGACGTGCGCGAGGGCGCGATGCTTGCCCACAAGGCCGAGGATGAAGGCGTGGCGCTGGCCGAGATGCTGGCCGGGAAGGCCGGGCATGTGGATTACGACCTGATCCCCTCGGTCATCTACACCACCCCCGAGGTGGCGAGCGTCGGCCGCACCGAGGAACAGCTCAAGGCCGAGGGCCGGGCCTACAGGGCGGGCAAGTTCAACTTCATGGGCAACGGCCGCGCCAAGGCGATGTTCGCGGGCGACGGCTTCGTGAAGCTGCTGGTGGACAAGGAGACCGACCGCATCCTCGGCTGCCACATCATCGGCCCCTCGGCGGGCGAGCTGATCCACGAAATCTGCGTGGCGATGGAATTCGGCGCCTCGGCCGAGGACATCGCCCGCACCTGCCACGCCCACCCGACCCTGTCCGAAGCCGTGCGCGAGGCCGCGCTGGCCTGCGGGGATGGTGCGATCCATTCGTGAGGGGGCACGGTGCCCCGTCATTGCGAGGCAAAGCCGAAGCAACCCCGACCGCTTGCACAATGCCGTCGGGGTTGCTTCGTCGGCTTTCGCCTCCTCGCAATGACGGGGGTGCGGCCCCCTACCCGGCCAGCGCCGCGTTGATGACCCGCACCTGCGCGTAAAGCTCGCGCCAGATCGCGAAGCGGCGTTCGGCCAGTGCCATACCCGCCGGGTCCGGCTCGAACATCCGCTCGACCGGCACCAGCGCCGCCGCGGCCTGGGCAAGGTCGGGGATCAGCCCCGCCGCCACGCCCGCCATCACCGTTGCGCCCACGGCGCCCGCGTCCCGTGCCTCCATGCGCAGGAAGGGGCGCGCGAAGGCATCGGCGCGCATCTGGCACCAGCGGTCCGACGCGGTGCCGCCGCCGCCGCCCTGCACCACGTCCGAACGCATCCCGCCGGATCGTTCCAGCACGTCAAGCGCAAGCCGCGCCGAGAACACCACGCCCTCCATCACCGCCAGCACCAGTTCCGCCGCGCCGTGCTGCGCGGTCAGCCCGGCGAAGGTCCCGCGCGCCTGCGTGTCCCACAAAGGCGCGCGCTCGCCCGCCAGATGCGGCAGGAACAGCGGGCTGCCCGCGCGCAGCGGCAGGTCTTCGGCCAGCGCCGCCGCATCCGCGACGCCGTGCCCGGTCAGCCGCGCCACCCAGTCGAGCGCCGCGCCCCCCGCCGCCGTCGGCCCGGCGTGCAGCGTGATGCCGCGCCACGGCGCGAAGGTGATCGCCCCTGGCGTGTTGTTGCGGGTGGACGAGATCAGCCCCAGCACTTCCGACGTACCCGACAGGTCCATCGTCTGCCCCTCGCGCGCCACGCCGACGCCGAACATCGAGGCCCAGGCATCCATCGTCCCCACTGCCACCGGCACGCCCGCAAAGGGCAGCCCGGCCCGCACCGGCCCGGCCACCTCCAGCGGATCGGCCAGCACCGGCAGCAGGTCGCGCGCGCCGGGCACCAGCGCCAGCACCGCATCCGCATAGGCCAGATCGGTGCCCACCAGCCCGACCGAGGCCACCGGATCGGCCACGACCCGCCCGGTCAGCCGCGCGATCACCCAGTCCTTCGGCGCCATGACATGGGCGGTTCGTGCCCGGACCCCCGCCTCATGCGCCGCCATCCACGCCATCCGCGCAAGGGCATGGCTGGCATCGACCGGCATCGGCGCACCCAGCGCGGCGATCTTTTCCTCCTCCGTCAGCCGCGCGTCCAGCGCCGCCGCCTCGGCGCCTGCGCGGGTGTCCTGCCAGATGATCGCCGGGGCCAGCGGCGCAAGGTCGGCGCCCGCGAAAACATGGCTGTTCACCTGGCTGGTGACGCCGATGGCGGCGACCCTGTCCGCCGCCGGGTGGCGCGCGAAATCGTCCAGCGCCGCGCGGACATGCGCCCACCAGTCGCCGGGGTCCTGTTCGGCCCAGCCCGGATGCGGGCGCGACAGCGGATAGGACGCGCGGTATTCGGCCAGCCGCGCGCCGGTTGCGTCCGTCATCACCGCCTTCAGCGCGGTGGTGCCGATGTCGATGCCGATGAGCGCGCGCATGGGCGGCCTCCGCTGCTTTACAGTCATGCTCTGCCCTGCCAATCATCCTGCGATCAAGAGCCGAACGCCATTCCCGAGGGGGGACCATGCACAGACTGCTTCTTTCCACCGCCGCCACGCTGACCCTTGCCCTGCCTGCCTTTGCGCAGGACGTGGCCGTCATCACGCCCTATCTCGCCCAGCCGGGCACGCAGTTCTACGTCGATGCGTTTTCCGAGCGCGCCGACGCGCTGGGCTGGGATGTGAATGTCGTCGATACCGCCGGTGACGTGGCCGCCGTCATCAGCCGGATCGAGGATGCGGTGACGCAGGGTGTCGATGCCATCGTCATCAACGTCGATCCCGCACAGGTCGGCGCCGGGCTGCAGGTGGCGGCGGACGCCGGGATTCCGGTGGTCGGCATGGATGCGGGCAGCGATCCGCTGCTCGCGGTCAACGTCACCTCGGACGGGGTGGAAATGGCCGCCGAGACCGCGAATTTCGTCATCGACGCCATCGGCGGCGCGGGCAATGTGGTGATGTTCACCTTCGACCCGTTCCCGCCGGTGCAGATCAGGGGCGCCGAGGCCGACCGCATCTTTGCCGAACATGACGGCATCACCGTGATCGACCGCATCACCCCCGACGTATCGGACGGCGGCATCGCCGATTCGCGCGCGCAGATGGAGGCGGTGCTGGCCGCCAACCCCGATGCCGGTTCGATCAATGCCGTCTGGGCCGCCTGGGACCAGCCTGCGCTGGGCGCGTTGCAGGCGATCGAGGCCGCAGGCCGCGAGGGCGAGGGCATCGTCATCACCGGCATCGACGCCAATCCGCAGGCACGGGACGAGGTGGCGAAGGGCGGCAACTTCAAGGCCACCGTCGCGCAGGATTTCGCCGGGATCGGCGCGGCGGCGGCGGATGCGGTGGCGACCCTGCTGGACGGCGGCAGCTTCGATTCGGACGCGATCTTCGTGCCGACCGTGCTGATCACCGCCGACAACGCGGCGGAGTGAAGCGGCGCGGTGACGCTCGCGCTTGAGGATGTCAGCCGCAACTACGGCCCCGTGCAGGCATTGCGCGGGGTCTCTCTCATGCTGCGCCCCGGCGAGGTTCATGCGCTCATGGGCGAGAACGGCGCGGGCAAGTCGACCCTGATCCGCCTGCTGGCGGGGCTGGAACAGCCGAACCGGGGCTGGGTGATGATCGACGGGCAGCCGGTGGTCCTTGCCCGTCCCGAAGCGGCGCAGGCGCACGGGCTGCGCTTCATTCATCAGGAGATGCACGTCGTCCCGACCCTCTCGGTGGCGGAAAACATGCACCTGCATCGCCCGTTTCCGCGCCGGGCGGGGCTGATCAACTGGCGGGAACTGCGGCGCCGCGCGCGGGTGGCGCTGGATGCGCTGGGGCTGGACCACATCGACCCCGCCGTGCCGATGCTGCGGCTGGGCCTGGGCGACCGGATGCTGTGCCGCATCGCCACAACCCTGATCGGCAAGGACCGGGCGCGCTACATCATCATGGACGAACCGACCGCCGCGCTGACCGGCGCGGAATCGGAACGGCTGTTCGCGGTGATCCGCGACCTGCGGGCGCAGGGCGTGGGCGTGCTTTACGTCAGCCACCGCATCGCCGAGGTGATGGCGCTGGCCGACCGCGTCACGGTCCTGCGCGACGGGGCGCGGATTTCGTCGCATGTCCGGGGCGACACCGACCAGGCGCGCCTCATCCACGAGATGACCGGCCGCGACCTGTCCGATCTCTACCCGCCGCGCCCCGCCCCGCCCGATACACCGCCGGTGCTGCGCATCGAGGGGCTGCGCGCCGGACCGCTGCACGACATCAGCCTTGCCGTGGCGCCGGGCGAGGTGCTGGGTCTTGCCGGGCTGGCGGGGGCAGGGCGCGGGGAACTGCTGCGCGCGCTGGTCGGTGCCATCCCGCGCAAAGGCAACGTCACGCTGGCCGGAACGCCGCTGCCGCCCGCCGACCCCGCCGCCGCCTGGGCCGCCGGTGTCGCCTATATCCCGCGCGAACGCCGGGTCGAGGGGCTGATGATGCTGCGGCCCATCGTCGAAAACGTGGCGCTGCCGCATCTCGACCGGCTGGCCCGCGCGCGCCTGTTCCTTGATCGCGCCGCCGAGCGCCGCCTGCTGGCGCAGCGCGGCGCCGAGGTGCGGCTCAAGGCCGGGGGGCCGCAGGCGCTGCCGGTCACGCTCTCGGGCGGCAACCAGCAGAAGGTGCTGTTCGCCCGCGCGGTGGGCGGGGCGCCGCGCCTGCTGCTGCTCGACGAACCCACGCGGGGCGTCGATGTCGGTGCGCGCCACGACCTGTATCGGGTGATCCGCGCACTGGCCGCGCAGGGGGTGGCGGTGATCCTCGCGTCGTCGGACCTGCAGGAGGTGATCGGCCTTGCCGACCGGATCGTGGTGCTGCAAGGGGGCCGCATCGCGCATCTGGTGCGCAACGAGGGGCTGGCCGAGGGTGATCTGCTGACCATGTGCTACGACAGGCCCGCCGCATGACCCTGCTCCGCCGTTCGGCCAGCCTGATCGGCATGGTGGCGATCATCGTCTTCTTCTCGGTGATGAAGCCCGCGACCTTTCCGACGCTCGGCAACTGGCTGAACATCAGCCAGCAGGTGTCGATGCTGCTGGTGGTCTCGGTCGCCATGACCGTGGTGATGGCGATGGGCGATTTCGACCTGTCGGTGGGCGCGATGGCCAGCCTCGCGGGCGTGGTCGCGGCGGTGATGTTCAAGGCGGGCTTCGGCATGGTGCCCGCGCTGGGCACGGCGCTGGTGGTGGGGGTCGCGGCCGGGGTGGCGAACGGGATGCTGGTGTCGCTGGCCGGGATATTGCCGTTCATCGCCACGCTGGCGACGATGACGGTGCTCTCGGGCGCGGCGTTCATTGTTTCTGATGGCAGGACAATATCCGGCGCGGACATTCCGGCGGCTTTCGGCGATTTTGCCCGTTCCGGCATTGCGATAGGGCAGGACGGCACCCGCGTGCTGCGGATTCCGTCGCTGACCATTGTTGCGCTGGCGGTGACGGCGGCGCTGTGGCTGGTGATGGAGCAGACCAGCTACGGCCGCCGCCTCTATGCCATCGGCGGCAATGCCGAGGCCGCGCGGCTGGCCGGGGTCCGCGTCGTGGCGTTGCGGCTGTCGGCCTTCGTCTTTACCGGCGCGGGGGCGGCGATTGCCGGGCTGATGTATGCCTCGCGCGTGGCATCGGCGAACCCGATCCAGGGCGACGGGCTGATGCTGACGGCGATTGCGGCGGTGTTTCTGGGCCAGAGCCTGACCGAAAGCGGCCAGCCGCGCGTGCTGGCCACGCTGGCGGGCGTGGTGGTGCTGGGGGCGCTGGACAACGGACTGACGCAGATGCGGGTCGATTCCTATGTGCGACAGGTGCTGGTGGGGCTGATCATCCTGCTGGCGGTGGGCGCAAGCGCACTGGCAAGGCGGCGCGGGCGCGCGGGGTAGGCCCCGCCGTCATTGCGAGAAGGCGAAGCCTTCGCGGCAATCCATGCCGCAACCTGCACCCGGCGTGGATTGCTTCGCTGCGCTCGCAATGACGAAACGGGCAGCGGCGCCCTCACCCCCTACCCATACCGCCCCGGCCACGCTAAACCCCTGCTAGTCGCAGGGGGTTTCTCATGTCGTTTGGCGCCGCGCATCTGCTGGGGATCGAGACGCTTTCGCCCGAGGATATCGTCACCCTGCTCGATCTTGCCGATACCCATGCCGAATCGAACCGCGCGGGCCATCCGCCGCGTGACGTGCTGGCGGGGCTGACGCAGATCAACATGTTCTTCGAGAACTCGACCCGCACCCAGGCCAGCTTTGAACTGGCGGGGAAACGCCTTGGCGCCGATGTGATGAACATGGCCATGGCGCGCTCGTCCGTCGCCAAGGGCGAGACGCTGATCGACACCGCGCTGACGCTGAACGCGATGCGGCCCGACCTGCTGGTGGTGCGGCATCACGCCTCGGGCGCGGTCGATCTGCTGGCGCAGAAGGTGCAGGATTGCGCGGTGCTGAATGCAGGCGACGGGCGGCACGAACATCCGACGCAGGCGCTGCTGGATGCACTGACCATCCGCCGCGCGCGCGGGCGGCTGCACCGGCTGTCCATCGCGATCTGCGGCGATATCGCCCATTCCCGCGTTGCGCGATCAAATCTGCTGCTCCTGGGCAAGATGGGCAACCGCCTGCGCCTGATCGGCCCGCCGACCCTGCTGCCGCCGGGCATTGCCGACATGGGCTGCGAGGTGTTCCACGACATGAACGAGGGGCTGGCGGGTGTCGATGTGGTGATGATGCTGCGCCTCCAGAAGGAGCGCATGGACGGCGGCTTCATCCCGTCCGAGCGCGAATATTTCCACCTCTACGGGCTGGATGCCGCCAAGCTGGCCCATGCGAAACCCGATGCCATCGTCATGCATCCGGGGCCGATGAATCGCGGGGTGGAAATCGACGGCACCATTGCCGACGACATCAACCGCTCGGTGATCCAGACCCAGGTGGAAATGGGCGTCGCGGTGCGCATGGCGGCGATGGAGCTTCTGGCCGCCAACCTGCGCGCGCGCCGTGTGGAAGGGGACTCGCGCGTCGGCCGCGCGGCAACGGAGGTGCGCGATGCGTGACACGATCATCATCGGCGCGACCCTGATCGACCCCGAGGACGGCGCGCGCAGCGGCCATCTCATCATCCGCGACGGGCATATCTACGACATCGTCACCGATCCGGTGCCCGACCCCGAGGCGCGGTTCCGGGCGCTCGAACAGGTGGACGGGCGGGGCCTGTGCCTTGCGCCCGGCATCGTCGACTGGGGCGTGCAGGTGGGTGAACCCGGCGCGCGGCACAAGGAAAGCCTGCGTTCCGCCGGGCAGGCGGCAGCGGCGGGCGGGGTGACCACCATCGTCACGCGGCCCGACACCGACCCGGTGATCGACACGCCCGAAATCCTAGAATTCCACGCCCGGCGCGCGCAGGCGGATTGCGTGGTGCGGGTTCATCCGATGGCCGCCCTGACCAAGGGGCGCGCGGGGCGCGAGATGACCGAGATCGCCTTTCTGCGCGACGCGGGCGCCGTGGCGTTTTCGGACGGGCTGCGGGTGGTTGAAAACACCCGCGTCTATGCCCGCGCGCTGACCTATGCGCGCAGCATGGGCGCGCTGGTCGTGGCGCATGTGCAGGAACCGTCGCTGTCCTCGGGCGCGGTGGCGACCCATGGCGCATTCGCCACCCTGCGCGGCCTGCCCTCGGTGCACCCTTTGGCCGAACGCATCGGCCTTGATCGCGACCTTGCGCTGGCGGAAATGACCGGCGTGCGGCTGCATATCGACCAGATCACCACCGCCCGCGCGCTGCCGCGTCTGGAACGCGCCCGCGCCGCCGGGCTGGACGTGACGGCGGGCGTGTCGGTGCATCACCTGACGCTGAACGAATTCGACGTGGGCGACTGGCGGACCTTCTTCAAGCTGACGCCGCCGCTGCGATCCGAGGATGACCGCATGGCCATGGTGCAGGCGGTGGCGGACGGCACCATCGACGTGATCTGTTCGATGCACACCCCGCAGGACGAGGAATCGAAGCGCCTGCCGTTCGAGCAGGCCGCAAGCGGTGCGGTCGGTCTTGAAACCCTGCTGCCCGCCGCGCTGCGGCTGGTGCATGGCGGGCATCTGACCCTGTCGCAACTGTTCCGGGCGCTGTCGCTGAACCCGGCGCGGCGGCTGGGGCTGGAGGGCGGGCGGCTGCAGGCCGGTGCGCCCGCCGATCTGGTGCTGTTCGACCCGGACGCGCCGTTTGTTCTTGATCGCGAAACGCTGCGTTCCAAATCGCGCAACACTCCGTTCGACGGCGCGCGGATGGAGGGCCGGGTGAGGGGCACCTGGGTTGCCGGGCGGCGCGTATTCGGAGGGGCCGATGCCTGAGATCATCTCGACGCCGGGGATCCTGACCCTCTGGGCGCTGGCGGGGTATCTGCTGGGGTCGATCCCCTTCGGCATCATCCTTGCCCGCGCGCTGGGCCTGGGCGACCTGCGCAGGATCGGCTCGGGCAATATCGGCGCCACCAACGTGCTGCGCACCGGCAACAGGGGCGCGGCGGCTGCGACGCTGCTGCTGGACGGCGCCAAGGGTGCGCTGGCGGTGCTGCTGGCACGGGCGCTGGCGGGCGAGGATGCGGCGCAGCTTGCGGGCCTTTTCGCCTTTCTCGGTCATTGCTTCCCGGTCTGGCTGCGGTTTCGCGGCGGCAAGGGGGTGGCGACCTTCCTTGGGGTGATGCTGGCGCTGGCCTGGCCGGTCGGGCTGGCGGCCTGCGCGACCTGGGCGGCGGTGGCTGCGGTGATGCGCTATTCCAGCCTGGCCGCCCTGCTGGCCGCCGGGTTCACGCCGGTCTGGGCGCTGCTCATGGGCCGGGGCGAGGTCGTGTTCCTTGCGCTGGTCCTTGCCGTGCTGGTCTACATCCGCCACGCGGGCAACATCTCGCGGCTGCGCCACGGCACCGAGCCGAGGATCAGACGAAAATAACACGAATTGCCGGAATTTCTGCCCGGTCGCGTTTACGGTTGTTCAACCGTCCGCGTGGCAGGCTATCGTCGCCCCAGATGCGAGGATCGCCTGATGTCCGACGCCACGACATTCGCCCGTGTCACGCCTTCGCGCCCGCCGCTCCAGCCTGCGCCGGGCTGGTGGATCCTGCCGATGGCCTTCATGGGTGCGCTGATGTGGGCGTGGCTGTTCTCGCGGCTGCTCTGACCCGGACGGATCACAGGGCATAGTCGTCGTAGATTCGCGCCAGATCACCGCCCCAGTCGCCTTCGTAGGCCGCGATCATGCGGTCGGCGGGACATTCGCCGCGCGCAAGCCCGTCCTGCAGCGGCGCCAGATAGCGGCTTTCGTCCCCCGCGCCGTCGTCCAGCCCGCGCGCGCGCAGCCCGGCCCCGGCGATCTTCACCGCCTCGCGGGCAAGGTCGATCAGGCGATGCCCGCCCGCCGCACCCGCCAGACCGGACACCGACGCGGCGACCCGCAGCGCCTCGCGCGTGTCGCCGTCCAGCCCCTTCACCAGATCCCAGGCCGCATCCTGTGCGTCGGCGTCATACAGCAGCCCGACCCAGAACGCAGGCAGGGCCTTCATCATCGCCGCAGGCCCGGCATCGGCGCCGCGCATCTCGATGAAGCGCTTCAGCCGCGCCTCGGGGAAAACCGTGGTCAGGTGGTCGGCCCAGTCGGACAGCGTGGGCCGTTCGCCCGGCAGCGCGGGCAGGCGACCGGCCAGAAAATCACGAAAGCTCTGGCCGCGCGCGTCGATATACTGCCCGTCGCGGTAGACGAAATACATCGGCACGCCCAGCACCCAGTCGGCATAGCGCTCAAACCCGAAGCCGTCCTCGAACACGAAGGGCAGCATCCCGGTCCGCGCATCGTCCAGCGACCGCCAGATCCGCGCCCGCCAGGATTTGTGCCCGTTCAGCCGCCCCTCGAAGAAGGGCGAGGCCGCGAACAGCGCCGTCGCCACCGGCTGCAACGCCAACGCCACGCGCAGCTTCTGCACCATGTCGGATTCCGAGCCGAAATCCAGGTTCACCTGCACGGTGGCGGTGCGATACATCATCTGGGTGCCGTGCGTGCCGACCCGCCCCATGTATTCGGTCATCAGCCGGTAACGCCCCTTGGGCATCACCGGCATCCGGTCATGCGTCCATTCCGGCGCCGCGCCCACGCCCAGGAACCGCACCCCCATCGGCGCGGCAATGGCGTTCACCTCGGCCAGATGGGCGTCCAGTTCGGCAGCGGTCTCGTGCAGGCTGGCCAGCGGCGCGCCCGACAATTCAAACTGGCCGCCCGGTTCAAGGCTGATGTTCGCGCCCGCCTTCGTCAGGCCGACGATGTTGTCACCCTCGCGCTGCGCCTCCCAGCCGCGCGCGATCAGCGCGTCGAAGATCGCGCTGATCGAACGCGGGCCGCCGTAGGGCAGCGGTTCGTGCGTGTCGGTGAAGAAGCCGAACTTCTCGTGCTCGGTGCCGATGCGCCACTGGTCGCGCGGCTTGCAGCCGTCGGCAAGGTATTGCGCAAGCTGCGTGTCGTCTTCGATCGGCCCGCCGCCGGACTGGGGGATGGACATGGGTCTTGCGGCCTTCCGTTCGGTCGAGTCGTCACGGCCTCAGGCCATGCGGCGCGGCACAGGGGAAGTCAACGCCCGGCGGCTGCGCGCGGGCGCGCAGAAGATGGCGCGAATCCGCGCGCTGTTTCCGGCCCGGTCCGGGCCGGGTTCGGGGCCGGGTCAGCCGCGCGGCCTGCGCCAGACATGCAACGGTCCGGCGTCCTCGGGGTCCGTGGAAACCACCGCCACCAGCAGCGCTGCCGTGACCCCCGGCAGCGACACGAAGGCGTCGAACAGCACCTCGGCGCCTTCGGCGCCCAAGGGCACCGCCAGTTCCGCCCCGGCTCCGCGCAGCAGCCAGACCCGTGCCTCGCCCGCCCCGGCCAGCAGGATTTCCTCCAGATCGTCCAGCGCGACGAATCCGCCGCCTGACGGGCCGAAATAGCCGATCCGGCCCTCGACCAGCTCGACCAGCCCCGGCCCGTCGCCGCCCGCATCGGCGAAACGGCGGCGCTGCACCGCGATCAGCAGCAGCACCGGCGACAGCACCAGCAACCCCCAGCCGATCACCGCGATACTGCCGAAGAAGCGCGCGGCAAGCCAGAAGCCGAAGGCGCCGGTGGCCAGCGCGCCCAGCACCCCGCGCCAGCGCACCAGCGCCGCCATCACCTCGGGGCGGATGAGGTCAGCCACGGGGCGCGCGGCGTGTCATCGCCAGTCGCCGCAGGTGATCTGCCAGAGCGTCAGCGCCGCCACCGCGGCCGTCTCGGCGCGCAGGATGCGCGGGCCCAGCGCCACCGGCACCGCCTGCGGCATGGTGCGCAGCCGGGCGCGCTCGGCATCGGTAAAGCCGCCCTCGGGACCGATCAGCACCGCACCCCGCGCCGCCTGCGGCGGATGGATGCGGGTGCCTGCAAGATGTTCGTCGCAGAACCACAGCGGCCGGTCGTCCCAGCCGTCGAGCAGCGGCATCAGCGGCACCGGCGCGGCCACCTCGGGCACATGCAGCGCGCCGCATTGTTCGGCGGCCTCGCGGGCATGGGCCTGCAGGCGGGCGACATTCACGCGCTCGGAATTGGTATGGCCGGTCAGCACCGGCAGGATGCGCGCCACGCCCATCTCGACCGCCTTCTCGATGACGAAATCGGTGCGGGTCTTCTTCAGCGGCGCGAACAGCAGCCACAGGTCCGGCGGCTGGGCCTGCACCCGCAGCCGGGTGCCGACGCGCAGGCTGCCAGAACGGCGGCCGGTCTCGTCGACAACGGCCTCCCATTCGCCGTCCCGACCGTTGAACAGCGCAACCGGCGTCCCCTTTTGCGCGCGCATCACCGCAAAGAGATAATTCGCCTCGGCCTCGCCCAGAGGGACGGCTTGCCCCTCGTGCAGGGCATGGTCCAGAAAGAGGCGCAGCTTGGGCGACATGGGATGTTGATATGGCGAGCGATCCGGTATTGCCAGTGGCCCCCGTCGCCGATGCGAAAACCGGCAACTGGGTCGACACAAGCGCGCCCGCATCATGGCGGCCATGGCTGCGGCTGTCGCGGATCGACCGGCCGATCGGCACCTGGCTGCTGCTGATCCCCTGCTGGTGGGGGCTGCTGCTGGCGATGCTGGCCGACGGCCGCGCCGGATTGGGCGATCTCTGGGTCGCCGTTGCCTGCGCGGCGGGGGCGTTTCTCATGCGCGGGGCGGGTTGCACCTGGAACGACATCACCGACCGCGACATCGACGGGTCGGTCGAGCGCACCGCACGGCGCCCGATCCCCTCGGGGCAGGTCACGGCGCGGGGCGCGCTGGTCTGGGCGGTGCTGCAATGCCTTGTGGCCCTTGCGATCCTGCTGACCTTTCCGCCCGCCGCGATCTGGCTGGGCGTTGCCGCGCTGGTTCCTGCGGCGGTCTATCCCTTCGCCAAGCGGTTCACCTGGTGGCCACAGGTCTTTCTCGGCCTCGCGTTCAACTGGGGCGCGATGCTGGGCTGGGCCGCGCACGCCGATGCGCTGGGCTGGCCTGCCGTGGTGCTGTTCGCCTCGGGCATCGCCTGGACGCTGTTCTACGACACGATCTATGCCCATCAGGACGCCGAGGACGACGCGCTCATCGGGGTGAAATCGACCGCGCGGCTGTTCGGCGCCGACAGCCCGCGCTGGCTGCGGGGCTTTCTGGTGGCCACGGTGCTGCTCATGGGGCTGGCGGTGGTGCTGGCGGCGCGCGAACGTTCGATCCTGGCACTGGTCCTGGCGCTGGGCGCGCCCTGGGCGATGGGCTGGCACATGACATGGCAGCTCGTCCGCCTTGATCTGCACGACGGGCCGGGCCTGCTGCGGCTGTTTCGTTCAAATCGCGATGCCGGGCTGCTGGTTGTGCCGTTTCTTGCCGCTGCGCTGCTGTTCTGAGCGCCGCGATTGCACCCCCTGACGCCCGCCGCTACCAGTGCCCCGAATCGTTGCCTGATCGTTGCCCTGCACCCCAAGGTTGATGCGCCTGCGAACTCTCATCCTCTCGGCCATCGCCTTTGCCGTCGCCGCCGTCGCGGCCTGGGGCAGCGCGCGCATCATCGCCCGCTCGGTCGAGGAACGCTCGGTGATGGCGGTGCGCGAGGCGCTCATCGACAACGGCCATGACTGGGCGCGTATCGTCGGCGACGGGTTGCAGATCGTCATCGAGGGCGAGGCGCCGACCGAGGCCCAGCGCTTCCGCGCCATTTCGGCGGCAGGCACCGTCGTCGATGCGAGCCGGGTCATCGACAACATGCATGTGACTGAATCCGCCGGGCTTTCGCCGCCGGAATTCTCGGTCGAGATCCTGCGCAACGATGGCGGGGTGTCGCTGGTGGGGCTGGTCCCCGCCGTGATGGACCGCGAGGCGCTGGGCGCGCGGGCGGGGTCCGCCGCCACGGGCCAGCCGGTCGCCGACCTGCTGCAATCGGCGGATTACCCGGTGCCCGAAGGCTGGAACCGCGCGCTCGATCTGGCGATGACCGCGCTGGCCCGCCTGCCGCGCGCCAAGATTTCCGTCACCCCCGGCCGGGTCGAGGTGACCGCCACCGCCCAAAGCCGCGAGGAACGCCGCCGCATCGAGACCGACCTTCGCGCCGCCGCGCCGCAGGGGGTGCGGCTGGCACTCGACATCAGCGCGCCGCGCCCGGTGATCGCGCCCTTCACCCTGCGCTTCGTCATCGACGACAACGGCGCCCGCTTCGACGCCTGCGCCGCCGATTCCGAGGCGTCGCGCGACGCGATCCTTGCCGCCGCCACCGCCGCCGGTGTCCTGCCCGGCGCAAGCTGCATCATCGGCCTCGGCACGCCGTCCTCGCACTGGGGCGAGGCGGCGGTCGCCGGTATCCGGGCGCTGGCCGAACTGGGTGCAGGGACGCTGACGATCTCGAACACCGATGTCGCGCTGGTCGGCGAGCCGGGGTCCGACCCCGAGCGCTTTGAACAGGCGCGCCAGATGATCGAGGCGGACATGCCCTCGGCCTTTTCCCTTGCCGCCAGCCTGCCGGACGCCGTCCCGGTGATGATCGGCCCGCCCGAATTCAGCGTGACGGTCTCGGACACCGGTGCGACCCTGCGCGGGCGGCTGGGCGATGCGATGGCCGAAACCGCCGTGCGCAGCCTTGCCGAGGCCGAATTCGGCGCCGCGCGCGTCACGATGGCGACGCGGATCACGCCCGAGGGCCTGCCCGCAGGCTGGCCGGTGCGCGTCCTTGCCGGGATCGAGGCGCTGGGCCATGTGACGACCGGCAACCTGCGCGTGCAGCCCGACCGCATCACCCTTTCCGGCCGCAGCGGCGAACCCGACGCGCATGACACGATCTCGCGGCTGCTGATCGAGCGGCTGGGCCAGGCGGCGAGCTTCACGCTGGACGTGACCTATGACGAGGCGCTCGATCCGGCGGCGGCGCTGCTGCCGCCCGAGGAATGTCTCGCGCGCATCCGCGCCGTGACGGATGCCAGGAAGATCACCTTCGACCCCGGATCGGCGACGATCTCGGGCCAGGGGATGCAGGCGCTGGACGGGATCGCCGACATCCTGCGCAACTGCGACGAGGCGCCGCTGCTCATCGCGGGCTACACCGACAGCCAGGGCCGCGAGGAGACGAACCTGCGTCTCAGCCAGAATCGCGCCGAGGCGGTGCTGAACGCGCTTCTGGCGCGCCGCGTGCCGGTGTCGAATTTCGAGGCCAGGGGCTACGGCGAGGCCGACCCGATCGCCGACAACGGCACCGAAGAGGGCCGCGAGGCCAACCGCCGCATCGAGTTCCGCCTGAACGGCGGGGCGGCGGACGAGGGGGTGGCGGGCGATGCGGATGCCGCCGGGGGCGGCCCGGACCGCCCCGGCGTGCGGCTTCACGCGCGCCCGGATGATCTGGACACAGGCGCAGGGTCCGGCGGATGATGGCGCCAGGGATAGGGATTGGTCGATGAACCGCTCGGAATTCATCCTTGCTACCGCCGTGGTGCTGTTCGTCGCCTTTCTTCTGGGATGGTTCGCCTACTGGCTGGTCCACAGGTTCACGCGCGTGACGGGCGTGGACATCGGTGAACTGGACCGGATGGCGCAGGCGCTGCACGAGGCCGAGGAAACCCGCGATCAGGCCATAACCTATCTTCAGCAGCGCGAGGCCGAGATCACCAACCAGCTTACCCAGACCGAGGCCGAATTGCGCGCCGCGATGGACGCTCTGCGCGACGCGCGACGCGAGACCGAGGCCCTGCGCGCCGTCGGTCAGCCGCCGCTATGAGCGGTCGCGCGGTGCGGCGGCACGCGCAAGGCGGTCGTTGATCGCCACGCCCAGCCCCCGACGCGGGATCGGCGCGACGCAGATCGCTTCGGCGCCCGCCTCGTCCAGCCGGTGCAGCATCGCGAACAGGTTCGCGGCGGCCTCGGTCATGTCGGCTGACGGCGACAGGTTCAGCGCGCCGTCCACCGGCCCGAAACCCAGCATCACCTCGCCGGGGTGCGCCTCGGTCGCCTCCAGCCGCACCCTCCCGCGCGGCGCATAATGCGAGGCAAGCTGTCCCGGCGAAGTGGGCTGCGCCGGGCTGTCCGGGCGGCGCAGCGGCTGGCCGAGCACCCGCGCGATATCCTCGCCCGCCACGCCGCCGGGGCGCAGCAGGACCGGCGCGTCGCTGTCGAAGCCGACGATGGTTGATTCGACGCCCACCGGCGTTGCGCCGCCATCAAGCACCGCAGCGATGCGGCCCGACAGCCCCGCGACCACATGCGCCGCCGTCGTCGGGCTGATTCGCCCCGACGGATTCGCGGACGGCGCCGCCACCGGCCCGCCGAACGCGGCCAGCAGCGCGCGCGCCACCGGATGCGCGGGCACCCGCAGCGCGACCGAGTCCAGCCCCGCCGTGACCAGCCTCGATATCCCGGCCCCCGCGCGCAGCGGCAGCACCAGCGTCAGCGGCCCCGGCCAGAACGCATCGGCAAGGGCGCGCGCCTTGGGTGAAAACGCCGCGATCTGCTGCGCTGTGTCGGTATCGGCGACGTGGACGATCAGCGGATTGAACGCGGGCCGCCCCTTGGCCGCATAGATGCCCGCCACCGCGCGATCATCGCGCGCATCGGCACCAAGACCGTAGACCGTCTCGGTCGGAAAGGCGACCTGCCGCCCCTCGCGCAGCAGCGCGGCGGCGCGGGCGATGCCGTCCGCATCGGCGGCAAGCGTGATGGTCGCCTTCTCCATGACGTAACGTCAGCCTCCGTGCCGATGGCGTTTCACCGCCCGCCCGCACATAGTCCCGGCCGCCCCGCAAGTGAACCCGCCGCAGCCGCGAGGAGAGCCGCATGACCTGGCAATCGCCCACGGATGAAATCCGCTTTCACCTTGACCATGTCGCGGATTACGGCGCGCTGGCGCAGACCGGCCGCTTTGCCGAGGCCACACCCGACACCAGCGCCGCCGTGCTGGCCGAGGCCGGGCGGCTGTGTGACGAGGTGCTGGCCCCGGCCAACGCGGCAGGCGACCTGCACCCGGCGCGGCTGGAAGATGGCGAGGTGATTTCCTCGCCCGGTTTCGCCGAGGCGTTCCGCCAGATTGCCGCAGGCGGCTGGATCGGCCTTGCCGCCAGCCCCGATCACGGCGGCGCGGGCCTGCCGCTGGTGCTGGCGACGGCGGTGAACGAGATGATGTCGGGCGCGAACCTCGCGCTGCAACTGAACCCGCTGCTCACACAGGGCCAGATCGAGGCGCTGACCCGCCATGCCCCCGAAGGCTGGGTCCGCGACACGGTGCTGCCGAAGCTGGTCGCGGGCGAATGGTCGGGCACGATGAACCTGACCGAGCCGCAGGCCGGGTCCGACGTGGGCGCGCTGGCCACGCGGGCACAACCGGACGGCGACGGCACCTTCGCCATCACGGGGTCGAAGATCTTCATCACCTGGGGTGAATGCGATTTCGTCGGAAACATCAGCCATCTGGTGCTTGCCCGCCTGCCCGGCGCGCCTGCGGGCACGCGCGGCATCAGCCTGTTTCTGGTGCCGAAATTCCTGCCAGATACCGGCGCCCGCAACGCCGTCCATGCGACGCGGCTGGAACACAAGCTGGGCCTGCACGGTTCACCCACCGCCGAGATGCGCTTCGAGGGCGCGAAGGGCTGGCTGATCGGCGCCGAGGGCGGCGGCATGGCGGCGATGTTCACGATGATGAACCACGCGCGGCTGGGGGTGGCGGCGCAGGGGGTCGGCATCGCCGAGGCGGCGCTGCAACTGGCGCGCGCCCATGCGCAAACCCGCGTGCAGGGCGGCGGCTCGATCATCGGACACCCGGATGTGCGCCGGATGCTGGCCACCATGGAGGCCGACCTGTTCGCCGCCCGCGCGATCATGTTCGCCTGCGCCTTGGCCATCGACATGGCCGCCGCGACCGGCGCGCCCGAGTGGCAGGCCCGCGCCGGGCTGCTGACGCCGATCGCCAAGGCGTTCTGCACCGACACCGGCCATGACGCCGCCCAGACCGGCATCCAGATTCACGGCGGCATGGGCTATATCGAGGAGACCGGCGCCGCCCGCCTGGCCTGCGACGTGCGGGTGACGCAGATCTACGAGGGCACCAACGGGATTCAGGCGCTCGATCTGGTCGGGCGCAAGCTGGCTGACGGCGGGGCCGCCGCCCGTGTGCTGATCGGCGAGGTGGCGGCAACGGCGGCGGCATCGCCGCTGCCGGACCTCGCCGCCCCCGTCGCCCGCGCGACCGACGCCCTGCGCGCCACGCTCGATGTCCTGCTGGCCCGCCCGGTGCCTGAACGCGGCGGCGCGGCAGTGCCGTTCCTGCGCGCCTTCGCCCGTGTGCTGGGCGCCGGGGCGCATCTGAAGGCCGCCGCCGCCGATCCGGGCCGCAAACCGCTGGCGGCCTTCTACATCCGCCGCCTGCTGCCCGAGACTGCCGCACTGCTGGCGGCGGCAGACGATGACCCCGCGACTATCGCCGACCTCGATGCCCTGCGACGGGTTGGCGCAGGGGGCAGGTGACAGGCCCGCGCAAATCGGCTAACCGGATGGAAAGATACCCGAAGGAGACGCCGCATGGCCGAACAGCAATTCGTCCACGGACAGATGGACACCACCAACCAGGAAAAGACCTTTGCCGGCTTCATCAAGTTCGTGACGCGCGGCTTCATCATCGCGGCAGTCGCGCTGATCGTGGCGGCGCTTCTCAACGCCTGATGATCGACCGGCGCGCCTTCGTCATCGGCGCTCCGCTGGTTCTTGCCGGATGCACGGGCAAGGCGGTGTGGGCGCCCGAGGTCGCCGTGGCCCGCGCGCGGTTCGTCGCGCCGGGGCCGCCGCTGGTGACGCTGTATACCTGCCTCAATAACGACACCCGCAACGGCGCCCATACGGGGCTGCTCATCAACGCCGACCAGCGGGTGCTTTTCGACCCGGCGGGCAGCTTCACCTCGCCGGGTCTGGTCGAACGCAACGACCTCTACTACGGCGTCACCGACGCGCTCGAGGCCGAATATACCGGATTCCAGGCCAGCGGCGGCTATCACCTTGTCAAGCTGACCGTCGATCTGGCCCCGCAGGAGGCCGCGCTTGCCTTTGCCGCCGCGCAGGTCGAGGGGCCGGTCGCCCGGACCCAGTGCACCCGCGCCGCCGCGCATGTGCTCAAGGCGGTGCCGCGTTTCGCGCATCTGCGCAGCTCGCTCTTTCCCGACAACCTCATGCGCCAGTTCGCGGCGCTGCCGGGTGTGACGGCGCGGCTGGTCTATCTGGACGATGACCAGTGGCGCGCGGGTGCCGAGGAAGCCTATGCGCGCGATGTTCTCGCCCGCATGGCGTCCCCGCCCGCTGCACCGGCGGCATGAGATGCGGCCCGTCGAGCGGGCGCAGGATGCAATCCCGATGGACATGCCCGCTGCGGTGATTCTCGCCGGGGGCCTCGCCACGCGGATGGGCGGCGGCGACAAGGGGCTGCGGCCCTGGCGGAGGGCGACGCTGCTCGACGCCGTCATCGCCCGCATCGCCCCGCAGGTGGGCGCGCTGGCGCTGAACGCCAACGGTGACGCGGCGCGTTTCGCCCGCTTCGGTCTGCCGGTCCTGCCCGATCCGGTGCCCGGCCACCCCGGCCCGCTGGCGGGCGTGCTGGCGGCGCTGGAATGGACGCAGGCGCGCGGGCGGACGCGCGTTCTCACCGTCCCCTGCGATACGCCCGACCTGCCCGCCGATCTGGTCAGGCACCTGCGGGCGGCGGACGCCGGGCGGGGGGCGGTGGCGGCGGATGCGTCGGGGCGCCTGCATCCGACCGTTGCCCTGTGGCCGGTGGCGCTGGCCCCCGCGCTGGCGGATTACCTGTCCACCGGCGGGCGACGTGTCGGCAGGTTTGCCGCGCAGGCGGGCCTTGCGGTCGCGCGATTTCCCGCAGCCGCCGCCGACCCCTTCGCCAACGTCAACAGCCCGGACGACCTGCAATGAGCGGCCTTCCCCCAGGCGTCACCATCACGCCGGGCTTTGCCGAGGCCGAACGTCCCGTGGTCGCGTCCCTTTACTGGCAGGCGTTCGGCGCCAAACTTGGCCGCGTCCTCGGCCCCGACCGCAAGGCGCGCGAATTCCTGACCGTCGCGCTGGACCCGCGCCATGCGCTCTGCGCCCGCGACGGGGATGGCGGCCTGCTGGGCGTTGCCGGGTTCAAGACCTTTTCGGGCGGGCTGGTCGACGGCGGGTTGCGGCGGCTGGTCGGCACCTACGGCACGATGGGCGCATCGTGGCGGATGGTGCTTCTTGCCGCGCTGGGCAACGACATCGACAACCGCCGCTTCCTGATCGACGGGCTGTTCGTCGCTCCCGATGCGCGGGGACGGGGGATCGGCACGGCGCTGATCCTCGCGCTCGAGGCCGAGGCAAGGCGGCGTGGCCATGACGAATTGCGTCTTGAAGTGATCGACGAGAACATCCGCGCCCGCGCGCTGTATGAACGGCTGGGCTTTGCCGTCGTGGGGCGTCACCGGCTCGGCTTCCTGCGCTGGGTGTTCGGCTTTCGCGGCGCCGCCACCATGGTGCGGGTGCTGCCATGAGGGGGATGCCGCAATGACCGACGAGGTTCTGGTCAGCCGCACGGGCGCTGCGGGCCATCTGCGACTGAACCGTCCGGCGGCGCTGAACAGCCTGACCGGGGGCATGGTCGAGGCGCTGCACGCGGGCCTTGACCGGCACCTTGCCGACCGCATGGTGCAGGTGATCGTGCTGTCGGGCGAAGGCGCGCGCGGGCTGTGCGCCGGGGCCGACATCAAGATGCTGGCCGATCTGGGCTTTCGGGCGCCCGGTCAGGCGCTGGCGTTCTGGCGCCGGGAATACATGCTCGTCGCCCGGATCGCGCAGGCGGCCAAGCCCTGGGTCGCGCTGATGGACGGCATCTGCATGGGCGGCGGCGCGGGGCTGTCGATGCACGGCGCGCATCGGGTGGTGACGGAACGCACCCGGTTCGCCATGCCCGAGACCGGGATCGGCTATTTCCCCGATGTCGGGGCGACATGGGCGCTGCCGCGCGCGCCGGGGATGCTCGGCTTCTGGATCGGGCTGACCGGCGCGACGATCAGCGCCGCCGACGTGATCGCCGCCGGGCTGGCCGATGTCATGGTGCCCTCGGCAAGCCTGCCCGCGCTGGTCGCGGCGCTGGAATCCGGCCAGCGCGTCGCGGATGCGCTGGCCGCCCATGCCGTCGATCCGGGGCCGTCCGCGCTGGCGCGGGACGTGGCGGGCATCGCCCCGGCCCTTGCCGCGCCCGACATGGCCGGGGTCATGGCCGCGCTGGACGCCGACGACAGCGCCTTTGCGCGCGAGACGCGGGACATCCTTGCGACCCGTTCGCCCGCCAGCCTTGCCTTCACGCTGCACCTGCTGCGCGCGGGCGCGCAAAGCCCCGACCTTGCCGCCTGCCTCGCGCGCGAGCTTGAGGCGGATGCGCTGTTCCTGCGCCGGGCGGATTTCTACGAAGGCATCCGCGCCGCCGTCATCGACCGCGACCGCAACCCGAGGTGGGAACGGGTGGCTGCGGATGACCTGACCGCCGAATCCGTCGCGGGCTGGTTCACGCAATGACCCCCGCCAGGGCAATCGGGCGAACGGCATGTTCCGTCATTGCGAGGAGGCGAAGCCGACGAAGCAACCCCGATGTTGTGTGTGAGCGGTCGAGGTTGCTTCGGCTGCGCCTCGCAATGACGGGATATACCGTTCGCCCGACTACCCCGACCCCGGCGCCGCGTTTGACCTTGGCCGCACGGCGCTCCACCCTGCACCCGGCCCGAAGCGGAGGCACCGATGCCCTACGAAACCATTCTCACCGAGACCCGCGGCCGCGTCCGTCTCGTGACCCTGAACCGCCCGAAGGCGCTGAACGCGCTGAACCGGCAGCTTGCGGGTGAACTGCTCGCCGAACTCGACGCCGCCGACCGCGACCCTGCCATCGGCTGCATGGTCGTCACCGGCTCGGCGCGCGCCTTTGCCGCCGGGGCCGACATCGGCGAGATGGCCGAGGAAACGCCCGTCACGCTGACCATGGCCGATCATTTCGGCGAATGGGACCAGTTTGCCGCGCTGCGCAAGCCGGTGATCGCCGCCGTGGCGGGCTATGCGCTGGGCGGCGGCTGCGAACTGGCGCTGATGTGCGACACGATCATCGCCGCCGACACGGCGACCTTCGGCCAGCCGGAAATCCGGCTGGGCATCGTCCCCGGCATGGGTGGCAGCCAGCGCCTGACCCGCGCCGTCGGCCCCGCGAAGGCGATGGAGATGATCCTGACCGGCCGCAACCTGACCGCCGACGAGGCCGAACGCGCCGGTCTGGTCGCGCGGGTGGTGGCTGCCGACGACCTGCTGGCCGAGGCGATGACCATGGCCGAGACCATCGCCCGCCAGTCCCTGCCTGCGGTGATCGCCGCGAAAGAGGCCGTGCGGGCCGCGCTCGATTCGCCGCTGGCCGAAGGACTGCGCCACGAACGCGCCCTGTTCCGCGCCCTGTTCGCCACCGAGGACCAGAAGGAGGGAATGCGCGCCTTCCAGGAAAAGCGCGAGGCGCAGTTTCAGAACAGGTGAGGCTTTGCCGGATCAGCCGACCTGCTCGACCGTGACCTTGCCGGTCGGGCGCAGGTCGATGTCGAAATGACGGGCCTGCACCACGTCCTGCACCATCGGCGGCACGAAGCAGACCCAGCTTTCATGACCGGGGTGCCGCACGCTTTCATAACGGATGCCTGCCAGCCCGGCGCCGGGGCCGCTTTGCCGGACCTGTTCGCCAAAAGCCTGTGCGGCGGGGTAGCTGCGGTCATCGGGGTCGTGGAACTCGGGATGCAGCCCGAAGATGTCGACGAAGTCTCCGCCAAGCCGGGCGGTGTATTCCCGAAAGGTCTCGCGCTTCTGCGCAAGGCCGGAAAGCGCCATCTCCTTGCGCAGCCCGTTGGCGATCTCGAGCACGGCAGTCATCAGTTCGGTTGCCGCATACCAGGCACCGAGCACCGGCGAGGAAAACCGTCCGCCCTGCGGTGATCCGTGCAGGAAAGCTGCCATCACGACGCTGGCGTTGGGCCGCCCGTAGACCCGCAGCGAAGGATCAAGCCGCGACAGGCGCGCGGCGACAAGCCTGTCGTTGGTCCAGCCTTCGAGTTCGAGCACCGCGTCCAGATCATCCGCGCTGGCCGCATCCTCGAATGCCGCGACCGGCGGGAACCGGGAGGGGACGATCCGGCGGGTCGTGGCGGGCGCGGGGCGGCGCGGGTAGCGCGCAAGATCATGTGTCACAGAAAGACGACATCCGCCTCGGTGACCGGCGCGAAACTGCCTTCGGCGGCGCCCTGCCCGACCTCGCCGCCGCGCCAGGCGTCGAGATAGCGCCGCACGGTCATCATGCCGTCCTGACCGCCCGCGACAATGAGGCCAAGCGGCGGGATTCCGGCGAAGGCCGTGCCCCGGTGCGGCGCGTTCAGCCATTGCAGCGCCTGCGTCCGGTCATGAAACAGGATCGACAGCGCCTTGTGGATGCCGAGGATCGCCGAAATGCGCACCAGCGTATCGAAAGGCAGCGTGACAGGCGCATGGGTCGCCGCCTTCTTCATCCACGAATGATAGGTGGACCGGCCCGGATAACCGAGCGCGGCAAGGCGATCAGCCTCGCTCAGCCGCCAGCCATCGGCAATGTTGCGGAAGGTGCGCAGCGCCGGCCCGCTCAGCCGTGCCCGGTCGGCATTGTCGATGCCGCCGAAAGCGGAAGCGACCGGGGCGTCGGGGGGCAGTCTGGCAAGTTGCATGATGTCCACCCGTGGCTGCATCCCGTCCGGGACGCCTTGTCTATATATGGACATGGTGCCCGGATTGCAACGACGGACTTGAGGCAGGGCAATCCGGCGAGCTGCCCCGCGCGGGTCGGCACGGCGTCGCGGCCCGCAAACCCTGTCATTGCGAGGCGAAGCCGAAGCAACCCCGACTGCTCGCTTGATGCGCTCGAGGTTGCTTCGTCGGCTTCGCCTCCTCGCAATGACGATAAGGGGCCATGCCTGCCCGCCCGAACAAAAAGGCCCCGCACCGGCGGGGCCCTCGGGACGTGTCGGCGCTGTCGTTCAGCGGCGCAGGCCGAGGCGGCCGATCAGGGCGGTATAGCGCCCTTCGTCATGCGCCTTGAGATAGTCGAGCAGCTTGCGGCGCTGCGCCACCATCTTCAGCAGGCCACGGCGGCCGTGGTTGTCCTTCTTGTGGATCTTGAAATGCTCGGTCAGCGTGGCGATGCGCGAGGACAGGATCGCCACCTGCACCTCGGGCGAGCCGGTGTCGCCGGGCTTGGTCGCGTATTCGCTGATGAGGCGGGTCTTTTCTTCAACGGTAATCGACATCGGGTGCTCCTTGTTTCAGGGGTCATGGCACGAGCCGGGATGTCGTCCAGCAAGGCCCTTGGAGAGACGTGCGCCGCCCATAACCGAAGGCTGCCGGAAAGGAAAGCCTCAGCCCGCCATGTCGGGCAGCGGCGGCAGGTCATCCGGTGCGATCAGGCGGACCGCCCCCGGATCGAGCGCGATCGCACCGGGCAGGTCGGCCTTCAGCAGGCCGTCGACGAACAGGCGCAGGCCCGTGTCCGTCGCCTCGACCGAGACTTCGGCGCTGGTCGCGCCGTGGACGACGGCGATCACGTCCTCGGCGGCATCGAAATCGTCGATGGTCACCGCGCCCTCGGCGATGACGAACAGGTCGGCGCCGGTGCCGCCGTTCATGTGATCGCCGGTGCCGCCGAGCAGGACATCGTCCCCCGCGCCGCCGTTGAGGAAATCCGGCGCATCGTCGCCGCGCCCGTCGAGCAGGTCGTTGCCCGCCCCGCCGAACAGCACGTCGGCGCCGGGGCCGCCCACCAGCCAGTCGTCGCCGAGCGACCCCATGAGCGTGTCGTCGCCCGGCCCGCCGAACAGCGTGTCGTTGCCGTCGCCGCCGTTCAGCGTGTCGTCGCCGTCGCCGCCGTCCAGCAGGTCGTCGCCCGCATGTCCGGCCAGCGAATCATTCCCGGCGCCGCCGAAGATCACGTCATCGCCGCGCCCGCCGTGCAGGGTGTCGTCGCCGGCGCCGCCCAGAAGCGTGTCGTCACCGTCCTCGCCGTGCAGATAGTCGTCTCCGGCGCCGCCCTCGAGCACCTGGTCGCCGTCGCCGCCGAACAGGATCAGGTTGCCCTGTTCCGCCATGTTCCCGCCGCCGTCGTCGTCGGGGACCGCGTCATCGGCAGCGTCCCGGTCGTCGGCACTGTCGTCGTCCCGCGCGCCGGTCATCGGCAGGGCGAAGAGGCCCGCGAACAGCACGCCGAGAAGGCTGAACAGTGTAAGCACGGCACGTCGACCCGGATTGCATCTGGTGATGCCCTGACCATAGGCGGCCCGCCGCGCGGGCGATAGTGAAACCGGAACAAAGGGTTAACCGCCGTGAACCATGATGCAGGCTGCCGACCTGCCCGATTCCCCCGCCCGCAATCCCGGCGCGGGCGGGGGTGTCCGGCGGGCCTGTCCGGCCCGGCTTTCGCATGGCGGCGATACAGTCCGGCGCTGCAGGGCCGATCATCCGCGATCCGTCAACGGTGTCACGAAATTGCCGCGATTCAACCGTCACTCCGCCGCGCGCCCCCGCGACACAGAGGGTGTAGCTGCATGGCTTCCCCCGGCGTCGGCGTGTGTCAGCCCCCACCCAGACGTACGGCGCCGGGGTTTTCATCACCCCCGGCCGGGCGGCTCAGTTGAGCTGGACCTGCAAGAGATAGTGGCCGTCCTCGAAATGCCCGAACAGGTCGGGCAGATCCGGGTGATCGACCGGGCCGCCGCCGTTGTCGGGGACGAGATTCTGCTCGCTCACATAGGCGATGCAGTAATCGTCGTTGTTCTCGGCCAGAAGGTGATAGAACGGCTGGTTCTTCGGGGGACGCGCGCTTTCGGGGATGGCCTGATACCAGTCCTCGGTATTGGCGAAACGCGGATCGACATCAAAGACGACGCCGCGGAACGGGTGGTTGCGATGGCGGACAACCTGACCCAGACTGTATTTTGCACAAACCGCTTGCATCCGAGTCCCCAGCCCCTGCCGCTGTGATAACGGCAGCACCCCCGCGAATCCAAGGGGCTGCAGGGCCGGATGGCAGAAACAGTCTGTGATTCGCTCCCCAACAGTGGGCCTTCGGCGTCAGCCAGCGCAAAAGTGACGGGCTGCGGGCGGTTCCCTGTTTGTCGATGCGGCGCGATCCGCTACAGTCGGCGCAAAGACCGGACCCTACAACACATCCCGGCGAGAGGCAGATGCGCAGATTCCTGTTGGCCCTGATGGTTCTGGGCTTCGTCGCTTCATGCGGCAGCCGTGAGTATCGCGCCCCGCGCGAACTCGACAACGCCTGTTCCATCGTGCGCGAGCATCCCGACTACCTGCGCGCCTTTCGCGCGACCGAACGGCGCTGGTCCGTGCCCGTGGCCGTGCAGATGGCGGTGATCCATCAGGAATCGCGCTTCATCGGCAACGCGCGCACGCCGCATCAATATGCGCTGGGCGTCATCCCGATCGGGCGGCAATCCTCGGCCTACGGCTATTCGCAGGCGCTCGACGGCACCTGGGAGGAATACCTGCGCGCGGGCGGACGGCGCGGCGCCAAGCGCGACGACATCCGCGACGCCACCGATTTCATGGGCTGGTACATGAACCTGACGATGCAGGAGACCGGCGTGCCGCTCAACGACGCGCAGAACCAGTATCTCGCCTATCACGAGGGCCGCAGCGGCTATCTGCGCGGCACCCACAATTCCAAGGCCTGGCTGCTGCGCGTCGCTGCGGACGTGGGCGCGCGCGCCGTCATGTATGACACGCAGCTTCGCGGCTGCGGGAGGCTCTGACAGCTACCTGTTCCACGCCGCCATCTCGGCCTGAATGTTGAACTGCCGGTCGCTGATCGCGCCGCCGGTCTGCACGTCGTTGAGAATCACCGTGGTTTCGGACCCGCCGTCATCGCGCACCACCCATTGCCGCAGCTCGACCGGATCGGCGGTGAACACCAGCCGGATCGAGCCGTATTCGGGATGCGCGGGGTCCTGCGCGGTGATGCTGGTCGTGGTGCCGTCGGACGCCTGCGCCGTCACCATGCCGCGCCGTGCCAGATCGACGTTGCGTTCGAGAATGATGTTCAGCGGGGTCTGGTTCAGCGGATAGCGTTCCGGCCCCTCGTTCGAGCCGGGATCGAAGATCGCCACCTGCCCGCCCCCGGCGATGAACATGCCCGCATCGGGCGGCGCGTATTCAAAACGGATGCGGCCGGGGCGTTTGATCCAGATCCTTCCAGTGGAAATCGTGCCGTCGGCATTGATCTGGGTAAACCCGCCCTGCCCGGTGGTGAAGCGGTTCAGATAGGCCGAAATCTCGTCAAGCGAGAGCTGCCGCGCCTGTGCCGCGACCGGCACGAGGCCGATGGCCGAGGCGGCGGCAAGGAAATGGCGGCGGGTCAGGATCATGGCTGCGCTCCGTATCGTGGTGCCCCGGTTCAAGCAGGTTCCGGCCTGTCAGGCGATAACACGAAAGCCGCAGCGCCTGACACCGCCACCGGACCGGGCCTGTCCGCCCCAGGGCAATCGGGCAAACGGCATCTTTCGTCATTGCGAGGCGAAGCCGAAGCAATCCATGCCGGGCGCAAGGTTGCGGCATGGATTGCCACGTCGCCTTCGGCTCCTCGCAATGACGGGATTTTCAAGCGGCGATGCCGCGCCAACCCGCGCAGAGCCGATTGCCCTGCTGCTCACCCCCGCCGCCGGGGTATTTCCGCAAGGGGTGAAAGGGCCGCGCGCCCCTTCGCCTTCATCCTTGCACAAATACTCCGGGGGGAGACCCGGAACGGGCCGGGGGCAAGGCCCCCCTGCCCGCCTCAGTGGACGACCGCGCTTTCCGGCGCGGGCCGGTTCGATCCCCCGACCCGCGCGCCGACGATCAGCCCTTCGGGGCCGACCGAAACCGGCACGGTCGAATCGTCCATCACCTCGCCCGCGAGGATCATCTCGGCCAGCCGGTCCTGCAACGCCCGCTGCAACACCCGCTTCAGCGGCCTTGCGCCAAAGACCGGATCATAGCCCTCGTCGGCCAGCCAGGTGCGGGCGGCATCGTCCGGCGCCAGCGCGATCTTGCGCTGCGCCAGCCGCGATTGCAGCCGGGCAAGCTGGATCGCGACGATCCCGTCCATGTCGGCCCGCGTAAGCCGGTCGAAGATGATCATGTCGTCGAGCCGGTTCAGGAACTCGGGGCGGAAGTGGCGGCGCACGGCCTCCATCACCTCGGCGCGGGCGGCGTCGGACTGTTCGCCTCCGGCCAGTTCGCTCAGCGCCTGGCTGCCGAGGTTCGAGGTCAGCACGATCAGCGTGTTCTTGAAATCGACCGTGCGCCCCTGCCCGTCGGTCAGCCGCCCGTCGTCAAAGACCTGCAGCAGCACGTCGAACACCTTGGGATGCGCCTTTTCGACCTCGTCGAACAGGATCACCTGATAGGGACGGCGGCGGACGGCCTCGGTCAGGACGCCGCCCTCGTCATAGCCGACATAGCCCGGCGGCGCGCCGATCAGGCGGGCGACCGAATGCTGTTCCTGAAACTCCGACATGTCGATCCGGGTCATGGCCTGGTCGTCGTCGAACAGGAATTCGGCAACCGCCTTGGTCAGTTCGGTCTTGCCGACACCGGTGGGCCCGAGGAACAGGAACGAACCCAGCGGGCGGTTCTCGTCCGACAGCCCGGCGCGGGCGCGGCGCACCGCATTCGAGACGGCGGTGACGGCGGCGCGCTGGCCGATGACCCGCTTGCCGATCTCGTCCTCCATGCGCAGCAGCTTTTCGCGCTCGCCCTCCAGCATCCGCGAGGTCGGGATTCCGGTCCAGCGTTCGACCACCTCGGCGATCTGTTCGGGGCGGACCACTTCCGACACCAGTTCCTCGCTCTCGCGCGATTCGGCCTCGGCGAGGTGGCGTTCCAGTTCGGGGATCCGACCGTATTGCAGTTCACCCGCGCGGGCGAAATTACCCTCGCGCTTGGCCTGCTCCAGTTCGGCGCGGGCCTGGTCGAGCTGCTCCTTCAGATTGCGCGCGGATTCGAGCTTGTCGCGTTCCGCCTGCCAGCGCGCGGTCATCGTGGCCGACTGTTCCTGAAGGTTGGCAAGCTCCATCTCGAGCCGCGCAAGGCGGTCCATCGACGCTTCGTCGTCCTCTTTCTTCAGCGCCTCGGCCTCGATCTGCAACTGCAGGATCTGGCGGTCCAGCGCGTCGAGTTCCTCGGGCTTGCTGTCCACCTCCATGCGCAGCCGCGATGCGGCCTCGTCCATCAGGTCGATGGCCTTGTCGGGCAGGAAGCGGTCGGTGATGTAGCGATGCGACAGCGTGGCCGCCGCCACCAGCGCGGAATCGCTGATCCGCACGCCGTGGTGAAGTTCATACTTCTCCTTGATGCCGCGCAGGATGCTGATCGTGTCCTCGACGGTCGGCTCCTCGACCATCAGCGGCTGGAACCGCCGCGCTAGGGCCGCATCCTTTTCGACATGCTTGCGGTATTCGTCCAGCGTGGTCGCGCCGACGGCGTGCAACTCGCCGCGCGCCAGCGCAGGCTTCAGCAGGTTCGCGGCATCCATCGCCCCGTCAGCCTTGCCCGCGCCGATCAGGGTGTGCATCTCGTCGATGAAGAGGATCACCTCGCCTGCGGCGGATTCGATCTCCTTGAGGATCGCCTTCAGCCGTTCCTCGAACTCGCCGCGATATTTCGCGCCCGCAATCAGCGCGCCCATGTCGAGCGCGAGCAGCCGCTTGTCGCGCAGGGATTCCGGCACGTCGCCGTTGACGATGCGCATGGCCAGCCCCTCGGCGATGGCGGTCTTGCCGACGCCGGGTTCGCCGATGAGAACCGGGTTGTTCTTGGTGCGCCGCGACAGCACCTGCATGGCGCGGCGGATTTCCTCGTCGCGGCCGATCACCGGGTCGATCTTGCCTTCGCGCGCGGCGGCAGTCAGGTCGCGGGCGTATTTCTTCAGCGCGTCGAAGCCGTCCTCGGCATTGGCGGAATCGGCGGTGCGGCCCTTGCGCACGTTGTTGATGGCGGCGTTCAGCCCCTGCGCGGTGACGGCACCGCTTTCCAGCGCCTCGCGCGCCTTTGATTTCACCAGCGCCAGCGCGGTCAGCAGCCGTTCGACCGGCACGAAACTGTCGCCCGCCTTCTGGGCAAGTTTCTCGGCCTCGTCCACGACGCGGGCAAGCAATGTGTCGATGTAGATCTGGCCCGCATCGCCCGTGACCTTGGGGTTGCGGGACACGGCGGCATCCACCGCCTCGCGCACACGCGCATCCGAACCACCCGCCGCGTTCACAAGGTTCGCGGCCATGCCTTCGGAATCGTCCATCAGCGCCTTGAGCAGGTGTTCCGGCATCACCCGCTGGTGACCTTCGCGCATGGCGATGGTCTGGGCGGCCTGCAGAAACCCGCGCGAGCGTTCGGTGAACTTGTCGAGATTCATTTGCTGCTCCTGTCCAAGCGCCCGCCTGGGATGCCCTTGACGGCGCACCCTGTGGGGCCTTGGCAGTCAGGTGGGGGCGGGACGGGCGTTGCGCAAGGGCAACAGCGCTGCCCGATGCGCCGTCATTGCGAGGCGCAAGCCGAAGCAACCTCGACCGATTGCGCACGACATCGGGGTTGCTTCGTCGGCTGCGCCGCCTCGCAATGACAAGGTTGGCAGGCTTGCCTAACCCGCGGCCATCGCCGCGCGCAGGGCGCGGACCTGGGCCGCGTCGGTTTCGGGGCGTTCGGGGCCGGTAAAGCCCAGCGCGACCGCCTGTTCCGGCTGCGGCACCGCGCGCGAACAGCCCGCGTGCAGGGTGTCGACGGGCAGCGCGGCCAGCACGCGACCGGCATTGTCGGCGGTGATCCCGGCGCCCGGCATGATGGCGATGCGGCCGCGCGCGCGTTCGACCAGTTGCGCCAGCAGGTCCAGCCCGTCGGGGGCGCCCGGCTCTCCGCCCGAAGTCAGGATGCGGTCGAAGCCCATGTCGATCGCCAGTTCCAGCGCCGCGAACTTGTCGGGCGTCAGGTCGAAGGCGCGGTGCAGCACGGCCTCGCGGCCCTCGTCCACGCCGGCAAGCAGGCGGCGCAGCGTGCTCTCGTCCAGCCGCCCGTCGGGCAGCGAGGCGCCGAGGACCACACCCAGCGCGCCGAGCGACTGCATCGTCTCGATCTCGTGCTCCATGAAGGCGGTCTCGGCCCCGGTCCAGACGAAATCACCGGCGCGCGGGCGGATCATGGCGACGGCGGGCATGTCGAGACGGCTGGCCATGGTCAGCAGCGCGGGCGACGGCGTCAGCCCGCCCAGCGCCAGCGCCGAACAGAGTTCCACCCGGTCGGCGCCGCCTTCGTGGGCGGCAAGCAGCCCTTCGGGGCCATCGACGCAGATTTCGAGGATCATGGCACCTCTCTTGACTTCACGCGGCGCGGACGCCCATTTCCCGATGGTTCATCGCACGGCGAAAAGGGAAAGCCCATGTCCGACGACCGTCTCATCGTTGCGCTGGATTTGGGCCATGCGCTGGCCGGGCTGGACCTGGCGCGCAGGCTGGGTGATGCGGTCGGCTTCTACAAGATCGGGCTGGGGATGCTGACCGGCGGCGGCCTCGCGCTGGCGCGCGAGCTGAAGGACGATTTCGGCAAGCGCATCTTCCTCGACATGAAGCTGTTCGACATCCCCGCCACCGTGCACGAGGCGGTGCGCGGGCTGGCGGCCTTCGACATCGACTTCCTGACCGTGCACGGCGACCCGCATGTGGTGCGCGCGGCGGTCGAGGGCGCGGCGGGGCGCACGAAGATACTGGCGGTGACGGTGCTGACCTCGCTGGACCGCGCCGATCTGGACGCGGCGCTGATCCGGCCCGGCGATCTGGCCGCGATCACCGTGGAACGCGCCGCCCGCGCGTTTGACGCGGGCGCCGACGGCGTCATCGCCAGCCCGCACGAGGCCGCCGCGATCCGCGCCCTGCCCGGCGCCGCCGGGCGGCTGATCGTGACGCCCGGCGTGCGCCCGGCAGGCGCGGCGGCAGGCGACCAGAAGCGCATCGCCACCCCGGCAGCAGCGATCGCCGCCGGAGCCGACCACATCGTCGTCGGCCGCCCCGTCTGGCAGGCCCCCGACCCGCTGGCCGCAGCGCAGGCGATTCTTGGGGAGATGGCGACGGGGTGAGCGGGCAAGGGGGATAGTCCGTCATTGCGAAGAGGCGAAGCCGACGCGGCAATCCCGATGTTGTGTGTGAGCGGTCGAGGTTGCTTCGGCTTCGCCTCGCGGGTGACGGGATTTGCGGGCGGCGGTATCGTGTCAGCCCGCGCAGGGCAGTCCGCCCGATTATCCCGGTGAACGGGCACGTTTTCTTGACTTTTCGGGGGTGAACGGCTATATCCCCCTTGTGCCATAAAGAGCATCTTGGACCGGGCTACCTTGGCTAGCGCCCCGCCCATTCGGATGATGGCCCCGCCAAGGGGGCCATTCGCAGGACACGTCAAGGTGGCTTCCGACCCCTCGTGCTAAGGACGCGCTGCTACTGCGAGCACAATTACGAACGCACGGTGCCCGCTCGGGTGCCGTGCGTTCTTGTTCCGCTATAGGCGGTAATGATCGACCAGTGTGGCTCGGCATTACGAGGTTCCCGATATTCAACGATGGCGGTGCCGCTTCGTGAACGGACCGCCATGACCCGCAGTGTCCGACTCGACGCCATGCACGAGATGTCGGGATCGCTTCGGCTGCGCCTCGCGGGTGACGGGGGAAAGGATGCCGCCGCTGCCCGCCTGCCGACCCCGACAGGGTCCCGAATCCAATCACCCCACCTCAGCCATGAGAATGCTCTCCAGATAGC
>JACFNP010000049.1 GCA_019454835.1 Rubellimicrobium sp.
ACCACCACCAGGACCGCGCATTCGCCGCCTGAAACGGTTGTTCAGAGCCGACTATGTAGCAGACCATTTACTTGCCACCGTACGCGCTATACGAGCAACAGGTGCGCGAGTGGTTATCGTCTCGCCAACGCCCCGGAATATATCAGATCCGGGACGGTGCGTATTCTATCAACTCTTCTTTGCTCGGGGGGGGGGGGATTGTGACTTTCCGCTTGATGTAGACACAGATGCCTTCGAGATGTTGCGTTCGATCAGCAACGAAGTGCCGATATACTGGCTCTACAATGACGTTTGCGACCTTGGCCGCTGCCGAGCATTTCTTGATGGCATTATTTTCTATTGGGAAATAGGCGGTCATTTGACTGGAGAAGCCAGCGCCTGGCTTGGCCGCACGCATGACTGGATGGCAGCCTTTCGCGCAGTGGCGCGGTAACGGCCGCCGCCCGCACACGATCCCCGTCATTGCGAGAAGGCGAAGCCGACGACGCAACCCATTCCGTGTGCGCCGCCCGTCTTCATGGATTGCTTCGCTGCGCTCGCAATGACGAAGTGAACCGTCATTGCGAGGAGCCGCAGGCGACGAAGCAACCTCGATGTTGTGTGTGAGCGGTCGGGGTTGCTTCACTTCGTTCGCAATGACGGGGTCGTCGCACCCCCACGCACCCACCGCGCAGCCTGCGTCCTCCCCTCCCCCAGGCGCAAAATCCGGTGCTCGCACCCCGGTCCAAACTGAATCGTTGACCCGAGGTCCCAAAAGCCCCCATCATCGGGCCGGGACGGCGCCCCGTGCGGTGTTCCGACAACGGGCGACAGCCCGACGACAAACAGTCGGCGCCAACAGCCGACGGCAACAGGAAGAGGTTCCGGAATGCATAAGTCCCTGCTCATGGGAACGGTCGCGGCTGCGGGTCTGCTCGTCGCGGCGGCGGCTTCGGCCGACACGCTTGGCGATGTCCAGGCGCGCGGCGTGCTGAAATGCGGCATCAACACCGGGCTTGCGGGGTTCGCCTTCCCCGACGCCGACGGCCGCTGGGAAGGGTTCGATGTCGCGGTCTGCCGGGCGGTGGCGGCGGCGGTGCTCGATGATCCCGAGGCGGTGGAATTCGTGCCGACCACGACGGCCACGCGCTTTACCACATTGTCGTCTGGCGAGGTGGATGTCCTGTCGCGCAACTCGACCTGGACCTACACCCGCGACGCCGACCTCGGCCTCGACTTCACCACGATCAACTATTTCGACGGCCAGGGCTTCATCGTGCCGGTGGAACTGGGCGTGACCTCGGCCACCGAACTCGACGGGGCGACGGTCTGCGTCCAGACCGGGACCACGACCGAGCTGAATCTCAGCGATTTCTTCCGCACCCACGACATGAGCTACAACCCCGTGCCGGTCGAGAACAACATCGAGGGCCGCCAGCAGTATCTTGCCGGGGCCTGCGATACCTACACGACCGACGCCTCGGGCCTTGCCGCGACGCGGGCGACCTTCGAGAACCCCGAAGAGCACATCATCCTGCCCGAGATCATCTCGAAGGAACCGCTCGGCCCGGTGGTGCGCCAGGGCGACGACACCTGGGGCGATATCGTGCGCTGGACGCTCTATGCGCTGCTGAACGCCGAGGAAATGGGCATCACCCAGGCCAACGTCGCCGAGATCGCCGCGACCCAGAACGAAAACCCCGAGATCAACCGGATGCTCGGCATGGAGGGTGACTTCGGCGCCATGCTCGGCCTGCCCAACGACTGGGCCGTCAAGGTGATCGCCGCGGTCGGCAACTACGGCGAGATCTTCGATCGCTACATCGGCGTCGATACCGCCATCGGGCTGGAACGCGGCCTGAACGCGCAATGGACCGACGGCGGCCTCATGTACGCGATGCCGTTCCGCTGATCCACCGGCGGCGGGCCTCGGGGCCACCGTCCTCCGAAGGCCCGCCTGCCGGTCGTGACCGGAACCGAAACAGGCGGCCGGGCACCCTGTCTGCACGCCCGGCCGCCCCGATCCGCCCCTCAGGGAGGCATCCATGACCGCGACGACCGAACCGCCGAGGGCGGGATTTCGGCTGAGCTTGCTCATTCGTGACACGCGCTACCGCGCGATCACCATCCAGGTGCTCGCCCTCGCCGTGACGGCGGCGGTGCTCTACTGGCTGGGCTGGAACACCACGCGCAATCTCGCCGCGATGGGCAAGCAGATCGACTTCTCGTTCATCTGGGGCCGCGCGGGTTACGACATCAGCCAGACGCTGATCCCCTATACCGCCGACAGCACCCATGCGCGCGCGGCGCTGGTCGGGGTGCTGAACACGCTGCTCGTGTCGGCGCTGGCCATCGTGCTGGCGACGGTGATCGGCGTTTTCGTCGGCGTGCTGCGGCTGTCGAACAACTGGCTCGTCGCGCGGCTGATGACCGTCTATGTCGAGGTATTCCGCAACGTGCCGCTGCTGCTGTGGATCCTGCTCATCGGCGCCATCGTCATCGGCGCCGCCCCCGAGCCGCGCGCCTTCCGCGACGGCACCGCCAGCATGATCCTCGGCAGCACGGTCGCGGTCTCGAACCGGGGCATCTTCATCCCCGCGCCGGTCATCGGGCCGGGCGCGGGCTGGCTGGCGCTGGTCGTCGTCCTGTCCATTGCCGCCGCGCTGCTCTGGCGCTGGCGCGCGCGGCGCATCCTTTATACCAGCGGTCGCATGGTGCCGGTGCTCTGGCCCGCGCTGGCGCTCCTCGTGCTGCCCGGCCTGGCGGTCTGGGCCGGTTTCACGCTGGCCGAGGGCGAACCGCTGGCCTTCGACGTGCCCGCCATCGCCGAGACCGGCATCCCGCGCTTTGTCGGCGGGATGCAGTTGCGCGGCTCGCTCCTGGCGCTGTGGCTGGCGCTGTCGCTGTACACCGCGTCCCATATCGCCGAGAACGTGCGCGGCGGCATCCTGGCCATATCGCGCGGCCAGACCGAGGCGGCCCATGCGCTGGGGTTGCGGTCGGGGCGGACGATGCAGCTTGTCATCCTGCCGCAGGCTTTGCGGGTGATCGTGCCGCCGCTGATCTCGCAATATCTCAACATCATCAAGAACTCGTCGCTGGGGCTGGCGGTGGGCTACATGGACCTGCGCTCGACGCTGGGCGGCATCACGATCAACCAGACCGGCCGCGAGCTGGAGGGGATGCTGCTGCTCGGGCTGTTCTATCTGGTCATCAGCCTGATAATTTCCGGCGGGATGAACCTCTACAACAACCACGTCCGTCTGAGGGAGCGTTGAGATGACCGAGCCCGCTACCGGATTCGTCCGCACCGAGATGCTGGACCCGCTGGCGCCGCCCGAACGGGCGGGCGGGCCGCTGGTCTGGCTGCGCGCCAACCTGTTCTCGTCCTGGCTGAACGCGATCCTGACCGTCATCTCGCTCTATGTCGTCTGGCGGGTGCTGGCGACGGTGGTGCCCTGGGCCGCGAACGGCATCTGGGACGCCACCTCGCTGAGCAACTGCCGCGAAATCCGCGACGAGCTGTATGGCCCCGGCGTTCCGGGGGCCTGCTGGGCGGTGATTCACGACCGCTGGCGGCAGTTGCTTTTCGGCTTCTACCCCAAGGCGCTGTACTGGCGGCCGATCCTGGCGCTGGCGATCTTCGTCGTCACCGTGCTGCCGTTTCTCGTGCCTGCCCTGCCGCGCCGGCTGATGTGGATGGCGCCGGTGGCGCCGTTCGCGATCTTCTGGCTGCTCTGGGGCGGCTCGGTCTGGACGCCGGTGCTGGCGATGGCGGGGCTGGCGGTGATCTGGGGTGTCTGGTCGTCGGTGGGCGACCGACACGGCGCCTTTGCGGGCTGGGTCGCCGGGATCGTGGCGCTGGTGGTGATCTTCCTGCCGGTCGGCCGCGCCTTCGACGCCGTTCTGGGCACCGGGGAAACCTGGCTCGATGCCCTGTTCCCGCTGGCCGGAAACATCGGCGCGCTGCTCGAACGGGCGCTGCCCGCCTCGATCCAGAGCGTCATCACCCGCGAGTTCGGCGGCTTCGAGCTGTCCTTCATCATCGGCGTCGCAGGCATCATCCTGTCGCTGCCCCTGGGCATCCTGCTGGCGCTGGGGCGGCAGTCGCATCTTCTGGTGGTGCGGGTGCTCTCGGTCAGCTTCATCGAGATCATCCGCGGCGTGCCGCTGATCGTCTGGCTGTTTACCGCCTCGCTGCTGCTGAACTACTTCCTGCCGCCGGGCACGAATTTCGACCTCATGCTGCGCGTCATCATCATGGTGACGATCTTCGCAGGCGCCTATCTGGCCGAGGTGATCCGGGGCGGGCTGGCCGCGCTGCCCAAGGGACAATACGAGGCCGCCGACGCGCTGGGGCTGGACTACTGGAAATCCATGCGGCTCATCATCCTGCCGCAGGCGCTGAAGATTTCCATTCCCGGCATCGTCAACACCTTCATCGCCATGTTCAAGGACACGACGCTGGTGATGTTCGTGGGGCTGCTCGACCCGCTCGGGCTGTCGAACTCGATCCGCGCCGACCAGTCGTGGAACGGCATCTACTGGGAGCTGTTCCTGTTCATCGGCGCGTTGTTCTTCGTGGTCTGCTTCGGCATGTCCCGCTATTCCATGTATCTCGAGCACCGGCTCGCCCGCGACCGCCGGTAAGGGAGGCTCCATGACCGACACCGCAACCGCCGACACCGCGCCGCTCATGCAGGTGAGCGACGAGATCGCCATCGAGATCGAGGCGATGAACAAGTGGTATGGCAACTTTCACGTCCTGCGCGACATCAACCTCACCGTGCGGCGCGGCGAGCGCATCGTCATCTGCGGCCCGTCGGGATCGGGGAAATCGACGCTGATCCGCTGCATCAACCGGCTCGAGGAACACCAGTCGGGACGCATCACCGTCGATGGCACGGAACTGTCGTCGGACATCAAGAACATCGACCGCATCCGCTCCGAGGTCGGCATGGTGTTCCAGCACTTCAACCTGTTCCCGCATCTGACGATCCTGGAAAACTGCACCCTCGCCCCGATCTGGGTGCGCGGCGTGCCCCGCCGCGAGGCCGAAGAGACCGCGATGCAGTTTCTGGAAAAGGTCCGCATCCCCGAGCAGTCGCAGAAATACCCCGGCCAGCTTTCGGGCGGCCAGCAACAGCGCGTCGCCATCGCCCGCGCCCTGTGCATGAAGCCGCGCATCATGCTGTTCGACGAACCGACCAGCGCCCTTGACCCCGAGATGATCAAGGAGGTGCTCGACACGATGATCGAGCTGGCCGAGGAAGGCATGACCATGCTCTGCGTCACCCACGAGATGGGCTTCGCGCAGGCGGTGGCAAACCGGGTGATCTTCATGGACCAGGGCCAGATCGTCGAGGAAAACGAACCGCGCGAGTTCTTCTCGAACCCGCAGTCGGAGCGCACGAAGCTGTTCCTGAGCCAGATTCTGGATCATTGAGGGGGGGTGCTGCGGGAGGGCGCAGCCTTTTCCCCGTCATTGCGAGGAGGCGCAGCCGACGAAGCAACCCATTCCGGGTGCGCCGCCCGTCTCCGTGGATTGCTTCGCTGCGCTCGCAATGACGAAGTGAACCGTCATTGCGAGAAGCCAGAGGCGACGAAGCAACCCCGATTGCATCGCGCAAGCGGTCGGGGTTGCTTCGGCTTCGCCTCGCAATGACGGCACCGCCGTCATCGCGGGAACGCGAAGGGCGGCCCCGTCAGTTCCCCGCGCTCTCCATCTTGCGATGCGCGAGGACCGATTCCAGCCAGCCGGGTTCCATCTCGGGGACCGAGGACAGCAGCAGGTCGGTGTAATCGTCATAGGGCGGCGTCAGCACCGCGCTCTTGCGGCCGTAGCGCACCACCTCGCCGCGCAGCATCACCGCGATGGAATCGGCGATTGCCCGCACCGTCGCCAGATCGTGGGTGATGAACAGATAGGCGACGTTTTCTTCCGCCTGCAGGCGCAGCAGCAGCTTCAGGATGCCGTCGGTCACCAGCGGATCGAGCGCCGAAGTCACCTCGTCGCAGATGATGAGGCGCGGCTTCGCGGCCAGCGCCCGCGCGATGCAGACGCGCTGCTTCTGGCCGCCGGACAGTTCGGCAGGATAGCGGTCGATGAAGCCCCGGCCCATCTCGATCTGGTCGAGCAGTTCCTGCACGCGCAGGTCGCGCTCGCGCCCTTTCAGGCCGAAGTAGAATTCGAGCGGCCGTCCGATCATCGTGCCGACCGTCTGGCGCGGGTTCATCGCCGTGTCGGCCATCTGGTAGATCATCTGGATTTCGCGCCGGTCGTCGCGGGTGCGCCCCGCAAGGCTGCGCGACAGGTCGCGGCCATCAAAAACCACCTTGCCCTGCGTCGGCGGCAACAACCCGGTGATCGCGCGGGCGAGGGTCGACTTGCCCGAACCGGATTCGCCGACCACCGCCAGCGTCTGGCCGGGCGCCAGGTCGACCGAGATGTTCTTCAGCACGTCGAACCTTGTTCCCGCGTAGCGGGCGGTCACGCCTTCGACCCGCAGGATCGGCGCGGCCTCGGCGGCCTCGGGGCGCAGCTCGCCGCGCACCGATACCAGCGCGCGGGTATAGTCCTCGCGCGGGGCCGAGATGATCTGTTCCGTGGTGCCATGCTCGACCATGCGCCCGTCGCGCAGCACCATGATCTCGTCCGAGACCTGCGCCACCACGGCAAGGTCGTGGGTGATGTAGAGCGCGGCGACCTGCGTGTCGCGGATCGCCTCCTTGATCGCGGCCAGCACGTCGATCTGCGTGGTCACGTCCAGCGCGGTCGTCGGCTCGTCGAAGATCACCAGATCGGGCTTCGGGCACAGCGCCATCGCCGTCATCGCCCGCTGCAACTGCCCGCCCGAGACCTGGTGCGGATAGCGTTCACCGATATGTTCGGGATCGGGCAGGCCGAGCTTGCGGAACAGCTCCACCGCCCAGGCTTCGGCCTCGGCGCGGGTCATCAGGTCGCGGGCAACCGTGGTCTCGATCACCTGCTCCATGAGACGGCGCGCCGGGTTGAACGAGGCGGCGGCGGATTGCGAGACATAGGTGACCTCGCGGCCGCGCAGCTTGCGCAACTCGCGCGGCGGGGCGGTGCGGATGTCGCGGCCGTTCAGGCGGATCGTGCCGCCGGTCAGCCGCACGCCGCCGCGCCCGTAGGCCATGGCCGACAGGCCGATGGTCGACTTGCCCGCGCCCGATTCACCGATCAGGCCCAGCACCCTGCCCCGTTTCAGCGACAGGTCGACGCCGTGGACGAGGGTGACTTCCTTCGGCGGCTCGCCGGGCGGGTAGCTGGTCGCCTCGATCACCAGCCCCTTGATGTCGAGCAGAAGGTCGTCGTCGGCATCAGCCACTGCGGCCTCCTTTCAGGCTCGAGGTGCGGGCGAGAATCCAGTCGGCGACAAGGTTCACCGAAATGGCCAGCACGGCGATGGCGACGGCGGGCACCAGGGCCGCCGTCTTGCCGTAGACGAGGAAGTCCTTGGAATCGCGGACCATCCCGCCCCAGTCGGCCTGCGGCGGCTGGACACCCACGCCAAGGAAGGACAACGTGGACACGAACAGCACCGCAAAGATGAAGCGCAGCCCGAATTCGGCCACCAGCGGCGACAGGGCGTTGGGCAGGATCTCGCGGAAGATGATCCAGCCCTGCCCCTCGCCGCGCAGCTTGGCGGCCTCGACGTAGTCCATCACCACGATATCCATCGCCACCGCGCGCGACAGGCGGAAGACGCGGGTGGAATCGAGCACCCCCATCACCACGATCAGCACCGTCAGGCTGAGCGGCAGCACCGACAGCACGACGAGCGCGACGATCAGCGACGGAATCGACATCATCAGATCGACGATCCGCGACAGGCCCTGGTCGATCCAGCCGCCCCGCACCGCCGCCATGAAGCCGAAGAAGGCCCCCAGCGTGAAGGCGATGACCGAGGCCGCCGCCGCGACGAAGATCGTGATGCGCCCGCCGTAGATAAGACGCGACAGGATGTCCCGGCCCACGCGGTCGGTGCCGAACCAGTGGATCGCCGAGGACGGCTCCCAGGCGTCGCCGACCGGCGCCTCCATCGGGAAGGGGGCGATCAGCGGCGCGAAGATCGCGGCCAGGACGAAGGCCACCGTGATGACGATGCCGATGAGGGCGGAGAGCGGAATGCGCATCGTCGCCCCCTACTTCGGATGCCGCAGACGCGGGTTGGCAAGGATCGCCAGCACGTCGGCAAGGATGTTGAGGCTGATGTAGGCGGTCGCAAAGATCATGCCGACCGCCTGCACGACCGGCAGGTCGCGCTTGGTCACATGGTCGATGAGATACTGGCCAAGGGCGTTGTAGCTGAACACCACCTCGACCACGACGACGCCGACCACCAGATAGGCCAGGTTCAGCACCACCACCTGCACGATGGGCGCGATGGCGTTCGGGAAGGCGTGGCGCCAGATGATCCGCATCGGCGACAGGCCCTTCAGTTCGGCGGTCTCGATATAGGCGGATTCCATGACGTTCAGGATCGCCGCGCGCGTCATGCGCATCATGTGGGCCAGCACGACCAGCACCAGCACGATGACCGGCAGCGCCACTGCCTGCAGCTTGGCCCAGAAGCCCATGCCCGGCAGCACCATCGAGACCGGCTGAAAGACCGGGAAAAGCTGGGTCAGGATGTAGATGACGAAATAGCCCGCGACGAATTCCGGCAGACTCACCGTGGTCAGCGTCACCGCCGAAATGATCTTGTCGGGCCAGCGCCCGGCAAACCGCGCCGCGATGATGCCGAGGATCAGCGCCAGCGGCACGGCGATCATCGCCGCCGCGCTGGCCAGGAACAAGGTGTTGCCCAGACGGCGGGCGATGGACGGGCCGATGGGCCGCCCGTTGGTCAGCGAATTGCCGAGATCGCCGTGAAGCAGGCCCCAGAGCCAGTTTCCGTACCGCGTGAGCGGCGGCAGGTTCAGGCCCAGCGCCTCGCGCAGGTTGGCCAGGGCAACGGGGGTTGCCGACTGCCCCAGAATCGCCTGCGCGGTGTCGCCGGGGAGCGCCTCGATCCCGAGGAAGATCACCACCGACACCAGAAACAGGAGGAGCAGGCCCAGCGCTATGCGCTGGACCAGAAGCTTGAGAACCTGCGTCACGCGCGAACCTGTCCGGCCTCAGCCGAGCCAGCAGCGCACGGCCGCGCGATAGTTCATCAGTTCCGAGTTCGGGTCGGTATACCAGCCCTTCACCTCGTCCCTGACGCCATCGACGAAGTCGTTGAACATCGGCACGATCAGCCCGCCCTCGTCGCGCAGGATATGCGCCATGCGCGAATACTGCGCCTTGCGCGCCGTCTCGTCGAGTTCGCCGCGCGCCTTCAGCAGCAGTTCGTCGAATTCGGCGTTGTTGAAGCGGGTGTCGTTCCAGTCGGCGGTGGACAGATAGGCCGTGGTATACATCTGGTCCTGCACCGGGCGGCCGCTCCAGTAGCTCATCGAGAAGGGCTGGATGTTCCAGACATCTTCCCAGTAGCCGTCATCGGGTTCCAGCTTGGCCTCGAGCGGGATGCCCGCCGCGCGCGCCGATTCGACGTAGAGGTTGGCCGCATCGACCGCGCCGGGGAAGGCCACCGAGGCGGTGCGGATGATGATCGGGCTGCCGTCATGGCCGGACTTGCGATAGTATTCCGCGGCCGCCTCGGGGTCGTATTCGCGCTGCGGGATGGTGTCGTCGAACAGCGGATAGGCGGCGTTGATCGGAAAGTCGTTGCCCGGCGAGCCCAGGCCGTCGAGGATCTTCTCGACCATCTCCTGCCGGTTCACCGCCAGCTTCAGCGCCATGCGCAGGTCGTTGTTGTCGAAGGGCGCGGTGTCGCAATGCATGACGAAGGTGTAGTGGCCGCGACCGGCAACCTGCTTCACCTGCACGCCCGGCGCCGCCCGCAGCAGTTCCGCGATCTGCGGATCGACGCGGTTGATCATGTGCACCTGCCCCGATTGCAGCGCGGCGGTGCGGGCGGTGTTGTCGTTGATGATGAGATATTCGATCTCGTCGGCATGGCCGATCGACGAGTCGAAGTAACCCTCGTGGCGGGCGAACGAGATGCGCACGCCGGGGTCGAAATCGACGACCTTGTAGGGACCGGCGCCGATCCCCGCAGTCGGGTCGTCATAGCCGCCGCCGGGCTGGATCTGCAGGTGATAGTCGGCCAGCAGATAGGGCAGGTCGGCGTTCGGGCTGGCCAGCGTCAGGGTCAGCTTGTCGCCCTCGGCCTTCATCTCGGAGATGCCCTGCACGATGCCCAGCGCGCCGGACTGCGCGTTCTCGTCGGTGTGGCGGCTGTAGGTCGCCACGACATCCTCGGCGGTCACCGGCGAGCCGTCATGGAAGGTCACGCCCTGGCGGATGCGGAAGGTCCATTCACCGGCGTCGGGCGACGACGAGATGTCGTCGGCGATGCGCAGGTCGATGCTGCCGTCGGCGGTGACATCGACCAGCTTTTCGCCCCAGGTCTGCGCGGTGACGTTCGGCGCGGGCGACGCGGCCAGTGCCGGATCGAGCGAGTTGGTCGATTCGCCGCCCGACAGGCCAAGGCGCATCGTGCCGCCGCGCACGGGTTCATCCGCGCGCGCCACCTTGGCAAACAGCGCCGAGGCGATCCCGGCCGAGACGCCCATCGCGGTGGTGCGCCCCATGAACTCGCGCCGCGACATCCGGCCCGCACGGGCGCGGGTGAGCATCTGGTCAAGGTTGTCGGTCATTCCTGTCTCCCTGTGTTGATTGTCCGGTCAATCGACCGTGTTGGCATCATTCAAGCCGGAAGCGTCCCTCGGGGCAATCATTTTCTGTGCCGCACCCGCGTAAAAACGCCCCCGCGCCGGGATTCACCGGCCCTTCCACACCGGATCGCGCTTTTCGGCAAAGGCCCGCGCCCCTTCAAGCTGGTCGTCCGAACCATAAAGCCGATCCACCGTCGGCAGAAGGCGCTTCGACACCCGGTTCAGCGCGTCCTGGAATCGCATGTTCTCGGCCTCGCGCACCACTTCCTTGATCGCGGCCTGCACCAGCGGCGGCCCGGATTCCAGCAGCCGCGCCAGTTCCCAGACCTTGGGCATCAGCAGTTCGGGCGTCGTCACCTCCTTGACCAGCCCCCAGCGGAACGCCTCGTCGGCATCGAACCAGCGCCCGGTCAGCAGCAGGTCCATGGCGACGTGATAGGGAATCCGCTTGGGCAGCTTGATCGAGGCCGCATCGGCCACCGTCCCCGAACGGATTTCCGGCAGCGCGAAGGTGGCATTCGACGAACACAGGATCAGGTCGCCCGACAGCGCCAGTTCCAGCCCGCCGCCGCAGCAGATGCCCTGCACCGCCATGATGACCGGCTTGTTGAGGTTGGGCAGTTCCTGCAAGCCTCCAAAGCCGCCCACGCCGTAATCGCCGTCGACCGCATCGCCCGCGGCGGCGGCCTTCAGATCCCAGCCGGGGCAGAAGAATTTCTCGCCCACGGTGCGGAAGATGGCGACGCGCAGGCTGTCGTCGTCGCGGAAGCCGCGGAAGGTCAGGCCCATGATCCGGCTGGTCGCCAGGTCGATCGCGTTGGCGGGCGGGCGATCCAGTGTCACCTCGAGTATCCCGCCCTCGCGCCGCGTGCGCAAAGGGCCTTCGGTCAGCATGTCCATCTGCGGCATCTCAGGCCCTCCGTATCAGCGCATCGACGGCCACCGCGCCCGTCTCGCGCAGCAGCACCGGGTTGATTTCGACTTCTTCCAGTTGCGGATCGTCCTGCATCGCCTGCGCCAGCCGCAGCACCAGCGCGACCAGCGCCGCCACATCGGCGCGCACCCGCCCGCGATAGCCGTCAAGCAGCGGCCAAAGGCGCAGGCTGCGCAGGGCGTCCATGATCGCGGCCTCGTCCACCGGCAGCACCACGGTCGCGGTATCGGCCAGCAGTTCCGCCGTCACCCCGCCCAGACCCAGCGTCAGCGTGGCGCCATAGACCGGATCGCGGCGCAGCCCGACCAGCACTTCGGCCACGGCCCCGGCAACCATTTCCTCGGCCAGATAGCCGGTGACGCCCGGCATATCCGCCTGCCCGTCCAGCGTGGTCAGCCCCAGCCGCACCGCGCCTGCCTCGGATTTGTGGGCAATGCCAAGACCCTTGAGCACCAGCGGCGCGGTCAGGCCAGCGGCAGCCTCGCGCAGCGCCTCCAGCGTCGGCGCCACGACCCCGCGCGGCACCGGGACGCCCTGCGCCGCCAGCCATGCCTTGCCGGTCGCTTCGTCCAGCAGGCGCGCCCCGGCCACCTGCGCGGGCGCCAGCGGGCGCCAGCCATCCTCGCCCGGCGGTGCCTGCGCGGCACGGACGGCGGCCAGACCCTCGGCCATCCCCATCAGCGGGCAGAGACCGTCGGCGATCATCGCCGCCGCGCGGTCCTCGGACAGGTTCTCGGGCAGCGACACCAGTTGCAGCGCGGGCTTGCCGGTGGTGCGCTGCGCATTGTGCAGCGCACGCAGGGCGGGCAGGTAGCTGCTCGCGTCGCAGCGGTCCTCGCGCGGCAGGTCAAGCAGGAAGAACCCGGCGTCATAGGCATCCAGCGTGGCGGTAAAGACCTCGGTGGTCTTGTCCTCGTCGCCCCAGATGAACGTGTTGTAATCGAGCGGATTCGACAGCGCCACCAGCGGCCCGAGCACCGCCGCCAGCCGGTCGCGCGTCGCCTGCGGCAGCGGCGGGAAGGACAGGCCCTCGGGCTGGCCCATATCCGCCATCAGCCCCGCCTCGCCGCCCGAGCACGACAGCGAACAGAGCCGCGTGCCGATGCGCGGGCCGTGCACATGCATGAGCTTCAGCGTCTCGATCAGTTCGGCAGGGGTGTTCACCTCGGCCACGCCGATGCGGCGCAGGAAGGCGCTGGATGCGGCGCCCCCGCCCGCCAGCGCGGCGGTATGCGAGGCGGCGGCGGCGCGCGAAGCCTCGGTCTTGCCGGACTTGATCGCCACCAGCCCCTTGCCCATGGCGCGCGCCTTTTGCGCCAGCGCGGCAAAGGCGGCGGCGTCGTCGATCCCCTCGATATAGAAGCCTGCGGCGGTGATGCGCGGATCGTCGAGAAAGGCCGAGGTCAGTTCCGCCAGCCCGACCACGGCGGCATTGCCCAGACAGGCCACGGCGGCGACCGGCAGGCCGCGCCGCTGCATCCCCAGATTGATGACGATGTTCGAGGACTGGCTGATGAGCGCGACGCCCCTGTCAACCCGCACCCCGCCGTGCTGGTCGGGCCAGAGCAGCGCGCCGTCGAGATAGTTGATCACCCCGTAGCAGTTCGGCCCGAGGATCGGCATCGCGCCCGCCGCCGCGACAAGGCGGTCCTGCAACCCGGCATCGCCCGCCTCGCTCCACCCGGCGGCAAAGCAGACCGCGCCGCCCGCACCCATGCCGGCCAGTTCGCGCACGACATCGATCGTAGCATGACGGTTCACGCCGATGAAGGTCGCGTCGGGCGGCTGCGGCAGGTCGGCAAGCGAGCGATAGGCCCGGACCCCGCCGATCTGGTCGCGGGTCGGATGGACCGGCCAGATGTCGCCCGCAAAGCCCATGCGGCGGCTTTGTTCGACGACATTCACGGCCCAGCCCGCGCCGAGAACGGCGATATGGCGGGGCCGCAGCAGACGGTCGAGGCGGCTCAAGGCCCGGCCCCGCGCCGGTGGCGGACCGCCGGGGGCGCTTCGCCCCCCGGACCCCCCGAGGATATTTTCAAAGAGAAGAAGTGCCGGGACGCAAGGCACCCTGCCCCGCCAAGGCGAGGCAGGGCTTCTCCTCTTGCGGTCATCGGCGTCCCCGCCTGTACCGCCCTGTCAGTCTGCCATGCGAAGATGAACAATCCGTTGCTTCTTCTCTTTCCAAATATCCAAGGAGGAGGCCCGCAGGGCCGGGGGGCAGCGCCCCCTAGCCGCCCAAGGGCCGCAGCATCTCGCGGCTGATGATGTGGCGCTGGATTTCGCTGGTGCCTTCCCAGATGCGCTCCACCCGCGCGTCGCGCCAGATGCGTTCCAGCGGCAACTCGTCCATGAGGCCCATGCCGCCGTGAATCTGGATCGCCTCGTCGGCGATCATCGCCAGCGCCTCGGTCGCCTTCAGCTTGGCCATCGCCATGTCGGCCTCGGTCACCGTTCCCTGGTCGTATTTCCACGCGGCCTCGCGGGTCAGGAGTTCGGCGGCCTTCAGCTCGGTCGCCATGTCGGCCAGCTTGAAGCTGACGCCCTGGAACTTGCCGATCTGCTGGCCGAACTGGCGGCGCTGGGCGGCATATTCGGTCGCCAGAGCCAGCGCCCGCTCGGCGCGGCCCAGACAGGTCGAGGCGACCTGCAACCTTGTCGCCCCCAGCCATTGGCCCGCGACCTCGAAGCCCTTGTGCAATTCGCCGAGGATCTGCCCCTTCGGCAGGCGGCAGTCGTCGAATTCGAGGATCGAGTTCGGATAGCCCCGGTGCGAGACGTTGCGATAGCCCTCGCGCACGGTGAAGCCCGGCGTGCCCTTGTCGACCAGAAAGGCGGTGATCAGGGCGCGGCGGCCGCGCGGGCTGTCCTCTTCGCCGGTCGCCACCCAGACGATGGCGAAGTCGGCGGTATCGGCGTGGCTGATGAAATGCTTGGTGCCGTTGAGGATGAAGTCGTCGCCATCGGCGCGCGCCGATGTCTTCATGCCGCGCAGGTCCGACCCCGCGCCCGGTTCGGTCAGCGCCTGGCAGTCGTGGCGTTCTCCGCGCACGGCAGGCAAAAGGTAGCGGTCGCGCTGCTCGCCCTCGCAGGCCATGAGGATGTTCGAGGGGCGGCAGACCGTATTCCAGTGCAGCGCGTAGCTGGTCTTGCCGAGTTCCTTTTCGTAAAGCAGCCAGCTCAGCGTATCGAGGCCCGCGCCGCCGACCTCTTCGGGCATGTTGGCGGCATAAAGCCCGGCCTCGATGGCCTTGCCCTGCAATTCCAGCCGCAGCTCGTCGCGCAGCACGCCCGAGCGTTCGACCTCGAGTTCGTGCGGCATCAGTTCGGTCTCGACGAAGGCGCGGGTGGTCTCGACGATCATGCGCTGTTCGTCGCTCAGGCCGAAATCCATTTCAGCGCCTCCTCAGCGTCCCTGGCCCACGGCGCGACCGGCGCCTTCAGGCAGCGGCAGGCCCGCATGGGCATCGGCAATCGCCTTCAGCTTGGCCCAGACCTCGGGCGCGGCGGTGCTGGTCTTGCCCGCCTTCATGTCGACATGCAGGCAGGTCTGCTCGACCGTCGCCAGCACCTCGTCGCCGCGCATGACGCGGGTGAACGAGCGGAAGCGCTTTTCGTCGGCCGAGATGATCTGCAACGTCACCACCAGCCGGTCGCCCAGCTTCGCCTCGCCGAGATGGCGGATATGGCTTTCGACCGAATAGTAGCTGTGCCCGCCCGCGACGTAATCCAGCCCCGCGCCGATCAGCGCGAGGAAGGCGTCGGCGCCTTCGGACGAGCAGAAGTAATAGCGGCTTTCGGTCATGTGGCCGTTGTAGTCGATCCAGCCCGGCAGCACCTGCAGATGCGCCAGGACCAGCGGTTCGGCCGCCGGGCCTTGCGCGATCTCGCCCAGCACCTCGACCCGGCGCGCGGCGTCGATGTCGTTGAGCACCTTGCCCGCGCCCCAGTTGCGGGCCTTCAGCGCCCGCATCATGCCGACGAGATTGTCGTCGCGGATGCGTTCGAGTTCACGGATGCTGTAGGCGCCCGACTGGTCGTCCGACTGCCCGGCGATCAGGTCCACGAGGTCGTCGTTGAACTCGGGCACGTCCATCAGCTTGGTCCACGGCCATTTCAGCGCCGGACCGAACTGGGCCATGAAATGCTTCATCCCCGCCTCGCCCCCGGCGACGCGGTAGGTCTCGAACAGGCCCATCTGGCCCCAGCGCAGGCCAAAGCCCATGCGGATCGATTCGTCGATCTCCTCGGTGGTGGCGATGCCGTCCTTCACCAGCCACAGCGCCTCGCGCCAGACGGCCTCGAGGAAGCGGTCGGCGATATGGGCGTCGATCTCCTTGCGGACATGCAGCGGGAACATGCCGATGTCGCGCAGGATCGCGGCGGCGCGCTCCACGGTGGCGGCGCTGTTGGCGATGCTCGGCACCAGTTCGACCAGCGGCAGCAGGTAGACCGGGTTGAACGGGTGGGCGACGAAGATCAGCCCCGGCGCCAGCGCCGGTTCCTGCAACTGGCTGGGCCGGAAGCCCGAGGTGGACGACCCGACCAGGATTTCCGGCGCGGCCTCCTGAATCTGGGCAAAGACGGTGTGCTTCAGTTCCAGCCGTTCCGACACCGATTCCTGAACGTATTCCGCGCCCGTCACCGCTTCGGCGATGGTCGGCGCGAAACGCAGCCGCCCCTCGGCAGGCGGGGGCAGGTCCGACAGCGCGGGCAGCGCGCGGCGGGCGTTGGCGAGCACCTCGCCGATCTTGCGTTCCGCCTGCGGGTCGGGGTCGAAGACCGTCACGTCCCAGCCCGCAAGCAGGAAGCGCGCGGCCCAGCCGCCGCCGATCACGCCACCGCCGATGATTGCCGCCTTGCGTGCCATCGCGCGCATCCTTTCCGGTTGCCCCGAGCGGGGCGATGTCAATGTCGGGAAGCGCGCCTCAGGCGGGCGCGCGCTTGGTCAGTTGCAGCCGCTCGCGGACCTCGGCGGGCGTGATGACGCGGGCGCCCATGTTTTCCACGATGGTCACCGCGCGCTCGACAAGCTGCGCGTTGGTCGCAAGCTGGCCCTTGCCGAGCCAGAGGTTGTCCTCGAGACCGACCCGCACGTTGCCGCCCGCAAGGACGGCGGCGGCGGCATAGGCCATCTGGTTGCGCCCGAGGCTGAAGGCCGAGAAATGCCAGCCTGCGGGGACGTTGTTCACCATCGCCATGAAGGTGTTCAGGTCGTCGGGCGCCCCCCAGGGCACGCCCATGCACAGTTGCACCAGCGCGGGGGCGGGGATGATGCCCTCGTCGACCAGTTGCCGCGCGAACCACAGATGGCCGGTGTCGAAGGCCTCGATCTCGATATGCACGCCGGATGCGACCATGCGCGCCGCCATGTCGCGCAGCATCCCCGGCGTGTTGACCATGACGTAGTCGGCTTCGGCGAAATTCATCGTGCCGCAGTCGAGCGTGCAGATTTCCGGGCGGCAGTCGAGGACATGCGCCACCCGTTCCGCCGCGCCCGCCATGTCCGAGCGTTGCGAGGGCCGGTTCATGTTCTCGGTGCCGTCGAACAGCAGGTCGCCGCCCATGCCCGCCGTCAGGTTCAGCACCACATCGACATCGGCCTCGCGGATGCGTTCGGTCACCTCGCGGTAGAGGGCACCGTCGCGGGCGGGGGCGCCGGTTTCAGGGTCGCGGACGTGGCAATGGACCACCGCAGCACCCGCCTTCGCCGCCGCGATCGCACTGTCGGCGATCTGGGCCGGCGAGCGCGGGACATGCGGCGAGCGGTCCTGCGTGCCGCCCGAGCCGGTGACGGCACAGGTGATGAAGACTTCGCGGTTCATGGTCAGCGGCATGGATTCCCTCCCGGTTCGCGGCGCAAGACTACCGATACCACGCAGCGGCGGAAAGCGATTTGCGGCAGATCAGGGCACGGATGAGACATCGCGGCCTGCGGCGGCGATTCCGTCAGTAGGCGTAGGCGCTGGCGCCAAGCGGGACGCGACGGTAAAGGTCGATCACATGGCTGTTGTACATGCGGAAACAGCCGTTCGAGACCGACCGCCCGATGGACGACGGCGCGTTGGTGCCGTGAATCCGGATCGTCGTGTCGCGGTCGCCCTGATAGAAATACAGCGCCCGCGCCCCCAGCGGGTTGCCGGGGCCGCCGGGCATCCCGTCCGCATATTGCGCATAGGCGCCGGGGTTGCGCGCGATCATCTCGTCGGTCGGGCGCCATGACGGCCATTCGGCCTTGCGGCCGATGGTGGCGGTCCCGGTCCAGTAGAGACCCTCGGACCCCACCGCGACACCGTAGCGGATCGCGCGGTCGCCGGGCAGGATGAAATACACGTGGCGGTTCTGGCGCAGCACATGGACATCGTTCGGCGTCAGGCCGGGACGGACCGGGACGATGCGGGCGCGGTATTCCTCGGGGATGGCGTAATTGCCGTCGAAGTCGGGCGGCAGGGTGATGTCGCCGGAGGCAACCACCTCGTCGGGGGCGACGGTCAGGGCCAGCGGATCCTCGATGGCCGCAAAGGCGCGCGGCGCGACCAGCGCGGCGGCAGAGGTCCAGACGAAATGGCGGCGGGTGAGCATGGGGTCTCCCTGAATGCACGGCGGAGGTGGCCGCCGTCCCTGAAACAAGGTTATCCGATGCGGATTTGGCAATCAACCGCGGGGTTCGGACCGTTGGGCGGGGGGGGGCGGGGCCGGGCGGCCCACCCGTCATTGCGAGGAGGCGCAGCCGACGAAGCAACCCCGATGTTGCGGGCAAGCGGTCGGGGTTGCTTCGGCTACGCCTCGCAATGACGGGGACGTTGCACCCCGCAAGGTTGTTCTTTACAACCCCACGTTGTTCACCTACAGGTTGTGCCGACCACTCTTTCTCGCGTCTTGCCCGAGGGCCGCCATGACAGAGAAGCCGCACGCCCAGCCGACCCCGACACCCCCCGCCAGACGCACCTACAGCGCGCCGCGACTCATGGTGTTCGGGAACGTGACGGAGATGACGGCGGCGGGGAGCGGTCAGTTGATCGAGAACGAAATGAATGACGGCGGGACCCGTTGCTTGTTTAATCCCAAAGACCCGCTTTGCGGCCCTTGCCGCTGCTGAGCAAACGCGACGCATCATGTGGCTGCGCCCCTCGCCGCCACCCGCAGCCGCTGCTCGAACCAGGCCATCGTCCTGACGGTTCGTGTCATTGCGAGGAGGCGCAGCCGACGTGGCAACCCCGAGGGTATCGCGCAAAGGGTCGGGGTTGCTTCGCCTGTCGGCTCGCAATGACGGCGGGAAAGCGGGCGCGCCACGCCAGCCTGCGCGGCAACCCCCTCGCCCACCCCCGCCAACATTCCCCGTGGACCGGCCCGGCCCGAGCCGTTACCTGAACATCGTTACAGTATGTTATGCGTGTTTCATGTTTCGGGACCGATCCCTCTCTGCCGCCTCGCAAGATCATCTGTGGTTCGACCACATCCTGCCCCGCCAGCTTGCCCATGAGGGCGCGCTGGTGCTTCATGCCGGGGGCGTGGTCGTCGAGGGGCGTGCCGTTGCCGTCACTGCCGATACCGGCGGGGGCAAGTCGACGCTGACCGCCAGCCTTCATGCGACCGGGCATCCGATCCTTGGCGATGACGCGCTGATCGTCGAGGATATGCCGCCGCGCGTGCGGGCGGTCTATCCCAGCCTGCGGCTCAACCCGGATTCCGCCGAGACCTTCTTTCCCGGCGTCGAGGGCCGCCCGATGGCCGACTGGTCGCCCAAGCGCCACCTCCCGCTCGGCCCGGTGGCCGACGCGGCGCCGCTGGCCGCGCTGTTCGTGCTGGGCGAGGCGGGCGCCGTGACCTGCCGCCGCCTGAGCCCCGCCGAGGCGGTCATGGCGATCATCGCAAACAGCTTCGCGCAGGACCCCGGCGACCGCCCCCGCGCGCAGGCGCGCATGGCCGGGGCCGTGGCGCTGGCAGGCGCGGTCCCGGTGTGGGAACTGTGCTATCCGCGCGATTACGCCGCCCTGCCCGAGGTCCACGCCACCATCCGCCGCCTGATCGAGGCCGCATGACCGCGCTGGCCGCCTCGACCCTGCTCTCGCGCCACCCCGAGGCCGCCAACAGCCGGGTCGGCGACGAGACCGTGATCCTGCATCTGGTCAGCGGCACCTATTTCGGCCTCGACCCGGTCGGCACGCGCATCTGGGAGCTGCTGGAACAGCCGGTGACCCTCGCCACGCTGACGGCGCGGCTGCTGAGCGAATTCGACGTGTCCGCCGAGGTGCTGACCCGCGACGTGACGGATTTCCTGGACCAGATGCTCGCGCACGAGATCGTGCAGGCGGGCGAGGGCGGCGGGTGAACGGCGGGGGGCCGTCATTGCGAACACCACCCGTCATTGCCAATTTCACCCGTCATTGCGAGGCGCAAGCCGAAGCAACCCCGACCGCTCGCACACGACATCG
>JACFNP010000050.1 GCA_019454835.1 Rubellimicrobium sp.
TGCTCCGCGAGGGAGAAGCCTATCGAACAGCCGGATGAACAACACACTTGCCCGAGGGCATTGCGCAAGCGGTCGGGGTTGCTTCGGCTTCGCCTCGCAATGACGAAACCCGCAATGGCGGAATGTGTCGCCCGCCCCGACCAGCCGCGCCCTCCCTTGACAGTGCCGGTCCCCGGTTCATGCTTCGGGCGAAGAATCCCACTGTCCGGAGTCCCGCCATGGCCTTTCCCGTTGCCTATACCCCCGATCCCGACCGTTACGACGGGCGCATGGTCTACAATCGCTGCGGGCGGTCCGGGCTGAAGCTGCCCGCGATCAGCCTCGGGCTGTGGCACAATTTCGGCCACGACATGCCGCACGCGACCAAGCGGGCGATGTGCCAGACCGCCTTCGATCACGGCATCACCCATTTCGACCTCGCCAACAACTACGGCCCGCCCTACGGCAGCGCCGAAGAGGCGTTTGGCGACATATTGCGTCAGGATTTCAGGGGGCTGCGCGACGAACTCATCATCTCGTCCAAGGCGGGTTACGACATGTGGCCCGGCCCCTACGGCGAATGGGGCAGCCGCAAATATGTTCTCGCCTCCTGCGACCAGAGCCTGAAAAGGCTGGGTCTCGATTACGTCGACATCTTCTATTCGCACCGCTTCGACCCCGAGACTCCGCTGGAAGAGACCATGCTGGCGCTCGACCAGATCGTGCGTTCGGGCCGCGCGCTCTATGTCGGGATTTCGTCCTACAACGCCCGGCGCACCCGCGAGGCGGCGGCGATCCTGCGTGAACTGCGCACCCCCTTCGTCATCCACCAGCCGAGCTACAACATGCTCAACCGCTGGATCGAGGAGGACGGGCTGAAGGACACGCTCAAGGAACTGGGCCTCGGCTCCATCGCCTTCGTGCCGCTGGCGCAGGGGATGCTGACGCGGAAATATCTCAAGGGCGTCCCCGAAGGCAGCCGGGCGGCCCAGCACAAGAGCCTTGACCCCGCGCTCATCACCGACGGCTTCGTGAGGAACCTCAACCACCTGAACGACATCGCCGCGCGGCGCGGGCAGACGCTGGCGCAGATGGCGCTGGCCTGGGTGCTGCGCGACGGCGGCATCACCTCGGCGCTGGTGGGGGCGAGCCGCCCCGAACAGGTGGCCGATTGCGCCGGTGCGGTGAAGAACCTGTTCTTCACCGCCGAGGAACTGGCCGAGATCGACCGTTACGCGGTCTCGGAGGAAACCAACCTCTGGGCGCGCTCGGCGGAGATCGGGTGAACAAGGCCGGGGCGCAGGCACCGGACGCCAGCTTTCCCGCCGTGCGGCCGGGCGAGGTGATCGGCCTTCTGGGCGGCTCCTTCGATCCGGCGCACGAGGGACATGTGCAGATTACCCGTCAGGCGCTGGAGCGGTTCGCGCTCGACCGGGTGTGGTGGCTGGTCAGCCCCGGCAACCCGCTCAAGGAACACGGCCCCGCGCCGCTGGCCGCGCGCATGGCGGCGGCGCGGGCGGTGATGCAGGATCGCCGCGTTCTGGTCACCGATATCGAGGCGCATCTGGGCACCCGTCATACCGCCGAGACGCTGGCGCGGCTGGTGGCGCATTATCCGCAGGTGCGGTTTGTCTGGCTGATGGGGGCCGACAACCTGCAACAGATTCACCTCTGGCAGGACTGGCGCGAGATCTTTGCGCTGGTCCCGGTGGGCGTGCTGGCCCGTCCGGGCGCAGAAAACGCCGCCGGGGCGCCCGCCGCGCGCGAACTGGCCGGGGCGCGGCTGCCCGAGGATCGCGCGGCGATGCTCGGGCGGCAGGCGCCGCCCGCCTGGTGCCTGATTTCCACCGCGCTGAGCGATGCGTCCTCGACCGACATCCGCGCGCGCGGGCTGTGGGGGGCCGACAACACATGAACAGGCGAATCGGGCGGCGCGGGGTTCTGGCCGGGCTGGCGGGGCTGGCGGCCGCGCCGGTTCTGGCCGAGGTGCCGCCGGTCGTGCTGCGCCCGCAGGCGCGCAGGCTGCCCGCACCGCTGCGCCCGCAGGCCCGCCCCGACGGCATCCTGCCGCCGGGGGCCGCGCAGATCGTGGCGCGGGCGGGCCTGTCGGGACAGGTCTCGATCGCGCTGGCCGATGCGCGCACCGGGCAGATGCTCGACACGGTGGCGCCGGTGCAGACCCTGCCGCCCGCGAGCGTGATGAAGACCTTCACCGCGCTCTACGCGCGCGAGGTGCTGGGGCCGGACCACCGCTTCACCACGCGGGTTCTGGGCACCGGCGCGGTGGCGGGCGGGCGTCTCGACGGCGATCTGGTCCTTGCGGGCGGCGGCGACCCGACCCTGCTGACCGACGATCTGGCGGCGCTGGCCCGCGACCTGCGCGCCGCCGGGCTGCGCGAGATCACCGGGCGCTTCCTCGTCTGGGGCGGCGCGCTGCCCTGGCTGCGGCAGATCGACGGCGAACAGACCCCGCAGGCGGGCTACAACCCCGGCATTTCGGGGCTGAACCTGAACTTCAACCGCGTGAATTTTGCCTGGGAACGCGCAGGCGGCGACTGGCGGGTGGGGATGGATGCCCGCTCCGACACAAGCCGCCCCGAGGTCAGCGTGGCACGGATGCGCGTCGTGGACCGGGCGGCGCCGGTCTATACCTATGATGATTCCGGCGCGCGCGAGGAATGGACCGTGGCGCGGCGCGCGCTGGGCGACGGCGGCACCCGCTGGCTGCCGGTGCGCCGCCCCGCCGTCTATGCGGGCGACGTGTTCCGCACGCTGGCGCAGGCCGAGGGCATCCGCCTGCCCGAGGCGGTCGAGGTCGCGGACCTGCCCGCCGGGACGGAGCTTGCCCGCCACGACAGCGCGCCACTGGATGCGGTCATCGTCGACATGCTCGACTATTCCACCAATCTCACCGCCGAGGTGCTGGGCCTGAGCGCCGCAAAGGCGCTGGGCGCCGAACCCGAGACCCTGGCGCAGTCGGCGCGGGTGATGCGGCGCTGGCTGATCGCGCGGCACGGCGTGGCGCCGCGTCCGGTCGATCACTCGGGCCTGGGCGAGGGCAGCCGGGTCAGCGCGTCGGAGATGCTCGCCGCGCTGGTGGGGGCGGGGCAGGGCGATTTCCCGGCGCTGCTGAAGAATGTGGCGATGACCGATGACGACGGCAAGCGGCTGGCCGCGCCGCCCGCGCAGGTGCGGGCCAAGACCGGCACGCTCGATTTCGTCTCGGCGCTGGCGGGGTTCCTGCTGCTGCCCTCGGGGCAGCAACTGGCCTTCGCGATCTTCACCGCCGACCCCGAACGCCGCGAGGCTGCGCGCGCCTCAGGCGACGAGGCTCCGCCCGGCACCGTGGAATGGAACCGCGCCGCCCGGCGCCTGCAACAACAGCTTTTGCGCGCCTGGGCGGTGCGGCAGGGGTGAGCGGGGGCGAGGCCGTCATTGCGAGTGCAAGCCGAAGCAATCCATTCCGGGCGCGGTGCCCGGTGTAGATTGCTTCGTCGGCTGCGCCTCCTCGCAATGACGGTGGTGCGGGCACCCCGTCTACCGCCTGCCCTGCGCCAGCGTTGCGGCGATCCGCATGAGCGACAGCGCCTCGCTGCGGTAGCCGTAGGGGTCATCGCCCCGCGATGCCGCCGCCAGCGCCAGCGCGTCGTCCCAGGACCAGTCGCCGGTCCAGTCCGGGCCGCGCAGGAGCTGGCCGAACCCGGCGATGGCGGCAGCGAAACCCGCGTCCTCGGGGCGGGCGCCCGCGTCACCGGCGCGGATCGGGGTCTCGAGCAACCGGCTCTCGCCCTCGCCCGGCGTCTTCCAGCGCAGGCGCAGGAAACCGAGCTCGTCGCTGGCCGCTTCCGTCACCGCCTCCGGCCCGTAGCGCAGCGGATCGACCAGCACGGCGGGGCTGCCGACCGGCGTGATTTCATAAATCGCGGTGACGGTGTGACCGGCGCCCAGATCGCCCGCATCGACGCGGTCGTTGTTGAAGTCCGCGCGGTTCAGCGCCCGCGTCTCGTAGCCGATCAGGCGGTATTCGGCGACCGTGGCCGGGTTCCATTCGACCTGCACCTTCACGTCGGACGCGATGGGGAACAGCGTGCCGGTCAACTGGTCGACCAGCACCTTCTGCGCCTCGGCCAGCGTGTCGATATAGGCGGCGGTGCCGTTGCCGTTCTGGGCCAGCGCCTGCATGAGCGCGTCGTTCAGGTTGCCGCGCCCGAAACCCAGCACCGAGAGGAAGATGCCCGAATCCCGTTCACCGGCAATGAAGGATTCCAGTTCCGCCGTCGAGGACGGCCCGACGTTGAAATCGCCGTCGGTGGCAAGGATCACCCGGGTCACGTCGCCGTCACCGGCCATCTTGCGGGCCAGACCATAAGCCTGCGACAGCCCCGCCTGCCCGGCGGTCGATCCCGAGGCCGCCAGCGCATCGAGCGCGGCGGTGATCGTCGCCGCCTCGCCCGCCGGGGTGGGGTCCAGCGCCACACCGGCGGAACCGGCATAGGTGACGATGGCGACCCGGTCCTCGGGGCGCAGTTGCGTCAGCATCAGCCGGAACGCCGCCTTCAGCAGCGGCAGCCGGTCGGGCGCCTCCATCGACCCCGAAGTGTCGATCAGGAACACGAGGTTCAGCGGCGGCCGGTCGGCGATGGCGGGCATCCGGCCCTGAATGCCGATCTCGACAAGCTGCGTGCCCGTGTTCCACGGCGAGGGCATCACCGTGATCGTCGGGCGGAAGGCGGCATCGCCTTTGGGCGCCGGATAGGCATAGGGGAAATAGTTCACCATCTCCTCGATGCGCACCGCATCGGGCGGCGGCAGGGCGCCGAAGTTCAGGCTGCGGCGCACCAGCGACCAGCTTGCGGTGTCCACGTCGATCGAGAAGGTCGAGACCGGGTTCTCCGCCGTCACCTGCAACGGATTTGCGGGTGCGTTGGCAAAGGAATCACGACTCTGTTCCGGCATCCAGAGACTGTTTTCTGGCGCGGCGATGAACGGCGCGGGCGCGGCCAGACCCATGGTATCGCCCATGCGCGCGAAAGCCCCGGTGGCCATCTCGGGCATCGCATCGGCCAGCGGCGCCGCCGCTGCGGGGCTGGCGGGCGCGGCATCGGGCGCGGCGGCGGCGGTTTCAGCCACCGGCGGGGCTGCGGCGACGGCGGTGTCCCCGGCCACGGCCTGCGGGGCCGCATCACCGGCGGGCGCGGCGGCGGGCGCGGGGGCGCGGCTCTCAACCACGGGCGCGGGGGTAACCAGGTGCGGCCCGCTTTGCCAGAGGCTCTGCCCCGCAGGCGTCAGCACCAGCAGCCCGCAGGCGACAAGCGCGGTGGTCAGGGTCAGGGCACCCCTGCCGGTCAGTCGGTCGAACATCTCGTGCACTCCTGTCCAGAGGCCCGCTTTCGGGCGCTCGGAACCATGACGTGCACGGTCGCGTGTTTCTTGGTGCGCGGCGAAACTTTCCTGCGCGGCGCGCAGATGTGCGGCGCGGGTCTCGGGGTCGGGGCGCGGGGTGGCGCGAGCAACCGTCCGCTTCAGCGCGTCGAGATCGAAGTCATCATCGGCCATCATGCCTCCTCCCCGGCGCGGATCGCCCGGAGCCGTTTCTTCGCCTCGCTCACCCGCCAGGCGACGGTGCCCTCGGCCACGCCCAGCACCTGCGCGACCTCGGCCTGGGTGAGATCGTCGAGAACCAGCGCCAGCGTGTCGCGCAGGTCGTCGGGCAGTTCGCGCATCGCCGCCGCCAGCCATTGCAGCCGGGCACGGTCCTCGGTCGCAGCCTCGGTGCGGGCGATTTCCCAGTCGCCCCAGCCATCCGCCGCACGGGCGCGGGTCGCGCGGCGGCGGCGGCGGTCGTGGGCGGCGTTCACCGCGACCCGGTAAAGCCAGGTCGTCACCCGTGCCTCGCCCCGAAAGCCCGCCAGCTTGCGCGGCAGGGCAAGGCAGATGTCCTGCGTCAGGTCCTCGGCCTCGGCGCGTTCGCCGGTCAGCCGCCAGGCCAGCGCGAACAGCCGGTCGTAATGCCGCCCGACCAGCGCGGCAAAGGCCGCGCCGTCGCCCCGGCTGGCTGCAAGGGCCAGATCCTCGTCGCTCGTCACCATGCGCATCGTATCCTTCGGACGCAGGCGGTGCCGCCATCCTTGGCGGCAGGCGGAATAATTATCCAGCCGTCCCTTGCGCGGGCGGGCCGTGGCGGGAATGGTGGGCCATCCCCGCACGAGGCGCCCCATGGACATGCCCGCCCCCGATCCGCGCATCCTTGCCCGCAAGGCGCATGTCGCCGCCCGCCTGCGCGCGGCGCTGGACGGCGCGCGGGTGATCGACGCGCCGCAGGACGTGATCGCCTACGAATGTGACGCACTGTCGGCCTATGCCTGCCCGCCGCTGGCGGTGGTGCTGCCGGAAACAACCGCGCAGGTGGCGGCGGCGATGCGCGTCTGCCACGAGGAAGGCGTGCCGGTAGTGCCGCGCGGCTCGGGCACCTCGCTTGTCGGCGGGGCGCTGCCCACCGCCGATGCGGTGGTGATCGGGCTGTCGGCCATGACAGCAGTGCTCGAGACGGATTTCGACAACCGCTTCATCCGGGTCCAGGCCGGGCGCACGAACCTGTCGGTCACCGGCGCCATCGAGGCGCAGGGATTCTTTTACGCTCCCGACCCGTCCAGCCAGCTTGCCTGCGCCATCGGCGGCAATATCGCCATGAACTCGGGCGGGGCGCATTGCCTGAAATACGGGGTGACGGTGAACAACCTGCTCGGCGTGACGCTGGTGCTGGCTGACGGCACGGTGGTCGAGATCGGCGGCCCGTGGATGGACGCGCCCGGCATCGACCTGCTGCCGGTGATCTGCGGGTCCGAAGGCCAGTTCGGCATCGTCACCGAAGCCGTGCTGCGCATCGTCCCGCGCCCGGAAGGCGCGCGTCCGGTGCTGGTGGCCTTCGATTCGGCCGAAGCCGCCGGGGCCACGGTCAGCGCCATCATCCGCGCCGGGCTGCTGCCGGTCGCCGTGGAATACATGGACCGCCCCTGCATCCGCGCCTGCGAGGCCCATGCCCGCGCGGGCTATCCCGACTGCGAAGCCATGCTCATCATCGAGGTCGAGGGCGCGGAACCCGAGATCGCCGCCCAGATCGCCGCGATTCGCGCCATCGCCGCGCGCCACGCCCCGCTCGAATTCCGCGAGGCCCGTGACGCCGACGAGGCGGCGCGCATCTGGCTGGGCCGCAAGGCGGCCTTCGGCGCCATGGGGCGGATCGCCGATTACATCTGCCTTGACGGGGTGATCCCGGTCTCGGCCCTGCCGCAGGTGCTGGCGCGCACCGCGCAACTGGCGGCGGAATACGGGCTGGAGGTGGCGAATGTCTTTCACGCGGGCGACGGCAACCTGCATCCGCTGATCCTGTTCAACGCCAACGACCCCGACGATTTGCACCGCGCCGAGGCTCTGGGCGCCGACATCCTGCGCCTGTGCGTCGAGGCAGGCGGCTGCCTGACCGGCGAGCACGGCGTCGGCGTCGAGAAGCGCGACCTGATGGAGGTGCAGTTCGCGCCCGCCGACCTTGAGGCACAGATGCGGGTCAAGGACGTGTTCGATCCGCACTGGCGGCTGAACCCGGCCAAGGTGTTCCCGCTGCACCTGAGCGCCGCGCGCCGGGGCGCGGCATGATCGCGCCCGTGGACGAGGGCGAACTGGCGGTGCTGGTCGCGGGTGCGGACGGACCGCTGCGGGTGCGGGGCGGCGGCTCGCACGGCATCGGCGGGCCGGGCGAACCCATCTCGACCGCGCGCCTGTCCGGGATCACGCTTTATGAACCCGGCGCGCTGACCATGGTGGCGCGGGCGGGGACTCCACTGGCCGAGATCGAGGCCGCGCTGGCCGCCGAGGGCCAGTATCTGCCGTGGGAGCCGCCCGACCTGCGGGCGCTGACCGGCGCCACCGGCGCGCCCACCATCGGCGGCGTGTTCGCCACCAACACCAGCGGCCCGCGCCGGGTAGTCGCCGGGGCGGCGCGGGACTTCCTGCTCGGGGTGCGGTTCATCGACGGGCGCGGCGCGGTGGTCAGGAACGGCGGCCGGGTGATGAAGAACGTCACCGGCGTGGACCTGACCCGGCTGATGGCCGGGGCCTATGGCACGCTCGGGATTCTGACCGAGGTGAGCTTCAAGGTGCTGCCGCGCCCCGAGGCCGCGCGGACGCTGGCGCTGCGCGGGCTGGACGCGGCGCAGGCGGTGGCGGTGATGGCGCGGGCGCTGGGCAGCCCGCACGGCGTGACCGGCGCGGCGTTCCTGCCTGAACGGGCCGAGATGTTGCTGCGGCTCGAAGGCCCCGAGGCCGCCCTGCCCGCGCGGGTGGGCAAGCTGGCGGCGCTCATCGGCCCGCTGACCGAGGCCGCCTGTGACTGGGCCGCGATCCGCGACGGGCGGGCGCTGGCCGGGGCGGGCGATGTCTGGCGGCTGTCGCTGACCCCGATCGCCAGCCCTGCGGTCGTCGCCCGGCTGCCGGATGGCGCGCGCTGGTTCATGGACTGGGGCGGCGGCAGGTTGTGGGTGGCGGCGGCACCGGGAAGCGACCTGCGCGCGGCGCTCGGGCCGATTCCCGGCCATGCCACGCGCATCACCGGCACGGGCGGCACACGGTTCCACCCCGAGCCGCCCGGCGTCGCCGCCCTCACCCATGCCCTGCGCGAGAAATTCGACCCGCGCGGCCTGTTCAATCCGGGGATGTTCGACTGATGCAGACGCATTTCACGCCCGAACAGTTGCGCGACCCGGCCACGGCGCGCTCGAACGAGATCATCCGCGCCTGCGTCCATTGCGGGTTCTGCACGGCGACCTGTCCGACCTACCAGATCACCCATGACGAGCTCGAATCACCGCGCGGGCGCATCTATCTGATCCGCGACATGCTCGAACACGGGCGGGTGCCGGACGCGAAAACCGTCGGCCACATCGACCGCTGCCTGTCCTGCCTTGCCTGCATGACCACCTGCCCCTCGGGGGTGCATTACCGCCACCTGATCGACCATGCGCGCACCTATGTCGAGGAACACTACCGCCGCCCCTGGGACGAACGCGCCTTGCGCTGGCTGCTGGCGCGGATCCTGCCCTATCCGATGCGCTTCCGGCTGGCGCTGCTGGGCGCGCGGCTGGCGCGGCCCTTCGCGCGGCTGGGCCCCGATGCACGGCTGCGGGCGATGCTGCGCATGGCCCCGCCCCGCCTGCCGCCGGTCAGCCGCAACGACGATCCGCAGGTGTTCCCCGCCGCCGCCCCGCGCAGGATGCGGGTGGCGCTGATGACCGGCTGCGCGCAAAGGGCGCTGGACACCGACATCAACGACGCGACCATCCGCCTGCTGACCCGGCTGGGCGCCGAGGTGGTGGTGGTCCCGCAGGGCTGTTGCGGGGCGCTGGTGCAGCACATGGGCCGCGAGGACGAGGCCCGCGCCTTCGCTGCCCGCAACATCCGGGCGTTTGCCGCCGAGATGGATGCGGGCGGGCTGGATGCGGTGGTCATCAACACCTCGGGTTGCGGCACCACGGTCAAGGATTACGGGCATCTGTTCGCGGGCCACCCGCTCGAGGCGGACGCGAAACGTGTCAGCGCCATCGCCCGCGACGTGACCGAGGTCTTGCGCGATCTCGGCCTGCCCCAAGGGGCGGGCGGGCTGCGGGTCGCCTATCATTCGGCCTGCTCGCTGCAACACGGCCAGCGCATCACCGCGCTGCCGCGCGACCTGCTGGCCCGCGCCGGGTTCCAGGTCGTGACCCCGCGCGACGCGCATCTGTGCTGCGGCTCGGCGGGCACCTACAACCTGCTGCAACCGGCGATGGCGGCGGAACTGGGGGCGCGCAAGGTGGCCACGCTTGAAGAAACCGCGCCCGAGGTGATCGCGGCGGGCAACCTTGGCTGCATGATGCAGATCGGCCAGGGCGCCGCAGTCCCGGTGGTCCATACGGTCGAGCTGCTCGACTGGGCGACGGGCGGGCCGCAGCCCGCTGCGTTGAAGCATCTCGCGGTCAAATGGTAACGTTTGACGCCCGCGACAATGCGCAAAACAATAGGCCAGAGCGGGTCCGCCGACTCCATGAAAGCGCGACCCGCGCTGGCCGGGGTCAGACCGCCTCGATCCGCAGCGCCACCGGCGTGCCGCTGACGACATCGCTGTTGCCGAAGGCCGCGATGGCCGCATCCAGCGCGGTGCGGGTGGTCTTGTGGGTGACGATCAGCACCGGCGCGGCGGTGTTGTCGTGGCCGTATTGCCGCATCCGGTCGATGGAAACCCCCTCGTCGCCCAGAATCCGCGCCACCTTGGCCAGCGCGCCCGGCTTGTCGAGCAGCATCAGCCGCAGATAATAGGGCGCGGCCACGGCGGCGCGCGCGGGACGCGCCTCGCGCAGGGTCGTGGCGGGCTGGCCGAAGGTCGGCAGCCGGATGCCGCGCGCGATGTCGATGACATCGGCCATCACCGCGCTGGCGGTCGGCCCGGCGCCCGCGCCCGGCCCCTGCAACACGATCTGGCCGACCGCGTCGCCCTCGATCACCACCATGTTGGTGCCGCCTTCCAACTGGCCCAGCGGCGAATGTGCGGGCACCAGACAGGGCGACATGCGCTGTTCCAGCCCCCTTCCCGTCATCTGCGCCACGCCCAGCAGCTTGATCCGGTAGCCCATGTCGCCCGCGCGGCGGATGTCTTCCAGCGTGATCGCGGTGATCCCTTCGGTTTCCACCGCGTCGAAATCGACACGGGTGCCGAAGGCGATGGCCGACAGGATCGACAGCTTGTGCGCCGCGTCTATCCCGCCCACGTCGAGGTTCGGGTCGGCCTCGAGATAGCCCAGCCGCTCGCATTCGTCGAACAGGGCGTTGTAGCCCTGCCCGGTCGCCTCCATCCGCGTCAGGATGTAGTTGCAGGTGCCGTTCATCACCCCCATGACGCGGGTGATGCGGTTGGCGGCCAGACCTTCGGTCAGCGCCTTGATGACCGGAATCCCGCCTGCGACGGCGGCCTCGTAGCGGATGACGCAGCCCGCGTTTTCGGCCGCCAGCGCCAGCGCGTGACCGTGATGCGCGAGCAGCGCCTTGTTGGCGGTCACCACGTCCTTGCCTGCGGCGATGGCAGCCAGAACGGTGTCGCGGGCGGCGCCCTCGTGGCCGCCCATCACCTCGATCACCAGATCGACATCGTCACGGGCGGCCAGCGCGGCGGGGTCGTCCTCCCAGGCAAGGCCGTCCAGCGGCGCGCCGCGATCCTTGTCGCGGTTGCGCGCCGAAACCGCGCGGGCCGTGATGCGCCGCCCGGTGCGGGATTCGATCAGCCCGGCCTGTTCGCGGAGGATGCGCAACACGCCCATGCCCACGGTGCCGAGACCGGCAATGCCGAGGCGCAATTCTGTGGTCATGGCTCACTCCGGCAAGGGCATCGTCGCGGCGGGTGTTAGAGCATTTCGCAGCCAGATGGAAACATCTGGCGTCCGCGACAATGCGACAGGACAGGAAGTCAGGGCGGGGCCGCCGAACCGGATCGGACGAGACCCGCCCCGTCGGCAAAGCCCCGGCGGTTCAACGTGCGCGCAGGGCATCGGCCCGCGCGCGCAAGGCGGCCAGCCGGGCGTCCAGATCGCCGGACGCGGTCGCACCCGGCGCGCCCGCTTCGGCCAGCAGCGGCGCCACCGGCACCAGCGCAGGCCAGGGCGCGTTGCGGTCGGCATCGTCAAGCCGCGCGTCCAGCTCGGGAAAACCGGCACAGGCGGCAAGCGCCGGGGCGAGGATGAACGACAGGCGCCACATGCGCGAAACCTAGCCCAACCGGGCGGGCAGCGGAAGGTGATTGCCCCTCCCGTCATTGCGAGGCGAAGCCGAAGCAACCCCGACCGCTCACACGCAACATCGGGGTTGCCGCGTCGGCTTCGCCTCCTCGCAATGACGAAACATGCCGCGCGCCCGGTTGCCGCCCCGTCAGCAGGTCGCCGTCGTCACGTTGCCGTTCTCGCGCGAGTTCCAGCACAGTTGCGGCGCGAAGCGCGGGCGGGTGACGGTGTATTCGTCAAAGACGAAGGGCGCGATGCCGACATCGTAGATCGGGTGATAGCTGACCCTGGTGCGGGTCAGGATCGCCACCTCGCCCTGCATCATCACCGGCAGGTGGTCGCGGGCCTCGGGCTCGTTCAGCGTCGTGGTCGTCAGGGCGGGCAGGCTGCCGATACCGTTCGACCAGCGCACTTCGTAGCGGTCGCGGCTGGCGTTGTAGCTGTAGACCGTCACCTGCAGGTCGCGCGTCTCGTTGGTCCGCAAAAGCAGGCCCTGCAGGCCGAAGACGCCGTTCATGTAGTTGGCCGTGACATAGCCGGTCTCGCGCGAGAGGGCGTCGCCGATGGTGTAGCTGGCCTTGGCGTTGGTGCCCTGGACGCGGAACACGTCGAAGAAGATGTAGATGGCGAAGAAGCACCAGACCAGCAGCGGCAGCATGATCAGCGTCTCGACGGTCACGCTGCCGGATTCGTCGCTGCGGAAGGCGGCGGCACGGCGGGCAAGATTGCGAAGGCGGTCCATCAGCGCGGCTCCACGACATAGGCGCTCATGGCGACGATGGCATAGGCGCCCTCGGACTGGCGCGGCAGGTCGGCGCCCAGCCCGGTCGTCGGGAAGAACGGATCGAAGAGCGAGCAGGCGCGCAGCAGGATCAGCTCGTTCTGCATTCCGGGTTCAAAGTTGCGCGGCGGCTGCGATTCGTCGTCCGCGCGGTCGATGCAGTCGGCATTCTGGTCGAAACCGCGCCAGCTCCGCAGGTCGCGGCGGATCATTTCCAGTTTGAGCTGGTTGCGGCAGTCGGGAATGATGCCCGCGCCCGCACAGATCGCATCGACAAGGTTCTCATGCGTCACCGGGTCCATGGCGCCGATGCGCACCTGGCGCACCGCAAGGTCGATGCCGCGTTCGAGCATGACCTTGCGGGTCAGGAAGATGCCCAACTCGATGGTCGAAAAGAACAGATACATCATCAAGGGCAGCATCAGCGCGAACTCGATCGTCGCCGAGGCGGCCTCGCTGCGCCTGAAGTCGCGCAGGAAGGTTGCGACGGGTTGCATCATTCCACCAGACGCAGCCGGTTGATCTGCGCCGCGATGGCGCGGAAGGCATCGGCGATTTCAAGGCCCTGCGCGTTGAAGTAGTGGCTGGGCGACGAGGCACATTGCGACAGTTGCAACTGGCCGTCGCTCGGCGCCTCGAACGCGATGGAGAACACCGTCGTGCCGTGGCTGCGCGCCACCTGGCACATGGCCTGAAGCTGCGCGTCCATCTGCGGGATCGGGGTTTCGGTCTGCAGCATGGCCACGGCGTTGTTGTAGCGCTGGGTGTAGTTGCTGCCTGCCACCATCTCGGAGCGCGCAAAGAGCTGCTGCGCCACCCATTTCACCCGGACATCAAGCCAGACCGCTTCCCAGTTCAGGTTCGTGGTGCTGCTGGTGGTCGCGTTGGGCTGGTAGCAGGTGGGGTTTTTGCTGGTGCCTGCGGGCGGGTTCGACCCGTTCCACGGGCGCGGATGCCAGGCATTCAGATGCGGCACGTAATACGGGCGGCTGTTGCAGAGATTGGTGCTGTTGCTGCTGTTCACCCGCGTCGCGTCAAAGATCGAATACTGGCCGTTGTTCGCGCGCCAGATCGGCGAGGGGCCGCTCCTGTAGCCGTTGTTCACCCGCTGCTCGGCAAAGTTGCTGCCGTCCGACATCAGCACGATGACCTTCAGCGCATCGTCGCGGTCGTAGGCATAGGGGCGGTCGGCATAGGCCGAAGGCATCTGCCCGGCGGCGGCGAGGCTTGCGAACATCGGCTGCGTGCCGGGGTCGAGCAGTTCGATCCCCCAGCGCATCCCGGCGTTGATCGAGGTCGCGCCGATGGCCGTCAGCCCGTTGATGCGGTTGTGCAGGGTGGTGGCGTTGCGCGTCGGCAGCAGCACCGTGTTGCCGGGCGTGGCCGGGCACCAGTAGTTCGCCGCCGCAGGCCGGTTCGAGGTCGGCACCGTATAGCCGCTGCCGGTGCTCGACGGGCCGCTGAACGTATCGGCATAGGCCGTCATCGGCAGGGGCAGCGTGGTGGACAGGTCTGCCGTCGCATAGGCGGCGGGCGTCAGGTCGACGCAGTTTGAGTTGGCGACGCCGTGATCGTCGGTCGTGTTGTATTGCGCGCGAAGCTGCGGCCCGAGGTTGATCTGGCCGTTGAACGGCACGATGCCGATGGACATGCGGTCCTCGGTATCGGCGGCAAGGATCGTGTCGACGAAGTCATTGGCGGCGGATTTCAGGTTCACCAGCCGCCGGTTGTCGTTCATCGACCCCGACACATCGAGCACGAGGATGATCTCGATATCGTTCACGCTTTCGATGGCGCGGCCCGCAGCGGGGGCGGTCAGGCTGGGATAGCCGACCATGCGCATGAAGAACGTGTTCATGTCCATGCGCGCCAGCGCCCCGACCGAACGCGAGTTCATCGTCTCGGTCACCTCGACATGGGTAAGCTGGCTCAGCAGCCGGTCCTTGTCGAAATAGTCGTAGACGACTGCGGTCGGGTCGAGCCGCTGGTCAAGGTCGGCCGCCGCGAGCACCGCGCGGTCGAGCGTGGATTGCAGCCGCGCGCGCACCGATTCGAACCGCATCAGATCGACCGCCATGCCGCCGATCATCAGCATGATGACGAACAGGAAGAGGGCAAAGACGATCATGCTGCCGTCTTCGGCGGCACGGAATGCGGCCATTCGCCTGCGAAGGCCGCGCCTGCCGGGCTTTGCTGCTCTCATCTCGTGCCTTCCCGTAACCGTCCGGCCGCGTGGCTGCGCATCCGCCGGATTCACCAATCCTCAGGCAGAATGGCAGGCCGACATGGCCGAATTTTGGCGCGAGAGGCAGATTGTCGCCCCGTTTGTCGCCGCCACCGCCACAATCGCACGGTGGCGGCAAAGCTGGTGCGCTGCGGGACGCAATCAGCGGGCGTTCATCTTTCGGAAACCGGATTTCGGCAGCGCCGCCGAATCGGCCGCTGCCGCCCCCAAAATCCGTCATTGCGAGGCGCAGCCGAAGCAACCCCGACCGCTCACCTCCAACGTCGGGGTTGCTTCGTCGCCTTCGGCTTCTCGCAATGACGAAAATATGCCGCTCGCCCGATTGCCGTGCGAAGCAACCCCGACCGCTCGCGCACGACATCGGGGTTGCGCCGCCTCGCAACGACGGTGCGGACTTCAGATCGTCACGGTCTCCATCACCTCGGGCGTGTGGAGGATGATGTGCGGGTCGATCCCGCGCCGCAGTTCGTCGGCGTTCTGGGCCAGCGCCGGGAAGGTGCGGTAGTGGCAGGGGATCACGTTGCGGAAGTTGAAATACTTGCGGCAGACGAAGGCGGCCTGCGCCATGTCCATCGTGTAGTGACCGCCCGCACAAAGGATGCCGATGTCGGGCTTGTGATATTCGGCCATCCATTCCATGTCGGCCATCACGCCGGTGTCGCCGGTCACGTAGATCGTATGACCCTCGCCCGCGATCATGAACCCGGCCTCGCGGCCTGCGGCGATGGCGGGGCCGTCCTCCCAGTCGATGGACGAGGAATGGCACGCGGGCACCATGCTGACCGCGACATCGCCGACATGAATCGTGCCGCCCTGGCTGAACCCGGTTGCATCCACGCCCTTCACCGAGGCGAGCCAGCCCGCAAGTTCGTGGATCGCCCATACTTTCGCGCCGGTCTGCGCGGCGACCGCCGGGGCATCGAGCGCGTGGTCGCTGTGCCCGTGGGTCAGGAGGATGGCATCCGCGCCAGCGATCGCCTCGTCCCGGCGCGCGGCGGGGAACACGGGATTGCCGGTGAACCACGGATCGACAAGCAGAACCTGTCCGTCAATCTCGATTCTGAAGCCGGAATGGCCGAGCCATGTGATCTTCATGCAGGTCTCCTTCTGTAACGGGCGCAGTCCATAAAACCCCGCACACGGGATTGACACCCTCGGGCGGACGGTCGCCGGTCACGACTCGAACACTTGCGGGAAGCGGTCCGGAGCGATAAACGCGGTCCGTTCAACCCTTGCACCGGTGATACCCATGTCGATTGATATCGCGACCGTGCGCAGCCTTGCGCATCTTGCCCAGATAGGCATCGAAGACGGGGACCTCCAGACCTGGGCACAGGAATTCGACACCATGCTCGCCGCCGTCGAGCCGCTTGCCGCGGTCAATGTCGAAGGCGTCGAGCCGATGACCAACCCCGCACATTCGCTGCGCCTTATCCTTGTCGAGGACGGCGTCACCGATGGCAACGTCCAGGAAGACGTGCTGCGGGGTGCCCCTGATGCCCGTGAAGGGTTCTATGCTGTTCCGAAGGTGCGCGAATGACCAAGCTGAACACACTGACCATCGCCGCCGCCCGTGACGGTCTGCGCAAGCGCGACTTCACGGCGGCCGAACTGGCCGAGGCCTGTCTGGGCGCCATGGACGAGGCGCGGGCGCTGAACGCCTTTGCGCTGGAAACCGGCGACGAGGCCCGCAGGCAGGCCGCAGCCGCCGACACCCGCCTTGGCGCGGGCGCGGCCCCCGATCTTTGCGGGATTCCGCTGGGGATCAAGGACAACCTGCTCACCAGGGGCACCCCGACGCAGGCCGGATCGCGCATCCTCGAAGGCTTTGTCCCGCCGTTCGAGGGCGCGGCCACGACGCGGCTGTGGCAGGACGGCGCCGTCATGCTCGGCAAGCTGAACCTCGACGAGCTGGCGATGGGCGTCTCGACCGCGACTTCCGTGCATGGCCCGGCGCTGAATCCGTGGCGCGCGGATGGCGGGGCAAAGCTCAGCCCCGGTGACGGCGCGACGGCGGCGGTGGCGGCGCGGATCGTGCCCGGCGCCATCGGCAGCGACACAGGCGGCAGCCTGCGTCAGCCTGCCTCCTGGGCGGGCGTGGTCGGGATGAAGCCCACCTGGGGCCGCGTCGGACGCAGCGGGCTGGTCGCGGTGGCATCCTCGCTCGACCAGATCGGGCCGGTGGCGCGCGACGTGCGCGACGCGGCGATCCTGCTGGGCGCCATCGCGGGCCGCGATGCGGGTGATTCGACCTCGTCCGACCGCGAGGTGCCCGACTTCGAGGCGGCACTGTCCGGCGACATCCGTGGCCGCGTCGTCGGCATCCCGCGCCAGTATCGCGATGCGCCGATGGATGATGCCGTCGCCGCACTTTGGGAACGCGGTATCGGGATGCTACGCGATGCGGGCGCCGAGGTGCGCGACATCGTCCTGCCGAACTTCGCGCATGGCCCGGCGGTCTTCGCCACGATCATGCCTGCCGAGGCGTCGTCGAACCTTGCGCGTCTTGACGGCGTCCGCTTCGGCTACCGCGCCAAGCTCGGCCCCGGCGAGGGGATCAGCGAGATGTACGACCGCACCCGCGCCGAGGGCCTGAGCCACGAAGTCCAGCGGCGGCTGATGATCGGCACGCACATGCTGTCGTCGGGGTTCTACGAGGTCTATTTCAACCACGCCCGCAAGGTGCGGCGCCTGATCGCGCAGGATTTCGAGACCGCCTTCGAGTCGGGCGTCGAGCTGATCCTCACGCCGGGCGCACCCACCGCCGCCCCGGCTGCGGATGACCCGGCGCTTCTCGATGCGGTGACCATGTATGACGCCCATGCGTTCACGGTCGGCGCCTCGCTGGCCGGGCTGCCCGCGATCTCGGTGCCTGCGGGCACGGATGCGCAGGGGCTGCCGCTGGGGCTGCAACTGATCGGTCGCGCCTGGGACGAGGCGGGCGTGCTGAACGCCGCCTTCTCACTGGAACGTGCAGCCGGGTTCGTAGCCAGCCCGGCGCGCTGGTGGTAAGTGCCGGAAAAGCCGGGACGGAGCGGGTGATGGCAAGGCTGGTTCTTCTGGGCATCGCAGGTCTTGCCCTTGCGGGCTGCACGACGAACATGCCGCTCAGCAATCCGGGCGTCGGGTTCGGCGACTATTCGGAATATGCAGCCCGGCAGCCCATGGCCACCGCGCCGACGACGACCCTTGCGGCGCCGTCGGCGGTCAGCACCGGCGCCATCGGATCTGGTGATCTGGCAGCAGCCGGGATCGGCGGCGCGCCAGCGCCCGCGCAGGCACCGCTGGCGATCCAGTCCTCGGGCATCTCGGACGAACAGGACTTCGAGGCGGTCTCGAGCCGCGAGAGCATCGAATCCGACGCCGCCCGCATGGCGCAGGCGGCGGCCAACTACCAGGTGATCCAGCCGACCGCGCTGCCCGATCCGCCTGCCAGCACCGGCCCCGATATCGTCGCCTATGCGCTGGGCGCGCCGAACCGGCTGGGTCAGGCGTGGTATTCGCGTTTCATCTTCTCGGGTCAGGGCCGCTTCCAGCGCAACTGCGCCAGATACCGCAGCGCGGACGAGGCCCAGCGCGATTTCCTTGCCCGTGGCGGACCCGAGCGCGATCCGCGCGGCATCGACCCCGACGGCGACGGCTTTGCCTGCGGCTGGGATCCGGCCCCGTTCCTTGCCGCCGTGGGGCGGAGCTGATCCGCGCGCACCGCTCCCCGAACTGCGGCCCCCGCCGGGGAGGGGTGCGGCCCGACATGGTGGTGCTGCATTACACCGCGATGCCCGATGCGGGCGCGGCGCTGGCGCGGCTGTGTGATCCGGGGGCCGAGGTCTCGGCCCACTACCTGATCGACCGCGACGGCACCGTGGCGCAGATGGTGCCCGAAGAGCTGCGCGCCTGGCACGCGGGCGCCGGGCGCTGGGGGCGGGTGACGGACGTGAACTCGCATTCCATCGGCGTGGAATTGCAGAACAGCGGCGCAGAACCCTTTGCGCAACCGCAGATGGCGGCGCTGATGCGCCTGCTGGACGGCATCCTCGCCCGCCACGACATCGCGCCCGAACGGGTGATCGGCCATTCCGACATGGCTCCGGCCCGCAAGCGCGATCCGGGGCCGTTCTTCGACTGGCGGGGGCTGGCGGGGGCCGGGCTGTCGGTCTGGCCCGAACCCGGCGCGCCGGGCGACTTTCGCACCGACGCACTGCACTTCGGCTACGACCCCGACCTGCCCGACGATCTGCTGCTGGCCGCCTTCCGCCTGCGTTTCCGGCCCCGCGCGCAGGGGCAGCGCGACGCGCGCGACGCGGCGATGGCGGCCGCCCTTGCCCTGCGATGGCCCGTTGACCGGACGCCCGCGCGCCCCTAGATGACGCAGGCGGATGGCCGGACGGCCGCGGGCGGGTTACTGCCCGAGGAAAGTCCGGGCTCCACAGGGCACGGTGCCGGGTAACGCCCGGCGGGGGCAACCCCAGGGAAAGCGCCACAGAGAACAGACCGCCCGGATCCGTCCGGGCAAGGGTGAAACGGTGGGGTAAAGGCCCACCGCGGGACGGGCAACCGGACCGGCACGGCAAGCCCCACCGGGAGCAATGCCAAATAGGGGCCTCGCGCCGCTGCCCTTCGGGGTCGGCAGGCACGCCCGAACCCGAGAGGCCCGGGTTGGCAGCACGACCCTTCCGGTAACGGCGGGGCCAGACGAATGGTCGTCGAACCGGGGCCTGGCACCCCCCGGCGAACAGAACCCGGCTTACAGGCCATCCGCAGCCACGCCCGCCGCCCGTAAACCCCGTCATTGCGAGGCGAAGCCGACGAAGCAACCCAGTCCGTTCGCTTTATGTGATAAGCGGGTTG
>JACFNP010000002.1 GCA_019454835.1 Rubellimicrobium sp.
GTGGGTCAGTTCTCGGTGGAAAAACCGGGTCACGTCTCGATGGAAATCAACACCGAAATGCTTTGATGCTTCGCGCTGGCTCATACCGCCGTCGCAAGCCACTCGAACCTTCAGATATAATTCCACGGTGTAGATCCCTCGTCCCTCCCTGCGCCGCGCAGAAAAGGGAAAAAGTGGACGACTTTTGCGCCGCCCGCAGCCGGACAATCCCGCCGCTACCGTGGTCTAATTTTCCACCGCCGTTCTCACATGTCGATGCAACCGTCGATCCTCGTTGAATGCATCTCGGACGAGGGCGGGAGTCCCTTTAGATTTCAAGTGAAAACAAGAAATTAGGTGCCGCGCAGGTGAAGAAGGTTCGACGTCAGTCCCACCCCTCCGCCACTTGCCCTCGCGAAAGCGTTCTCCCGATCCGGCTGCGGCCGGATTTTCTCGTTGTTTTCGCGGGTTATGCGGGAGGGGCTGGGCCTGCAACGTGTACGACGCCATGGCCGGATCAGACGTCGAGTCGCGGTCGCGTCAGACGGTCGGATCGGCGTTTTTGCGCATCGTCTGTCCGCCCGCGCTGTCGGTGAACAGCATGTCGGGTTTGCGGGCGATCTCGGCCACCTTCAGCGCTGCGGGAACGGGTGGCGCGTCTGCGCCGTGCGCGGCCTCGATCAGATCGCGCGGGCCACGGGGGGCGTCGATGCAACGCGCATCAAACAGGGCGCGGGCCGTTCGCCATTGCAGGGCCGGCGGACAGACCCAGCCGCCGCGATCCGGCACCCGGTGCAGCCATTGGTCGTCCTCGACCGCATCAGGGTCGGGCGAAATCACACGCAGCACCGGCGCCGATACGGGGTGCGCCATGGTCGGGAGGCGGTCCGTGTGCCGCCACAGTCGCCCGGCCCGCCGGATCGGCGCCGCGAACGGGCCGCGAGAATCACCGGGCTACCATCATGACTTCGACAACCGCCGCGACATCCAGCACATGATGCAAAGCCGGGTGCGCAACCCCGTCGGCTGCGGCGCTCTTGCCGGGCCACCGGGCGAGAACTTCAGCAAGACGACGCAAGCGCGATCTCCCGGCGGGCAGCGGCGCCGGATACAGGCAGCGTTGCTGCAGTTATTAACGATTCCGTCAACGATTTGTTGTGATCCGGCGGGTATCTTTCCGGGTGATGCGCAGCCGCGCCAGCCAGGCAGGAAGGGATCGCCATGCACGAAGATCGCTCAAACCGTCCGATGACGGACGCCGAACTCGAAATCGTTGTCGGCGGTGCGGCGGACCTCGACATGCATGTGCTGGTGAAGATGATGGACAGGATCGATGACCGCCTCGACCCGATCCGGAGCGAGTTTGTCGGTCTTGCTGCCCATCACCAGGCCATGGCGGACGCTGTGCTGGGGCTCACCAACCAGATGGTTGACTCGCTGCAGGACGGCATCGGCGGGCTACAGGGGCTGCTGGACGGGATGACCGACGATCAGGGGGCCGTTCAACAGGGCGCCATGTCGCTCGATCAGGCGCGCGCCGGGTTCGCGGGGCTGGATGTCTTTCTCGAACGCCACGCCCTCGGCGCCCTCGACCGCGATGACAGCGGCATGATCGACACGGGCGAAGTGGGGGTGATGATTGCTGCGGCACAACAGGAGCTCGATACCATGACCCTGCGACAGCAGGAACTCAGGCAGCAGGTGACGAAGTTTGCAGGCCAGAGCATTTTTCAGTCAATTCGCAGTCAAATTGAATCATTTGAGGCTCGCGACAATGCGGTAAATCAATAAGTTAGAGCGCCTTGCGTGAATGCGAATGAACGCGGGCACGCTTTGGCGCCATGCGGGTGGACCGGCGGGGTGGGGTGAAACAACCGACCGACAGCGCCCGCAATACCGGCGTGAGGGGCGTTTGCGGCGCCGGGCGGGTGCGTCACCCGGAATCGGAAGCGGATGGCGCTGTCGCGATTTTCAGCGATTCGGTCAACGATTTGTTGTGGTTTGGCAGCTACCTTTCAAAGAGGCGCGCAATCTGATTGGCAATACGGGGAAGGGAACGACATGCACGAAGATCGCTCAAGCCGTCCGATAACGGATGCCGAACTCGAAACCGTTGTCGGGGGGGCGGCGGCGGATAATGCCGTAATACAGGAATTTTATCAGAACAATCCTGGCATGAAGTCGGGTTATCCCTCGGTTGACGGCATCCCCGTCGTGCTGATTCCCAGATTGATGGAGCAGCGCGGCGAGGTGATCGAATCGCTGGTGAACGGCAACGGCGGGCCTCGGGGGTCGCCGGGCGGGATCACCGACGATCAGGGAGAGGATGGTCATTAGAGCAGGGCGCGCTTTCATGGACGTGGCGGACTCGCTCCAGCAATCCCGTCAACGATTTGTTGTGATCTGGCGATTACCATTGAAGGCGGACCACAATTCACCCGGCACTACGGAGGGGCCGCCATGCACGAAGAACAGGCAAAGCGCCCGCTGGACGACCAGGAACTTCAGGCGGTCGTCGGCGGGGCTGCAGGGGCGGATTCTCCGGGGCAGGTGCTCGCGGGCATGTATGAGCTGCGGTCGAAGAGTTATCCCGATCTCGTCCTGTCGTTCGATATCGACGAAGCCAGACAGAAGTGGGCCAACACCGCGAACACGGTCGCGCTTCATACCGGCCTCGGCGGGCTGCGGGGGCTGCTCGATGCGTTCACGGATGACGACGGCAATGTCGATCCTGCAATGACCATTTCGCTCGATCAGGTGCGCGCGGGCCTTGCCGGGCTGGACGGGGTTCTCGAGCAGCACAACCCCGGCACCCTTGCTCCGGATCACAGCGGCGGGATCAGTGTCGGCGACGTGACCGCGATGATCGCCGTGATCGAAAACGAACTTGACGCCTCCGAGAATGCCTGGCTGCAGGGGCTCATGATGATCCAGGAGATGCGTCTCAAGACCTCCGAAATGGACCGGGCCCGTATCGAGACGACCCGCACGATTGCGAAGAACATCTGATGACAGCGCGTGGCGGACTGCGTTGCGCAGCGGGTCCGCACCTGCGGGTCGCCCTCATCTGCGGGTGACGCCCGTCCGAGTGAAACCCGATGCGGGCGGTGTTGCTTCAATTTTTAGCAATTCAATCAACGACTTGTTCAGGTTCGCCGGTTATCTTGCAGAACGACGCACGATTCACCCGGCAATTCGGAAGGGGCCGACATGGACGAAGAACAGGTAAAGCGCCCGCTGGACGACAGCGAACTTCAGGCGGTCGTCGGCGGGGCCGGCTCCGCCTCCACGATGGAACAGCTTGCCGCGAGCGGAGACATCCAGACGTTGATGCAAATGGTGACGGCAGAACGTGCCGCCCTGCTCGACACCCAGATGACCGATCAGGTCAGGCAGGTGCAGGCGCGCAACGACACGATCGCCGCGCTCAATGATGGTGTCAGCGGCCTGCAGGGGCTGCTCGACCAGTTCACCGACGATCAGGGCAATGTCGATCCTGCGATGACCATCTCGCTCGACCAGGCGCGCGCCGGTTTTGCGGGGCTGGACGGGTTTCTCGAACGCCACGGCCTCGGCGAACTGGACCGGGATCACAGCGGCGCGATCAGTGCCGACGAACTGACGACGATGATCGATGCGGCACATCAGCAGGTCGCCTCCGCCAGCGCCGAACAGCAGATGGACATGCTGCGGCTGCAAAGCCTGATGAACAAGCGCAACGAATCGTTCGACATGATGCGTCAATTCTCGCGCCAGACGGACGATTCGCGCGAAAGCATCATCAGAAACATCTAGGGCGGCATTGCCCCGCGCCTTCTGACGGGATCGAGCGATGCCCAACTCCGCCAGCCTGTTCCGCGACAAGGCGCGGCAGGCCGCCGCCGGGCAGCTTGCGCATGACGATGCGCTGCGCGTGATGCGGCCGCGCTTCTGGCTGGCGGGGCTGGCGCTGGCCGCGCTTTGTGCCGGTGCGGTGGCGTTCGGCTTCGTTTTCACCGTGCCGGTCACCGTGCAGGGGCGGGGGATCCTGCTGTCGGCGGGCGGCGTGATCGATGTCGTGGCCAACACCAGCGGCCAGATCACCGAAATCGCCGCCCGGCCCGGTGCCCTGCTTGGGGCCGGGGCGGTGGTGGCGCGCATCGGCCAGCCCGATCTCGAATTGCAGCTCGAAGCCGCGCGTGCCGCACATGACGACGCGGCCCGCAGCCACGACCAGCTTCGCGCCTTTCAGGCGCGCGAGGCTGCGGCATCCGCCCGCGCGCAGGCGCAAAGGCTCGACACGCTGGACGGGCGGCTGCGGTTGCTGGAAAGCCGCCGCACCGCGCTGGCCGAACGGCGGGCGGGCTTTGCCGACCTGGCCCGCCGCGGCGCGATTGCCCGCGACCGCCTGCTGGACGCCGAAAGCGACCTGATGGCGGTCGAAAGCAGCCTGGCCGATGCCCGCGACGAACGCGCCCAGCTTGAAGCCGCCGCCACCGCAAGGCGGATCGACGCCGAGGCGCAACTGCTCCGCTCGGGGATCGCCCGCGATGAGGCCGCGCGCAAGGTCGCCGCGCTTCAGACCCAGCTTGAACGGCTGCAGGAAGTGCGCGCGCCCTTCGGCGGAAGGGTAGTCGAGCTGCGCGCGAACACGGGCCAGATCGTCCAGAACGGCAGCGCGATCCTCGCGCTGGAACGCGACCCGGATGCGGCACCGATCCTGATCGCCTATGTCGCCGGGTTTGAGGCCAAGCGCGTGCGCCACGGCATGGCGGTCGAGATCGCCCCCGCCTCGACCACGCGCGAGGAACAGGGTTTCATTCGCGGCCGGGTGGTGCGGGTGTCCGAGGCGCCGTCCTCTTCGGCGGGGATGATGCGCAGGCTGCAGAACGACCGGCTGGTCGACCGCTTCATGTCGCAGATCGACACGCCGGTCGAGGTCGAGGTTGCGATCGAGACCGATGCCGCCGGTGCCGTGCTGTGGTCCACACCCGCGCCGGACGGTGACCGGGCCGCGCGGCGGGTGGAAAACGGCACGCTGGCCGAGGTGACCTTCACGCTCGCCGAAATGCCGCTGGCCGCGCTGGCGGTGCAGGCGCTGCGTGGCCTTTCGACCGAATACGGCGACGATCCCGAATGACCCGCCGCACGCCCACCATCCTGCAGATGGAAACCGCCGAATGCGGCGCGGCCTCGCTGGCGATCATCTGTGCGCATTGGGGGCTGTGGAAAACGCTCGAGGAAATGCGCGTGCTGTGCAACGTCTCGCGCGACGGGGCCTCGGCCCTGGGCATCGCGCGGGCGGCGCGCGGCCTTGGCCTTGATGTCACGGCCAGCCGCGCCGAACCTGCCGCGCTGCGCGGGCTGCGGCATCCGAGCATCCTCCACTGGCGGATGAACCATTTCATCGTGCTGGAATCCGTCACCCGCCGCCGCGCCCGCATCAACGATCCCGCCAGCGGGCCGCGCACCATCACGCTGTCCGAACTGGACGAAGGGTTTACCGGCATCCTGATCGAACTGGCGCCGGGCGCCGGGTTTCGCCGCGCCGGGCGCGCGCCGGGGCTGTTGCGCGGCCTGCGCCAGCGCCTTGCGGGTGAGGGGGCGGGTCTCGCCTTCACGCTGCTGCTCGCGCTGGCGCTGGTCGTGCCCGGCCTTTTCGCGCCGGTGTTCACGCAGGTCTACATCGACCAGATCCTCATCGCCCGTCATGCGAACTGGCTCTGGCCGCTGATCGGCGCGATCTGCGTCACCGCGCTGGTGATGGCGGCGCTGACCTGGCTGCAGCACGAGGTTCTGCTCCGGCTCGAAACCGCGCTGACCCTGCGCGGGGCGCTGCGGCTGGCGCGGCATCTGCTGCGGCTGCCGCTGGGCTATTTCGCCCAGCGCCACCCCGGTGAGGTGGCCAGTCGCGTCATGGTGAACGACCGGGTCGGGCAACTGATCTCGACCCAGCTCGGGATGCTCGTTCTGTCGGGGATCACGGCGCTGGCCTATCTCGCGGCGATGCTGGCCTATGCGCCGCTGCTGACCCTGCCGGTGGCGGTGGCGGCCACGGTCGATTTCCTTGCCTTCGTGGCGGTCAGCCGCAGCCTGCAGGACGCCAACCGCCGCATGGTGGGCGCGATGACCGGGCAGGCGGGATTCGCCAAGGAAGGGTTGCGGATGATCGAGGCATGGGCGGCGCGCGGCCAGCAGGAAACATTCCGTGCCCGGCTGGTGGGGATGCATGCGCGGCTCGCCAACCTGCAACAAGAGGTGGCGGCACCGCAGATCTGGCTCGGCGCGCTGCCGGTGCTGACCGCGACGCTTGCCGCCGGGGCGACGCTGGTGCTGGGCGGCAACATGGTGATGGACGGAAGGTTGTCCATCGGCGCACTGATCGCGTTTCAGGCGCTGATGATGGCCTTTTTCGCGCCCTTCGGCCAGTTGATCCGGCTGTCCGGCGGCATCATGGACGGTCTGGCGATCATGCGGGTGCTCGATGACACGCTCGACCATCCGCCCGCCCCGGAATTCGCGCCCGCCGTTGCGGGCCGCGCGTCGGGCAAACTTGCCGGAGGGGTCGAACTTTGCGGCGTCAGCTTCGGCCATGCCGCCCATGCGCCGCTGTTGCACGACATCAGCCTGACGCTTGCGCCGGGCGAACGGCTGGGCGTGGTCGGGGCCTCGGGCAGCGGCAAGTCCACGCTGGGCGCGCTGATCGCCCGCCACATCGCGCCGCAGGCGGGGCAGGTCCGGTTCGACGGCCAGCCGCTCGACGGCATCGGGCGCGACATCTTCCGCGCCTCGCTGGCGCATGTCGACCAGCAGTCGGTGATCTTTCAGGCCTCTGTGCGCGAGAATGTCACGCTGTGGGACGCCAGCCTGCCCGAGGACCGGGTGATCGCCGCCTGCCGCGCGGCGGCGATCCATGACGACATCCTGCGCAGGCCCGGCGGTTACGGCGCGATGCTGGCCGAAGGCGGCGCGAACCTGTCGGGCGGCCAGCGCGCCCGGATAGAGATCGCGCGTGCCCTGGTGCGCGAGCCGCGCCTCCTGATCCTGGATGAGGCGACCGCCGCCCTTGACGCCCGGACCGAGGCGCTGGTTCTCGACCGGATCGCCGCGCTGGGCCTGACGCTGGTGGTCATCGCGCATCGCTGGTCGGCGCTGCGGCATGTGGATCGGGTCGTGGTGCTTGAAGACGGCCGGATCGTGCAGGATGGCAACCCCGCCGCCCTGCTCGCGGCGCCGGGGCCGTTCCGCAGCCTGATGGAGACCGAAGCGTGAGCTTCCTCGACAGGACCCCGCCGCCTGAACCGGCGTCGGGCGCGGCCTTCGGCCTCGGGGGTGGCGGGGGTGTCCATCTTCTTGTGGGGGCGGGCGCCGATCTGTTCCACGCCCCGCAGGGCGCGGCGCGGCTGCCGCTGGGGTCGCTGCCTGCGGGGGCGGTGCTGTTCGATCTGCCCGAGGGCGCGCTCGGGCCTGCGGATGTCATCGCCGTGCCGGGGCCGCAGGGGCGGCTTGCGCCGCTGGCCGTCGATGGGCAGGACGAGGCGACCGACGATCTGGTCCCCGGCGTGGCGCTCTGGGTTCATACGCTGGCGCAGGCCGCGTTCCGGCTGGTGGTGTCGCATCCGCGCCCCGACATCGTCCTGCGCCCCGGCACCGTCAGCCGCGCCGTGGCGGGCGCGACGGTGATGGCCGACCGGGGGGTGCTATGGTGCGACCTGCCGCCTGCGGGCGGGCTGCTCTTCGGGATCGAGCCGGTCCTTGGCCGCATCGCGCTGCCCGAAGGCGCATGGATCACGCTGGAGGGGGGCAGCACCGGGCAGGATGCCGCGACGGACGAGATTCGCGCCCATGGCTGGGCCGAAGGCTTTGCCGGGCCGGAGTGGCTGGCCGCGACCCGCACCTTCAACGCTGCCATCGTCGAACTTCTGCCGCTCTTGCGCGGCCTGGCCGAGGCGGACGAACACAACCGCCTGGTCGGGCGGCAGGGCGCCGAGCAGGCCGACCACCTGCAGACGGCGGCACGGTTCGCCGCCGTGCTGGGCAATCCCGCGCCCCCAACGGGCGGTGATACCGGCGAAGAGCCGCTGCTTCAGGCCATGCGCGGGCTTGCGCGGCGCGCGGGCGGCAGGGTGACGCGCCCGGTCCGGGCGAACCGCGCGCAGATGGACCGCGCCTTCACCCTGGCTGAAATCGCCCGCGCCTCGGGCCTGTCGCTGCAACCCGTCACGCTGTCGGGGCACTGGTGGCGCCACGAGGCGGGCGATTTCCTGCTGCATGACGCCGACGGCGCACCTCATGCCGCGCTCTGGCGGCGGGGCGGCTATGTCGTGCAGCCGGTCAGGGGGCCGCCGGTGCGTGTCACCGGGGCGAATGCGGGCAGGTATCGCGCCGATGCGGTGCAGGTTTTCGCCGATCCCGGCCCGAAGGTGGATTTTGCGCGCCTGCTCGTGCGCGGGCTGGACGGCGCGGGCCGTGACCTGCTTGCCTGCCTTGCGGCGGCGGTGCTTGGCGGCGCGCTGGGGCAGGTTTTGCCGATGGCCACGAATGCGGTTTTCGGCCTTGTCGTGCCCGCCGCCCGGCGCGACCAGCTCTGGCCGCTTGCGCTTGTCATCGCGGGAATTGCCGTCGTGATGTTCCTTCTCGAGGTTGGCGACGGCGTTGCCCGGCAACGCAGCCTGTCGCGCCTCGATCACGCGGGGTTCCGCACGGTCTGGGACCGGATCAGCCGCCTGCCGGTCGCCTGGCATCGCGGCCATGCCGCAGGCGATACCGTGATACGCGCGGGCGGCGCCAGCGGCGCGACGAATGCGGTCGCCTCGTTCGGCCTTGCCGTCGCGGGCAGCCTCGGGCTGATCGTATCAAGCCTGTTCTTCATCGCCTGGCATGCGCCCGCCGCGGCGGGCCTGACGGCCGCGCTTCTGGCGGCGCATCTGTCGCTCGGCGGGCTGGCCGGCTGGGCGCAGATGCGCGTCTATGGCCAGGGTGAGGCGCTTGCAGGCAGCACCGACAGCATGATGTTGCAGATGATCGGCGGCCTCGCCAAGCTGCGCAGCGCCGCCGCCGAGGAACGTCTGCTGCGGCTGTGGTCGGATCGCTTCGCGGCGTTGCGCGCGCGGCTGGTTGCCGCGCGGCGGGTGACCAACCTGCTCGAGGCATGGCTGGCCGCGTTCCCGCTGCTGGCCTCGGCGGTGCTGTTCCTGCTGTTGCAGGCCCCGACCGGCGGCACCGGGGGCGCAATCCCGCTGGCGGCGGTCATGGGGGTGATCACGGCCTTCGGCGCAGTCATCCTGTCGGTGAACGGGCTGTTGCGCGGCGTGCTGTCGCTGCTGATGGCGCGGCCCGGCTGGACCTACGGCAAGCCGCTTCTTGCGGCCCCGCCCGAGGCCCGCGCCGGGCTGATCGACCCCGGCGAGGTCGGGGGCGCGATCGAACTGGCCGCGCTGTCGTTTGCCTATCCCGAACAGCCGCCGCTGTTTCGCGGCCTCTCGCTGCGCATCCGCGCGGGCGAGATGGTGGCCGTCGTCGGCGCCTCGGGCAGCGGCAAGTCCACGCTGCTGCGCCTGATCCTCGGGCTTGAGGCGCCGGGTGCGGGCGCGATCTACGTTGACGGGCACGACCTGCGCAGCCTCGATGCGACCGCGCTGCGCGGCCAGATCGGCACCGTCCTGCAGGATGAACGCCTGCCGCCCGGAACGATCATGGACGCGGTGCGCGGCGGGCGCGACGCGGGCGAGGATGCCGTCTGGCGCGCGCTGGAACAGGCGGCGATCGCGCCCGAAATCATGGCGATGCCGATGCGGCTGCACACGATGATCGCCGACGCCAGCCGCACCCTGTCGGGCGGTCAGGTGCAGCGGCTTGCCCTTGCCCGCGCCTTTCTGGCTGATCCGCCGGTGCTGCTGTTGGATGAAGCAACCAGCGCGCTTGACGGGCGCGCGCAGGCGGGGGTGATGGCGCATGTGCTGGCGATGCGGGCCACGCGGATCGTGGTCGCGCACCGACTGTCCACCATCCGGCGGGCGGACCGTATCCTCGTGCTGGATCGCGGGCGGATCGTCGAGGACGGCACCCATGACGACCTGATCGCGCGCGCGGGCGCCTATCACGCGCTGGTGCGCGGCCAGTTGTCAGAGGGTTGAAGCCGCCGCCACGGTTTCGCCGATACGGAACAGCCGGGTAAAGCCGCTGACATCGAACACCTCGCGCACCTGCGGCGCCAGCCCGGCCAGCGCCAGTTGCTGCCCCGACGCGCGCGCCAGCTTGGCCGCCTTGAGCAGCACCCGCAGCCCGGCGGAACTGATGTAATCGACCGCCGCAAGGTCCACGACCAGCCGTGGCGCGGCCCTGGCCTGTCCCGAGAGCACCGCGTCAAGCGCGGGCGCGCTGTTGCTGTCCAGCCGCCCGGCGGGCGCGACCACCGTGACGCCGTCTGCGCTGTGTTCCGCGATCTGCATCATTCACCTTCCGTCGGGGGCACGGAGTCGATCTGGCTGAAGGTAAGCCGGTTGACCCCGTCCTCGTGCCGGTAGGCCGGGTCCGACATGAATGTCCGCAGGAAATGCAGGCCGAGGCCGCCGACGGGCCGATCCTCGAGCGACGAGTCGAGATCGGGCGGCGGGATGTCCAGCGGATCGAAGGCCGTGCCGCGATCCTCGATGCGCACCTGCGTCAGGCCGGGCGAACGGCAAAGCGTGATGTCGATGGTCGCGCCCTGGGGCTGGGCGCCGTAATCGACGGTATTGGTGAAAAGTTCGTCCAGAACGAGGTTCAGGCGCATCACGTCGCCGGGCGCGATCCGGTGGCGTTCTCCGAACGCCGCGACCCCGTCGGCAAGATCGCCAAGCGCGGCAAGATCGGGGGCCAGCCTGATCTTCATGCCCCTGTCTCCCGCGCGCCTGTCTCCCGCGCGCCGGTCACATGGCGGCGCGGCACCGAAGCGCCGGTGCCGGTGATGATCCGGTTCGGCTGGGTATGCAGGCGTCCCGCAAAGGCGTTGATGTCCTGCCCGCCGCCGAAGACCACCGCCACCCGCGCCCGTGGCAGGGCGGAGTCGGGCAGGCCGGTCAGGTCGACGAAGCATTGCATCATCGAGACTTCGGGCAGGATCGGACAGCGGCGACCCGCGACCTCGACCGCAGGCGCACGGGACCAGAAGGCATCGGGCAGGCCGTCGGCATAGCCGAGCATCAGCGTGCCGAGGCGGCTTGGTCGCGGCAGGGTGTGGCGGCCATAGCCGATGCGGCGGCCTGCCGGATGGTCGCGGATGTCGATGACCGGGGCCAGCATCCGCACCGCCGGGCGAGTGCGGTAGGCTGGATTCGCGACATGCCGGGTGCCGAGCACCGCGCTGCCCGCCCGCGCGGCGCCGATGCGCCAGCCCGGCCCGGCGAAGACGAAGGCCGAGGACGGCAGGCTTTGGCCCGCCTGCGGGAACGCGGCGGCCATGGCCAGAAAGCGGCGGCGCTGGTCGTGGTTGGAGACGGCATCGGGGTCGCCCATGACGGCAAGATGGCTCATGACATGCACGACATCGAGACGCGCGAGCGCCGGGCCAAGCGCCGCCAGATCGTCCGGGGTCAGGCCGGGCCGGGCCAGGCCGGTGTCGAACTGCAAGGTGACCGCCATGCCCGGCACGGCGGTGGCGCGCGCGACATCGGCGCGGCTGCCCAGCACCGGGCGCACACCTTTGACCGCAAAGGCGCGCGGTGGCCTGCCACCCAGCCCCGCCAGCACATGCACCTGCGGCGGGGGGCAAGGATGTGCCTTCAACGCGGCCAGCAGCCGGTGCGCCTCGGGCAGGTCCTCGACGAAGAATTCGCGGCAGCCCGCCCCGGCCAGCACCGGGGCGATGCCGCGCAGCCCCAGCCCGTAGGCATCGCGCTTGAGCACGGCATGGACCGGCCCGCCATAGACCGCGCGGAGATCGCGGTAATTCGCGACGATTGCATCGAGATCGACCTCAAGCCATGCGCGCGCGGGGATCATGGCCGCACCCAGCGGCGAAAGACGATACCGGCGCCGTCACGCGAGATGCCGCGCCAGCCCTGATCCAGCAGCATCGCCTGCGCGGGCAGGTCATCGGCACCAACGCTGCGGCCCGGCCCGGTAGCGCGGCCTTGGGTCAGCACCAGCGTGTAGCGCAGCGCACCACTGTAGCGGCGGCCAATCTGGCCGATGGCCAGACCGGCGCGCAGGAGGCTGTGCCAGCTTGGCACATTGCCCGGCGCGGCGGTGGCGAAGAACCCGCGCCAGCCGCGCGTGCGCCCGATCCGCAGCCTTTCGCGGGCAAGACGCGCCTGCAACCCGTGCCCGCGCCAGTGCGGGGCGACGGTGCAGCCGCACAGCTTGGCCATCGGCAGACCGGCCATGCCCGGCGTTGCCGCGGGGTTATCGCCCGCCTCAAGCCGCCCCTGCATCAGCGCATAGCCGACCAGTTGCCCGCCGTCGAATAGACCAAGGCTCAACCCCTCGGCCAGGACGGGGGCGAAGAAGCCGGGGCGTTCGGGGCGCACCCAGTCGGGCCGGGCGAGCAGCGACAGTGCCCCCTCGTGCAGCGCCCGCACCGCAGGCGCGTCGTCGGGGGTCAGGCGCCTTTGCGTCAGCGGTTCGGGCAGCGCGGTCATTCAGATCAGCTCGGCATAATCAAGCATCGCAAGCGGCGGGTAGAGTTCCAGCTCTTTTGCCACGGCGAGGTTGATGATGAGTGAAAAGCGGTTGAGCGTTTCAATCGGGATCGTGCCGGGGTCGGCCCCTTCGGCAAGGATGGCATGGGCCTTGGCCCCGGCAAGCTGCCCGACCGAGTAGTAGCGGCTGACGATCCCCGCCAGCGCGCCGCCTTCGCGGATCGCCAGTTCGGCGGCGCCGAAGGTCGGCAGCCGGGCGGCCAGTGCCGCCGCGCTGACCCGCGCGTAGTTCTGGCCCAGAAACGTGTCGGGCGGATAATACAGCCATTCCGCCCCGTCCCGGCCAAGCCCGCGCACCAGATCGTCAAGCCCGGCGTCGGTCGAATTGCCGTCGCTGCCCTGCGCGAACGGGCGCGCGTCAAGCGTGACCCCGGCGGCAGCCGCCCATTCGTGCAATTCCCCGACCAGCGCGACCGAGTTCTGTTCGTTCGCGCTGTAGAGGGTGCCGAAGCGGCCAAAGTCGCGGTAGCCGCGCATGGCCCGCATCTGGGTCTCGACCGGGACGACATGGACGGCGCCGGTGACGTTGCGCCCCGACCCGGCCAGCGACCGGGTGATCTTTGCGCCGACCGGCGCCGCGACAAGGGCAAAGACCACCGGAATGTCGGTGATGCGCCGCGACGGATCGACCGCATCCCACGGCCCGACCGTGCCCAGCGTGATCGGCGTGCCCCAAGTGTAGATCAGATCGGGGGCAAGGGCGCGCGTCTCGTCGATCACGGCGGGCAGGTTGGCGATGTCGCTGCCGAGGTCACGGTGGATCAGTTCGGCGTCAAGCCCGCGCGCCGCCAGATGGTCGCGGAAGCCACGCTCGACATCGGTGTCGCCGCGAAAGGTGACCATGACGATCCGCCTGCGCGCGCGGGCAAGCGCGGGCGCCGCGACAGCGACCAGACCGGCGGGCAGCAGGCCAAGCAGGCGTCGGCGCGCGATCATGCCGCACGCTCCGCCAGCGGCCCAGGCCCGCGTCGAAAGGCGACCAGCCCGAGCGCGAACAGGAACGCGCCGCCCAGGCCGAAAAGCGCGAGCAGGCCGAGGCTGTGGGCAAAGCCCAGGCGCGGCAGCAGCAGCGCCGCGAGCACCGGGCCAAGCGCGCTGCCCGCCCGCTCGACCATGCGGAACAGGCCGTAGGCCACATCCTCGGACCGGGCATCGCCGACCGCGCGCGCAAGGATGCCGACCGCAGCCCCCTGCGGCGTGATCGACAGCGCCTGCGCCAGCCCGAACAGCCCCAGCATGAGACCGATCAGCGGGAAACCGGGCCGGTCGGGCGCAAGGCCAAGCGGCAGGGCGATGGCGGCAGCCGCCAGCACCGCGCCCGCCAGCACGAAGGGCAGGCGCCGGTTCATTCGCCGCGAAAGGCCCGAGAAAACCGGGATGAACAGCACCGACAGGACCGGATGGATCATCTGCATCCGCCCGATCCCGGCGCTCGAGGCGCCTGCGTCCGCCATCTCGACCGGCACGAGGTAGAAGCAGGTGGCAAACAGCAGGGCCTTGGCGGGCAGCGCGCAACCGAACACCAGAAGGACGAGGAGCGGATTGCGCAGGACCGATTCTGCCGAAGCCGGGGCGACGGTGGCGGGCGTGGCCGGTGGCGTTGTTTCCGGGATTCGCCACGCCGCCCGCGCGAGCAGCGCCGTCACCGCCATGACGGCGAAAGTGGCGCGCGGGCCGGTCGCTCCGGCCAGCAGGCCGCCCAGCGCCGGGCCGCACAGCCCCGCCACCATGATCGCACCGGCCATCACCGCAAGGCCGCGCACCAGGTCGGCCCCTGCCGAGGTGTCGAGGACATGGCCCTGGCAGCCGACGAAAGCCAGCGCGAACCCCGCGCCCGCGACGATCTGCGCCCCGATCAGGACAAGGGGGCCGGTGGCCAGCGCCGAAAGCGCATAGCCCAGCATCCCCGTCCATGCGCCCGCGCGAAACGTCCTGCCGCGCCCCCAGCGGGCCGAGCGCGCGGCAAGCGGCAGTTGCAGCAGGGCGACGACCGCCATGAAGCCGGTCAGCGGCAGCGACGCGGCCAGCGTCGGTGACAGCGTGGTCGCGCCCTCCGACAGTGCCATGGCCCAGCCGGGCAGGAAGGGGCGCGACAGTTCATGCGCGAGCATGAACATAAACAGCGGCGCGCGGATGTCGTCGCCGCCCCCTGCGGCGGGCGCGGGGCCTGCGTCCAGCCGGAACCGCCGCCGCAGCGCGGCAAGCGCGGCAAGGGTCTGGCGGTCGTCGCAGGCGGCGGCCCGCGCCGCCAGCCGCGCCACCCGTTCGCGGCGCGCACAAAGCGCGGCGTCGATCCGGCGCAGCGCCGCCCGTTCGGTGGCGCTCAGCCCCGGCACATCGCCGGGGTCGGCAAGTGGCGCAAACCTTCCCCGTTGCAGCGCGTGAAGCCGCGCCTCGCCCGCCTGTGCGAGGGCGAAGCCGCGCGCGCCGGGGATCAGCCGCCCGAGTTCGATCCCCGCCAGCGCGACGACAAGCAGCACGATGGCAAGGTCGATGGCGATGCCTTGCAGGATACGGCGTGCAAGATGCGGATCGGGCCGGACGGCGACCCGGCCGACGATCCGCCCTGCGGCCCGGACCGGGGCCGTGGCGGCGGCCACTTCTGCGGCGCCGCCTGACGAGGTGCCATCCTCCCAGGCGGGGCCCGAGGCGAGGCTGGCCCCGATCCACGCCAGATCGGTTGTGTCGGCGCGGGTCCGGGCCAGAACCTCGGCCACGCCGGTCAGGTGTTCGGGCGGAATCCCGGCCTCGAGCGCGCGGCCCAGCTTGCCCGCCAGCGCCAGCGCCACCTGTTCGGCGCGCGCCTGCTGGCCGGGCGCGAGCAGCGCGGGCGCGCGGGCCAGCAGCATCGCCGAAAGCGCCAGTGCACCGACAAGAAGCAGCGCGGTCACCAGCACGGGGATCCGGCGGACCGTCAGCATCGCCGGTCGTCCGCCCCGGCGGCGATCCGGTCGAGCACCGCGTCGAAACCGGCAAGCGCCCGGCTGCGGGCCAGCGCGGCACCGGGGGCCTGCGTCAGGTACTGCAGCCGCCCCAGCCCGCGATGCACGACGAACCCGCCCGCAAGGACAAGGATCGCCGCGACGGGCAGGCCGCCGCCGATCAGCGCCCGTGCCAGCGCCTGCATCCGCCGTTGCCCGGCGGTGGCGTCGTAGGTGGCGATGATCGTGGCGGTCGGCGCGCCGAGATCGTCAAGGACGCGCCTCACGATCCGGGCCTGACCGGCAGCGGGGCCGGGGTCGGGCGGGGTGGCGAAAATCTGCGCGCCGGTGGCATCGTGCACGGCGACATGACGCAGCACCGGCAGCCGGGCCTGCGCAGCGGCGATCCGCGCCTGCGTCGCGGCCAGCGCGGCAGGCGCGATGCCCAGCCGCGCCCCGGATTCGACGGTGCGGGCAAGGTCGTCCAGCACCACGGCAATCGCCCCTTCGGTGGCATTGCGGTCGGCGCGGGCGATGGCGGAAATGCCCATCCAGCCCGCCAGCGTCAGGCCCCCCGCCAGCAGAAGCGACATGACCAGGGTGATGCGAAAGATCGGCATGTTCCGGCGACCCGTGGCTGCAGTGACTGCGACGCGCGGGCGCAGGCCCGGCGGCAATCCGGGCCGGCCCGCCGACAGCATCCGCGCAAAGTCTTGACATTTCCCTGCCGCCGCCCACGCTCGCGCAAAGGTTGTGCATATTATCACGGGTTGTCGCGGGTTCGTGCCGGACCGGCGCCAGGCAGAGGGATACCGGGGAACGTGGGGCTTTCGCTGCGCATCGCGGCCACGCTGGCCGCTGCGGTCATCGCGGCGCTTGCGGCGCTGTGGTTTCCGCTGCGCGAGGGGGCGCTTGCGCAATACGAACGCCAGCACGACACGCGGATGCAGTTCCGCCTGCAGACCCTGCTCGCCGAGGTCGAGAATCGCGTCTCCTACGGGCTTGATCTGGCCGAGACCCCGAACGTCCAGCAGATGCTGGAGGCCGTGCGCGCCGACGACCCCGACATCCATGCGATCGAGATTTTCACGCCCGAAGGGCTGGTGCTGTTCGGCACCGACCGCGTGCTGATCGGCGACCGGACCTCGCCCGAGTGGCTGGCCATGGCCCCCGGCAATGCCGCCCCCGGCGAAAGCGTGGTCGGGATCGCGATCCGCAACAACCTTGGCGAGGAGGTCGGCGTTCTGCTCCTGACGGCGGCGGACGGGATCGGGCCGGGCGCGCTGGCGCAGGGGTTTGCGCGCGACGGCGTGCTGGTTCTGCTGGCGGGGTTCGGGCTGGTGCTGGTCGCGGGCTGGCTGGTCGCGCGGCGCCCGCACCGGGACGCGGCGGCGTTCGTCGCCGGGCTGAACGGCCACCCCGCCACGGGCGACAGCGGGCAGGCCGGTGCGCGCGCCGATGCCTTGATCCGCGAGGCCGAGGCGCAGCTTGACCGCCTGTCGCAACGGCTGGCGGGGGTGGACGATGCGTCGCGCTGACACCCGCCGGGCGGGCGGCACCGGATTGTTGGTGGCGCTTGCGGGTTTCGTGCTGGCGCTGGCGCTGGGGCTGGGGTTGCAGGCGCTGATGCAGGCGCGGCTTGACCGGGCGCTGGCCCCGGATCAGGCGGCGCTGCTGGATACGGCGGCGAATGTCGCGGAACAAAGCCTCGGGCGGGCGCTGGCGCATGACCTGCCTGTCGCGCAACTGCCGGGGATCGAGGCATGGCTGGAAACCATGCGCGGCAACCTCGGCACGGATGCGCGGATCGAGCTTGAACTTGAGGGGCAGACCTTCAGCGCGGGCGTGGCGCAGGCAGGTGATGTCGCCCGCACCCGCACGCTTGACCCGCCGGGGATCGACGCGCGCCTCGTCTTTCACCTGCCACGGCACGCCGTGCCGGACGGGGTGGCGGGCAGTCTCTGGTATCCGGCCCTTGTGGCGCTGGCGGCGGCGCTGCTTGGCTGGGTCGTCTTTCGGCTGGGGGCGGGCAGGGCGCTTGTGCGGTCCAGGGCGCGGCTTGAACAACGGCTGGCGCTGCTCGACACCGGTGCCTTCGCGGCGGACGCGCCGGACACCGCGCGCGCATATGGCCGGATGCCCGCCGATGCGGCGCTTCATGCGCTTGCCCTTCGCCTCGAACCCGTCAACCTGCGCCACGCGCTGCTGCTGCAACACGCCGAGGGCCTGCGCGGCATCGACTTCGACGGCAGCCTTGGCGCGCAGGTCGATGAGGTTCTCGCCGACCTGCCCGGAACATGGCGGGACACGACAGCGGTGCGGCGATGAGCCTGTGGCCGCGCCTTGCCGCCCTGGCGCTGGCGATGCTGGCGGGGCTGGCGGCGGTCCTGCTCTGGGCCGGTGCGGCGCGCGAAGAGGCCATCGCGGCGCGCGCCCGCGCGCTGATGCTGGGCGATCAACAGGCGCTGTGGTCGGCGGTGGCGGCGCGCGAACAGGACCGGCTGGCGCGGGCGCTTGACCTTCTGACGGATGACGGCGGTGTCGCGGCGGCGCGCGCTGCGGGGGATGCGCGCGCGCTTGCGCGCGCCGTGACCGGAGCGCTGGCGGATGTCCCGATGGTGACGGTCCATGACGCCGGGGGCGAGGTGCTGACCCGTGGTGACGCACCGCAGACCGTGATGCTTGATCCTTATACCGTGGCCGATGTGGCCCAGGGCGGCAGCCGCGCCGGGCTGTGGGCGACCGGCCCCGGCACCTTCGCCTTCGTCACCGCCCGGTCGATCCCCGTGCCGGACGGTCCGCCGCTTGTGGTTGTCGCCGCAAGCGATGCGATGCCCGCGCTGGTCGGCATGGCCTCGCGGCTGTCGGCCACGCGCGTTCTGGTCAGCGACCTGCGCGGTCGCGGCGCAGCGGGTGGCGGGCCGGTGGCAGGCCCGCTCGCCATCCGCGCGCCCGCCGCAATGCAGGATGCGGCGGGGCTGTGGCTGTCCACGCCGCTGCATGGCCCCGATGGCGGGGTGGTGGGCAGGCTGGCCACCATGCGCAGCCTGCCGCCGCTGGCCGCGCCGCCCGCATGGCTGCCGCTGTTGGCGCTGGCCTGCCTGTCGGGCCTGTTCCTGCTGCTCTCCGCGCGGCTGCTGCACCCGCTGCGCCACGCGCTGGCGGTCCTTGGCGGCGGCGCGGGCCGTGGCCCCGAAGAACGCGCGCTTCAGGCCGCCATCGAGACCGCCGCCCGCGACGCCCGCCGTCTTGACGAGATCGCCTTGCAGGCACGTCGTCGCCAGCAGCGGCAGGAACGCCTGATCCGCGCCGAGATCGGCAAGCTCGCGCAGGCCCTTGATGCCGAAGCGCGCGACGAGATGCTGCGCCTTCTGGACGCGGGCGGCACTGCCGCGCCGGATGAACTGGCCATGCTGGCCACGGTGCTCGCCCGCCTGTCGGGGCGCATCACCGCGCAGCACCGGCAGCTTGGCGAACTGGTGGAAGACCTGCGCGCGGCGGCGGAAACCCGCGCGCGGCTGGCGGGGCTGGAACAGGAACTCGCGATCGCGCGCGACGTGCAGCTTGCGATGGTGCCGAGGGATTTCCCCGCCATCGCAGGGCACGAGGTGGCGGGCCGGATGATCCCGGCCAAGGAGGTCGGCGGCGATTTCTTCGATTTCTTCGCGCTTGATGACGACCGCTTTGCGCTGATGGTGGGCGATGTCTCGGGCAAGGGCGTGCCCGCCGCGCTGTTCATGGCGATCAGCCGCACCCTGCTGCGCGCCACGGCGCGGCACGAACCCGACCCGGCCCGCTGCGTGGCGCGGGTGAACGACCTGCTGGCCGAGGAAAACGGCCAGATGCTGTTCGTCACCCTGTTCTTCGCCATCTACGACCGGCCCGGCGGGCGGCTGGCCTATGTGAACGCCGGGCACAACCCGCCGCTTTTGTGCCGGGCGGGCGGGCAGGTCGTGCCTCTGCCGCTGACCGGCGACATGGCGCTTGCGGTGGTCGAGGGCGAGCCGTTCACCGCCGCCGAAATTGCGCTGGCGCCGGGCGATCTTCTGCTCGCCTACACCGACGGTGTGACCGAGGCGACCGATCCGCAACAGACCCTGTTCGGCGAGGCCCGCCTGCGCGCCGCTGTCGAAGCCGCGCAGTCCGGCGGACCCGACGCGCTGGTGGCGGCGCTGGTGCAAGTGTTGGAAGGATTCGCGGCGGGGTCCGAACAGGCGGACGACATCACGCTGCTGGCGCTGCGGCGGGGCGGGTGACCTGCCCAGCGCAGGGTCCGGGGCTGCCGGGGAGGGACAGGGGATCGGCGCGCGGAGCCGTGGCCGCTGCCGCCCGCTATCGCAGGCGCGCGGTTTTCCGGCCAGGCGGCATATGTGCCCGTGCCGCGTCGCGGGGGCCGGAGGGGGGCGATGGCACTGGGGACAATACCGGGGCTTTTGCCGACGGCACCTGTCTGGTGCGGAATGCCACGGCCCGCTGGCAGACTTGGCCGCAAAGGGCACATTTGCCGCGCTTGGCAGCCTGTTCAGAACTGGCCCGACCGGCGCCAATGTGAACGACTTTCGGGAGGCTGCGGTGGGATAGGAGAAAGGACTTTCCTCGCGCATATTCAGGTTGTAGCCTCTCGTGCATGACGCAGACGTAGTGAACGGGTGGCCCCCCTCTTGGATGACTCCAGATTGATGCTCGACGCCTTGCGCAGCCTGACAACCGGCGAGGGTGCGGCGCTTGTCAAAATTGTCGAGGACAATGTCAGCTATTTCTGCCCGTTTGAAGCCCTCGGCATGGCACATCAGGAAATCCGCCATTCGCATTTCCTCGCCTACGCTTTGGACCCCAACCGCCCGCACGGACTGGGTAGCAGCATACTGGACGCCCTGCTGGACGGGCTGAACGGGGCAAGCGCTGGCGCGGGTGCGACCAATCATATCCGCGATACCGACGATGTCCGGGTGTTTCGAGAGCGTGATCGTATCGACATTCTTGTCGAAATCAGGCGCGCCGATGCGCGCAATACCGTCATTGCCATCGAGATGAAAATATGGGCCGGTGAGGGGCGCGGGCAACTGGAAAGATATGAGCAGAAAATCAGAAAGCGCTATCCAAAGGACCGCTGGGATTATCTGCTGTGCTTTCTGACGCCTCGTGGCCGGGAGCCTGAAACATCCGGCAAGATTGAATGGGCATCGATGTCATTTGACAATCTGTTTGACCACGTTTGTCCACGACTGGCAAAACTGGGCGCTGATGAGCCGGGAGTAAAACTTTTTGGCAATTACGTGACGATGATGCGGAGGACCAACGTGGCAAAGCGCATACCGAACAAGGAACTGGCTGAGGCGGTCGGGCAAATCTGGGCCAAGCATCGTGAGGCGCTGAAATATCTGTTTGATAATGAGCCTAAACCGCTGAATGATCTTATGAGCAGGCTTCGAGAAGACGGGGAGGGCATGGCGACCTATCTCAGTGAGGCCGTGGGAGAGAAGGTGGCGCTTGATTCCGTCATCGGTCAGTATGTCCGATTCTCGTTTCCTGGCCTTATTGAAGCTTATCCAGGTCTTGGGACGGGACGACGAGATTGGCTTGCCTCCGGGTCACAGTTGAATATAGAGTTGATCGATAACATAGATCTGGGTGCTATTACAATCTGTTTCGGAGTAACGGGATGGGGAATTGACGGGTCCGGCGAAAAGTTCCGCCATGAGTTTATCCGTCAAATGAACAATGCTTCCAATGAGGCGCATAAAATAGAAAAGAGGGTTCAGCATTACTTCGAACGAAACCTGATGGACGAACGGGAGAGCGGTAGCGACGACGACTCCTATAATCTGTTAAAGCGCAAGCTGGTTGCCTATCTTAAAGAACACCTTCCCGCCGTCAGGGAGGCAATCGAGCGAACCCAGCAAGTGTGGTCGGGCAGTTAACCGGCTCTTGCCGCCCGCTGCGCCGGGGCGATCCCGGCCTGCCCGGCGGCTTCCTACCCCCGCACCCTTTCCCCCTTCGGGTCGTACATCGGCTTCAGCGACGCATCCGCGCCGATCCTGCGGCCCGCGATCTCGATCTCGTAGCGGGATGCCAGCAGATCGTCGGTGCTTTCGCCCATACACTGCACATAGCCCAGCCCGATTGCCGCCCCCAAAGTGTGGCCATAGGCGCCCGAGGTCAGATAGCCCGCGATCCGCCCGTCGCGCAGGATCGGTTCGTTGTGGTAGACCATCGCCTGCGGATCATGCAGGCGGAATTGCAGCAGGCGGCGGGTCAGGCCGGTCTCGCGCTTGCGCAGCACCGCGTCGCGGCCGATGAAATCGGGCTTGGCGGTTTTCACCGCGAAGCCGAGGCCCGCCTCAAGCACATGATCCTCGCTGGTGATGTCGTGGCCCATGTGGCGGAAGGCTTTCTCGATCCGGCAGGAGTCCATCGCGTGCATCCCGCAGGGGGTCAGGCCGACCTCGGCTCCGGCGTCCAGCAGCACCTCGAACACATGCGCGGCCATGTCGGCGGGGACATACAGCTCCCAGCCCAGTTCGCCGACATAGGTGACGCGATGGGCGCGGGCCTGCGCCATGCCGATCTCGATCTCGCGCGCGTGGCCGAAGGGGTGGCTGGCGTTGCTGAAATCATCCGGCGACACCAGCGCCAGCAATTCGCGCACGCGCGGCCCCATCAGCGCGAGCACCCCTTCGCCCGAGGTCACATCCATCAGCACTACCTGCCTGTCACCCAGATGACGGCGCAGCCAGGCCAGATCACGCGGCAGATAGATCGCCGGAGTGACGATCAGATAGGCGCATTCACCCAGCCGGGTGACGGTCACGTCAGCCTCGATCCCGCCCGCGTGGTTGAGAAATTGCGTATAGACGATCCGCCCCACCGGCACCGACAGATCGGCGCCGCAGACATGGTTGAGGAAACCTTCCGCATCGCGCCCCTCGACCCGGATCTTGCCGAAGGACGACATGTCGTAAAAGCCCGCGCCCTCGCGCAGGGCGCGGTGTTCGGCGGCGCTGTTGTCGAACCAGTTCTGGCGACCCCAGCCGTATTCGTATGCCCGCGGCTGACCGGGGCGGGCGAACCAGTTGGCGCGCTCCCAGCCGCCCGCCTCGCCGAACACGGCCCCCAAAGCATCAAGCTGCGCGTGGAACGGGCTGCGGCGGATGCCGCGTGCGGTGGCCTTCTGCCGGTAGGGGAAGTGGTCGGCGTAAAGCAGGCCAAGCGATTCCTTCGCGCGTTCAAACAGATAGCGCCGGTTGTGCTGGAACGGCTGGTTGCGGGCCACGTCGACATCGCCCAGATCGAAGGGCTTGTCGCCATCCTCCATCCATTGCGCCAGCGCCATGCCCGCGCCGCCTGCGGATTGAATCCCGACCGAGTTGAACCCGGCGGCGATCCAGTAGTTGTCCAGTTCCACCGAGAGGCCCAGATGATAGGCATTGTCGGGAGTGAAACTTTCCGGGCCGTTGAAGAAGGTATGAATCCCCGCATCCGCCAGCATCGGCAGGCGGTTGATGGCGCGTTCGAGGATCGGCTCGAAATGGTCGAAATCCTCGGGCAACTGGTCGAAGCAGAAATCCTCGGGGATGCCGTCCATGCCCCAGGGTTTCGCGTCGGGTTCAAAGGCGCCGATGAGGTATTTGCCCGCGTCCTCCTTGTAATAGGCGCATTCGTCGGTGACCCGCAGCACCGGCATCTGTTCGAGGCCGGGAATGGGTTCGGTGACGATGTAGAAATGCTCGCAGGCGTGCAGCGGCACCGAGACCCCCGCCATGCGCCCGACCTGATGCGCCCACATGCCAGCGCAGTTCACGACATGGTCGGCGGTGATGGTGCCGGTGTCGTCTTCGGTCTCCCATTCCACGCCCGTGGCGCGACGGCCCGCCGTGGTGATGGCGGTGACCTTCACACCTTCGACGATCTGCACCCCGCGCTGCCGTGCGCCCTTGGCCAGCGCCAGTGCGATATTGGCCGGGTCGCCCTGACCGTCGGTCGGCAGCCAGACGCCGCCCTGCACCCCGTCGAGGTTGATATGGGGATAACGGGCCTTCACCTCGGCGGGGGAAAGTTCCTCGACCGGCACGCCGAAGCTGCGCGCGGTCGAGGCGTTGCGCAGCAGTTCCTCGCGCCGCGCCGCCGTCAGCGCGACCGAGACCGACCCCGTCTCGCGCATCCCGGTCGCCAGTCCGGTTTCCTCTTCAAGGCCCCGGTAAAGATCGGCGGAATATTTCGCCAGCCGCGTCATGTTGGCCGAGCCGCGCAACTGCCCGATCAGCCCCGCCGCGTGCCATGTCGTTCCTGACGTAAGCTGCTTGCGTTCCAGCAGCACCACGTCGCGCCAGCCCAGTTTCGCCAGATGATAGGCAACCGAGGCCCCGGCGATGCCGCCGCCGATGATGACGCAGCGGGCGTGGGCGGGCAGGGTCATGGCGTCACCTCAGGCTTGCGGTTTCAGGCTTTCAGGCGGGCATTGGCCGGGTCCCACAGCGGACCATCGGCCTGCACCGTGGCGGGGCGGCGTTCCCCGTAGATTTCGACCTCGACCCGCTGGCCTTCGCGGGCCAGATCGGGCCGGACATAGCCCAGCGCCAGCGAGGCCCCGACCCGGTAACCCCAGGCGCCCGATGTCGTCTCGCCCACCACGGCGCCCTCATGCCAGATCGTCGACATGTAGGGCGCGTCCGACGTCCCCGCCTCCACCTTCAGCGTGACGAAACGCTTTTTCGGCCCCCTGTCGCGTTCGGCCAGCAGCGCCGGTTTGCCGGGAAAGTCCTTGTCCCAGTTGATGAAGCGCTCCAGTCCGCCCTCAAGCAACGTGTAGTCGGTCGACAGGTCGCCCTTCCACGCCCGATAGCCCTTTTCGATGCGCAGCGAATCGAGCGCCCGCATCCCGAAGGGTTTTGCCCCGGCGGCAAGCACCGCGTCGTAGATCGGCGCGGTGTCGGCGACCTTGGAATGTACCTCCCAGCCCAGTTCGCCCGCGTAGGAGACGCGCACCAGTTGCGCCCAGTGCTCGGCGACCTGCGCCGACTGGTGGGTCAGCCAGGGCAGCGACAGGTCGGCATCGGTCAGCGGCGCCAGCAACTCGCGCGCGCCGGGGCCGGTGACGATCTGGGTGGAAAAGTCCTCGGTCACATCGTCCAGCGTGAAACCCGCAGCCTCGGGCAGCGCGGCCTGCAGCAGCTCGAAATCATGGCCACGCGCACCGGCGGCGGTGATGAGGAAGAAGAAATCCTCGTCCAGCCGCATCGCCGACATTTCCGTGACGATCCGCCCGCGCGTATCGGCGAAATACAGCAAGCCGATCCGCCCGACCTTCGGCAGCCGCCCGGAACACAGCCCGTCCAGCCATGCCGCAGCCCCCGCCCCCTTCAGCCGGTAGCGCGAGAAGCCGGGCAGGTCGAGCACGCCTGTGCCATCGCGCACCGCCGCACATTCGGCCGCAATCCGGGGCTGCCACGGACCGGCGCGGTCCCAGGTCTGGGTCGCGTCCCAGCCGGTATCGTCGCCGGGCGCGGCGAACCATTCGGCGCGCTCCCAGCCGTTATAGGGCGCCATCTGCCCGCCCAGCGCCTTCACCCGGTCGTGCACGGCCGAAACCCGCTGATCGGGCGCGGCAGGCCAGCGCGCCATCGGGAAATGCATCGCATATTCGTGGCCATAGACCTCGCGCGCCTTGGCAAGCGTGTAATCGCGGGTCGCGTGGTCGCCGAACCGGCGCGGGTCGCAGGACCACATGTCCCATTCGGTCGCGCCCTCGGTCACCCATTCGGCCAGCACCTTGCCCGCGCCCCCGGCCTGGGCGATGCCGAAGCTGAACACGCAGGCGTTGAAGGCATTGCGCACCCCCGGCATCGGCCCGATCAGCGGGTTGCCGTCGGGCGTGTAGGGGATCGGCCCGTTGATGACCCGCGCCACCCCTGCCTGCGCCAGCACCGGCACACGGGCCAGCGCGTCCTCGATATAGGGGGCGAGCCGGTCGAGATCGTCGGGGAACAACTGGAACGAGAAATCATCCGGGAACGGCTGGTCCGGTGTCACCCAATGCGCGCGGCAGTCGCGCTCGTAAGGGCCGAGGTTGAAGCCGCCCTTCTCCTGCCGCAGGTAGTAGGAGGACTCGACATCGCGCAAAAGCGGCAGCTTGTGGCCCGCGCGCGCCGACCAGTCGCGGACTTCGGGCACCTCCTCGAAGACGAGATACTGATGCTCCATCGACACCACCGGCACCGGGCGCCCGCCGAAGGGGCGGAACCATTCGCCGACCGCGCCTGCATAATATCCGGCGGCGTTCACGACGATCTCGCAGCGGATGTCGCCCTTGCCGGTGTGGACGACCCATTCATCGCCCGCGCGGCTGATCCCGGTCGCGGGGGTGAAGCGCATTATCTGCGCGCCCATGTCGCGCGCGCCCTTGGCCAGGGCCTGCGTCAGTTGCGCCGGGTCGATGTCGCCGTCCGCCGGGTCATAAAGCGCGCCCGCGAGGTCATGCGTCTCGACGAACGGATGCCGCGCCGGGATGTCCTCGGGCGCGAGCACCTCGATCTCCATGCCCTGATAGCGGCCCATGCCGCGCGCGCGGGCGAATTCCTGCATCCGCTCGCGGCTGTGCGCGAGCCGGATCGAGCCGGTGACATGGTAGTTCATCGGATAGCCGACCGCATCGCCGAGGCCGCGATAAAGCTCGGTCGAGTAGCGCTGCATGTTCATCAGCGACCACGAGGTGGAAAACGTCGGCACGTTGCCCGCCGCGTGCCAGGTCGACCCGGCGGTCAGTTCGTTCTTTTCCAGCAGCACGCAATCGCGCCAGCCCGCGCGGGCCAGATGAAAAAGCGCCGACACCCCCACCGCGCCGCCGCCGATGATGACCACCCGTGCCGTCGCCGGAATATCCGCCATCTGCTGTCCCTTTCGCGCCGTCCTGAACCGCGACTGTCACCCGAGGCGGGCGAAAGGCGCAAGTGGTTGTGACCGGCCCCCTGCGCCGCAACGCCCCGACCGGGCGCCTGCGCAGAATCCGGTTGCGCGGTGACTATACGGACGTATAGTCTGCCCGTAAAGAACGACATCGGGGTCGGGAAGGCAGCGGGGCAGGGGCGGCGATGCCGTGGGGACAGACCGGAACTGCGCAGGCCGGGGGCGGGCGGCACGAGCTGATCCAGGCCACGCTCGACTGCATCGCCGAACAGGGCGCCCATGCCGCCACGGTGCGCGAGATCGCCCGCCGCGCGGGGGTCAGTCCGGGCCTCATCCGGCATCATTTCCAGACCAAGGAGCACCTGCTCGAGGAAGCCTATCGCGCGACCATGGGCCGCATGACCGCGCTCTCGCGCGAGGCCCGCGACCGCGCCGGGGGCCGCCCGCGCGACCGGCTGCGCCGCTATGTCGCGGCCAGCCTCGCACCGCCGGTGCGCGATGCGAACGCGCTGACGCTCTGGGCCAGTTTCATCGCCATGATCCGGCTGAATCCCTCGATGGAGGCGATCCACCGCGAGACCTATCTCGAATACCGCCACGACATCGAGGCGCTGCTGGCCGACACGCTGGCGGCGGCGGGGCGCAGGGTTCGCGGCGACGATCTGCGGCTCATGGCCATCAAGATCAATGCCGTCATCGACGGGTTGTGGCTGGAGGGATCGCTGGACCCCGACGGCTTTGACGACGACGACCTGCTGGCCGCCGCGCTGCAGGCGATCGGGGCGATCCTCGGGCTGCCGCTGGGCGGCGGTGGCGGGCCGGGTGCGGGAATGGAGACGGACTGATGCGATATGCGCCGATCACGGAGCGGCTGGCCAATCTCGGCTCGGACAAATGGGCGGTGCATTTCGCGGGAAGGGCGCGCGCCGCGCAGGGCGAGGAGATTATCGAACTCTCCATCGGCGCCCCCGATGTGCCGATTGATCCGGGGCTGATCGCCGCCTGCACGCAGGCGCTGGAAGCGGGGCGCACCGGCTATGCCGACGGGCGCGGCGAGGCGGGGCTGCGCACGGCCATCGCGCGCCATTATGCCAACCGTTCGGGGCGCGCGATAACGGCGGATAACGTGCTGTGCCTGCCCGGCACGCAGACCGCGCTTTTCACGACGATGACCGGGCTGGCGACTGCGGGCGACGAGGTGCTGGTCGGCGATCCGCTTTACGCGGCTTACGACGGCATCATCCGCTCGACCGGCGCCGACAAGGTCAGCGTGCCGCTGAAGGCCGCGCACGGGTTCCGGATGCAGCCCGAAGACCTTGCCGCCGCGATCACGCCGCGCTCGCGGGTGCTGCTGCTCAATTCGCCGCACAACCCCACCGGGGCGGTGCTTTCGGCGGGCGACATCGCGGCGCTGGGCGAAATCTGCATCCGGCACGATCTGTGGATCATCTCGGACGAGGTCTACGAACATTTCCTGTTCGACGGTACCTTCGCCTCGCCCTTCGACAATCCGGCGCTGGCCGAACGGACGGTCGTGGTCTCGTCGATCTCGAAATCCCATTCCGCGCCCGGCTTTCGCAGCGGTTGGGTGGTCGGGCCAAAGGAATTCTGCGCCCGGCTCCAGCCGGTTTCCGAAACGATGCTGTTCGGCAGCCAGCCCTTCATCGCCGACATGACCGCCTGGGCGCTGACCCATGACAGCGACACCGCCCGCCGCCAGCGCGAGGCCTGCGCGCGGCGGGTGCGGATCGTCTGTGACGTGATCGGCAACGAGCCTGCGGTGCGGCCGCTGCCTCCGGCAGCCGGAATGCACATCCTGCTGGATATCTCCGCAACCGGGCTGAGCGCCGAAGCCTTTGCCTGGGGTCTGCTGGATGATGAAAAGGTCTGCACCATGCCCGGCACGTCCTTCGGTGCGGCGGGCGAGGGCTTCATCCGCGTCAGCCTGACCTCGCCCGACGACCTGATCGCCGAGGCCAGCCGCCGCATCGCCCGCTTTGCGCGCAGCATCGCCAGCAGCGGGCGCGGCACATGACCCTGCCCACGGTCGGCGAGAGGCTGGTGACGATCCTCGAAGGCCACGGCGTCGAGGTGGTCTTCGGCATCCCCGGCGTCCATACGGTCGAGCTTTATCGTGGGCTTGCCGCGTCACGCATCCGCCATGTGACGCCGCGCCACGAACAGGGCGCGGGCTTCATGGCCGACGGCTATGCGCGGGTCTCGGGCAGGCCGGGGGTGTGTTTCCTGATTTCCGGGCCGGGGCTGACCAATGCGATCACCGCCGTGGCGCAGGCGCGGGCGGATTCGGTGCCGCTGCTGGTCATCAGCAGCGTCGGCACCCGTGCCGGTCTTGCCCATGACCGGGGATCGCTGCACGAGCTGCCCGACCAGCGCGGGTTGCTGCGGCAACTGGTGCGCTATTCGCATACGCTGCTCGATCCCGGCGATCTGGACGATGTCCTCGCCCGCGCCTTCGCCACGCTGGCATCGGGGCGGCCGGGGCCGGTGCATGTGGAAATCCCGCTCGACGTGCTGGGCGAACCCGTGCCTGCGCCCTTGCCCGTCGCGCCACCCCGGAGGATCAGCCCGCCGCGCGCCTGTGCCGGGGTGCTGGCCGAACTGGCGGCGCTGTGCCGCGATGCGGCCCGGCCGGTGATCCTGGCCGGAGGCGGCGCGCGGCGCGCGGACGGGGCCTTGCGCCAACTGGCCGAGGCCCTCGACGCGCCGGTGGTCACCACGGTGAACGGGCGCGGCCTGCTGGCGGGCCATCCGCTGTGCGTCCCGGCCAGCCCCAGCCTCCCCGCCGTGCGCGCGCTGCTGGCCGGAGCCGATCTGGTGCTCGCGCCGGGCACCGAGATGGGGTCGACCGATTACGACATGTATGTCACCGGCGATTTCCCGGCGCTGCCGGGGCTGGTGCGGGTCGATGTCGATGCGGACCAACTGGCCAGGGGTCCGCAGGCGCGGCTTTCGGTGCTGGCCGAGGCGGGCGGGCTGATGGCCGACCTGCTGTCCCTCGTGACGCCGCGCACGGCCGGTGGCGCCGCCCGTGCCGCCCGTGCGCGCAGCGCGGCGCTGGCGGGCCTTGGTCCCGACTACCGGCAGATGATCGCCCTGATCGGCGACATGGCAACCGCGCTGCCGGGAGTGCTGATGGTCGGCGACTCGACCCAGCCGGTCTATGCCGGGAACCTTTACGCGGACATCGCGCTGCCCGGCGGCTGGTTCAATTCCGCCACCGGCTACGGCGCCTTGGGCTACGGCGCACCTGCGGCCATCGGCGCCGCCCTCGCCGCGCCCGAGCGCCCGGTCATCGCCATCACCGGCGACGGGGGGCTGCAATTCTCGCTCGCCGAACTGGGCAGTGCCATGGACGAAGGCGCGCGGGTGATCTTTCTGGTCTGGAACAACAACGGCTACCGCGAGATCGAGACCCACATGCGCAAGGCCGGCATCACCCCGGTCGGCGTCCGGCCATCCGCCCCCGATTTCACCGCCGTCGCCCGTGCATACGGGATGCGGGCCGAACGGGTCGCGGGGGTGGAGGGGGTGATCCCCGCGCTGGCCCGCGCGGCGGCGAAGGACGGCCCCTGCCTGATCGAGGTGATGGTGCCATGAGGGCAGCGGCCATCGCCATCGCATCGCAGGCGGCAACACACGAAACGATCATCTCTTCGGGGAGGCGAGGATGAACGACATGGCACAGGCACCGGCGCGACGCGCGAGCCGGTCTGGAGGGCGCGCCGCGCGCGTGGCCCTGCGCGGCGCACCACTGGCCGACGAGCTGCGCCCGGTGCGCGGCGGCCTGCCCGGCGGGCGCTATCAGCCGCTGACCGAGGCCGAGGTGGAACGCATCCACCACGCCGCGCTGGATGCGCTGGAACAAATCGGACTGGCCAACGCCCCGCCTTCGGGGGTGGAAATCCTGACCGGCGCGGGCGCGGTGCAAGGCGACGACGGCCGCATCCGCTTCCCGCGCGCGCTGGTCGAGGACATGCTGGCCGTGGCGGCGCGCGACCTGACGCTTTACGCGCGTGACCCCAAGCATGACCTGCATCTGTCGGGCACCAACGTGCATTTCGGCACCGCAGGCGCGGCGGTGCATATGGTCGATCCGCATACGCTGGAATACCGCGAATCGACCGCGCAGGACCTGTATGATTCGGCGCGGCTGGCGGAACATCTGGACAACATCCACTTCTTCCAGCGCACCATGGTCTGCCGCGATGTGGACGACCCCCGCGACATGGACCTCAACACGCTCTACGCCTCGCTGTCGGGCACGAAAAAGCATGTCGGCAGCTCGTTCTTCGACATCGCCCACATGCCCGGCGTCTGGGACATCCTGCACATGGTCGCGGGCGGTGAAGACGCCTGGCGCGCGCGGCCTTTCGTCAGCAACTCCAACTGCTTCGTCGTCCCGCCGATGAAATTCGCCGAGGAAAGCTGCCGCGTGATGGAGGATTGCGTGCGCGGCGGGATGCCGGTGCTGCTGCTTTCCGCCGGGCAGGCGGGGGCGACGGCACCCGCGCCGGTGGCGCTCGCCATCGTGCAGGCGATGGCCGAATGTCTGGCGGGCGTGGTCTATGTGAACGCGATCCGCCCCGGCGCGCCCGCGATCTTCGGCACCTGGCCGTTCGTCAGCGACCTGCGCACCGGCGCCATGTCCGGCGGCGGCGCGGAACAGGCGCTGCTGTCGGCAGGCTGCGCGCAGATGCACCGCTTCTACGACCTGCCGGGCGGGGCTTCGTCCGGGATCAGCGATTCCAAGCTGCCCGACATGCAGGCCGGATGGGAGAATGCGATCACCAACACGCTGGCCGGGTTGTCGGGGCTGAACATGTGCTACGAGGCGGTGGGGATGCACGCCTCGCTGCTGGGGTTCTGCCTGGAAAGCATGGTGCTGGGCGACGACATCCTGGGCCAGGTCATGCGGCTCGTGCGCGGCATCGACGTGACGGACGAAACGCTCAGCCTCGACGTGATGCGCGAGGTCTGCATGGGGGGACCGGGCCACTACCTTGCCGCCGGGCAGACGCTGGCGCTGATGCAGACCGAATACGTCTATCCGCAGATCGGCAACCGGATGAGCGTGAAGGAATGGCTCGAGGCCGGAAAGCCGCTGCTGCTGGACGCCGCGACTGCGCGCAAGGAGGAAATCCTCGCCACGGCACGGTCAGTGATCGACCCGGCAGTGGACCGCGAGATTCGCGCGCGGTTCGAGATGTTCTTCAGGTGAGGGGGCGGGGCTGCTGTTATTGCGAGGCGGCGCAGGTGACGTGGCGACCCCGATGTTGTGAGTGAGCGGTCGGGGTTGCTTCACTTCGTTCGCAATGACGGTTCCCCCCCCCGTCATTGCGAGGAGCCGCAGGCGACGAAGCAACCTCGACGGCATCGAGCAAGCGGTCGGGGTTGCTTTGCTTCGTTCGCAATGACGGTCGCGCACCTCAGCCGCCCGCCTTGCCCAGATGCGTCTCGATGAATTCGCATGTCGCGGCCAGCGCACGTTCGCGTGACAGCATGGCGCGGTCGATGGCCTGTTCCAGCCACAGCCCGTCCGTCAGCGCGATCAGCAACGTGGCCAGCGTGCGCGGCTCGCAGATACGGCCGTTGCGGGCGGCCTCGGCGGCGATGGCGCGCTCGAACACGTCCAGAAGCTCGCGGTAGCGCTGGCGGTGGACCGTGCGCAACTCGGGGCTGTTGGCGATCTCGCCCCACAGCGCAAGCCAGATGCGCAGGCTGTCGGGATTGAAGACCTCGGGCGCAAAGCTCGCCTCGACGAGATCATGTAGCGAGGGTGCGGCCTGCGCGTCCGGCGTGACGGCGGCGGTGTAGCGGTCATACATCGCCGAATAGACGGCGGCCAGCAGCCCCGCCTTCGAGCCGAAGTGATGCGCGATCAGCCCGCGCGAGGCGCCTGCCTCGCGGCAGATGTTGTCCACCGTGAAGGCGGTGATCCCGCCCCGCGCGAGACAGGCGAGGCCCGCGTCGATCAGCATCGCCACGCGGGTCTCGCTCGGGTATCGCCGGTAACGGGGTTGGTCCTGTTGCGTCATCCTGTGCTCCATGCCGACGGGCGCGAGGGGCGCAAGCGCGCCGCCTCGCGGGTGACGGGGGACGCCGCCCCTACTTCCGCGTGAACCGCGTCGGGTCCGGGTGGCCGTCGGCAAGGATCACCGGCACGATACCGGCGTCGTGAACGGCGATATACGGCTCGAAGCAGATGAAGACGAAGCCGCCCGATTCCTCCATCAGGTCCTCCATGCGGTGGAACATCGCGGCGCGGGCCTCGCGGTCGGTCTCGGCCAGGGATTTCTCGTAGAGATCCTCGAACTCGGCGCTGTCGAAGAACGACCAGTTGTAGAGGCCGATCTGGTCTGGCCGGAACCAGACGAGGTTCTCGGTCGGGTCGACGCCACCGGCAAAGGCCATCAGCACCAGTTCGATGGACTTGTAGTCCTCGCCGGATTCCCGGTCGCCCAGCGCCCAGTAGGACGCTTCCTCGGTCGGCTGGATCTCGATGTTGATTCCGGCCTCGGCAAGGCTTGCCTGGATGATCTGGGCGGTGGCCAGCGTGGTTGAATCGGTCTGGCAGTAGAGGTTGAGCGTGACGCCTTCGGCCCCGGCATCGGCCAGCAGGGCGCGGGCCTTGTCCACGTCGCGCGCGGCGATCAGGTTCGATTGCCGCGAATAGAGCGGGTCGGGCTGGATCACCCCGGTCGCCCGCTCGGTCAGGCCGTCATAGGCGCCCTGCAGCACCGCGTCACCGTCATAGGCATACTGGATCGCCTGTCGCACGCGGATGTCGCGCAAAGGTTCGGCGTTCATGTTGATCGTCAGCCAGACATAGGTTGTCGAGGCGGTCTCGATCAGCGCGGCGCCATCGGGCAGGTTGGCGGCGAAATCGCGGCCCGCCGCGACGTTCACGCGGGTGAAATCGACCGCATCGGCCTCGAAGGCCAGCCGCGCGGCGGCGTCGTCCTCGATGAGATAGAATTCCACCGTGTCGAAGGCGGGGGCCGCCAGCGGCCAGTCGGGGTTGCGCTTCAGCGTCACGCGCGCGTTCTGTTCCCATTTGTCGAACAGATAGGGGCCGCACTGGGCCGGAAATTCGGTGGTGAAGCTGCCGCCGACCGCCTCGGTCGCGGCCTTGCAGACGATATGGCCCGCGTAATAGGGCAGGGCGATCACCTCGAAGGGCGCGAAGTGTTCGCTCAGGTGGATGATGCCCGACCGCTCGCCCGTCACCTCGACATGGTCGAGCATGTCGAACTGGTAGGCCCAGGCGGAATCGGACCCGGCGATGCGTTCAAACGAATATTTCACGTCCTCGGCGGTGACCGGACCGAAGCCGTTGGTCCATTGTAGCCCCTCGTGCAGGGTGAAGGCCAGCGTGGTCGGGCTGGTCCATTCAAACTGCTCGGCAGCGTAGGGGCTGATCGTGTTGCCCTCGCGCAGGTCGGAAATACGGCACAGCGTCACCGTGCAGCAGCGTTGCAGGATGTCGTCCAGTTCGCCGATCATGCTGTAGGGGTCGACCACCTGGAAATCGCCGATCAGGCGAATCCGCAACACGCTGCCGTCGGCGGCCCATGCGAATCTGGGCTGCATCGCCAGCCCTGCAAGGGCTGCGCCCCCTGCGGCAAGAAAGCCGCGCCGGTCAGTGCTCCATTTCATGTCATTGTCCTCCCTGTGGACCGTTCCTGTCGGGTTGAATCAGCGGGAAGTGGCAGCGCACTCGGCGCGTGGCCGAGACGTGGATTTCCGGCGGCGGCACGCGGGCGCAGATGTCGCGCGCGACGGGGCAGCGGGTGTGGAACGGGCAGCCGGGGGGCCTGCGCAGCAGCGAGGGCACCTCGCCCCTGATGGCAAGGTCCGCGCGCCGCTTGCGCGGGTCGGGATTCGGCTGCGACGCGATGAGGCTGGCGGTGTAGGGATGCGCGGGCCGGGCAAAGACCTCGGGCGTCGGCCCGGTCTCGACCAGACGGCCCAGATACAGCACCGCGATCCGTTCCGCCGAATGGCGGATCACCGGCAGGTTGTGGGTGATGATCATCAGGCCGATGCCGCGCTCGCGCTTGAGATCGGCCATCAGGTTCAGGATGTCGCCCTGGATCGAGACATCCAGCCCGGCGGTGGGTTCGTCGGCGATCACCAGCGCCGGGTTGAGCGCCAGCGCCCGCGCTGCGCAGACCCGCCGTGCCTGCCCGCCCGACAGTTCGTGCGGATAAAGTGCCGCCAGCGACGGCGGCAGGCCGACGCTGTCCAGCAGGTCGGCGGCGCTGCGGCGCCGGCTGCGGGGAATGCGCTGGATCACATAGGGTTCGCAGACCGCATCGCCGACCCGCATCCGCGGCGAGAGCGAGGCGACCGGGTCCTGGAACATCATCGCCGTCGCGCGCCGCAGCACCGCGCGCACCAGCGGTTGCCCCTGGAAACGCATCTGGCCGCGCGCCGCGCGCAGGCCCAGCATCGCGCGCGCCAGCGTCGTCTTGCCCGAGCCGGATTCGCCCACGAGGCCCAGCGTCTCGCCCGCATGCAGGTCCAGCGTGATGCCGTCGAGAATGTTCAGCACGCGGGGTTCGTGCCCGCCCAGCGCGGCGGTGATCCCGCGTGCCAGCGGGATGTCGACGCCGACCTCGTGCAGCTCGAACAGGCTCATGGCGTCACCCGGTGGCAGGCGGCGGCATGGCCGGGGCCGACCGTGACGCGCGGCGGGGCGTCCGTCCGGCAGCGCGCCATCGCCACCGGGCAGCGGGGCGCAAAGCTGCATCCGGGCGGCGGCGGATCGAGGTCGGGCACGCGGTCGGGGATCGTCGGCAGGCGGTCTACTGTGCCCGCGATATGGGCCGGGTCGCAGGCGATCAGCGCCTGCGTATAGGGGTGGCGGGGATCGTGATAGATCTCGTCGGTGGTGCCTTCCTCGACGATCTCGCCGGCATACATGACATAGACGCGGTCGCAGAGCTCGCCGATCACCCCCAGATGATGGGTGATGACCACGATCGCGCCCTGATGTTCGTGGCGCAGCTCGCGCAGCAGGTGGATGATCTGCGCCTCCATCGTCACGTCAAGCGCGGTGGTGGGCTCGTCCGCCACCAGAAGCTGCGGCTGCATGAGCAGGGCGGCGGCGATGGCCGCGCGCTGGCGCATCCCGCCGGAAAGTTCGTGGATATGGCGGTCCAGCGCCAGTTCCGGGTCGGGCAGCCCGACGCGGGCCAGCATCGCGGCGGCGCGGGCGCGGCGCGCACGGCGGGGCAGGGCGCTGCGGTGCTGGAAATCGGTCAGTTGCTGGCCCAGCGTCAGCACCGGGTTGAACGAGGTCATCGGGTCCTGGAAGATCATCGCCACCGCCGCGCCCCGCATGGCGCGGCGCGCGCGTTCCGGGGCGGCCACGATGTCGCGCCCCCCGATCTCGACCTGCCCGCGCATCCGGGCACCCGGCGCGGGCAGGCCGATCAGCGCCGAGGCCAGCGTGGACTTGCCGCAGCCCGATTCCCCGACGATGCCGATAACCTCGCTGCGCCTTGCGATCAGGCTGGCCCCGCGCAGCGCCTGAACCGCGCCGTAGGAGACGCTCAGCCCCTCGACCCGCAGCACCGTGCCGTCGTCCTGCGCCCCGGTCACGGCCCGCCTCCCTTCAGCCGCGGGTCCAGCGCGTCGCGCAGCCCCTCGCCCAGAAAGGTGAAGCCGATGGTGGACAGCACCAGCGGCACCCCGGCGGCGATCACCAGCGCGGGTTGTTGGCGCAGGCTGGAATAGCCGTCGTAAAGGATGTTGCCCCAGCTTGGCACCGGCGGCCTGATCCCGAGGTTCAGGTAGGACAGCCCGGCCTCGAGCATGATGACCACCGGCACATCCATCGACAGCACGATGAGCAGCGGCCCGACCACGTTCGGCATCAGGTGGCGGAACAGGATGCGCAGGTTGCTTGCGCCCATGGTGCGTTCCGCCTGGATGAACTCGGCGTTGGCCAGCCCCAGTGTCTGCGCCCTGACCAGCCGCGCATAGCCCGAGATCGACACGAGGATGATGACGAAAACCAGCGTGGTCGCCGATGGCCCGAGCACCGTGATGACCGCCAGCGCGAACAGGATCATCGGCAGCGAGGCCAGCGAATCGAGCACCAGCATCAGCGCCCCGTCCAGCCAGCGCGGCCCGTAGCCCGCCATCATGCCGAGCGCGAGGCCGATCACCCCCGCCGCTCCGGTCGCGCCCATCGCGATGGCCAGCGCGGTGCGCGCCCCGTAGATCAGCCGCGAAAGCGTGTCGCGGCCCAACTGGTCGGTTCCTGCCGGATGGGCCAGCGACGGCCCCTGCAGTTTCGCCGGGATGTCCAGCGCCAGCGGATCGTAGGGCGCGATCAGCGGCGCGAACAGCGCCACCGCGATGAACAGCGCGACGAGCACCGCGCCGGTGGCGCCCATCGGTTCCGACATGAGCCGCCCCAGCGCGCCGCGCGGGCGGGGCCTGGCACCGTCGGTTCGGCTATCCGCCGCGAAAGACATCTCGCACCCTGGGATCGAGCCGCGCGATCACCAGATCGGCGGCGGTGACGATGAACAGGTAGAAGGCGGTCATGAACAGCGTCGTGCCCATCACCAGCGGATAGTTGCGCTTGGCGACGGCGGAAATGATCAGCGTGCCGATGCCGGGCCGCGAGAACACGGTTTCCACGAATACCGCCGCCGACAGGATCGAGCCGAAGCCCACCGCCAGCACCGCCAGCGTCGGGATGATCGCCAGACGCAAGGCATAGCGGGTGACGATGCGGAATTCCGACAGGCCGAAGGCGCGCGCGGTGCGGATGTGGGCCTCGCCCATCACCTCCAGCATCGAGGCCCGCACCAGCCGCGCCAGATAGCCCACCCAGGTGATGCCGATGGCAAATGACGGCAGGATCAGCGCCCGGACCTGGCTGCCGATGTCCCCCGCCGTGCCCGCCCCGATGGCGGGCAGCCAGTTGAGCCAGACCGCGAACACCAGCAGCGCATAGATGGCGATGACGAAGGAGGGCACCGCGATCATCGACACCGACAGCAGCCCCAGCAGCGTGTCGAGCACGCCGCCACGCCAGACCACGGCCAGACAGCCCAGCGCCACCCCCAGCACCAGCGCCCAGCCCAGCGCGACGCCGCCAAGGATCAGTGTGTTCGGGAAGGCTTCGAGAATCTGGTCCAGCACCGGCCGCCCCGACCAGACATCATAGCCGAGGTTGCCCTGCACGGCGTTGGCGAAGAAGTTCCAGACTTGCCGCCATATCGGCTGATCCAGCCCCATGCGGGTGACGAGTTCGGCCTTCAGCGCGGGCGTCGCCCTTGGTCCCAGCGCGACCGAGGCCGGATCACCCGGCACCAGAAAGACCATTGCATACATCGCAACCATGACGATGAGCAGGTTCAGCACCGCAAGACCCGTCCGCTTGGCGGTGTAGCGCAGCATCAGCGGTGGTCCCTAGAGATGGTCACGGGGGATCCTTTCGTCCCATTCGCGCGCGAAGAACGTCTTGCCGTTCTCGCGCGCCTCAAGCCGCATCTGCACGCGAAAATGTGTCGCATCACAGGTGAGCGTGCCTTCCGAGACATGCTCGCAGCTTGTCCCCGCCCGCGTCACCACGGTGCGGAATCGCGATGTGGTGCGCGCCGACAGCGGATCGCCCTCGGTGATCTCGTAGCTGACGATGCCCTCGGAATCCTGGACATGGCCGATGTCCGGCATCACCAGCCGCCCGCTGCCGCGCGGGAAATCGACCTGCATCGCACCCGACAGCAGATCGCGGGTGATGCGCCTGCGTGGCGCGTCGTCGGGCATCTCGTGGTGATGCGGGGTTTCGGGGGCGGATTCGGGCGCATCGAAAGGCCGCAGCCGCGCATCCGCCGGATCGGGCGGGCGGACGGGCAGGATCAGCGCGCTTTGCCCGAGGCGCAGGGTGACGGTCGCCGCTTCGGGCGAGGGCCAGGCGACCGGCCAGTAGTTCGTCGAGAGCGCCACCGCGATGCGGCTGCCTGCCGCGAAGGCGTGTGCGATGTCGTCGTATTCGACCGTGACCGCGACCTCCTCGCCCGGCACCAGCGGGCGCGGGGCGCCGTGGCCCTCGCGGTGGGCGAGGTTCATCAGCCCCAGCGCCACGCGGGTCGAGGCGCCGTCGGGCGCGACCTCGTTGAGCCGCGCGGCCAGCAGCGCCAGCGGGCGGTCGGAGGACAGCCGCAATTCCAGTCGGGCGGCGCCCAGGATTTCCAGCCGCTCGGGCAGGGGTTCGGTGACAAAGACCAGCGAACCGCCGTCATCCTCGCGCTGGTCGGTCGGCCAGTCGGCATCCGAGGCATAGCGCCCGACCTCTCCCGAGGCCGCGCCGACCCGGAGCGGGGACTTGATGGCGGCGGTGCCCGTCCCGGCCGTGCCGCCCAGCGCACCGCCGGGGTTCAGCGGCAGGCGCAACGGGGTGATGCGCGGCGAGGGCCAGACCGCCTCGCCCACCCAGCGGCCGGGGCGGGCGTCATACAGGGTTGCGGGCAGGACGGGTTCCTGCATCCAGACGCGCAGCATCGGCTCGTCCATGATCCCGGTTGCGCGCCCCTTCAGCCAGTAGTCGCACCAGCGGATCACCTCCTGCAACCAGCCGATCCGGGGGGCGACGGTGGCGTCATGGGGATAGGAATGTTCCCACGGCCCGATCAGCCCGCGCCGGGGGCAGGACAGCCCCGCCAGCAGGCGCGGCACGCTTTCGGAATAATTGTCGGCCCAGCCCGAGACGGCATAGACGGGAATGGTGATCCTCGAGAAATCCTCGCAGACCGACCCCTGCCGCCAGTAGTCGTCGCGGCGCTGGTGCGCGAGCCATGTCAGGATCCACGGCCGGTTCGCCTCAAGCCGTTCAAGCCACATCTCGCGCCAGCGCGGGCCGACCACGGCCGGGTCGGGCGGCAGGTCGTTCCAGGCGAACATCGTCGAGGACCAGTCGAAATTGTCCTTCGACAGGCAGCCGCCGACATAATGCACGTCGGTGGCATAGCGGTCGTCGGTCGAGCCGACGGTGATGACGGTTTTCAGCGCAGGCGGCTGGCGCGCGGCGAGCTGGAGACCGTTGAAGCCGCCCCAGCTTATCCCGATCATCGCCACCTGACCGTCACACCAGTCCTGCGCCCCGATCCAGTCGATCACCTCGCAGCCGTCAAGCTGCTCCTGCACGGTATATTCATCCGTGATAATGCCGTCGGATTCGCCGGTGCCGCGAATGTCGACGCGGATGCAGCCGTAGCCCCGCGCCGCAAGATATGCGTGCAGCCCGTTGTCGCGGGTGCGGGTGCCGTCGTGCTTGCGATAGGGCAGGTATTCGAGGATCGCCGGAACCCGCCCCGCACCCTCGGGCAGCCAGAGCTTCGCCGCCAGCCGGGTGCCGTCCTGCAACGTGATGAACAGGTTCTCGATCACGCGGACCGGATGCGTCCCGGCCGGAAGCGGTGGTTCGCGGTCGTCCGCCATCTTGCCCCTCCGAATTGAACAACCATGCAACAAGGCGGTGAATCGGGCAATCATTTTTTCACGATTGACCGGAGCGGCGCGCCGTCCTTATGATACGGTCATTCAATAAAGGCGCGGCGATGACCCGGGACCCAAGCCATGACGTGCTGTTCGAGCCGGTCCGGATCGGGCCGAAACTGGCGAAGAACCGCTTCTATCAGGTGCCCCATGCCAGCGGCATGACCAATGCCAACCCCCGCGTGCGCGCCGCCTTCCGCGCCACCAAGGCCGAGGGCGGCTGGGGCGTGGTCTGCACCGGCGCCTGTTCGGTGCATCCGTCCTCGGACGACAGCCCGTTTCCCTTCGCCACGCTCTGGGACGATGCCGATATTCACGCCCATGCGCTGATGTGCGACGCCGTCCATGACCACGGCGCGCTTGCCGGGGTCGAGCTCTGGCACGGCGGCGCGGCGGCGGTGAACCGCACGACGCGCCATGCGCCGCTGTCGCCCTCGGGGATTCCGTGGATGGCGACCCATGTCGGCTTCATGTCCCCGGCGCGGCCGAAGATCATGGATGCGGGCGATATCCGCGACCTCATCCGCTGGCAGGCCGATGCCGCGCGCCGGGCCGAGGTGGCGGGGTTCGACATTCTCTATGTCTACGCCGGGATGGGCTATCTGCCGTATCAGTTCCTTTTGCCCGACTACAACCGCCGCACCGATGCCTATGGCGGCAGCCTGCGCAACCGGCTGCGGCTGGTCGAGGAACTGATCGACGCCACCCGCGAGGCCACGCATGGCCGCTGCGCCGTGGCCCTGCGCATCTCGCTGGAAGAACTGCGCGCGCGCCCCTCGGACAATGCCGAAAGCGAGGCGCATGAGGTCATCACCTTCCTGCGCGACGCGCCCGACCTGTTCGACGTGAAGATGGACTATTCGGCCAGCGACTGCGCGCCCAGCCGGTTCTCGCCCGAGGGCAGCCACGAACCCGTCGTCGATTTCGTGAAGTCCTGCACCGACAGGCCGGTGGTCGGCGTGGGGCGCTTCACCTCGCCCGACACGATGGCGTCAATGGTGCGGCGCGGGGTGCTGGATTTCATCGGCGCGGCGCGGCCCTCGATCGCCGATCCGTTCCTGCCCGCCAAGATTGAGGCCGGGGCGTCCGAGGATATCCGCGAATGCATCGGCTGCAACATGTGCATCTCGTCATGGCATGACGGGGTCTGGGTGCGCTGCACCCAGAACCCCACCGCAGGCGAGGAATGGCGCCGTGGCTGGCACCCCGAACGCATCGCGCGCGACGGCGCGGGCGAGGTGCTGGTGATCGGCGGCGGGCCTGCGGGCCTCGAGGCCGCGCTGACGGCGGCGCGACGCGGCTTTCGCGTCGCCGTGGCCGAGGCCGGGGCCGATTTCGGCGGCAGGCTGCGGTTCGAGTCGCGCCTGCCGGGCCTGTCGGCCTGGCATCGGGTCATCGACTACCGCCTCGGCCACTTGCGCAGGATGGAGAATGTCGCGCTCTATCCGGCCAGTCGCCTCGGCCCCGATGACGTGGCCGAATTCGGCGCGGATCATGTGATTGTCGCCACCGGCGCGCGCTGGAATCCCACGCTGTTCACCGAATCCGAACTGCCCGGCGCGCTGCTGTCCGGCCCGCGCGTCCTGATCCCCGACGACATCGCCGCCGGGGCGCAGGTCGAGGGGCCGGTCGCGGTTTTCGACTATGACTGCTACTACATGGGTTCCGCCATCGCCGAGGCCCTGTCCGACCGTGGCTGTGCCGTCACCTATGTCACCACGGCGGGCGCGGCGGCCGCATGGGGCTTCATGACCAACGAACAGCCGCAGGTGCATCGGTCCTTCGCGCGGCGCGGCATCGCCCTGCGAACGCTCGAGCGGGTGACGGGGTTCGACGGCGAATGGCTGGAACTGGCGCAGGTGTTTTCCGGGCAGGAGACCCGGATCGCGGCGCGCACGCTGGTCATCGTAGGGCAGCGGACGGGCGAGCGGGGGCTGCATGATGCGCTTGCGGGCAGGATCGGGGCCGCGCGGCTGCATCTGACCGGCGACGCCGCTGCGCCGGGGGCGATTGCCCATGCGATCTATCAGGCCCACGCCTGCGCCCGTGCGCTGGGCCTCGACGCACCGCCCGCACCACGCCGCGATGCGCCGTTCGTGCCCGCCGGGCTGGCGTCGGGGGCGGGCTGGTGACGCGGCGCCCGCGCACCCGCCGCGAGGTCGGGCGGATTCATCAGGCGCCTTTCGGTCAGGTCGAGCGCCGCCTTGCGCCGCTGGAAATCCTGTCCGCCGACGAGGTCGAGCGTATCCACGACACCGCGCTGGCCATTCTGGAGCGCATCGGCATCCGGGTGCTGGAACCCGGCGCGCGCGACAGGTTCCGCCGCGCGGGCGCGCAGGTGACCGGCGACATGGTTCACTTCCCGCCCGGCATGATCGCCGAACATCTGCGCAGCGTCCCGCACGAATTTACCCTGATTGCCCGCAACCCGGCCCGCAACCTGCGCTTCGGCGGCGGCTGGCATGTGTTCGCCTCGGTCGGCGGCCCGGCCTATGTCATGGACAACGATGGCGGCCGCCGCGACGGAACTCATGCCGAGATGTGCGATTTCCTGCGCCTCGTGCAGGCGCTCGACATCATCCATCAGGAGGGCGGCGGCCCGTTCGAGCCACTGGACCTGCCCGCGCACAGCCGCCACCTCGACATCTACCTTGCCGAGATCACGCTGCTGGACAAGAACTGGCAGACCCAGACCCTCGGCCGCGCCCGCACCATGGACGGGATCGAGATGGCGGCGCTGGGCCTTGGGCTGTCGGTCGATGATCTGGTCCGCACCCCCGCGCTGCTGGGCATCATCAACACCAACTCGCCGCTCCAGATCGACATTCCGATGGGCGAGGGGCTGGTGGCGATGGCCGAGCACGGGCAGGTGAATGTCATCACCCCGTTCACGCTGGCGGGCGCCATGAGTCCGGTGACGCTGGCCGGCGCGCTGGCGCAGCAGCATGCCGAGGCGATGGCGGGCATCGTGCTCACCCAGATCGTGCGGCCCGGTGTGCCGGTGATGTATGGCGGCTTTACCTCGAACGTCGACATGCGTTCCGGTGCGCCCGCCTTCGGCACCCCGGAATATGTGAAGGCGGCACTGGCCAGCGGCCAGCTCGCGCGGCGGATAGGGGTGCCGTTCCGGTCCTCGAATGTCTGCGCCGCGAACGAGGTCGATGCGCAGGCCGCCTATGAAAGCCAGATGGCGCTCTGGGGTGCGCTGACGGGCGGCGCGCATCTGGTCGAACATGCGGCGGGCTGGCTGCACGGCGGGCTGACGGCGAGCTTCGAGAAGCTGATCCTTGACGCCGAGATGCTGGCGATGATGGAGGAAGTGCTGCGCCCGGTGCCGGTGACCGCCGAGACCCTGGCCTTCGACGCGCTTCAGGAAGTCGGCCCCGGCGGCCATTTCTTCGGCACCGCCCACACGATGGCGCGCTACGAGACTGCGTTCCATGCGCCGATGCTGTCGAACTGGGAGAATCACCCGCAATGGCTGGAAAACGGCGCGGTGCAGGCCCGCGAGCGGGCGAATGTGCTATGGAAGCGGATCCTCGCCGAACATGAGGATCCGCCCTTCGATCCGGCCCGGCGCGAGGCGCTGGAGGATTATGTGGCCCGGCGCAAGGCCGAGGGCGGGGCCCCGATGACCTGACGCCCCCCCTCTGCGCGGTCAGGTGGCCTCGTCCTCGTCCGGGGTCACGAAGGCGATCTCGCCGGAATCGATGCGGTCGCGGATGGTGGTGATGATCGCGTCCTGCGCGCGTTCGCCGTCGCGGCGCGGGACGGGGCCGCGGTCGGCGATCTCGTCGCGCAGGGTGGCGGCGAGGCGCTGCGAGATATTGGCGAGAATGAAGGTCGCGGCGCGTTCCTCGCCGCCGCCGCAGGCAAGCGCATGGCCGAGCGCGGCGATCATGTCGGCATTGTCGATGCCCTTGACCGCGCGGGGAATGTCGGCGGCGCGGATGCGGTCGTGGAGATTGGCGAAGGTGAAGATTTCGCGCCGGACCTGCCCCGCGAAGGCGGCATCGGTGCGATCGAGCGAGTCGAGCACCTGTTCGCGCGTGGCCGGGCGGGTCGAGTTGAGGATCGCGCCGACGCGCGCCTCGGGGCGGGCGGCAAAGGCGGGGTCGGTGTCGTCCGCGTAGACCGCCGCCAGCGCGCGGCCGATGCGCGCCACGGCCTCGGGCCTTATGGCGGCGGTTTCCTGCATCGCATAGGTGATGCGGCGGGCGCGTTCGCCGGGCAGATGCGTCAGCGTTTCGGCAGCATGTCTTGCGGGCAGTTTCGACAGGGCGACGGCGGCGATCTCGACCCCCTCGCGCTGCATCATCGCGGCGAGTTCCGACGGCGGCAGCGCCGCCAGCCGCGCCCAGGGGTCGATGCCGCGCGCCAGCGCCGCCTCGCGCTGCAGCCGGGCAAGCGCGCCCTGCGAAAGCTGTCCGTCCAGCGCCCCGAGGACCGTATCGACATCACCCGCCGCCGCGAGGCCCACCGATTCGATCGCGTCGGCGAATTCCGCCGCCACGGCATTCAGCGTCTCGCGGTCGACGAGGCGCAGCCCGGCGAGTTCGCGGGCAAGGTTCATCTGCACCTCTTCGGGCAGCCGCGAGAGCGCGACCTTCTGCCCGTCCGCGATCAGAAGCTGCACGATCATCGCCGCCTTGCGCCGCCGTCCGGGCGCCGTGAGATCCGCCGTGTCCATCGCCCGCCTCCTGCCTGCGCCGCAGAGCCAAGCACGAAGAGGTGAAGACTCCGTTGCTGCGCGGCGGGCGGGCGATATGCGGGGCAATCGGGCGTGCGGCATATGCCGTCATTGCGAGGAGCCGCAGGCGACGCGGCAACCCCGATGTTGTGTGTGAGCGGTCGGGGTTGCTTCGGCTTCGCCTCCTCGCAATGACGGCACATGCCATGCGTCCGACTGCCCCCCGGCGTCCTGCCCCGCAGCGCCTGCGCCGGGAATAAATGTCGCGCCGGGCCGATGGATATGCGAGAATGGTCGATGCGGGGGGATATGGAACGGATATGCAGGGGGTGATGAAACCTCATGGATCGCCGTTTCCGGTCGAAACGGGTGGCGCGATGAAAGTCTGTCCTGACCCTGATACCCCGACGGGCTGCAGGCCTGCCGGGTGCCCCGCATCGCCCGCCGTCGCCCGGTCGCGGCGCAGTCCGGGCGGGGCCGTGTCGTTGCCCAAGCCGAAGCCCGCCCGGTGACTCCGGCTGCGACAGCCCCGGACACAGGCACCGCAGGGGCACGGATACGATCCCGCGACAGATGCGGAGCATGGCCGGTGGACAAGATCGAGGACGAACTGCGCCGGCTGGCGCCGGTGGGCCATTACCTGGCGCTGCGGGTCGGCTTTGCCTTTCCGCTCGACCAGATCATTGCCTTGCCGGATGCCTGGGTGGACCTCTACAGGCGCGACCGGCTCATGCTCGTCGATCCGGTGCTGTGCTGGTGCTACCGGAACACCGGCGTCATCCGGTGGAGCGAGATCGACCTCGATGACCCGCATCATGTCCTGAACCGCGCCCGGTCGCTGGGCCTGTGCTATGGCGCGGCGGCCTCGGTGAACGACGATTCGGGCAACGGCCAGCATTCGTTCGGCTGGTTCGCGCGGGATGATCGCGAATTCAGCGACGACGAACTGGCGGCGTTGCTGTCGCTGCTACGGCGCCTCGACGAATCGCGCCGCCCGCCGACCGGCCTTACCCGCGCGGAACTCGAGGCGCTGGGCATGGTGCGCGACGGGCTGCGCCTGAAGCAGATCGCCCATGACCTGGGGGTAAGCGAGGGCGCCGTGAAGCAGCGACTGCGCAACGCCCGCATCAAGCTGGGCGCGGCCACCAGCACCCAGGCGGCGGCCATGGCCAGCAGCTTCGCGCTGATCTGAGCGGGGCGGCACATCCCGTCACCCGCGAGGCGCAAGCCGAAGCAACCCCGACCGCTCACACCCAGCATCGGGGTTGCTTCGTCGGCTGCGCCTCGCAACGACGAAAACATGGCCGCCCGCCCGTCCTATACAATCCCCGCCCCTGCCGGTAACCTGATCTGCCACCCACCAAGGAACCCCCGATGACCGATTACAGCCGCCTGATCGACGCCGAGACCTGGGCCTTCATCGAGCGCACCAACAGCTTCTATGCCGTCGATGCGGTGGACCATTCGGTCGCCGAGCAGCGGCGGACCTATGACCGGATGGCCGAGGCGTTTCACGCCGCTTACCCCGAGGATGTCACCGCCGAAACGAGCGCGTTGCAGGCGGGCGGACACGCGATCCCGCTGCGCCGCTATCACCGGCGCAACCCGGACGGCGCGGCGGTGGTCGTCTATTTCCACGGCGGCGGCTTCGTGGTCGGCGGGCTGGAAAGCCATGACGATGTCTGCGCGGAAATCTGCGCGCATACCGGGTTCGACGTGGTCTCGGTCGATTACCGCCTGTTGCCCGAACACCCGCATCCGGCGGCATTCGACGACTGCCTCGCCGCGTTTCGGCATGTGGCGGCCGAAGGGGTGGAAGGGGTGCCGGTGGTCCTGTGCGGCGATTCGGCAGGCGGCAACCTGGCGGCGGCGGTCTCGGCGGTGACGCGCGACGATGCGCGCCCGCCGGTGGCGCAGGTGCTGATCTATCCCGGCCTTGGCGGCAACATCGACGCAGGTTCCTATCTGACCCATGCCGAGGCGCCGCTGCTGCGCCGCGACGAACTGGTCTATTACGAAAAGACCCGCAGCGGCGGGCGCGACCTGTCGCGCGACGTGACCAGCAAGCCGCTTGCCGATACCGATTTCTCGCGCCTGCCGCCCACGGCGATCTTCAGCGCCGAATGCGACCCGCTCTGCGACGACGGCCGCGACTACCGCGACCGCCTCGTTGCCGCCGGAGTCCCCGCGATCTGGGAGGTGGACGCGGGCCTCGTCCACGGCTGGCTGCGCGCCCGCCATTCGGTCGCCCGCGCCCGTGCAGGCTTTGCGCGCATCCTCGCGGCCATCGACCGCCTCGGCCACGGCGGGACGCCGGGGTAGGGGGCCAGAGCATTTCGCAGTCACATGCGGGCCAGTCGGGCGAACGGCATATTTTGTCATTGCGAGGAGCCGAAGGCGACGAAGCAACCCCGACCGCTCACACGCAACATCGAGGTTGCTTCGTCGGCTGCGCCTCCTCGCAATGACGGGACAAGTGGTTCGCCCGGTTGCCCCGCAGTCGAATGGTCACATCGGACACCCGCTCCGGTGCCCGGCGCGGTCATTTTGAAGTTGAACGATCCGGCCATCCGGCCAAGATGGCGAGGCGCCGCAACGCCGTCCCGCCCCATGCGGGGCTGTCCGGTTCGGCAGTCGGGAGGATCGTGAATGATGCTGGCGGATTTTGCGGTTACCGTCGAATACACGCAGGTGCTGGTCGAGACCGAAGGCCCGGTCCCTGCCGGGCTTCTGTGGACCGACGCGCATGTCGCGCAGGGGTTCGCCTGGTCGGACGGTCTCGTGTCCTTCGGCGTGCCCGACCATGACGGCACGTGCCGCGTGCTGGTCGAACTCGCCCGCGATGTGGTTGCGGACCCGCAGGCGCTGTGGGCGGTGCAGGTTCCCTTCCGCGTCACCGGCCCGCTGCAGATCGGCACGGTCCTCGACACCCGCCGCGTCGCGGTGCCGGACGGAAGCCACAACCTGACCTTTCAGGCGTTTCCGGGCGGTGACGACCATGCCTATACCCTGCGGCTGACCTTCTCGCCCGCTGCCGCGCCGGAGTTCCGCATTCTGAAGAAGGGCGGCGACATCACCACCGACGCGGTCCTGCGCCGCGACGCCGAGGCGGCGCGATAGAGCATTTCGCAGCCGGATGGGAACATCTGACGCCTGCGGCATGACGACAGGCCGGGGGCGGTGCGCAGGGCAATCGGGCGAACTGCGGCTGCGCGGGTTGGCGGGGCACCATTGCCCGCAAACCCCGTCATTGCGAGGAGGCGCAGCCGACGAAGCAACCTCGATGGTTGTGTGTGAGCGGTCGGGGTTGCTTCGTCGGCTTCGCCGCCTCGCAATGACGGAATATGCCGCGCGCCCGATTGCCCTGGGGGCGCAGCCGGGGAATCAGATCGACGCGGTCCCGCCCGGCACGAAGTCGAACGCTTCCAGCGCCGCGCGCAGGATTTCGCCGAAGCGGATCGCGGCGCGGGCGTGGACCGGGTGGCGTGGCGAGACGAGGGCCAGCTCGAAGGCGGGCGCCGCCTCGACCGCGCGCACCGTGGCGCCGTAGTGGCGGTGGAAATGCCGCGCGGTCAGCGGATCGACGAAGGCCACGCCCGCCCCGGCCATCGCCAGATGCGCGGCGGTTTCCGAGACGAAGCCGTCGACCGAGGCGCGCCGCTGGACCACCGCGCGCAGGTCGGGATCGTCGCAGAGCGCCAGGAAATAGCTGGCGCCCGGCACGACCAGCGGCAGCGAATCGAGCGCGGCGGCCGAAAGCGGCATCTCGGGCGGACCAAGGTGATCGGCGCCGGGCCGGGCCAGCGCGACATAGGGCAGTTCGCGCCGCGCGAGGATCGTCACGTCGCGCACGTCGAGAATCGGGCTGACCAGCCCCAGATCGAAGCGGCGGGCGCGAATCCAGTGCAGGATGCGCTCGGATTCCCGCAACTCGACGGTGATGCGCAGTTCGCCATGCCGTTGCTGCCAGGTGGACACCGCCTCGGGCACCAGATCGAGCAGCACCGCAGGCACGCCGCCGACCGCAAGATGCGCGCCCTTGAACTGGCCGATCTCCTCGGCGGCGCGCGAGATGGCGCCGAGGCCGTGGAAGGACCGCTCGACCTCGGCGTGAAGGAATTCGGCCTCGGCGGTGGGGGTCACGCCCCGGCTGCGACGCAGGAACAGCGGATAGCCGAGCTTCCTTTCGAGATTGGCGATGATCCGCGTGACATTCGGCTGCGAGGTGTTCAGCAGCCGCGCCGCCGCCGAGAGCGAACCGCTCTGGAGGGCCGCACGGAATGCTTCGATCTCGCGCATCTGGAGCATGATGCAGCCATACCATTGCAGTATATCGTCGGCGTCAATTCATATTTGCAGGAATGGCGGCTTTGTGGTTCGTTAACCAGATGCGGCGCCCCGAGGAGTCCCGGCAGGGAAAGGGCGCAGATTGCTTGGGAGACGGATAATGACGACACGACTGGGCGAAATGACCCGCCGCCGCTTTGGCGGGCTGGCCATGACATCGGGGGCGGCGCTGGCCCTTGGCGCCGTTGGCAGCGCCGCACGGGCCGAGCCGTCGCGCGGCGGGCGCCTGCGCATCGGGGCGAGCGGCAGCAACGCCTCGGAAAGCTGGGACCCGGCGACCTGGGGCCTCAGCGTGATGATGAACATCGGCGGCTTCGGCTCCATCTACAACAACCTCGTCGAGATTCGCGGGTCGGGTGACCTCGTGCCCGAACTGGCCGAAAGCTACGAACCCGCCGAAAGCGGCAAGGTCTGGCGCTTCACCATCCGCAAGGGCGTCACCTTCTCGGACGGCCGCACCCTGCGGCCCGAGGATGTCGCAGCCTCGCTGAACCATCACCGCGGCGATGATTCGACCTCGTCCGCCAAGCCGATCGTCGAGCCGATCACCGACATCAGCGTCGAGGGCGACGTGGTCGTCATCACGCTCGAGGCGGCCAATGCCGACTTTCCGTTCCTGCTGGCCGACTATCACCTCGTCATCGGTCCGGCGGGCGATGACGGCACCGTGGACTGGGCCGCGCATGTCGGCACCGGCGGCTATACCGTCAGCGAATACACCATCGGTTCGCGCATGTTGCTGGCCCGGCGGGCCGATTACTGGAAGGCAGACGCCGCCTGGTTCGACGAGGTCGAGATCATCGGCATCGACGATGTCGCCGCGCGCATGAACGCGGTGATGACCGGCGAGGTCGATGTCATCACCAGCGCCGACATCTCGACCGTGGGGCGGCTGGCGCGGGTGCCCAATCTCATCGTCGACGAAGTGACCGGCACCCAGCAGTTCACCATGCCGATGTTCACCGATGTCGCGCCGTTCAACGACCTGAACGTGCGGCTGGCGCTGAAATACGCCATCGACCGGCAGGAGATGGTGGACAAGATCCTCTACGGCCACGGGCGCGTCGCCTACGACAACCCGATCGCGCCTGCGAACCGCTATTTCGACGACAGCCTGCAACCCTTTGAATACGACCCGGACAAGGCGCGGTATTACCTGCAGCAGGCGGGCCTTGACGGGCTGTCGGTCGACCTGCACGCCGCCGATGCCGCGTTCCAGGGGGCGGTGAATACCGCCGTGCTGTTTGCCGAACAGGCGTCGAAGGCCGGGATCAACGTCAACGTGCTGCGCGAGCCGAACGACGGCTACTGGTCGAACGTCTGGACCAAGGTGCCGTTCTGCATGGCCTACTGGCAGGGGCGCCCGACCGAGGACTGGATGTTCTCGCAGGTCTATGCCTCGACGGCGCCGTGGAACGACACCCACTGGAAGAACGAGCGTTTCGACCAGTTGCTTGTCGATGCGCGCGCCGAACTCGACGACAACAGGCGCCGGGCGATGTATCAGGAGATGCAGAGCCTTGTCGCCAACGACGGCGGCGTCATCATCCCGATGTATGCCAATTACGTCTCGGTGCGCAGCGATCAGGTGCAGAACGACGGCAACGTGAGTTCCGTCATGGAGCTTGACGGCTCGAAGATCGCCGACCGCTGGTGGTTCGCCTGACCTGAGCGGCGGGGGCGGCGCATCCGGGCGCCGCCCTTCCCCCCATCACCCTGCATTTCGGAATTTGCGGAGGCGGCATGTCCTCTGAGCTTCGCGCGCGTCGTCGCGCCAATCTGCGGCGACTTCTGGCCCCGCGTTCGGTGGCGCTTGTCGGCGGCGCGGCGCTGGCGCCGTCGGTCGAGATGCTGCGGCGGGCGGGCTATGGCGGCACGATCCGCATCGTGAACCCGGTCCGCGCCGAGATCGCGGGCATTGCCTGCGTGCCCGCCGTGGCCGACCTGCCCGAGCCGCCCGACGCCGCCTTTCTGGCGGTGAATCGCAAGCTGACCGTTGCGGCGGTGGCCGACCTCGCGCGGATCGGCGCGGGCGGTGCGGTCTGCTTTGCGGCGGGCTTCGGCGAGATGGGCGACGAGGGCCAGCGCCTGCAGGCGGAGCTGCTGGCGGTGGCGGGTGATCTGGCGGTGGTCGGGCCGAACTCGAACGGGCTTCTGAACCGGCTCGATCATCTCGCGCTCTGGCCGATGGCCGACCATGCGCCCGACACGGTCGCGCGCGGCCCGGCGATCATCTCGCAGTCGGGCGGCATCGCCTATGCCTTCGTGCGCGACCGGCGCGGGCTGGTCCCTGCGGTGATCGCCTCGACCGGCAACCAGGTGATCCTTGACGTGGCCGACTGGATCGCGGTGCTGGGTGACGATCCGCGCATCACCGCCATCGGCCTGTTCATGGAGGGGCCGGGCGACGTGCAGGCGCTGGCCGAGGCCGCCGAGGTGACGCGGGCGCGCAACCTGCCGGTGGTGGTGCTGAAAAGCGGGCGCAGCGCGCTGGGCGCGGAAATGGCGCTGACCCACAGCGGCGCGCTGGCGGGCGACGATGACCTGTTCCACGCGCTCTGCGAGAGGCTGGGCTTTATCCGCGTGGCGACGCTGCCGCAGCTACTGGAGACCACCAAGGCGCTGTCGATCTGGGGCGACCGCATCTGCGGCAACCGCATGGCGGTCCTGACGGCATCGGGCGCGGCGCGGGCGCTGTTTGCCGATGCGGCCGCAGACAACGGCCTGACATTGCCGCCGGTCTCGCCCGAGGTCGCGGCGCGGCTGCGCCCGCAACTGCCCGAATTCGCGCATGTCTCGAACCCGCTCGACCACAACGCCTATTACACCGGCATGGACGTGCTCTCGCTGGAAAACGAGCCGGCGATGGCGCGCTGTTTCGCCACCATGCTCGAAGACCCCTACGATGTCGCGGTATTGAACGGCGAGGGCGGCGAGGACGAGGCTGGCACGCCGATGCTGCGCGCCTGGCTGACGGCGGTGAAGGAAAGCGGCACCCCGGCGGCGCTGGTCACGGCGCTGCCCGACTACCTGTCGCCCGCCGCGCAGCGCCTGTGCCGCGAGGCCGGGATCGCGCCCCTGCAGGGGCTCGAGGACGGGGTGGCCGCCATCGCCGCCGCCGCGCGCCATGCCGGGTTTGCGGCGCGCGAGCCGGGGCCGCTGGCGCTGCTGGCGCCGCCGGTGGCGGGCGCGGTGCGGATTCTCGATGAGGAGGAGTCCAAGACCCGCCTTGCCGCCGCAGGTATCCCCTTCGCCGCGCGCCGCTTCGTGCAGGCCGACGGCGTCGCCGCCGCCGCGCGCGCGCTGGGCTGGCCCGTGGTCCTCAAGGGGGTCTCGGCGAAGGTGCCGCACAAGAACCGCTTCGGCGCGGTCGCGGTGGGCATTACCGACGAGGCGGCGCTGATGTCCGCGCTGGCCGCGATGCAGGTGCGCTTTGCCGAAGCCGGGATCACCCCGCGCGGCTGGCTGGTCGAGGAGATGGTGCCGGACGCGCAGGCCGAGATCATCGTCGGCGTAAAATCGTCGCCGATCTACGGCCCGGCGCTGGTGCTGGGGTCCGGCGGCGTCGATGTCGAGGAGGCGCGCGACGCGGCGGTGCTGCTGCTGCCCGCCGATGCTGCGGCGATCACGCGGGCCATCGCCGGGCTGGGCATCAGCCGCCGCCTTGACGGTGACGCCCGTGCGCGGGTTGCCAGACTTGCCCTGGCTGTTGCAGACTGGATGCGGGAGACGGGCGATCATGTCACATCGCTGGACCTCAACCCGGTGCTCGTCGCGCGCGACGGGCGGGTGGTAGCGGTCGATGCGCTGATCGAGACGAGGGGCTGAGATGGGCGGGATCATCGGCCTGCGCGGACCGGATTACAGCGTCCCCGTCGAACGGGGCGCGATCCGGCGCTTTGCCGCCAGCCTCTACTCGACGCTTCCCGACTGGATGGACGATCCGCAGGCTTTCGTGCCGCCGACCTTCCTTGTCAGCGCGGGCTATCACTGGGGCTACATCCTCGAACGCCCGCCCGCCGGATCGGCGCTGGCGGGGATCGACTGCGAGGGCACCACAGACGGCGAGCAGGCGTTCGAGTTCTTCGGCCCGCCGCCGCGCGCGGGCGACGTGCTGACCGCCTCGACCGAGGTGGCCGACCATTTCTTCAAGGAGGGGCGCGCGGGCGGCAGGCTTGAGTTCTTCGTCATGCGCACCGATTTCCGCGACGATTCCGGGCGGCTGGTGGCGCGCTGGATGCCGGTCTCGATCCGCCCCGAGCGGCGCGAGGCGGTCGCGGGCAGCCTTGGCGACGCCCCGCGCCCGCGCCCCTACCTGCACCGCGACGCGCCGCGCAACCAGCTTGATGCGATCCGCCGCCACCACGGGCCGCTGGCGCCGGGCGACAGTCCGGGGCCGGTGGCGATGCCGCCGCTGACGCTGACCGATTCGATCCGCTATCAGGGCGCCTCGGGTGAGGATTCGCCCGGCCATCACGACACGGTGGCCGCCCGCGCGCATGGCATGGCCGATTTCATCTCGGTCGGAATGCATCACGCGGGCGTTCTGGGCGCCTATGCGGCGCACTGGCTGGGGCCGGGGAACGTGCGCGCCTTCCGGGCGCGGTTCGTGCAGCCGGTCTGGCCCGGCGACGCGCTGACCTACCGGGGCGAGGTGAGCGCGTTGCGCGACACCGACGAAGGCCCGGTTGCCGATCTGGCCCTGCTGTGCCTGCGCGACGGTGCGCCGGTCGTGCGCGCCAGCGCCACCTTCCTTGTCCCGGAGGCCGCATGAGAGACATCGTCCAGCTTGTGATACGGCGGCTTTTGCTGGGGCTTCTGACCGTGCTCGCGGTCTCGCTGGTCATCTTCGGCGCGGTCTCGATGCTGCCCGGCGACGCGGCGCAGGAAATCCTCGGGCAGGCGGCGACACCGGAATCGCTGGCGGCGCTGCGGCTGCAACTGGGCCTCGATCAACCCGCATGGCTGCGCTACCTGCACTGGCTGGGCGGCATGGTGCAGGGCGATTTCGGCACCTCCATCGCCAACGGCCAGCAGGTGTCCAGCCTGATCGGCGAGCGGCTGGCCAACACTTTGTTCCTGGCCGGGCTGGCGGCGATCATCGCCGTGCCGGTGGCGCTGGTGCTGGGCATCCTCGCGGCGCTTTATCGCAACACGCTGTTCGACCGCGCCATCAGCGCGCTGACCCTGACCGCGATTTCCTTCCCGGAATTCTTCGTCGCCTATATCCTGATCCTGTTTTTGTCGGTGAACCTCGGCATCTTCCCGTCGATTTCCAACATCAGCCCCGGAACCGAGTTCTGGGAGCGCGTCTATCGCTCGCTCCTGCCCGCCGCCGCGCTGTCGCTGGCGGTCATCGCCCATATCATGCGCATGACGCGCGCCGCGCTCGTGAACCTGCTGGGGCTGCCCTATATCGAAATGGCGCGGCTGAAGGGCGCCACGCCCCGGCGCGCGGTGGTCGTCCATGCGCTGCCCAACGCGGTGGCGCCCATCGTCACCGTGGTGGCGCTGAACCTTGCCTATCTCATCACCGGGGTCGTCATCGTTGAAACCGTGTTCGTCTATCCGGGCATCGGCAAGCTGCTGGTCGATTCGGTCTCGAAACGCGACCTGCCGGTGGTGCAGGCGGTGTGTCTCGTCACCTCGCTGGCCTATATCCTGCTGAACCTGCTTGCCGACGTGGTCGCCATCATCAGCGATCCCCGTCTCATGCATCCGAGGTGATCCGGCCATGAGCAGAACCCTTCGCCTGTTGCGCACGATGCCGCCTTCGGCCCTTGTGGGGGCGACGGTCATTGTTCTCTACGTCCTCGTCGCGGTATTCGCGCCGGTCATCGCCCCCTATCCCGAACGCGAGGTGGTGGGGGCGCAGTATCTCGAATGGTCGTCCGAATTCCCGCTGGGCACCGACAGCCTTGGCCGCGACATGCTCTCGCGGCTGATCTACGGGGCGCGCAACACCATCGCCATCGCATTTCTGGCCACCACGCTGGCCTTCGTTCTGGGCGCGGTCCTGGGGCTGCTGGCCGCCGTGCTGCGCGGCTGGGTCGATCAGGTGCTGTCGCGCATCGTCGATGTGGTGATGGCGATTCCCGGCCTCATCTTTATCCTGCTGCTGCTGTCGGTATTCGGCACCTCGATCACCACGCTGGTGCTGATTATTGCCATCCTCGATTCCACCCGCGTCTTCCGCCTGACCCGCGCCGTGGCCTTCGGCATCGTCGCGCTGGACTATGTCGAGGCGGCGCGGGTGCGCGGCGAGGGCATCCTCTGGGTGATGCGGCGCGAGATCCTGCCCAACGCCATGCCGCCGCTGGTGGCCGAATACGGGATGCGGTTCTGCTTCGTGTTCCTGACCATCGCGGCGCTGTCGTTCCTGGGCCTCGGCATCCAGCCGCCCGCCGCCGACTGGGGGTCGATGGTGCGCGAGAACGCGACGCTCATCACATTCGGCGACATCACCCCGCTGCTGCCCGCCGCGGCCATCGCGGCCCTGACGGTGGCGGTGAACTTTGTCGTGGACTGGATGCTGCACCTGTCCTCGGGGCTGAAGGAATAGGCGATGGGCGATACGCGCGACGACAAGCCGCTGCTCGAAATCCGGGGCCTGAAGGTCGAGGGCCGCACCGGCGAGGAATGGCGCCCGATCATCAAGGGCGTGGACCTGACCCTGCGCCGGGGCGAGGTGCTGGGCCTGATCGGCGAATCCGGGGCGGGCAAGTCGACGCTCGGGCTCGCCGCGATGGGCTTTCGCCGCGACGGCTGCCGCTTTGCGGGCGGCACCGTGCATTTCGACGGGATCGAGCTGACCCATGCCTCGCATCAGGTCCGCCGGGGGCTGCGGTCGTCGCGCATCGCCTATGTGGCGCAATCGGCGGCAGCCAGCTTCAACCCCGCCTACCGGCTGATGACGCAGCACACCGAATTCCCGGTCCTGCGCGGCGTCATGTCCAGGGCCGAGGCCGAGGCCGACGCGGTCGAGCTTTACCGCCGGATGCAACTGCCGAACCCCGAGGAAATCGGCTTCCGCTACCCGCATCAGGTGTCGGGCGGGCAGTTGCAGCGCGCCATGACCGCGATGGCGATGGGCTGCAGGCCCGAGCTCATCATCTTCGACGAACCGACGACCGCGCTTGACGTGACGACGCAGCTCGAGGTGCTGTCGGCGATCCGCGATGCGGTGCAAAGCTTCGGCACGGCGGCGATCTATGTGACGCATGATCTGGCGGTCGTCGCGCAGATGGCCGACCGGATCATGGTGCTCCTGAAGGGCGAGACCGTGGAAGAGGCGCCGACACGCGACATGCTGGCCGCCCCGCGCGAGGATTACACGAAATCGCTCTGGGCGGTGCGCAGCTTTCGCGCCCCGGAAAAGACCGGCGCGGGCGCGCCGCTGGTCGAGGTGCGGCAGGTCAGCGCGGCCTATGGCACGACGCCGGTTCTCAGGAATATCACCGTCCCCTTCCGCGAGGGCCGCACCACCGCCGTTGTCGGCGAATCCGGGTCCGGCAAGTCGACGCTGGCGCGCGCGATCATGGGGCTGCTGCCGCCGGTTTCGGGCCATGTGCGGCTGTCGGGCAAGGAGTTGCCGCGTCGCTATCAGGACCGCTCGCGCGAGGAGCTGCGCCAGACGCAGGTGATCTACCAGATGGCCGACACCGCGCTGAACCCGCGCCAGAAGATCGGCGAGATCATCGGCCGCCCGATCGAATTCTACCTCGGCGCCGACCGCCGCACCCGCGACGCAAAGGTGCGCGGGCTGCTTGAAGATATCGAACTGGACCCGGCGGAATACATCGACCGCTATCCGTCCGAACTGTCCGGCGGCCAGAAGCAGCGCATCGGCATCGCCCGCGCGCTGGCCGCCGAGCCGCGCTTCATCATCTGCGACGAGGTGACGAGCGCGCTCGACCAGCTTGTCGCCGAAGGCATCCTCAAGCTGCTGACCCGGCTCCAGGCTGAACGCAACCTGACCTACATGTTCATCACCCACGACATCGCCACGGTGCGCGCCATCGCCGATGACGTGGTGGTGATGAGGAACGGCGAGGTGGTCGCCGCCGGGACGAAAGAGCAGGTGCTGTCGCCGCCCTTCCATCCCTATACCGAACTCCTGCTCGATTCGGTCCCCGAGATGGACCCCGACTGGCTGACGCGCCGCCGCCCGCCTGCGACCGGCCCGGCGGGGTGACGGCGGTATCCTGACCGGAAGGATGTTGCGGGAACGACAGGGAGGACCCGGAAATGGCATCGGAACCGATCTGGACACCGGACGCGGCGCGGATTGCGGCCTCGGAAATCCTGCGTCTGGGCCGCTTTCTCGAACCCGTCGCCGGGGCGGCGCTGACCACGGGCTGCGCCCTTGGCGATTTCGCGCAGCGCGACCCCGAGGCGTTCTGGAGTGCGCTCTGGGATCATTTCGGCATCATCGGCGACAAGGGCGCCGCGCCCTTCATTGCGGGCGCCGACATGATCGACACCCGCTTCTTTCCCGGCGCGCGGCTGAACCTTGCCGAAAACCTGATGGGCCTGAACCGCCCGCAGGACGGGACGCGGGATGCCATCGTCTTTCGCGGCGAGGACCGGGTGCCGCTGCGCTGGTCGTGGGCCGATCTCGAATCCCATGTTTCGCGGTTGCAACAGGCGCTGGCCGGGGCGGGCGTCGGGCCGGGTGACCGGGTGGCGGGGCTGCTGCCCAACCGCCCCGAGGCGGTGGCGGCGATGCTGGCGACGGCGTCGCTGGGGGCGGTCTGGTGCTCGGCCTCGCCCGATTTCGGCGCCCGCGCGGTGCTGGACCGTTTCGGACAGATCGCGCCGAAGGTGCTGTTCGCAACCGACGGCTACTACTACGCGGGCAAGAGCTTCGACATCGGCCAGAAGCTGGGCGCGATTGCCGAAAACCTGCCCTCGGTCCGCTGCACGGTGGTGATCGACTATCTGGGGCGCGCCGAGGACACCGCCGGTGCGCTGGCGAACGGCACCAGCCTTGCCGCCTTCGAGGCGCCCTTTGCGACAAGGCCGCTGAGCTTCGCGCGGATGCCCTTCGATCACCCGGCCCTCGTGCTGTTTTCCTCGGGCACCACCGGCGCGCCGAAGTGCATCGTCCACCGTGCGGGCGGGGTGCTGTTGCAGCATCTCAAGGAACACGCGCTGCACGCCGACATCGGCCCCGGCAGCCGGCTGTTCTATTACACGACCCTGGGCTGGATGATGTGGAACTGGCTGGTGTCCGGCCTGGGGCGCGGGGCGGTGCTGCTGCTTTACGACGGCTCGCCCTTTCATCCGGGGCCGGGGGTGCTGTTCGACTATGCCCGCGACGAGGGCATGACCCATTTCGGCACCTCGGCCAAATATATCGACAGCCTGCGCAAGGCGGGGTTCGTGCCAGGCGCCGGGGACATGGAGACGGTGACGGCGATGCTGTCCACCGGCTCGCCGCTGGTGGGCGAGAGTTTCGATTATGTCTACGGCACCCTGAAATCCGACATCCATCTCGCGTCGATCTCGGGCGGCACCGACATCGTGTCGTGTTTCGTGCTGGGCGACCCGACCGCGCCGGTCTGGCGCGGGGAAATCCAGCGGGCGGGATTCGGCCTTGCGGTCGATGTCTGGACCGACGCGGGCCGCCCCGCTGCCACCGGCGAAAAGGGCGAGCTGGTCTGCACCGCCGCCTTCCCGTCGATGCCGCTGGGCTTCTGGGGCGATGATGACGGCGCGCGCTACCGCGACGCCTATTTCTCGCGCTTTCCCGGCGTCTGGTGCCAGGGCGATTTCGCCGAACGGCGCGAGACGGGCGGCTTCGTCATCCACGGGCGCTCGGACGCGACGCTGAATCCCGGCGGGGTGCGGATCGGCACCGCCGAAATCTATGCCGAGGTCGAGAAATTCGCCCAGATCACCGATGCGGTAGTGATCGGGCAGGACACCGGCGACGATGTGCGGGTGGTGCTGTTCGTGGTCATGGCCTCGGGCCGCGTGCTGGACGACGATCTGGTGTGCCGGGTAAAGGCCGCGATCCGCAACGGATCATCGCCGCGCCATGTGCCTGCGCTGGTGCTGGCGGTGCCGGACATTCCGCGCACGAAAAGCGGCAAGGTCACCGAACTGGCGGTGCGCGACGTGGTGCACGGGCGGGCGGTGAGGAACACCGATTCGCTGGCCAACCCCGAGGCGCTGGACCATTTCCGCGACCTGCCCGCGCTGGCGTTTGGCGGGGTGGCCCCGCCGGGCGGCGTTCAGTAGGAAGCATCCGGCATCGACGCCTTGCGGCGCGCGACGAAATCCTCGAGCGCGGCCAGCGTGCCCGTATCCAGCGGCGGGGCCTCGTAATCGGCCAGTTGCTGCTGCCACAGCCTGCGCGCGCGGAAGGCCGCGTCGTGGCTGCCGTTTTCGACCCATTTCTCGTAGGGGTCGTTGTCGGCGATGGCGCTTTCCCAGAAGGCGGTCTGGTAATTGGCGATGGTGTGCGGGACGGCGAAGAAATGCCCGCCCGGCTGGACATCGCCGAAGGCGTCGGCGGCAAGCTGGTTGTCGTCCACCGTGACGCCCTGAAGATAGCTGTGCAACGCGCCGCACAGGTCGGCGTCCATGACGAATTTCTCGTAGGACATCGACAGCAGGCCATCAAGGAAGCCTGCCGAATGGAGGATGAAGTTAGCGCCGCATTGCACGGCGGACAGCATCGACATCGTGCCCTCGACCATCGCTTGCGCATCGGGCAGTTTCGAGGTGGTGAAATTGCCCGCGCAGCGCAAAGGCAGGCCCAGCCTGCGCGCCAGTTGCCCCACGACCAGCGATCCGGCGGCGGGTTCCGGCGTGCCAAATGTGGGCGACCCCGAGCGCAGCGACATCGACGACAGGAAATTGCCGAAGATCACCGGCGCGCCCTTGCGTTCCAACTGGGTTAGCGCGCAGCCCGCCATCGTTTCGGCCACGCCCTGCGCGATGGCCCCCGCAGTCGTCACCGGCCCCATCGCCCCGCCCAGAATGAAGGGCACGATCACCGCCGCCTGGTTGGCCCGCGCATAGGCGCGCAGCACGCGGGTGGCGTCTCCGCCCCAGAGCAGCGGCGAGTTCACGTTGACATTGCCGAGGATGACGCAGTTTTCGTCGACGAAACCGGCCCCGAACAGGATGCGGGCCATCTCGATGGAATCCTCGGCGCGTTCCTCGGTGGTGACCGAGCCCATGAAGGCGCGGTCCGAGTAGCGGATATGGGCCAGCACCATGTCGAAATGGCGCTTGTTCACCGGCAGGTCGACGGGTTCGGAAATGGTGCCGCCGGAATGGTGCAGCCAGGGCGAGGACTGGCCCAGTTTCACGAGGTTCTCGAAATCGGCGATGGTGCCGTAGCGGCGGGTGCCGTCGTGGTCCATCACGAAGGGCGATCCGTAGGCAGGCGCGAACACCACCGCATTACCGCCGATCTGCACGGAACGCGCGGGATTGCGGGCGTGCTGGGTAAAGACGCGCGGCGCCGATGACAGGATTTCGCGCAGCATCCCCGGCGGGAATTTCACGATGTCGTCGCTGACCTCGGCCCCGGCCTTGCGCCACAGCACCAGCGTTTCGGGATCGTCACGAAAGGCGATGCCGGTCTGCGCAAGGATGCGGTCGACCTGCGCCTCGATCCGCAGCAGGTTGTCCTCGGACAGGATGTCATAGGGCGGTACCCCGCGCAGGATCCAGGGCACGCCGCTGACCGGGCTGCCATGCGCGCGGGCCTGCCTGCGCGCGCGGGCACCGCCTCGGGCGGGGGCGGGGTCGATGACATCGGGCATGGCGCTCTCCACGGGACGCGGGCGGGATTCGGCCCTAATCTGACAAGGTCCGGGCGACCGTCAATGGCATGTGCGCCCGCAGGGTGATCGGGCGCGCGGCGTGGTCCGTCATTGTCCCGTCATTGCGAGGAGCCGCGGGCGACGAAGCAACCCCGATGTCGTGTGTGAGCGGTCGGGGTTGCTTCGCCTTGCGGCTCGCAATGACGGGATTTGCTGGCGGCGCGGCGTTCGATCCGGGGCCGGGCGAGGGCGTGGCGCGGGCATGGTTCCGCCCGGCAGCGCCTGCGGATGCGCTCGGCCCTTCGATGCCATCAGATCGGAATTTGAACAGACCACCGGGGTCCGGGCGGTCGAAACTTCGGTCGCAGCGCAGGAAATTGCAAGTACGGGCGTGGCGCTGCGGATCGTTGACGGTGCCGGGCGCATCGCCTAGCCTGCGGGCACGCTCTGCATGAAGAAGCCGGTGCAGGCCCGGCACGGTCGCGCCACTGTAATCGAAGCCATGCTTCGGAAGTCAGACCTTCAGGCAGCCAAATCCACGCGAACGGGACGCGCTATCCCAGGAGTAGATCATGGCGGACATTGCCTGTTCCCCCTCGGAACCTGTTGTCATTCCGCCGCCCGCAAATCCCGTCACCCGCGAGGCGAAGCCGAAGCAACCCCGACCGCGCACGCACACCATCGGGGTTGGTCTGTCGGCTTTGCCTCCTCGCAATGATGGCCGGCGCCTTGCCCACGGCGTCTGAACGCATGGCGGGGCGTGACGCCATGCCCCGCCGCCTGCCGTGACCGGCGCGCCCGGTCCGCAGGCGCGCCGGTGCGGCAATCTCTGGCTCCAGCCGCACCGGCCGTTCCTGCTGGCGGCCGCGCTCTGGGCGGTGCTGGCGGTCCTGTGGTGGCAATGGGGCGCGCGGGTCGGGCTGGCGCCGCCCGTGCTGGGCACGGCGGGCTTCTGGCACGCCCACGAGATGATCCCCGGCATGGCGGGCGCGGCGGCGGCGGGCTATCTGCTGACCGCGCTGGCAAGCTGGACCGGCGGCGCGCCGCCCTCGGGGCGGCTGCTGCAGGCGCTGGTGGCGCTGTGGCTGCTGCAACGGCTGGCCATGGCCTGCGCCGGGGTGCTGCCGGTGTGGCTGGCCACCCTGCCGGGGCTTGGCTTCTTCGGACTGTTCGCCGGGGTGCTGGCGGCGGGCGTCCTGCGGGTCGGGGCATGGCGCAAGCTGGGCTTTGCGGCGGCAATCGCGGCGCTGGGCATCGGTGATGCGATGCTGATCCTTGCGGCGCTGGGCGGCGCGCCCCTGCCCGACCCGGCGCGGCTGCTGCGCGGCGGGGTGATGCTGTTCGCGGCGCTCATCAGCGTGATCGGCGGCCGCATGGTCCCGGCCTTCACCGACAACCGCCTGCAACAGGGCGGCGCGGCCCTGCGCTGCCGGGCGACGCCGGTTGCCGACCGGGTCGCCCCGTCGGTGGTCGCGCTGGCGGGCGCGCTGGCCATGGTCCAGCCCGGCCCCGGTGCCGGGCTGGCGCTGGTCGCCGCCGGGCTGGCCGAGGCCTGGCGCGTCACCGGCTGGCGCGGCTGGCAGGTCCGGGACAATCCGCTGCTGGTGATGCTGCAGGCGGGTTATGCGTGGCTGCCCGCCGGGCTGGTCCTGCTCGGGCTGTCGCAGCTCTGGCCGCTGCACCTGCCGGGGGTCGATGCCCTGCACGCGCTGACCATGGGGGCGATGGGCAGCATGATCCTTGCCATCGCCGCCCGTGCGGCGGCCCGGCGCGAGGCCGGGGCGCTGCGGGCCGGGCGGCTGATCGTCACCGCCGGGGCCTGCCTCTGGCCCGCTGTCTGGCTGCGGCTGGCGGTCCTGCCCTGGCCCGAGGCGGCCCCGTGGCTGAACGGCGCCGCCGCCGCGCTGTGGGTGGCAGGCTGGGCGGCCTTTCTGGCCGCCTTCGTGCCGACGCTTTTCGGCCCGGTCCTGCGACCGGTGTTCAGCGGCGCGCGCGCGGGTATGTCGCAGTCGAATGGTAACATCTGACGCCCGCGACAATGCGCAAGATTGGTCGGGGCGGGTCTGCCGGGTCCAATAAACGGCGACCCGCCCCGCGCCTCTGGGCAATCGGATGAACGGGTAAACCCCGTCATTGCGAGGCGAAGCCGAAGCAACCTCGACCGCTCACACACGACATCGGGGTTGCTTCGTCGGCTGCGCCTCCTCGCAATGACGGAACATGCCGTTTGCCCGTTTGCCCGATTGCCCCGCCCCGCGCCTCAGAATTCCACCCCGGCCTGCGCCTTGATGCCCGCGCGGAACGGGTGTTTCACCGCCGTCATTTCCGTGACCAGATCGGCCAGCGCGATCAGTTCGGGTTTCGCGTTGCGGCCCGTCAGGACCACATGGGTCGTCACCGGCTTTTCGGCGGCCAGAAAGGCCACCACCTCGTTCACGTCCAGATAATCGTAGCGCAGCGCGATGTTGATTTCATCCAGCAGCACCATGCGGTTGCGGGGGTCGCGGATCAGTTCTTTCGCTTTTTCCCAGCCTGCGGCGGCGGCGGCGCGGTCGCGTTCGAGATCCCGCGTCTCCCAGGTGAAACCTTCGCCCATGGTGTGAAACCGGCACAGGTCGCCGAAGCGTTCGGTCAGCAGGTCGCGCTCGCCCGAATAACGGGCGCCCTTGATGAACTGCACCACGCCGCAGGGGAACCCGTGGGCGAGGCTGCGCAGCACCATGCCGAAGGCGGACGAGCTTTTGCCCTTGCCGGGGCCGGTCAGGACGATGACGAGGCCCTTTTCCTCGGTCCTGGTCGCCATCATCCGGTCGCGCGCGGCCTTGATCTTCGCCTTCTTGGCGGCATGGGCGGCAGCATCCTCGGGGTTGGGGGGCGCAATCTCGGACATCGGGGTCTCGCTTGACAAGAGAGGGGGAAACTGGCTTGGCTCGGGCCATCGCTGGTTCCTGTCTATGACAGGCGAAGAGGGAATGCGACAGGCCATACAGGCCCAGGCGCAGCCGCCCCCGCGACCGTGACCGGAGAGGTCGCCCGATGGCCACTGGGGTTCACCCTGGGAAGGCCGGGCGCCCGCCGGGGCCATCCGGCCCCGACATCCGCAAGCCGGGAGACCTGCCAGCACCAGCCCCTTCGGGGGTTGTCGGATTCATGCGGCCGGGGCCTGCCGCAGACCGGATGCGGCGCCGTTCCGGCCTGCGCCCAGGTTGTCCCCGGTTGCGATACTTTGGCCGGAGGGGCCGATGCGCGACGCAACCGGGCTGGTGGTCTGCACCACCTGCCGACATGACGACGACCGATCTGCCCCCGATGGCGCAAGCGACGGCGAACGCCTGTCCGCCGCCCTGTCGGCGCGCGGCATCCCCCATCAGCGCCAGCGCTGCCTTGCCGCCTGCAAATCCGGCTGCGTCGTCGTGCTGCGCGACGATGCCCGCTGGAGTTTCGTGCAGGGCGGCCTGCATCCCGAAGATGATCTTGAGGCGCTGATCGAGATGATTGGCCTCTGGGATCAGGCCCCTGACGGGCTGGTGCCGTGGCGCAGCCGGCCCGAAGCGATCCGCCGCAACACCATCGCCCGCATCCCGCCAACGGAGACAGCACCATGAGCCTCGAGAAAACCCCCGTCACCGTCATCACCGGCTTTCTCGGTGCCGGAAAGACGACCCTCATCCGCCACCTGCTGCAGAACCCCGACGGGCGGCGGCTGGCGGTGCTGGTGAACGAATTCGGCGATGTCGGCGTTGACGGCGACCTGATCCGCGGCTGCGCCGACGAGAACTGCCCCGAGGCCAGCATCATGGAACTGACCAATGGCTGCATCTGCTGCACGGTGGCTGACGAATTCATCCCGACCATCGAGCGCCTGCTGGCGATGGACCCGGCCCCCGACCATATCCTGATCGAGACTTCGGGGCTGGCGCTGCCCAAGCCCCTGCTTAAGGCGTTCGACTGGCCCGACCTGCGTTCGCGCATCACGGTCGACGGCGTGGTGACGGTGGCCGATGCCGAGGCCGTGGCCGCGGGCCTGTTTGCCCCCGACCCGGCGCATCCGGGCAACACCGGCTCTGAAGACGGCGCCGATCACGACACCCCGCTGGCCGAGGTGTTCGAGGACCAGATTGCCTGCGCCGATCTGGTGCTGCTGTCCAAGGCCGACCTTGCCGGTGAGGACGGGCTGGAAAAGGCCCGCGCCGTGATCGCCGCCGAGGCGCCGCGCGAGTTGCCGATGTTGCCGCTGACCGATGGCGTCATCGACGCGCGCGTGGTGCTGGGCATCAACGCGGCGGCCGAGGACGATCTGGCCGCGCGGCCCTCGCACCATGACGGGTTCGAGGACCACGACCACGACGATTTCGACACGATCATCGTCGACATCCCCGAAGTGGACGATCCGCAGGCGCTGGCCGACAAGGTGGGGGCGCTGGCGCGGGCGCAGAGAATCCTGCGCATCAAGGGTCATGTCGCCGTGACCGGCCGCCCGCTGCGGCTGCTGGTGCAGGCGGTGGGGCCGCGCGTGCGGCATCAGTATGACCGGCCCTGGGGGGCGGCACCACGTGCGGGGCGGCTGGTGGTCATCGCCGAGAAGGGCGATCTGGATGCGGGCGCGGTGCGCGCGGCGCTGGCCTGATGCACGTCCTGTTCCGCGAAAGCCACGGGATCGAGGAATCCGCCACCCCGCGCGATCTGGGGCAGGCGCCCGCCGATCTGGTGGTGCTGTCGTTTTCCGACAGCGACCTCGGCGCCTTTGCGGCGGGCTGGCGGCGCGGGCGCGCGGGGTTGCCGTCGCTGCGGCTGGCGCGGCTGTCGCATCTCATGCACCCGCTGTCGGTCGATACCTATATCGACGCGACGCTGGGGCAGGCGAAGGGCATCCTGATCCGCCTGCTGGGCGGCGCGGCCTACTGGCGCTATGGCGTGGAACAGGTGGCGCGTCTGGCCCGCGCGCGCGGCATCGCGCTGGCGGTGCTGCCCGCCGACGGACACCCGGACGCGGAACTTGACGCGGCCTCGACCCTGCCGCTTGCGACGTTGCGGCGGCTCGCGGCGCTTTGCGATGCGGGCGGCGCGATCGCGGCGCAAGGCGCGCTCGCGCAACTGGCGCTGGCTTCGGGGCTTTATGCCGGGCCGGTGCCGGGGCCGAAGACCCTGCCGAGTTTCGGCTTCTGGCATCCCGACACCGGCCCGGTGGTGGACGCCGCGCCGGGCGCGGCGCCGCTGGTGGTGGTGCCCTTCTACCGCGCCTGGCTGGCAGCGGCGGATACTGCCGGGGTGGCGGCGCTGTTGCGCGGGTTCGAGGACGCGGGCTTTCGCGCGCAGGGGCTGTTCGTGCCCAGCCTGAAGGACGCGGCCACCGCCGCCTGGCTGCGCGAGGCACTGCCCGCACTGGCGCCGGTGGCGGTGGTGAACACGACCGCCTTTTCGGCGCGCGGGGATAGCGATTCACCGCTCGATGCCGCAGGCGTGCCGGTGTTTCAGGTGATCCATTCGACATCCGACCGCGCCGCCTGGGCGGGGGCGGAACGCGGGCTGTCGCCGTCCGACCTTGCCATGTATGTCGCCCTGCCCGAGGTCGACGGGCGGCTGAACGCGGGCGTGGTCTCGTTCAAGGAAGCAGGCGCGCGCGACCTCGACCTGCAATTCGCGCAGGTGGCGCATGACCCCGACGCCGGACGCATCCGCGCCACGGTCGCGCGGGTGGGGTTGAAGGACGGCGGCAAGAGGGTGGCGCTGGTGGTCTCGACCTATCCGGGGCGCGGCTACCGGATGGCCCATGCGGTCGGACTGGACGCGCTGGCGTCAGCCGAGGCGATGCTGGCGGACCTTGCCGATGCGGGGTTCGGGGTGGCGCCGGGCGCACCGCTGGAGGTGGCCCTGCGCGCGGTGATCCGCTGGCCGCTGGCGGAATATCTGGCGGCGCTCGCCCGGCTGCCGCAGGCGCTGCGCGACGATCTGCAGGCGGTGCACGGCGCGCCGACCGACGACCCCGCCCTGCGCGACGGCGCCTTCCACTTTGCCGCCACGCGGCGCGACGCGGCGCTGGTGGCATTGCAGCCCGAGCGCAGCCATGCCAGCGACCGCGAGGGCGAATATCACGACACCTCGCGGGTGCCCTGTCATGCCTATGTCGCCTTTTACCTGTGGTTGCAGCAACAGGCCGATGCGCTGGTGCATGTCGGCGCGCATGGCACGCTGGAATGGCTGCCGGGCAAGGCGGTGGCGCTGTCGGACGCCTGCTGGCCCGAGGCTTTGACCGGCCCGCTGCCGGTGATCTACCCGTTCATCGTCAACGACCCCGGCGAGGCCGCGCAGGCGCGCCGCCGCATCGGCGCGCTGACATTGGGCCATCTGCCGCCGCCCTTGGCCAGCGCCGATCTGGCGCTGGAACTGGCGCGGATCGAATCGCTGCTCGACGAATATTCCACCGCCGACGGGCTCGACCCGTCGCGGCGCACCCGGCTGATTGCGGCGATTCGCGCGGCGGCGCAGGATGCGGGGATCGAGGACGATCTCGCCATTCCCGGCAATGCCAGCCCGCCGAGGCGATCCCGCGCATTGACGCCTTTGTCTGCGACCTGAAGGAAAGCCGCTTTGGCGAGGGGCTTCATGTCTGGGGCCGTGGCACGCCGCAGCCGGGCGGCGGCTTTGCGGGCGATGCGGCGTCCATCGCCGGGGAACGCGCCGGGCTGCTGGCGGCGCTGGCGGGGCGGCCGGTGGTGCCGGGGCCGTCGGGGTCGCCGTTCCGGGGTCGCTCGGACGTGCTGCCCACGGGCCGGGCGCTGTTTTCCACCGACCCGCGCGCGGTGCCGACCCGCAACGCCCATGCGCAGGGCGTGAAGCTGGCCGGGGAATTCATCCGCCGCCATCTGCAGGACCACGGCGACTACCCGCGCGGGCTGGTAGTGAACCTGTGGGGGTCGGCCACCATGCGCACGGCGGGCGAGGAATTCGCCATGGCGCTGCATCTGGCGGGCCTTTCCCCGCGCTGGGATGACGGGTCCGACCGCGTCAGCGGCTTCGAAGTGGTGCCGCTGGCGCTGCTGGACCGCCCGCGAATCGAGGTGACATTGCGCATCTCGGGCCTGTTCCGCGACGTGTTCCCGGAACTGGCGGTATTGTTCGAGAGCGCCACCGCCGCGCTGGCCGCGCGCGACGAGGCCGCCGATATGAACCCCTATGTGGCCGCCGCGCCGGGGCCGCGCGTGTTTGCGCCTGCGCCTGCAAGCTACGGGCTGGGGATCAGCACCGACGCGCTGTCCGACGCCGCCCGCATCGCGGCGGGCGAGGCATGGTTGGCGGCGTCGTCCAACACCGCTGCGGGTGAACCCGCGCGCGCGGCGCTGGAGCTGCGGTTGCAGGGGGTGGATGCCTTCCTGCACCTGCAGGACATGCCCGAAACCGACCTGCTGCTGGCCGAGGATTACGCCGCGCACGAGGCCGGTTTTGCTGCGGCGATGGCGCGGATCGGGGCACCGGCACCGGCGCTCTATCATCTTGATTCCACCCGCCCCGATACGCCCCATGCCCGCCCGCTGGCCGAGGAAATCGCCCGCGTCACCCGCGCCCGCGCGGCGAACCCGCGCTGGATCGCCTCGATGATGCGCCACGGGTTTCGCGGCGCGGGCGAGATCGCCGCCACGCTCGACCATATGGCGGCGTTCGCGCATCTGGCGGGGGTGGTGCCGTCGCATCTGTTCGACCTTTACCACGGCGCCACTCTGGGCACGCCCGAGGTGCGGGCATTTCTGGAACACGCCAACCCCGAGGCCCTGGCCGCGATGGAATCGCGCTTTGCCGCTTTGGCCGAGGCCGGGTTGTGGCAGAGCCGCTCGAACAGCCGCGCGATGGGTGTCGGGCACGACAACGACATGAGGGACCATGCCGCATCTCTATGAAACCGACGGCGCCGCGATCTACCGCGAGAGCTTTGCCACCATCCGCCGCGAGGCCGATCTGGCGCGATTCTCGCCCGCCGAAGAAGTGGTCGCCGTGCGCATGATCCATGCGGCGGGCATTGTGGAACTGGCGCCGCATATCCGTTTCGCCCCTGATTTCGCACAGGCGGCACGGGCGGCGCTGGTCGCGGGCGCGCCGGTCCTGTGCGATGCGCATATGGTCAGCGAGGGCATCACCCGCGCCCGGCTGCCCGCGAATAACGAGGTCATCTGCACCCTGCGCGATGCGCGCGTGCCCGAGCTTGCGCGCAAGATCGGCAAAACCCGCAGCGCGGCGGCGGTAGAACTGTGGAGGCCGCATCTGGCCGGTGCGCTGGTGGCGATCGGCAATGCACCCACGGCGCTGTTTCACCTGCTCAACCTGCTGGAAGACCCGGATTTTCCCCGCCCGGCGGCGATCATCGGCTGCCCGGTGGGCTTTGTCGGTGCGGTCGAATCGAAACAGGCTTTGGCACAGGCCGCACCGGTGCCGTGGATGGTGGTTGACGGGCGGCTGGGGGGCTCGGCCATGGCGGTCGCGGCGGTGAACGCGCTGGCGGGCCAGCCGGAATGAGCGCCGGAACGAGCGCAGGCGTCACCTGCATCGGCCTTGGCCCCGGTGCGCCCGACTGATGAGCCTGCGCGCGCATTCCCGCCTGCAATCGGCGCGGGTGGTCGCCTGGTTCTGCAAGGCGGGCCGCAAGGGCCGCGCGCGCGAGATCGTCGAGGGGATGATCCCGGTGCAGGCGCAGCTATGGGCGATGGAATGTCCGGTGACGACGGAAATCGCCGTGGACGATCCGGGCTATAACGCCGCGCTTGCACCGTTCTATGACCATTGGGCCGCGCGGCTGGCGGACGAAGGCCGTGCGGGCGGCGTCGTGGTGCTGTGCGAGGGCGACCCGTTCCTTTACGGCAGCTTCATGCATCTGCACACCCGCCTGCCCGCCGGGCTGGTCGAGGTGGTCCCCGGCATCCCCGGCATGGCGGGCTGCTGGACGGCCACCGGCCAGCCGGTCACCTAGGGTGACGACGTGCTGACGGTGCTGCCCGCGACCCTGCCCGAGGAGGAACTGACCCGCCGGATCGCCGGGACTGACGCGCTGGTGGTGATGAAGATCGGCCGCAATTTCGACAAGCTGCGCCGGGCGCTGGTGTCCGCCGGGCGGCTGGATGCGGCCTGGCTGGTGGAAGAGGGCACGATGCCGAGCGAAAGGGTGCGGATGCTGGCGGATGTCACGGGCGAGGTGCCGTATTTCGCCATTGCCATCGTGCACGGGCAGGGGCGGCGACCATGAGCGGGGTTTTCATGGCACGGGAGCGGATTTTTGCGTGTTTCACCATGAATTTTAACGATTTATCAACGATTCCGCTATCCAAATTTCTGGAAATTTGGAAGGCCAAATTTGTGTGCAAACGCAGGGTGCCACCCCGCACCCTCGCCCGCAGGCGCGCGCCATGACCGGCTGCGTCACCGTCGCGGGCCTCGGCCCCGGCGCCGAAAGCCTGATAACCCCCGAGGTCACCGCCGCCCTGGCCGAGGCTACCGACGTTCTGGGCTACATCCCCTATGTCGCCCGCGTCGCCCCGCGCCCCGGCCTGACCCTGCATCCGTCCGACAACCGCGAGGAACTCGCCCGCGCCCGCCATGCGCTCGAACTCGCCACACAGGGCCGACGCGCGGTGATCGTGTCGTCCGGTGATCCGAGCGTGTTCGCCATGGCCTCGGCGCTGTTCGAGGCGCTCGACTCCGGCCCCGCCGAATGGGTCGCGCTCGACATCCGCATCCTGCCGGGCATCACCGCCATGCTCGCCGCCGCCGCCGCCGCCGGAGCGCCGCTCGGCCATGATTTCTGCGCCATCAACCTTTCGGACAACCTCAAGCCCTTCGATCTGGTGCTGAAGCGCGTCCGTCTGGCCGCCGAGGGCGATTTCGCCATGGCCTTCTACAACCCCCGTTCGCGCGCGCGGCCCGACCAGTTCGCGCAGGTGCTGGCGACATTGCGCGCGGCCTGCGAGGCCGGACGGCTGGTGATCCTCGCCCGCGCGGTCTCGACCCCTGACCAGTAGATCACCCTCACCACGCTGGCCGAAGTCACCCCCGAACAGGTCGACATGCGCACTATGGTCATCGTCGGCTCGTCGCGGACCCGCCGCGTCGGGCGGTTCGCCTATACGCCGAGGTCGGCATGAACCCGCGCCATCACCGCCTCGACCGATCCCACGACCTCGCGCGGGGGCAGCGCGGGCCGGGCAATCATCACGACCGGCAGGCGCAGGGCGCGGGCGGCGGTCAGCTTGGCCACCGCGCCCGCGCCGCCCGCGTTCTTCGTCACGATCAGGCCGATGCGGTGGTGCCGCAGCAGGGCGGTGTCGCCCGCCACGTCGAACGGGCCGCGCGCGACCTCGACCGTGCAATCGGGCAAGGGCGGGGCGGATGGCGGATCGACCAGACGCAGCAGGTAGTGATGTTCGGGTCGCGCGGCAAAGGACGCGAGGTTCTGGCGTCCGATCGCCAGAAATACCCGTGCGGGCAGGGCAGGCAGCGCGGCGACGGCGGCCTGCAGGTCGGGCACATCGCGCCAGTCGTCACCCTCTTGCGCGACCCAGCCGGGCCGCTCCAGCGCCAGCAGCGGCACGCCCGCCTCGGCGCAGGCGGTGACGGCATTGCGGCTCATCTGCGCGGCGAAAGGGTGGGTGGCGTCGATCACGCGGGCGATGCGTTCGGCGCGCAGGTAACCCGCCAGCCCCGCCACGCCGCCGAACCCCCCGATGCGCACCGGCACCGGCTGCGCGCACGGGGCCTCGGTGCGTCCGGCAAAGGAATGCACGGCGGGCAGACCGGCGGCAGCGAAGGCGGCGGCGAGGCGGTTGCCCTCGCCGGTGCCGCCAAGGATCAGGGTCTTGCGCATGGCTGAATGGCTTTCGATCATCGGCATCGGCGAGGATGGCCTGCCCGGCCTGTCGGGCGCAAGCCGGGATGCGCTGGCGCGGGCGCAGGTGGTGTTCGGCGGCCCGCGCCATCTGGCGATGATCGACCACGCCGACAAGCGCCCCTGGCCGGTGCCGTTCTCCGTCGCCCCGGTGCTGGAATTGCGCGGGCGGGCGGTGGCGGTGCTCGCCTCGGGCGATCCGTTCTGGCACGGGGCGGGGGGTGTGCTGGCGGCGGCGCTGGCCCCCGGCGAATGGCGCGCCTGTCCGGCGCCCTCGGTCGTGTCGCTGGCGGCGGCGCGGCTGGGCTGGCGGCTGGAGCATGTCACCGCGCTGGGCCTGCATGCGGCACCCGTGGCGCGGCTGCGGGCGCATCTCGCGCCGGGGCGGCGTATCATCGCCACCTTGCGCGACGGGGCGGCAGTGGCGGAACTGGCGGCGTATCTGGTGGAGGCGGGCTTCGGCGCCACCACCCTGCAGGTGATGGAATCGCTCGGCGGCCCGTCCGAACGCATCCGCAGCCTGTGCGCCCGCGACCCCGTGCCGGGCGACATCGGCCCGCTGGTCACCGTCGCATTGCAGGTTGCGGGCGACGGCGCCACCGTCCCGCGCGCCTCGGGCATCGCCGACACCTTCTTCGAGCATGACGGCCAGATCACCAAGCGCCCGGTGCGCGCGCTGGCGCTGTCGGCGCTGGCCCCGAGGGGCGGTGAACTGCTCTGGGACATCGGCGCGGGTTCGGGGTCGGTGGGCATCGAATGGCTGCTGGCCCACCCCGACAACCGCACCATCGCCGTCGAGCGCGACCCCGCCCGTGCCGCCCGCGCCCGCGCCAATGCCGCGCGTCTGGGCGTGGCGGGCCTCGATCTGCGCGAAGGCCCCGCGCTTGACCTGCTGCCCGACCTGCCGCCCCCGCAGGCGGTCTTCGTCGGTGGCGGGGCGGACCGGGCGCTGCTGCGGGTGCTCTGGGGGCGGCTGCCCGAAGGGTGCCGTCTGGTGGTCCATGCCGTGACGCTGGAAACCGAATCGCTGCTGGCCCACTGGCACCGCAAGCGCGGCGGCAGCCTGCTGCGCGTCGATCTGGCCGAGGCCGCCCCGCTGGGCGAGCGGCGCGGCTGGCGGGCGAGCTTTCCCGTCGTGCAATGGAGCGTGACACGATGAACGGGTCGGACAAATCCGGGCATGAGGTTGAAAAACTACAACCCGCACAGCAAAATTCGCGTCCATGGGGCATTTCAGGCATGAAAATTGCAGGAATCGGCTTTCGTGACGAGGCGTCGCTGGTCGCGGTTCTCGACGCACTGGCGCGGGCCGGGGCGGTCGGCGTGCGGCACCTGGCGCTGCCCGAACGCAAGCGCGGCCATCCCCTGTGCGACCAGCTTCGTGCGCATGGCTTCACGCTCGACTTCATCGCCGATGTGGCCCTTGCCGCCACGCAGACGCCCACGCAATCGCCCGTCGCGCGGCGCCACTACGGCACGGGTTCGGTGGCCGAGGCCGCCGCCCTTGCCGCGCTTCCCGGCGCGCGCCTTGCCGCGCCGCGCGCCCTGTCCGCCGACCGCATGGCGACCGCTGCCCTTGCCCTCACCGGAGACCCTGTATGACCGTCCATTTCATCGGCGCCGGACCCGGCGCGCCCGACCTGCTGACCCTGCGCGGCCGCGACCTGATCGCCGCCTCGCCGGTCTGCCTCTATGCCGGATCGCTGATCCCCGAGGCGGTGCTGGCCCATTGCCCGCCGGGCGCGCGGATCGTGAACACCGCGCCGCTCGACCTTGATGCGATCATGGCCGAGATCGCGGCGGCCGATGCGGCGGGCCATGACGTGGCGCGGCTCCATTCCGGCGACCTCTCGGTGTGGTCCGTGATGGGCGAGCAGCTCCGCCGTCTGCGCGCGGCGGGCATCCCCTTTACCGTCACCTCCGGCGTCCCGGCCTTTGCCGCCGCCGCCGCGACGCTGGGCTGCGAACTGACCCTACCGGGGCTGGCGCAGAGCGTGATCCTTACCCGCACCGGCGGTCGCGCCTCGCCGATGCCCGAGGGCGAGACGCTGGCCAATTTACCGCCACCGGCGCGACGCTGGCGATTCACCTGTCGATTCACCGGCTGGACGCGGTAGCCGCCGAACTTGCCACCCGTTACGGCGCCACCTGCCCGGTGGCGGTGGTCTGGCGGGCAAGCTGGCCCGACGAACGTGTGGTGCGCGGCACGCTCGCCGACATTGCCGCCCGCGTGGGCGAAAGCATGGAGCGCACCGCGCTGATCCTCGTCGGCCCGGCGCTGGCGGCCGAGGGTTTCACCGACAGCCGCCTCTATGCCGCCGACTACGACCGCCGCTTTCGTGCGGGCCGGGCCGATGCGGTGAAGGCATGACGCGCGCGACAACACCGGGCCTCATCATCTCGGCCCCGGCCTCGGGATCGGGCAAGACCACGGTGATGCTCGGCCTGCTGCGCTGCCTGACCGAGGACGGCGTGGCGGTGCAGCCCTACAAATGCGGGCCGGATTACATCGACCCGGCCTTCCACCGTGCCGCCTGCGGACGCGAGAGCTTCAACCTTGATTCCTGGGCGATGTCCGCCGGGGTGCTGGCCGCGCAGGTCACGCGCGGCGGCGACATGGCTTTGGCCGAAGGCTCGATGGGCCTGTTCGACGGCGTGCCTTTGCCGGGCGAAACCGGCAACGGCGCCAATGCCGACATCGCCGCGCTGACCGGCTGGCCGGTGGTGGTGGTGCTTGATGCCTCGGGTCAATCGCAGACGGCGGCGGCGCTGGCGCATGGGATGGCGACCTTCCGCGCCGATGTGCCGGTGGCGGGGGTGATCCTGAACCGCGTGGCCTCACCCCGGCACGAACGCTATCTGCGCCACGGGATGGCGCAGGCGGGCATCACCGTCTTCGGCTGCCTGCCAAGGCGCGGCGATCTGACCATCCCCGAACGCCATCTGGGGCTGGTGCAGGCGGTGGAACACCCCGACCTTGAAACCGCCGTCACCCGCTATGCCGCCTTCCTGCGCGACCATGTCGATCTGCCCGCCCTGCGCGCCGCCGCCGCCAGCCACTACCAGCCCGCCGCGCCCGTTCTGCCGCGCCCGCCGGGGCAGCGGATCGCGCTGGCCCGCGATGCGGCGTTTTCCTTTGCCTATGCGCATCTGATCGACGGCTGGCGGGCGCAGGGGGCGGAAGTGCTGCCGTTCTCGCCGCTCGCCGACGAGGCCCCCGCGCCCGATGCCGACATCTGCTGGCTGCCCGGCGGTTACCCGGAACTGCACGCGGGCACCATTGCCGGGGCAGGGCGGTTCCTTGCAGGCTTGCGTCAATTCGCCCGCACCCGCCCGGTGCATGGTGAATGTGGCGGCTACATGGTGCTGGGCGCGGCGCTGATCGACCGCGACGGTGCGCGCCACGAAATGGCGGGCCTGCTGGGGCTGGTGAGCAGCTATGCCACCCGCAGGATGCACCTTGGCTACCGCCTTGCCACGCTGGCCGCGCCGATCCCCGGCCATGGTGCAGGCACCCGCATGCGCGGGCATGAATTCCATTATTCCACCGTGGTCAGCCAGCCCGACCCGCCGCTTGCCGCGATCATCGACGCCGAGGGCAATGCGGTCCCCGAAGGCGGATCGCATCGCGGCCCGGTCAGCGGCACCTTCCTTCACATCATTGCCGAGGCGACATGAGCGGTTTTGTCAGTTTCACCTCATCGGGGCCGGGCGACCCCGAGCTTCTGACCGTGAAGGCCGCCGACCGGCTGCGGCGCGCCGATGTGGTGCTTTATGATGATCTGTCCGCCGGGCCGATCCTTGACCTTGTGCGCACGGATGCCGAGCTGATTTCCGTGGGCAAGCGTGCTGGCCGCGCCGCGCCGCGCCAGACGCATGTGAGCCGGTTGCTGATCGACCACGCCGCCACCGGGGCGCAGGTCGTGCGGCTGAAATCCGGCGATGCGGGCCTGTTCGGGCGGCTCGAGGAAGAGGTGACGGCGCTGCGCGAAGCGGGCGTGCCCTTCGAGATCATCCCCGGCGTCACCGCCGCCACCGCCGCCACCGCCGCCGCAGGCATCCCGCTGACCCGGCGCAAGGCGGCGCGGCGCGTGCAGTTCGTCACCGGCCATGACGTGACCGGCGCCCTGCCCGAGGGGCTGAACTGGACCGCCCTGGCCGATCCGGGCGCGGTGACGGCGGTATTCATGGCGCGCGCGACCTTCCCGGCGCTGGCCGCCCGGCTGATCGCGGCGGGGCTGCCCCCCGCGACCCCGGCGCTGCTGGCGCAGGGCGTGTCGACCCCGGCCGAGGCCCTGCACCGCGACACGGTGGAAGGTCTGGCCGCAAGGCTGGAGGGCGCAGGCCCGGACGCCGCGCCGACGCTGATCCTCTACGGCGCGCTGGCGGGGTGAGGGGGCGCGGCACCCCGTCATTGCGAGCCGCAGCAGCCGCCGTGGCAATCCACCTGCCCGGCATGGATTGCTTCGTCGGCTTCGCCTCCTCGCAATGACGGGTGTTTGTGTGGTGGCTGCACCCTCCTCGTCATTGCGAGCCGCAGGCGAAGCAACCTCGACCGCTCACGCACAACATCGGGGTTGCTTCGTCGGCTTTGCCTCCTCGCAATGACGGGGAAAAGGGCCTCGTCATTGCGAGGCGGCGCAGCCGCCGTGGCAATCCACCTGCCCGGCATGGATTGCTTCGTCGCCTGCGGCTCCTCGCAATGACGGGGGGGCCGTGCGGCGCAGCACATAGATATCCATGATCCAGCCATGCGCCGCCCGCGCCTCGGCCCTGCGCGTGACGATGCGCGGACCCGCCTCGGCCAGGGGGCCGTGGTCGGTGATCTGCTGCTCCATGCCGACATAGGCGCCCCACCAGATCGTCACGCCTTCGGGGTCCAGCCCGGTGAACGAACATTCGCCGTCGAGCGTCACCACCAGCGTATCCACGCCGTCCGGCCAGCCGCCGTCGCGCAGCCGCCTGCCGGTCGTCACCAGAAACGGCGCGGCCAGGTCGTTCAGCGGGATGCCATGCGCCGCCGCCAGTACCTGCGGCGACATCAGGCCGGGGATGACCTCGACCGTCGCCCCCACCAGCCGGGCGGCGATGCGCAGGGTGCTGTCGTAGAGCGAGGGGTCGCCCCAGACCAGCAGCGCCACCACCTGCGCGCCGGGATGCGCGGCGATGGCAGCCTCCCAGCGGGCGGCGATTTCGTCGTGCCAGTCGTTCACCCGCGCCAGATAGGACGGGTTCGCCGGATCGCGCACAGGCATGTCGAATTCGACGATCCGGGCGGGATCGTCCAGCACCTCGGCGCAGATCGCCCGGCGCAGACAGGCCAGATCGGCCTTGTCCGGCCCCTTCCTCGGGATCAGCACCAGATCGGCGCGGTTGAGCGCGCGGATCGCCTGCAAGGTCAGATGCTCGGGGTTGCCGGTGCCGATGCCGACAAGAAGGATGTGCATGGCTGCTCCCGCTGATTGCCCTGACGGGGCGCGGGAAGCCGCCGCAAGGCCCTGGTGGGCGACCCTGGAATCGAACCAGGCATGGGTCTCCCCGGCGGAGTTACAGTCCGCTGCCGCACCTTGCAGCTCGTCGCCCTCTGGCGGCGGGGGATAGCGGGGGGGTCACAGGGCGTCAAGAGGGTGTTGCGGGGGTGGCAGGGCTTGCGCATTTGCCCGGCGCGGCAGGCGGCCCGCAGATTTCCCCCTTCGGGCGTGCGCAGCACGACCGGCGCCCGCCCCGCCCCCCCAAGGGCGTTTCTGTGGCGGGCGCATCCGCGCCCCCCCTCGGTGCGGGCGCCGGTCATGCTGCCCCAACGTTGCAACACGCGGCCTGCGGCTGCGCAGGTCCGCACGGCGGCCGCTCCCGCGAACTCCGTCATTGCGAGGCGCAAGCCGAAGCAACCCCGACCGCTCACTCACAACATCGGGGTTGCCACGTCGGCTGCGCCTCCTCGCAATGACGGGGTGTTCTCGTCATTGCGAACGAAGTGAAGCAATCCATGCCGGGTGCGGCACCCGGTCCCGTGGATTGCCACGTCGGCTTCGCCTCCTCGCAATGACGACATCTCCCCACCGTCATTGCGAGGCGAAGCCGAAGCAACCCCGACTGCTCACTCACAACATCGGGGTTGCCTCGTCGCCTTCGGCTCCTCGCAATGACGAAAACATGCCCACCGCACCCCGGCGCATACCGGGCCTTGCATGACCCCGCGCTCCGGCGCATCTGGCGCAGAGGAGGCGCCCGCATGAAAAAGCCGCACTGGGTCATCGAGAAGGAACAGGCGCGCCGGGCCTCGGCGGCGGAAACGCTGTGGCTGTTCGGGCTGCATGCGGTGCGCGATGCGCTGGCGAACCCGCGCCGCGACAGGGTGCGGCTGATCCTCACGCCGAACGCGCGCGACAAGCTGGCCGATGCGGTCGCGGCCTCGGGGATGGAACCCGAGATCGCCGATCCGCGCCGCTTTCCGGCGGTGCTCGATCCCGGCTCGGTGCATCAGGGCGCCGCGCTCGAGGCGCGGCCGCTGTCATGGGGGACACTGGCCGACCACGCGACGGGCGGGGATGCGCGCCTCGTGCTGCTCGACCGGGTCAGCGATCCGCATAATGTCGGCGCGATCCTGCGCTCGGCCGAGGTCTTCGGCGCCCGCGCCGTCGTCGGCGTCGAGCGCCATGCCGCGCCGGAAACCGGGGCGCTGGCCAAGGCCGCCTCGGGGGCGCTGGAGCGCCAGCCCTATCTGCGGGTGAAGAACCTTGCCCGCGCCATCGCCGAATTGCAGGCGGCGGGCTTCACGGTGCTGGGTCTCGACGGCGATGCCGAAGCGACGGTGGGCGAGGCGGCGGGCGCGTTGCGCGGGCGGCCGGTGGCGCTGGTCATGGGCGCCGAGGGGCCGGGCCTGCGCGAGGGCACCCGCGCCGCCTGCGACAGGCTGGTGCGGATTCCGGCGGCGGGCGCATTCGGCTCGCTGAACGTCTCGAACGCGGCGGCGGTGGCGCTCTATGCGCTGCAAAATGGCTGAGAGCGCCGCCCGCGCACAGGATTTGCGCGCGCGGGCAGTGGCGCCGGGTGCGGCGGCGCCATAAATTGCCCCTGTCATTCAAGTTAAGGGCGCCTCCCCGGCGCCCGAAAGGAGCATCCGATGAAACTCTACTACATGCCCGGCGCCTGCCCGCTGGCGGCGCATATCGTGCTGGAATGGACCGGCGCCCCGCACGAGGCGGTGCAGGTCGCCCGTGACGACCTGAAGAAGCCCGATTATCTGGCGATCAACCCGCTGGGCGTTGTGCCCTCGCTCGAGGCCGATGGCGAGGTCATCACCGAAAACTCGGGCATCCTCACCTATCTGGCCGAACTGCACCCCGAGGCCGGGCTGGAAGGCGACGGCAGCGCCATGAGCAAGGCGCATGTCTATAGCTGGCTCGGCTTCGTCAACTCGGACATGCACCCGGCGTTCAAGCCGATCTTCGGCGCGACCCGCTATCTCGACGACGACGCGATGATCGAGAAGAGCCACGCCGACGCCCGCTCCCGGCTGCGCGGCATGTTCGAGATCGTGGACCGGCAGTTGAAGGGCCGCGACTGGATCGCCGGAACCCGCTCGCTGGCCGACCCCTATCTCTTCGTGATGATCCGCTGGGCGAAGGGCACCGCCGTCGATCTGTCCGGCCTTGACGAGGTGGCACGTTTTTACGCGCACATGCTGGCCGATGCGGGCGTGCAGCGCGCGCTCAAGGCCGAAGGACTGGCCTGAGGCATCGCGGCGGGGGGCCTGCCCCCCGCCGTGCTCCAGGGCAACCGGGCGAATTGCGGCGGCGCGGGCTGGCGCGACACCGCCGCCCGCAAATCCCGTCATTGCGAGGAGGCGAAGCCGACGAAGCAACCCCGATGTTGTGTGTGAGCGGTCGAGGTTGCTTCGGCTGCGCCTCGCAATGACGGAAGATGCGGATCGCCCGATTACCCGGCCCGCTCTCTTGACTTGGCGGGGGCGGCGGATCACCAAGCGGGCCATCCTTCCTGATGACTGGCTGGCCCATGCGCGCGACCTCTGCCCCGGCAGCGACGTTTGCCGAACTCTACACGCCGAAGATCGTCACCGTGCTGCGCGAGGGCTACGGCCTTGCCCAGTTGCGCGCCGATGCGGTGGCCGGGCTGACCGTCGCCATCGTGGCGCTGCCGCTGTCGATGGCCATTGCCATCGCCTCGGGCGCCACGCCCGCGCAGGGGCTGCATACCGCCATCGTCGGCGGGTTTCTCGTCTCGCTGCTGTCGGGGTCGCGCTTCCAGATCGGCGGGCCTGCGGGGGCCTTCATCGTGCTGGTCGCCGCGACCGTCGCGCAGCACGGGATGAGCGGGCTGATCCTTGCCACCTTCCTCTCGGGGCTGATGCTGGCGGCGGCGGGATTCCTGCGGCTGGGCAGCTTCGTGCGCTTCATCCCCTATCCGGTGACGGTCGGCTTCACCGCCGGGATCGCCACGGTCATCTTCGCCTCGCAGATTTCCGAACTGTTCGGCCTGACCCTGGCGGACGAGCCGGGCGACCTGCTGCCGAAGCTGGCCGCGCTGTGGGAGGCGCGGGCGACGGTGACGCCTGCGGCCTTTTTGCTGGCGCTGGGCACGATCGCGGTGATCCTCGGGCTGAAGCGGTTCGCGCCGCGCGCGCCGGGGATGCTGATTGCCGTGGCGCTGGCGGCGGGGGCGGTTGCGGCCTTCGGCCTGCCGGTGGCCACCATCGGCACGCGCTACGGCGGCATCCCCGCGCTGCTGCCCGCGCCGCATCTGCCCGACCTGTCGCCTGCGCGCATCGTCGCGGTGCTGCCCGCCGCGCTGTCCTTCACCATGCTCGGCGCCATCGAGTCGCTGCTCTCGGCGGTGGTCGCCGACGGGATGACCGGGCGGCGGCATCGCTCCAACTGCGAACTGGTCGGGCAGGGGGTGGCGAACATGGGCGCGGCGCTGTTCGGCGGCTTCTGCGTCACCGGCACCATCGCGCGCACCGCGACCAACGTGCGCTCGGGCGGGCACAGCCCGATCTCGGGGATGCTGCACGCGCTGTTCCTGCTGCTGTTCATGCTGGTCGCGGCGCCGCTCGCGGCCTGGATTCCGCTGGCGGCGCTGGCGGCGGTGCTGGCGGTCGTCGCCTGGAACATGGTCGAGAAGCAGGCCGTCGCGGTGCTGCTGCGCGCCGGCGTGGGCGAGGCGGTGGTGCTGTCGGCCACCTTCCTGCTGACGATCTTCCGCAGCCTCACCGAGGGCATCGTCACCGGCGTGGCGCTGGGGGCGCTGCTGTTCATCAACCGCATGGCGCAGGCGACGGCGGTGCGCGAGGACCGGGTGCCGCTGGGCCGCGACCTGCCCGACACCGTCGATCCGCGCCCGCCCTACGAAGAGGGCGCCGCCGACCCGCAGGTCGTCGTCTACCGGGTCTCGGGGGCGCTGTTCTTCGGGGCCTCGGCCACCATCGGCTCGGTGCTCGACCGGATCGCCGACACGCACCGGGCGCTGGTCGTCGACCTTTCGGCGGTGCCGTTTCTCGATGCGACGGGCGCCAACATGATCGAGGGGCTTCTGCGCAAGGCCGAACGGCGCGGCGTGGCGCTGTGGCTGACCGGCGCCAGCCAGCCGGTCCTGCGGGTGCTGATCGCCCACGGCCTGAAACGCCCGCGCATCCATTACGCCGCGACCATCGACGCGGCGCTTGAGCGAATCCGGCGGGCGTGACGGGCCGGGGTGATCGGGTGAACCGCCTGTTCCGTCATTGCGAGGCGAAGCCGAAGCAACCCCGACCGCTCGCACACGACATCGGGGTTGCTTCGCTGCGCTCGCAATGACGATCGCCACGGGGCAATCGTACACGTCCTACGCCGCAGGGTACGTGTTGCAACGGTGGGGCAGCATGACCGGCGCCCGCACCGAGGGGGGCGCGGATGCGCCCGCCCTGGGGGGCGGGGCGGGCGCCGGTCGTGCTGCGCATGCCCGAAGGGGGAAACCTGCGGGCCGCTTGCTGAATGCCCGGCAAATGCGATCCGCCCCCGTGACGGCCCGGCGCTTCTCGACATCGGTTCGGGCGCGGGTCTAGAAACGGGGCACCGCCCGGCGCCGGACGGGGACGAGTCGGGGGTAAAGATGGAAAAGGCACGGATCGGGCTTGTCGGCCTGGGCACGATGGGGGCGGCGCTGGCCGCGAACATCGCCGAGAAGGGGTTCACCGTCGCCGTCTGGAACCGCCGCCCCGAGGTGACGCGCGACTTCAAGGCGAATGCGGGCGCGCTGGCCGCGAACATCATCGCCTGCGAGACATTGCCCGATCTGGTCGAAGCCATCCGCCCGCCGCGCCCGATCATCCTGATGATCCCGGCGGGCGATCCGGTCGATGAACAGAGCGCCGCGCTGCGCCCGTTGCTGGATGCGGGCGACATCATCATCGACGCGGGCAACGCCAATTTCCACGACACCAACCGCCGCATGGCCGAGGACCACGGCGGGGTGCGCTTTCTGGGCATGGGCGTCTCGGGCGGCGAGGAAGGGGCGCGGCACGGGCCGTCGATCATGGGTGGCGGTGCGCGCGCGGACTGGGATTCGGTCGCCGATGTCATGCAGGCCATCGCCGCAAAGGCCGAGGACGGCACCCCCTGTGCCGCCTGGATGGGCGAGGGTGGCGCCGGGCATTTCGTGAAGTCGGTCCATAACGGCATCGAATATGCCGACATGCAGATGATCGCCGAGGTCTACGGGATCATGCGCGACGGCATGGGCTGGGATGCGGGCCGGGTGGGGGACACGTTCACCGCGTGGAACGGCGGCGTGCTGCGCAGCTTCCTGATCGAGATCGCGGGCACGGTCGCCCATACCGCCGACCCGGAAACCGGCCAGCCGATCCTCGATGTCATCACCGATGCGGCGGGCCAGAAGGGCACGGGGCGCTGGACCGCCATCGAGGCGCAGCATCTGGCCGCGCCGATCCCGGTGATCGAGGCGGCGGTGATGGCAAGGAACGTCTCGGCCCGGCGCGCGGAACGCGCTTCGGGCGAGGCGCGCTTCGGCCGGGCGCCGCAACCCGTGCAGATGCCGCCGGATGATCTGGAACAGGCGCTGATCGCGGGCAAGATCCTCTGCTATGCGCAGGGCTTCGCCATGATCCGCGCGGCGGGTGACGCCTTCGGCTGGACGCTCGACCTGCCGGAAATCGCCCGCGTCTGGCGCGCGGGCTGCATCATCCGCTCGGACATGCTGGGCGACATGGCGGCGGCGCTTGAGCAGGACGGCACCCGCAACCTGATCTTCGCGCCGTTCTTCGCCGGGCATCTGGAAACCGCGCTGCCCGCGCTGCGCCGCGTGGTGACGGGCGGCATCGCGGCGGGCCATGCCTTGCCCGCGCTGTCATCGGGGCTGGCGTGGTTCGACCTGATGCGCACCGCGCGCGGGACCGCGAACATGATCCAGGGGTTGCGCGATTTCTTCGGCTGGCACGGGTTCGACCGGCTGGATGGCCGCGATAGTCACCACGGCCCCTGGGCGGTGCGGTAATCAGTTACCGATGGCGCGGCCTGCCAGCGCGATGGCCTGCTGGTAGACCGTGGCCGCGTTCCATTCGCCGATGACGGCGAAATTCGGCTCGCCCTCCTGATAGCCCAGCCCCGGCTGCCAGCCCTTTTGCCGCAGGAAATTCGCGGTCGAGGCGATGGCGTCATACATGTTGTAGAAATCCACCCGCCCGTCGCCGTCGCCGTCGCGGCCATAGGCCAGCGCGTTGCCGGGCAGGAACTGGGTATGGCCCAGCTCGCCGTGGAAGGCGCCGATCTGTGACGGGCTGAGCGAGCCGTGATCCACCAGCAGCAGCGCGGCAAGCGCATGGGGCTGGAAGAACGCGCTGCGGCGGCAGTCATAGGCCATGGTGGTGATCGAGTTGATGACGTTTTCCGATCCCATGTTGGCGCCGAAGCCGGTCTCCATGCCGTGAATCGCCAGCAGCACGCCCGCAGGCACGCCGTAGATGGCGGTGATCTGGTCGAAGAAGCTGCGGTTGCGTTCGAGATGCCGCCGCGCCTGCGCGGCAAAACCGTCGACGGACCCCAGCCGGATGCGGATGAAGTCGCCCAGCGCATAGCGCACGCCGGTCTGGTTGCGGTCGGCGTTGATGGTGCGGGTGGCGTATTGCGCGTTGGCCAGCGCGGCCAGCCCGGCCTGTCCGACCCCGTTGGCCTGCGCCAGCGCCGCGAATTCAGCCTTCCAGTCTGCAAAGCCCGAGGCATCATTGCCGCAGGTCAGCGCGGCCGCCGGGGCAGCGGTGACAAGGGCGAGGGCAAGCGCGGAGGCGATCCGGCGCAGGGGGGTGTGACACACGACGGCAACTCCCTGAAAACCTGAAACGGTCTGTCGGGAGCCAGCCTAGCATCCGGTCGTGCACCGGGCGAGGGGGAATATCCGGGGGGAACCCCGTCATTGCGAGGCGAAGCCGAAGCAACCTCGACCGCTCGCGCACGACATCGGGGTTGCTTCGTCGCCTGCGGCTCCTCGCAATGACGAGATGAGCAACCGTCATTGCGAGGCGAAGCCGAAGCAACCCCGATCACTCGCACATGACATCGGGGTTGCCTCGTCGGCTTCGCCCCGCAATGACGGGGTGGCGGGGCGCGGGGAACCCGTTAGCGCGCGGCGGCGACGGGTCTGGTCCGGGCGGGGGCCTCGGTATGGGCGTCCATGAAATCCAGCACCAGCGGGCGGATGTTCTTGCGCCAGGCCTTGCCCGCGAAGATGCCGTAGTGACCGGCGTTCGGCTCGACATGCGCGGCCTTGTCGGCGTCCTTCAGTCCGGTCAGCAGCCCCAGCGCGGCGCTGCACTGGCCGGGGGCCGAGATGTCGTCGCGCTCGCCCTCGACCGCCATGACGGCGACGCGGCTGATCTTGCCGAAATCGACCGGATCGGCGCCCAGCGTGAAGGCGTTGCGGGCGATCTCGCGCTCCTTGAAGATGCGCAGCACGGTCGAGAGATAGAATTCGGCGGTCATGTCCATGACCGCCAGATATTCGTCGTAGAAGATGTTGTGCTTGTCGTAGTCGCCTGCCTGCCCCTGCGCCATGCGGAAGATCTGGTCGCGGAAGGCCAGCGCATGGGTGCCCGCGTTCATCGAGATGAACGAGGCAAGCTGCAACAGGCCGGGATAGACCATGCGGCCCACGCCTGCATATTTGAAGCCGACCTGCTGGATGATGAACTGCTCGATCTGGCCCATCGTCACGCGGCGGCCGAAATCGCTGACCTCGGTGGGGTTGGCGTCGGGATCGACCGGCCCGCCGATCAGGGTCAGCGTGCGCGGCTGCGCGTCGGGTGCGTGTTCAGCCAGCCAGGCGGTGGCGGCCAGCGCCAGCGGCACCGGCTGGCAGATCGCCACCACATGCAGGTCGGGGCCCAGCGCCTGCATGAAGTCGATCAGGTAGCGCGTGTAGTCCTCGATATCGAAATGACCCTCACTGACCGGGATGTCGCGGGCGTTCTTCCAGTCGGTGACATGGACCTCGCAGTCGGGCAGCAGCGAGATCACCGTCTTGCGCAGCAATGTCGCGTAATGGCCCGACATCGGCGCCACCAGCAGCACCTTGCGCTGGCGCGGCTTGCGGTCGGGGATGCGGAAATGGATCAGGTCGCCGAAGGGGCGCTCGACCAGGGTTTCGACCCTCACGATCCGGTCGCGGCCGTCGGGGCCGGTGACGGTCGGGATGCCCCAGTCGGGTTTCGCCACCATCCGCGAGAAGGTCCGCGAGGTGATCGACCCCCAGGCCCGCATCATGTCGACTGCCGGATTGCCCAGCGCGCTCATCGCCGGATAGGCCGCCAGCGCCCGCGTCGAGGCGCCGATCCACTGGTTCGTGTTGCGCAGGCTTTCCATGAGGTCGTAGGTGAACATATACTTCAAGACGCGGCCCTCTTGCTTCCCGGTCGGCGCCCGGGCCCGGTGGCGAGCGGGGGTGCTGCGGGTGCAAACCTATGGTGCAGGTGCGGCGATGACAACACGTGATCCACATCAATCGCAGGCTTCGCCGCAAGGTGACGCGGTGTCACCCGATCTGGAACGGAACCTGCAGCGCATCGACGAGCTGTCCCGCCGTCTGGTCGCGGCGCTGTCGGCGCGCAGGCAGGTGCCCCAGGCGCTGCAGGGGCCGTCGCCCGAGCTTTACGCCAATGCCGCGCAGGCGTGGATGCAGGAATGGCTCACCAATCCCGCCCGGCTGATCGGCCAGCAGGTCGAATACTGGGCCGATACCGTGAAGCATTATGCCGAGGCGCAGCAGGCCTTCCTGCAAGGCGGCATGAAGGCGCCCGAAGACCCCGGCCCGAAGGACCGCCGCTTTGCCAATCCGCTCTGGGATTCGCATCCGTGGTTCAACTTTCTCAAGCAGCAATACCTGCGCAACGCCGCCGCCGTGACGGATGCGGTGCAGACCGTCGACGGGCTGGACCCGCGCGAGCGCAAGCGGCTGGAATATTTCGCCGACCAGATCGTCAACATGATGAGTCCGGCGAATTTCCTCGGGTCGAACCCCGACGCGCTGGAGAAGGCCGTGGCGACCGGCGGGCAGAGTCTGGTCGACGGGCTGGAAAACTTCGTGCGCGACCTCGAGGAGAACGAGGGCGAGCTGATCGTGACGCTGGCCGACAGGGATGCCTTTGTCGTGGGGCAGAACCTCGCCACGACGCCCGGTTCGGTCGTCTGGCGCAACCGGCTGTTCGAGCTGATCCAGTATGCGCCCGCCACCGACACGGTGCACGAGATCCCGCTGGTGATCTTTCCGCCCTGGATCAACAAGTTCTACATCCTCGACCTGAAGCCGCAGAATTCGCTGATCCGCTGGCTGGTCGGGCAGGGCCATACGGTCTTTGTGGTGAGCTGGCGCAATCCGGGGCCGGAGCTGTCGGACGTGACGATGTCCACCTATGTCGAGGAGGGCTTTCTGGCCGCCATCGACGAGGTGCGGGCGATCTGCGGCGTGAGGAAGGTGAACGCGGTCGGCTATTGCGTCGCGGGCACGACGCTGGCGCTGACTCTGGGCCTGCTGAAGAAACGCCGCCGCTCGCCGGTCAATTCGGCAACCTTCTTCACGGCGCTGACCGATTTTGCCGATCCGGGCGAGCTGGGCGTGTTTCTCGACAACGACTTCGTCGATGCGATCGAGGCCGAGGTGCGCGAGAAGGGCGTGCTCGACCGCTTCTACATGACGCGGACCTTTTCCTATCTGCGCTCGAACGATCTGGTTTACCGCCCGGCGATCCGCTCGTACATGCTGGGCGAGCCGCCGCCCGCGTTCGACCTGCTCTACTGGAACGGCGACGGCACCAACCTGCCCGCGCGCATGGCGGTGGAATACCTGCGGCTGCTCTATCAGCAGAACCTTCTGGCGACGAAGGGCTTTCCGGTGGCCGACAAGGTTGTCAAACTGGCCGATGTGACGGTGCCGCTGTTCGCGGTCGCCTGCCAGACCGACCATATCGCGGGCTGGCAGTCGGCGCTCGCGGGCGTGCGGCAGATGGGATCGGGTGACAAGACCTTCGTGCTGTCGCAGAGCGGCCATATCGCCGGGATCGTGAACCCGCCCGCGCGCGAGAAATACGACCATTACACCAATGCCGACCTGTCGCTGGCCGCCGACGACTGGCTGGCCGGGGCCGAGCGGCACCGGGGGTCGTGGTGGCCGCGCTGGCACGCCTGGCTGGCGCCGCGTTCGGGGCGGATGGTGCCCGCCCGGACGCCGGGTGATTCGACGCATTCCGTGCTTGCCCCGGCGCCGGGCAGCTATGTCGTCGCGCGGCCCGGAAGCTAACCCGCTGGAAAGCCGCGCGTTTCGCGCGCGCAGAAAAATAATGCTGCGACGCAGAAAAAAGACTTGAAATGCTGCGACGCAGCGTTCATATCGGGGTCATCGGATGAACGAGGCGCGGATGCCTCCCCCAATGTGAAAGGGCTGTCACATGGCCAAGACCCAGGACCTGAACGCGATGATGAAGGATGCGATGTCGGCGTTCCCCATCGACAACAAGGCGTTCGAGCAGTTCTTCAAGTCGCAGTCGGCCTTCGCCGAAAAGTTCTCGGCCGTCGCCATCGACGCGGCCCAGAAGTCGACCGACCTGTCGGCCAAGTGGATGCAGGACACGCTCGGCAAGTTCGCCGACGTGACCCGCGCCAAGGACGAAGCCGCCGACTATGCCAAGTCGGTCGGTGAATTCTTCCAGTCGTCGGCCGAAGCCACCTCGGCGAACATGGCCGCCTTCGCCGAGATCGCCAAGAAGGTGCAGACCGAGACCGTCGAGCTGATGCTCGCCGCCGGCAAGGACATCAGCGACGAGGCGACCACCGTTGCCCGCAAGGCCACCACCGAGGCGACCGCCGCCGTGCGCAAGGCCGCTGCCGCCTGAGGCAGACCAGTTTCCCGGCCCTCTCCTCCCTCCCCGGCCGGGCCGCCCGATCCTCCCTCGGGCAGGGCATGCTGCTGACGCGGCATGCCCTTTTCTTTCGCATACGCGCGGCCTGGATCGGGCGGCGTTCGACCTGCTTCAGCGGACCCGCTCGGGCTTGTTGTTTTGTCGCATTGTCGCGAGCGCCAGATGTTTCCATCTGGCTGCGAAATGCTCTAGGCTTTCGCGCAGCACCCAGTGGAGGGAAGACCATGACCGAGACGGCGAAGCCCCTGCTCATCAAGCGCTATGCCAGCCGCCGCCTCTACAATACCGAGACCAGCGATTACGTCACGCTCGACGATATCGCGGGCTATATCCGCGAGGGGCGTGACGTGCAGATCGTCGACCTGAAATCGGGCGACGACCTGACGCGGCAGTATCTGCTGCAGATCGTCGCCGAACACGAAAGCCGCGGCGAAAGCGTGCTGCCGGTCGACGTGCTGACCGAACTGGTGCGCAGCTACACCAGCCAGGCGGCGAACGTGATGCCGCAGTTTCTGGCCGCCAGCTTCGAGATGCTGCGTCAGGGCCAGAGCGCGATGATGGAGAACCTGCACAAGAGCTCGCCGATGGCGGGGATGCCGGGGTTCGACGCGATGCGGGCGCAGCAGGAGGCGTTTCTCAAGGCGTTGGGCGATTTCATGCCGCAGGCAGGCGCGATGCCGCCGGATCGCAGCGACGAGATTGCCGGGATCAGGGCGGAACTGGCGGAACTGCAGGCGAAGCTGTCGAAGCTGGGGAAGTAGGGGGGCGGCGTCTGCGGCGTGTGGTCCTGATGGAGATGAGGGGCGGCGGCACGGGCGGCGGGAGCACCGAGGTTTCTGACAATTTTCTGACAAATCGTTGATTTCCAACAAATTTGGCTATCCAAATTTCCAGAAATTTGGACGCGCGCGAGGCGTGGAAAAACCGGAAAATCCGCTGCCGACAACCACGCAGCCCGACAATCACGCAGCCGGCCGCGCGCCCGCCGTCCGCAACGGCGCACCGCCACCAGCACCAGAGCGCGCCTGCGCCCCCTGCCAACCCCTGCCAGCGCCCCGGCCCATGGTGCCGCGCGCTGCCATTCTTCGCCCCGCTCAGAACATCACATCGATCGGCCCCCTGCTGCAGACGATGAGATAATGGTGCGGCGTGCGCACCAGGCGAAAGCCGCGACTGCGCACCTCGGCCTCGAAGACGGCGTGGCCGACCTCGCGTCCCACATCGACGATCTGGCGGCGGATGATGCCGCCGATTTCGACCGCGCGGCAGTCGAACACCGAGGCCAGCCATTCCAGCCCGCGCGGCCGGTCGCGCGCCCAGTCGACGGGCGGCGGATCGGGCCAGCGGTCAGCCAGGGGCAAAGTACGAATCGGGGCATGTTGCATCATGCCCCGACTCTGCGCGCTTTTGGTTAAGAAACCGTCAAGCGAGCTCGGCAAACACCTTGTCGAGCGCCAGTTCAAGTTTCTCGAACATCTCGTCCAGATGCGCTTCGGTCATGATGAACGGCGGCGCCAGCACGATGGATTGGCCCAGCGGGCGGCAGATCAGCCCCTGGTCGGTGCAGGCGTTGGCGATGCGCTCAGACACCGACACTTCCGGCGCGAACGGCGTCTTGGTCGCCTTGTCGGCCACCGCCTCGAGCGCGCCCATGAAGCCCTTGCCGCGCCATTCGCCGATGTTGGCCTTCTGCGCCAGCCGCGCGAGGCCGCCCTCGAACTTCGGGGTCAGCGCCGTCACGTTCTCGGCAAGCCCCTCGTTCATCACCACGTCGATCGCCTTGAGCGCGATCGCGCAGCCGACCGGATGCCCCGAGGCGGTAAAGCCGTGCGGGAATTCCTCGATCTTCTCGGCCGCCGCCTGCATCCGTTCCGCCAGGTCGGGGCCAAGGATCACCGCGCCCATCGGAAAGAACCCGGCGGTCAGGTTCTTGGACGAGATGATCGCGTCGGGGATGAACCCGTAGGTCTCGCAGCCCCAGGTGTTGCCGGTGCGGCCAAAGCCGGTGATGACCTCGTCGGAAATCACCGGGATGCCGTATTTGCGCAGCACCGGCACGACCGCCTGGAAATAGCCCTCGGACGGCGGGATCACGCCGCCTGCGCCCATCACCGGCTCGGCGAAGAACCCGGCGATGGTCTCGGGGCCTTCCTTGATGATCGTCGCTTCCAGCTCGTTTGCCATGCGGGCGGTGAACTGGGCCTCGGTCTCGCCCGCCTGGCCGTTACGCCAGTAATGCGGGCAGGTCAGGTGGATGAAGCCCGGCAGCGGCAGGCCGAACACCGAATTGTAGGGCTTGCCGGTCATGCTGGCGCTGACGGCGGTGACGCCGTGATAGGCATTCACCCGCGTCAGGATCTTGCGCCGCTGCGGCTGACCTTCCGACGCCCAGAGGAACCACAGCATCTTCACCATCGTGTCGTTCGCTTCCGACCCCGAGTTGGTGTAGAACACCTTGCCCGACGCGAACGGCGACACCTCGACCAGCTTTTCGGACAGCATCACCGTCTGGTCAGACATCCGCCCGAAGAACGAATGATAGCCGGGGAAGCGGGCGTATTGTTCCTGCGCGGCGGCGATCAGGCCCGGATGGTCGAACCCCGCGACCATGTTCCACAGGCCCGAATTGGCATCCAGATAAGAACGCCCGTGCACGTCGTGGATGTAGGGGCCGGTGCCATGCGTGACGACGACGGTGCCGCGTTCGTGGACGGTCGGCAGGTCGGTGAAGCCGTAGAAGGAATGGGCGTCGGCCCGTCCTTCCCAGCTATTGGGGCTGAAATCGCGCATGGAAGCATCCTCATCTCGTTTGGGCGCAGGCTATCTGGCCGCCCCGGCCCGCGCAATCGGCTGATTGTGCGGGAGTCCGGCGTTTTGTCGCACGGGTCTTGCGGCGGGCGGACGGAATGCCCGTCAGCCGGGCACGCGCAGCGAATAGGTCTGGCCGCGCTTGGCATAGTTCAGGAAGCCGTCGCCGATGGCCACGACCTGACCGCCATCGAGGCTGTCGCCGACCCCGACCCGCACCAAGCGCCCGTTGGCCAGCCGCACCAGCGCGCGCCGTGACGACTGCGGGCCGAAGACGCCGATCAGGTTCACCTCGCGCAGGTTGATCGCCCGCGCGACGGTCGCGGCCTGCGCGACCCCGCCCGGTGTCGGCCCGGCGGCGGGGGCGGCGATGCTCGAGACCTCGGCCGAGGCTTCGGCGGCCTCCTCCTGCGTCAGGTTGCCTGCGGGCGCGCTGGCGGCGGCGACCTGCGCGGGTTCGGGCGCTGCTGCTGCGGCCTGCGTCGCGGCACTGGCGCGGGCGAGGATTTCGGTCTGGGTCTGCACCACCCGGTCGAAGTTGCGCGGTCGCGCCCCCGGCCTTTGCGCCTGCGGCACCGCCCGCGCTGTCACCCCGGCCAGCGGATCCGGCGCGGCGGTGATCGCCTCGAGCGTGGCGGCCAGCGGGTCGGCGGGCGGTTCGGCTGCGGCGGCCTCGGGGGCGGCGAGCGCGGCGAAACGGGCCGGGCGGTTCGGTGGTTTCTTGCCCTCCCATGCGGGCGGCGGCACCACCGAGGCGGGCCGCGCCGCCGGGCGCCGTTCAGGCGCGACCAGCGCCAGCGCGACCCCGCCCGGCAGGGGTTCGACCGTGGCGCTGTCGTCGGGCGATGCGGCCTCGCCTTCAGGTTCGCCTTCGGGGACGGCGCCGTCAGGCGCCGGTGTTCTGGCGTCGGCTTCTGCCGTGCCGGTCTCGCCCGCGCCATCGTCAGGCACCGGCGCTTCGGCCATCCCGGCGCTGATCGCGGCGTCAAGGACGGAGGCGGGCCGCGCAGTCGGGCGGATGCCCGAGCTTTCGATCACATCGGCAACCGCGACCGGCGGCGGTTCGGTGCCGGGGCGCGTCGGCGGCACGCGCGGCGGGGCACCGGCAAAGACGGTGATGCCGGTCGGCAGCAGCACCCCTTCGGGCGTGGCCGAGATCAGCCCGCGCGCATCGCGGCTGATCGTCGTGCCTGCGGGCGGCGGCACCGGCTGCGCGGGCAGGCCGGGGTCGGGCGCAAGGCCCGGCTGGTCGGTCAGCGCCACCGGGGTCGCGTCGGCGCGCGCCGGATCGGCTGCGGCCAGCACCAGGTCGTCGAGCGTCTCGCCATGCGGCACCAGCGGCAGGCGCGGTGCGCGCAGCCAGACGCCGGTGGACTGATAGACGCGGTCGGCCTCTTCCGGCGTCACCAGCGTGCCGAGCAGCGCCGCCCCGGCCACGGCGGCGAGCGCGGCGCCATTGTCCGGACCATCCGCCGCGCGCGCCCCGGCGCGGGTGACGAGCGCGCCGCCGTCGGGTTCCGGCGCAGTCGCGGGCAGCGCGTCCGCGCCGTCGGCTTCGGGTGCTGCCAGACCGGGCGCCGCCGTTGCGGGCGCGGCGGCATCGGGCGGCGGAAGTGTGGCGGGATCGGCCCCGGCTTCGGGCGTGGCGATGGCATCGGGCGCGAGGCTTGCGGCCTCGGGGCCGGCGCCTGCGGGTTCAAGGCCCGAGGTCGCCACCGGCGCGGCCTCGCCCGCCGCCGCGATCGGCGTGGCCGGGGCGGTGTCGGTCAGGGCACCGGCGGTGCGCGGTGCGGCCTCGCGGTCGAACAGCGCGGCCAGGCCGCCCTCCAGCGTCGTCGACCACAGCGCGACCAGCGCCAGCAGGATCAGCAGCAGCAGCGTGAGCATCAGGCCGAGGCCGATGCGGCGGCGTGGTTTCGGCGCGGGCGCGGCCTCGGACTCGGCGTCGCGCGCGGCGCTCTGGCCGGGCATCCGCGGCACGGCGCCGGGCCGGGCGGCGGCCAGCGGGATAATGGCTGCCGCTGGTTCGGGTGGCGGCGGTGGCGGCACGGCGGTGATCTTCGGCGCGTCTGCGCCCCCGGCCTGCGGCGTGGCGGCCTTGAGGCTCGGCTCGCGCCGGGATGCGGGGCCGGGCGTCCGGGGATCGGCGCGCAGGGCGCGGCTCGTGAAGACCGGCTCGGCCACGGCGGCGGGCGGCACGGCGTCCGTCTGTGCAAGGACCAGCGGCGGTGCGGCGGGGGTAATGCCCTGCGGGCGGCTGCGCGAGGCAAAGACGGGCAGCGGCGCATCGGCGGTCGCCGCCGGATCGGGTTCGGGGTCGCCGTTCTCGTCCACGGCGATGAAGGGCGCCTCCTCGGCCTCGGCATCAATATCGGCGGGGTCGGCGTCCGGCACCGGCGCCGGTGGGGCGGCGGCGTCCGGCGGCTCCGGCGCGGGCGGGGGTTCTGGCGCTTCGGCGGTCTCGGGCGGCTGGTCGTCCGCAGCGCCGGGCACAACTGCCGGGTCGTCGGTGGCCGGGTCCGCCCCCGTCGCGGGAGTCGAATCCTCATCGGCCTGCCCTTCGGCGCCTGCCGCATCGTCCGGCGCCGCTGCGGCGGGCGGTGGTCCTACCGGCACACCCTCGGTATCGGTCTCGACCGTCTCGCCCGCAGGCAGGATCGCCGCCGCCATCCGGGTCGGGCCGAAGTTCACCTCGCCGGGGAACGTCCACGGTTCGGGCGTCGCCACGAAGGCCAGCGGGGCAAAGCCGTGTTCGACGGCGAAGGTCTCGGCCTCGTCGAGATTCTCGCGCGCCACCGCCGCGACATGCATCCGCCCGCCGCCGGGCCGGTGGTCCTGGACCAGTTCGGCCAGCGTGTAGGGCGTCATCCCTTCGAGGGCGGCCATCACCCCGTCTTCGGGGATGCGCGGATCGTCGATGGCGAGATAGCGGACAAGATCGTTCGGAATCACGATCTTGCACGCAAGCCGCGTCCCGGCATCACCCGCAAGCGCAAGACCCCTGGCGCGCAGGGCGGCGATTTCGCCTGCCAGATCGGGCGAATCCACGGGCACGGTGCCGACCTCGTCCCAGCCGTCGGCGGCACGGTGAAAGAGGCGGACTCCCTGAAGCGAGAGCGAGAGCGCAAAGTCCGGTTTCATGCCAGCGGCCTTAGCATTCCTCCTCGGGGCGGGACAGACACGATCCCTTGGGTGTCCGGAGGCTACGGCATAATCCTGCGCAAAAGGAAGGCCCCGTCGCGCCGCCCCGAGGGCAATCGGGGGAACGGCGTTGCGCGGGCTGGCGCGGCACCGCCGCCTGCAACCCCCGTCATTGCGAGGCGCAGCCGAAGCAACCCCGACCGCTCGCATACGACATCGGGGTTGCTTCGTCGGCTGCGCCTCCTCGCAATGACGGGACATGCCGTTCGCCCGATTGCCCTGGCGCCGCCCCAAGGAACGGCTTGCGGCGCGCGTCATATCCGCGTCTGGATGACTTCCATCCCTTGCCAGGAGAAATGCCATGATCCCGAACCCGCGCCTGTTTCTTGCGCCCGTGCTGGCCATGGGCCTTGCGCTGCCGCTGCCCGCGCTTGCCGACGGTCCGGCGCGCACCATCACCGTGACCGGCGAGGGCCATGTCAGCCTGCCGCCCGACATGGCCACCGTCACCATCGGCGTACGCGAGGATGCCGACAGTGCCGCCGAAGCCCTGCGGCGGATGAGCGCGGGCCTCGCGCCGGTGCTGGATGAACTGGCGGCGGCGGGTGTCGCCGCAGCCGACATCCAGACCAGCGGCCTGTCGCTGGGCGCGCGCTACACCTACCCCGACAACGAACAGCCGCAACTTGTCGGCTACACCGCCAGCAGCACCGTGACCGTGCGCCTGCGCGACATCGCGCAGGTCGGGGCGGTCCTCGATGCCGTGGTGGGCGAGGGGGCGAACGGGATTTCGGGCATCAGCTTCGGGCTGGCCGATCCGGCGGCGGCCACCGATGCCGCCCGGCGCGCGGCGGTGGCCGATGCGCAGGCGCGGGCCGCCCTTTATGCCGAGGCCGCCGGGGTCGTGCCGGGCGCGGTGCTGTCGATCAGCGAATCAGGCGCCATGGCACCGATGCCGGTCGCCTATGCGATGCGCGATGCCGGGTCGGTGCCGCTGGCGGCGGGCGAGGTCGAGGTGACGGCTTCGGTCACGATGGTTCTTGCCATCGAGTGACGGTGTGGCGGCTGCGGGCATGGCCCCGCAGCCGCCCGCGCGGGTCAGCCGTTGGCCACCGCCAGCGCCTGATCCAGATCGGCGATGATGTCGGCCACGTCCTCGATGCCGATGGACAGTCGCACCACGTTGTCGGCCGCCCCCGCCGCGACGCGCCCTTCGGCGGAAAGCTGGCGGTGGGTGGTCGAGGCCGGGTGGATCACCAGCGAGCGCGTGTCGCCCAGATTCGCCACATGGCTGAACAGCTTCAGCGAATCGACGAATTTCACGCAGGCGTCATAGCTGCCCTTCAGCGCCACGGTGAACAGCGCCCCCGCGCCGCGCGGCAGCAGCCGTTCGGCCTTGGCGTGCGACGGCGAGGACGGCAGGCCCGCATAGGTGACCGCCTTGACGCCCTCATGGCCCTCCAGCCAGGTCGCCACCTTCACGGCGTTTTCGACATGGCGGGTCATGCGCAGCGAGAGCGTCTCGATCCCCATCAGCGAATAATGCGCGCCCTGCGGGTTCATGGTCATGCCCAGATCGCGCAGGCCCACGGCGATGCCCCAGAACGTATAGGCCATCGCGCCCAGCGCCGCGTGGAAGTTCAGCCCGTGATAGGCGGGTTCCGGTCCGGCGAGCGAAGGATACTTGCCGCCCTTCGACCAGTCGAACTTGCCCGAATCGACCACCACGCCGCCGGTGACGGTGCCGTTGCCGGTCAGATACTTGGTCACCGAATGCACGACGATGGTGGCGCCGTGCTCGATCGGGCGGCAGAGGTAGGGCGAGGCCGAGGTGTTGTCGACCACCAGCGGGATGCCTGCGGCGTCGGCCACCTTGGCGATGGCGGGCAGGTCGGCGACATGGCCGCCGGGGTTGGCGATGGTCTCGCAGAAGATCGCCCGCGTGTCGTCGTCGATGGCGGCGCGCACGGCGTCGAGATCGTCGATGTCGACGAATTTCGTGTGCCAGCCGAACTTGTGGAAGGTGTTGGTGAACTGCTGGGCGCTGCCGCCGTAAAGCCGGTTCGAGGCGACGATGTTGCGGCCCGGCTCAAGCAGCGGGAAGAACGCCATGATCTGCGCCGCATGCCCCGACGAGCAGCAGAACGCGCCAGCGCCGCCCTCCAGCGCGCAGATGCGGTTCGCCAGCGCCGACACGGTCGGGTTGGTCAGGCGCGAATAGATGTTGCCGACCTCTTCGAGGTTGAACAGCCGCGCCGCCTGGTCGGCGTCTTTGAAGACATAGGCGGTGGTCTGGTAGATCGGAATCTGCCGCGCGCCGGTCGCCGGGTCCGGTTCGGCGCCTGCGTGGATCTGGAGTGTGTCGAAACCCTGGGTCATGGCCCGTCCTTTCTGCTGATTGGCGCGCATTCTAGGGGTGGCGCGGGCAGGAGCAACGGCCCGGCGCGGCGTTGACGAAATAAGGATCGCAGGGAGAGGCGGGTTGTGCAGCCGGAAAAAATGAAGCGTATTTGTTCGGTTTCAGAGACGTGTGTTCCAGATCAAGCGAATATATGGAACGAAATCATCTGACCCAGAGGCCTGCGCGGCGCAGGCGCTGGCGGATGTCGCGTTCGTCCGGGGGCAGGTTGCCCCGGTCGAACAGCGCGCGGGCGCGGGCGCCGTCGCCTGCGGACATGCGTTCGAGCGCCGCCCAGCCCGTCAGTGCGGCGGCAAGGCCGGGGTCGCGGGTGATGCTTTCCAGCATGGCGACGGCGGCATCGCTTTCGCGCGCGTAAAGCAGCGGCAGCAGGCGCCAGTGGCAGGTGACGGCGCCGTCCATCCCCGCCAGTTCCGGCCCCGGCCGCCCGCCGCCGAGTGCATGGACCACCAGCGGCAGCGCCACCTGATCGAGCCAGGGGTCCAGGCTTTGCCCGGCCAGTTCGGGCGGCGGATCGTCACGGATCGTCACGGCATAGTCGGCGAAGCGCGCGCCAAAGGCGGCGGGGTCGGCGCCGAAGAACCAGCCTGCGTTGAAGTAGAGATAACGCCGCCAGTCACCTGCGCCGAAACGCCGGTCCTGCGAGGCGGCAAAATCCATACCGAAGCGGCGGTAGAGCGCGCCCCAGACGGCGGCCAGCCCCGGCCCGCCGGGCAGCAGTTTCGGCCATGTCCCCTCGCGCCGCATCGAGGCCGAGGGCCGCGCGAAGTCGAACGCCACCGCGCCGATGTCGCCGAGAATCAGGGTATCGGTGTCGAGAAACAGGAAGGGTTCACCGGCGGGCAGGGCGGCAAGGGCCTCGATCTTGTTGCCGTGGGGATAGCCGGCGCCGAAGTGGCGGCTCTCGAAGGGCAGGATCACCGCGTCCAGCGATTGCAGCGCGCGGCGGGTCACGTCGGGCAGGCGCGGATCGTCCGGCCACAGCGGGCCGGGCTGCGGTTCGGCGATGAAGAGCCGCCCGGCAAATGCGGGCGCCGCCCGGCGCAGCGAGGCGGCCAGCAGCACCGCCTCGTATTGCAGCCGCCCGGCCTGTGCGACGGCAAGGATGTTGAAGCCGCTCAACGCCCGGAAAGTTCGCGCCGCGCGGCCGAGGCACCGTCGGGTTCGTCCTCGAACCACAGGTCAAGCGCCTCGGCGGCGGCGGCAGGAATTTCATCCCAACTGTCGGCAGCGGCAAAGCAGCCGGGCAGGTCGGGAAATGTCAGACCGTAGGCGCTGTCGGTGTCGTGGTGGATGATGATGGTGTAATTGCGCATGGCGGTCACCTTCGGGCGGTCTGGCCGGGGATGGTGCAAGGGGCGCAGCCGGTCACACCAGCATGAACGGATCGGGCGCCCGACGCAATGACGGCAAGGGTTACATGGTGAACCGGGCGAACTGCGAATTTCGTCATTGCGAGGAGCCAAAGGCGACGAAGCAACCCCGATGTTGTGTATGAGCGGTCGAGGTTGCTTCGTCGGCTTCGCCTCCTCGCAATGACGGAGTGATAACCGTCATTGCGAACGCACTAAACCAATCCCGACCTCTCGCGCACAACCGTCGAAGTTGCTTCGGCTTGCGCCTCGCAATGACGAAACATGCCGGGCTGCGTGATTACCCCGTCAGCCCCGCCGCCACCCTTGCGCGCCAGGCCGCATCGACATCCCAGCCCGCCGCCCGTGCGGCCAGCAGCAGGCCGCCGCCCAGCGCGTCGGCTGCGGGGGCGATGGCGGGGCCGCCCAGGCGTGCGGCCACCGCGCCCGTCAGGATCCGGCTGTTGAACACCGATCCCGCCGGTGCCCAGGGTTGCGGCGCCTCCAGCCCCGCGCGTCGGGCGGCGGTTGCGGCCAGCGCGGCCAGTTCCCCGGCGGCGGCGTCCAGCAGCGCGCGCGCGGCATCGACCCCGTTCCCCGCCAGCCGGTCCACGATCCGCGCCAGCCGCGCGATGTCGGCGCGCGGGTGAGGCTGCGCCAGCGCCCAGCCGAGCAGCGCGTAATGGCCGCCGCCGGTCAGCCCCAGCGCCGCCTCCAGCCCGTCCGCAAGCCGCGTGTCGCCCTCGCGCCCGTCGCGTTCGCGGGCGGCCCGCGCCAGAGCCTCGCGGCCGATCCAGAAGGCCGAACCCTCGTCCGAGAACAGGTCGCCCCAGCCGCCGACGCGCACGGTGCCCGCAGGCCCGGTCGCCACCGCCATCGACCCGGTGCCCGACAGCACCAGTACGCCGCCGCCGTTCGGGAACGCGGCTCGCGCGGCCAGCGCCACGTCGTTCATCATGGTGAAGCGCGGTCCCGTCAACGCGCGCGCCTTGTCCTCGAGCCTTGCATCGACCTCGGGCACCTCGCCATAGCCGCCAAGGCCCAGCACCACATGCGCGGCGCCCTGCACCGGGGCCAGCGCGGCCTCGATGGCCTGCGCCCAGTCGGGATTGTCCTGCGGGTTGCTGCCGCCGACGGTCGGCAGGCGGCGTGCGCTGCCGTCGCGGGTGGCCACCGCCACCGCCGTCTTGGACCCGCCGCCATCGACGGCGGCGACGAAAGGTTCAGCCATGGCCGCCGACCGTCATGCCAGCGGTTGCCCCCCGGCGTCGAAGCGGTGCATCCGCCCCGGCTGCGGGCGCAGGCCGACGCGGGTGCCGAGCCGGACATGCTCCTCGCCGCCGATGCGGGCGACGACGGGTTCCTCGCTGCCGACATCGACGAAGATGTAGTTGTCGGAACCAAGGTTCTCGCTGTGGACCACCGGCCCGGACCATTCGCCGTCGCCGTCGGCCACCACGTCCAGATGTTCCGACCGGATGCCCACCGTATGCGCGCCGTGCGGTGCGGCCAGCGCGCCTTCGAGCAGGTTCATCTTGGGGCTGCCGATGAAGCCCGCCACGAAGGTGGAATTGGGCTTTTCATACAGTTCAGCAGGCGTGCCGACCTGCATCACCTGGCCGTCGCGCAACACGCAGATGCGGTCGGCCAGCGTCATGGCCTCGACCTGATCGTGGGTGACGTAGATCATGGTCACATCCTGCATGTCGTGATGCAGCTTGGCAATCTCGATCCGCATGGTGACGCGCAGCGCGGCATCGAGGTTCGACAAGGGCTCGTCGAACAGGAACACGCGCGGGTCGCGGGTGATGGCGCGGCCGATGGCGACGCGCTGGCGCTGGCCGCCGGACAACTGGCGCGGCAGCCGGTCGAGCAGGTGCTCGATCTGCAGCAGCCCGGCGGCCTGATCGACGCGCGCGCGCAGGTGTTCGCGGGTCGATCCGGCCAGCTTCATGCCGAATTCCATGTTCTCGCGCACCGTCATGTGCGGATAAAGTGCATAGCTCTGGAACACCATGGCGATGCCGCGCCGCGAGGGCAGGACATCGTTCATCCGCTGCCCGTCGAAGCTCAGCTCGCCCGAGGTGATGGTTTCCAGCCCCGAGACCAGCCGCAAGAGCGTCGACTTGCCGCAGCCCGAGGGGCCGACGAAGACCATGAACTCGCCCTTCTCGATGGTCAGGTCCACGCCCTTGATGACCTCGACGGCGCCGAAGCTCTTCTTCACGTTCTTCAGTTCGATACGGGCCATGCGGGATCAGCCTTTCACGCCGCCGGCGGTCAGGCCGGCCACGATCTTGCGTTGGAAGACAAGGACGAGGGCGATCAGCGGCAGCGTGACGACCACGCTGGCCGCCATGATCGGCCCCCAGGGGATTTCCTGCACGCTCGCGCCGCTGAACAGCGCGATGGCCACCGGCACGGTGCGCTGGTTTTCGGAAATGGTGAAGGTCAGCGCGAACAGGAATTCGTTCCAGGCGCCGATGAAGGCCAGAAGGCCCGTCGTCACCAGCGCGGGCCACAGAAGCGGCATGAAGACCCTCGTGATGATGACCCAGGGGCTGGCGCCGTCGACGATGGCGGCCTCTTCTATTTCCACCGGCAGGTCGCGCATGAAGGTGGTCAGCACCCAGACCGTGAAGGGCAGGGTGAAGATCGTGTAGGACAGCACCAGCGCCCAGGGGGTGTTGTAGAGGCCAAGCCAGTTCACCAGCTCGTAAAGCCCCGACAGCACGGCGATCTGCGGGAACATCGACACCGCGAGAATCGTCATCAGCAGCAGCCCCCGGCCCCGGAACCGCACCCGCGCCAGCGCGTAGGAGGCGGTGACGGCAAGGGTCAGCGCCGCCACCACGGTGATCGTGGCGATCAGCACCGAGTTCCAGATCGAATGAAGGAAGCTCGACGTGGTCAGCACCTGGCGGTAGTTCGACAGGTCGAACGCCTCGGGCAGGTAGTTGACCCGGAACAGTGCCGTGCCGGATTCGAGACTGGAAAGGATCGCGTAGTAGAACGGGAACACCGAGACGAGGACGATCACGACGACGATGGCCCAGAACCCGGCCCGCCACAGGAACGCCGAAAGCCGCCGCCCGCTGCCGCCGCCTTCGGTGGCGACGAGGACCGTGTGATAGAGCGGCACCGCGATGGCCGTCGTCACCGCGACGAAGGCCACGAATTTCACCAGCACCCAGAACGACGCGACGATGACGGTCATCTGCCGCCCTCGCCGGTCAGGTTCACCTTGCCGACCCAGATGTAGAGCACGACGAACACCGCGATGATGAGGAACAGGATCGACGATTGCGCCGAGCCTTCGGCGTATTTGCCGAATTCACGGATGTTCTGGAACGAGATCACCGACATGGTGATGGTGCCCTCGGAACGCGGGGTCAGCACATAGATCAGGTCGAAGATGCGCAGCGCATCGAGCAGCCGGAAGATCACCGCCACCATGATCGCCGGGCGCACCAGTGGCAGGGTGACGCGCCAGAACACCCGCATCGGGTGGATGCCGTCCAGCCGGGCGGCCTCGTACATGTCACGCGGCACCATCTGCAACCCGGCCAGGATCAGCAGCGCCATGAAGGGCGTGGTCTTCCAGACATCGACGATCAGCACCGCGATCATCGCCGTGTCGGGCCTTGCGGTCCAGGCGATCGGCTGCGCGATCAGGTGCAGTTGCAGCAGCATGTCGTTGATGATGCCGTACTGGTCGTTCAGCATCCAGCCCCACATCTTGGCCGAAACGATGGTCGGGATCGCCCAGGGCACCAGCACGGCGGCGCGCACCAGCGCGCGGCCGCGGAATTCGGCGTTCAGCACCAGCGCGACCAGCAGGCCGAGGATCGTCTCGAGCGCCACCGACATCACCGAAAACCGCACGGTGTTCCAGACGGCGTTCCACCATTTCGGATCGACCAGCACCCCGCGCCAGCGGATCGAGCCGTCGGCACGCGGGCGGGCCTCGACGTAGTTCTTCCAGCCCGCCCAGTCCCAGTTGCCGTTGAAGATCGTGTCGGCGCTGGCATTGCTGAACGACAGCGTGATCGACCGCAGCAGCGGCCAGGCGGCCACGAAGGCCAGCATCACCAGCATCGGCGCGAGAAACCAGAACGCCGCGCGGGCGCGCTGCTGTTGCAGGCTGATGCCTGCACGGGCCTGCACCGCTGCGGGGTGACTGCTCATCGAGGCCGGTCCCCTGTCCGTCCGTGAAAAGGAGAGATGCCCTGTCCGCCACCCACCAGTGACACTCGTCTCCGCAAGGGTGTGACCCCCCACGCGCGGACAGGGCGCGAGGTTGCCCCCGAGGGGGCACCTCAAACCGGGACCGTCAGTCCTCGAGCAGATCCTCGAGGTCGTCCTGCAGACCGGCAAGCGCCGTATTGGCGTCGCTCGATCCCGAGATCACGCTGTGGACGGCGGTGAAGAACAGGGTCGAGACCTCGTTGTAATCCGCGCCCACCGGCGCCGAGGGGCGCGGCACGGCGTTGAGGAACACGTCCTGCCAGCGCGCCATGTAGGGATTGGCTTCCAGCACGTCGGCATCTTCGTAGAGCGACTGGATCGTCGGCAGGTTGCCCTCGTTGATGGCGCGCTGCTTCTGGGCCTCGGCGGAACCCATGTAGATCGCAAGGCTGATCGCCGCCTCCTGGCGCGGGCTGTAGCGCGAGACGGCGATGTTCCAGCCGCCCAGCGTGGCGGCGGAGGCGCCGTCAGGCCCCGGCCCGGCGGGCAGCGGCGCCACGTCGAACAGGCCCTTCACCGCCGAATCGTCGCCGTTGCCCAGCAGGTAGGCATAGGGCCAGTTGCGCATGAAGACCGAGTTGCCGGTCTGCCAGACGCCGCGCGATTCTTCCTCCATGTAGGCGAGCACGCCTTCGGGGCTGATCGTGCCGACCCAGCCCGCCGCCATTTCCAGCGCCGCCGCCGCGTTCGGGTTGTTGATGGAGATGGTTCCGTCGGCCTCGACGATCTGGCCGCCGCCCCAGGACTTTACCCATTCGAGCGCGTCGCAGGTCAGGCCCTCGTAGGCGTTGCCCTGAAAGACGAAACCCCAGATGTCGGCGTTGCCGTCGGCGCGTTCGCCGTCCATGATCCGCGCGGCGGTCTCGGTCAACTCGTCCCAGGTGGTCGGCACTTCGGCGTCGTATTTTTCCAGCAGGTCGGTGCGGTAATAGAGCGCGGGCGCGTCGGTGAAGATCGGCAGCGCGACAAGGCGGCCGTCCACGGTCTGCGACTCGATGATCGAGGGGAAGTTGGCGTCGATCAGCCCGGCTTCCTGTGCGGCGGCGGTCAGGTCGACGAAATGGTCGGCCAGTTGCGGCGCCCAGATCACGTCGGTCTGGTAGAGGTCGATATCGCCGTTCTGCGCGGCCAGCCACAGCCGGTACTGGCCGAACTGGTCGGTGGTCGATGCGGGCATCGGCACGAGCACGGCGGTGTTGCCGGTGGCTTCTTCCCAGGGCGCGACCAGCGCCTCGAAATTGGCGACGGCATTGCCGACCGCGCCCGAGACCACGGTGACCTCGATGCCTTCGGCGAACACGGCATTGCCGGCTACCGCCAGTGCAGCAAGCGCCACCGACCGCAACGCGGCCGACCTGATTTTGTCAGTCATGTAATCCTCCCGAAATGGCCGGCTGTTGGTCGCCGGTTCCCTGGCCCCGGTGCGCCGGACGCAGCCGGGGGATGTGTAGCGTGATAGCGCTATCACCCCGGTCGCGTCAACCTGTCGCATGAAGGGGGGTGCCGGGGGGTGGCCGTCATTGCGAGGAGCCGCAGGCGACGAAGCAACCCCGATGTTGCGCGCAAGCGGTCGGGGTTGCTTCGGCTGCGCCTCGCAATGACGGTTGCTCATCTCGTCATTGCGAGGAGCCGAAGGCGACGTGGCAATCCATGCTGCGCCCGCGCGCCCGGTGTGGATTGCTTCACTGCGTTCGCAATGACGAGACCCCCCGTCATTGCGATGAGCCGCAGGCGACGAAGCAACCCAGTCCGTTCGCTTTATGTGATAAGCGGGTTG